>JAGCGA010000011.1 GCA_017649855.1 Bacteroidales bacterium
ACCACCGCACCACCGCACCCAAATGGACCAACGTCTCTATCAAGACGGCCGTCTGGATGGTCATGTGCAGGGAGCCCATGATGCGCACGCCCTTGAGTGGCTGGCTGTCCCCGTACTTTTCGCGCAAAGCGATGAGTCCGGGCATCTCCTTTTGTGATACTTCTATGTCTTTACGGCCCCATTCGGCCAGCGCCATGTCGGCGATTTTGTATTGGATATTGTAATCGGTCATGTTGTGTTCAGTATTTGTAAAACATAGAGACGCAATGTGTTGCGTCTCTACCATATTTGAATAAAGGATCACCTGCCTTTTTTAGTGTTGCATCGTGGTCGGATGCATGTCAACGCGGGTGTAGATTTCAGGTTTGAAGTATTTGCTCATGAACTCGATCATGTCTTTCTTGGTGATGGAGTTGACGATGTTATTGTATTCTTCCGTGGCGATGATCGGTTCATCGTTGATGATTTTGCCGTTGATGTAGTTGAGCCAGAAGTTGTTGGTCTGGATGTTCTTGGCGCGGGTGCTGATCATCTGCTTCTTCACGAGGGCCAGGGTTTTCTTGTCCGGACCTTTGGCCTTGAAGTCGTTGAGGATCTTGAGGCTGGCGGTGGCCAGTTTGTCAGTCTTCGCAGGATCACAACCCAGCAGGACCATCAGCTGGAGCTCAGGATGCGGAAGTTTGACGGCGGTCATGCTCACCATCGGAGAATAGACATCGCCCATCTTTTCACGCACAATGCGCACGAACTGGATGTCGAGAGATTCACCAATCATGTCGGCGATGATGGAATTGCGATAACTCCATTCGATGGGGTTGTTGATCATCATGCCCATCCAGCCTTGCTCTTCTGTGCCGGCATAGACGGTTTGGGTGGAAGACTTGTCGGGACGCGGCTTCAGCACGCTGATGTTGTAGTTCTCTTTCTTGTTCGGATTGGTCTTCATGGAACCAAGGTACAGTTCTACCAACTCCTTCATCTGCTTTTCGTCGTAGTTGCCCACGAAGAAGAAGTTGAAGTCGGCGGGATTGGCGAAACGCTCTTTGTAGATTTGTACAGCACGGTCGAAGTTCACCTGGTTCAGATATTCATCATCGAAGGTGAACATCTGCTTCATGTAAGGATCGTTGTTGTAAGCGGCATCAACCAACTTGCCCAAGAATTGGTACATCGGCTGGGCGGCAATCATCTTGATACCCTCGCGGGTCTCTTGCATCACCAACTCGAAAGCGTTCGGGTCGATGCGGGGGTTGGTGAAGAATGCGTTGAGGTATTGGAAGAAGAACTCCAGATCTTTCGGGGAGGAGGAGCCGGAGAAACTTTCAGACAGCAGGTTGATCTCGGGAGAAACGCCCGCATCTTTACCTTTCATCTTCTTCATCAAGGAGTTGTAATCGATTTCAGCGATACCGCCACGGTCGATGATGTCGGCAGCAAAATCAACGGAGGCCAGATCTTTCACAGGATAAAGGCTCTTGCCACCCTTGCTGCTGGCTCTGAAGAGGATCTCATCATTCTTATAGTCGGTTTTTTTCAGATAAACGGTGACGCCGTTGGAGAGGGTCCACTTTTCAGCACCCACGGATTCGATCTTCTCCACAGAGGTGATCTTGCCGGGGGTCAGTTTTTCCTTCTCCAAGATCTCTTGTTCCTTATAGGTGTCCACATAAGGTTGTACGTTAGCTAAGGATTTGTCTTTCAAAATATTGAGGATTTCCCCTTTGGTCGGAACGGAGACACCTTCCTTCTCGGGGGCGGTGACGATGGCGACCATGTTGTCTTCTGTGATCCAGTTCTTGGCCAGAGCGTTGATTTCAGCCAGTGTGATGCCTTCCACCAGTTTCTTGGCGTAGGTGTTCTCACGTTTAGCACCCGGGATGGGGTCTTGGCGCAGGAAGTTGTTGATATATTGGGAGGCGAAACGGGCAGACTCGGTCTTGTCAGCCTCTTTGGAAGCTTTGTCGTATCTTTCCAACAGCTCTTCTTTGGCACGGTCGAGCTCGGTTTGCAGGAAACCGTATTTCAGCACGCGATAGTCCTCTTGCAAGAGTACGCGCAAAGCGTCGGGAATACGATTTTCCTTGGCCATGGCTTGGCAGGCATACGCATCAGTGTTGCCGATGAATTCGCCGTAACCGGCACCAGCGCCCACGAACGGGCATTTCGGATCCTGGGTCATCTCTTCAAAACGGGCATCGAACATGGCATTGTAGAGATCGATGCAGAGTTGCTGGCGGAAGTCGCCGATGGTCTTCATCGGAGTGTGTTTGTGCTTGCGGATGAGCATCACCTGGTTGCCGGTGGCCTCTTTGTCGGTGCAGACAGCCACAAGCGGCTCCTGGTTGGTGCCAATGCCGTAAATCTCTTTCTTTCTGGGGTTCTGCTTGGCGGGGATGTTGCCAAACATCGTCTTGATCTTCGCTTCCACTTCAGCCACGTTGATGTCGCCAACTACGATCACAGCTTGCAGATCCGGACGATACCAGTCTTTGTAGAAGTCTTTGATGACTTGATACTCAAAGGTTTGCAGGATGTCGAGTTTTCCGATGGGCATACGGTCGGCATAACGGGAGTCCTTCATGAGGACAGGCCAGTACTCTTTGCGCATACGGTCATCGGCACCCAGACCGAGACGGTATTCCTCAATGATAACACCGCGCTCCTCGTCAATCTCCTTGTTGTCGTAGAGCAGACCGGCAGCCCAGCCTCTCAGGATTTTGAGGCCGAGGTCTATGTTGCCGGGATCGTCGGTCGGCATGGGGATCATATAGACGGTCTCGTCAAAGCTGGTGTAGGCGTTGAGGTCGGCACCAAACACCACACCCTTGCTACGCAGGTGGTCCACCACGCTGTTGCTCGGGAAACCCTCAATGCCGTTGAAGGCCATGTGCTCGGTGAAGTGTGCCAGACCCTGCTGGTTGTCGTTTTCCTGGTTGGAACCGGCGTTCACGGCAAGACGGAACTCCACGCGGTCCTTCGGGTAGGTGTTCTTGCGAATGTAATAGGTCAGGCCATTGTCCAACTTGCCAATGGTCACATTCGGATCCGCTTTGATGGGATCATTCAGGTTGAGGTCACTTTTCTGCGCGAAGATAGGCAGCGAGCAGAAAAGCACCATCACGAAGACAAATAATTTTTTCATTTTAGATGATTTTTATGGATTATTAATGATTCAACGTTATGATTAGTTTGATTTTTTCGAGAACTTGAATTTCCGGGATAAGATCAAAATAACACCCATAATGGCTATTAGGGCCAGCGGGATCACGATGTTGAGCGTGGCAATCATCGTCTTGTTCTTTCGTATTTTCTCTTGGTTGAGCGAGCCGATTTTGAAGTTCTTGGCACGCAGTTGCAGCAGATCATCGTCGGCACAAAGGTAGTTGATACAACTGAAGATGAAGTCTGCATTGTCGTACATGGTACGGGTGTAGATGTCGTAACCGGTAGGATAGGGTTGGTTGCGTTTCCGGTCGAAGGGGTTGCGGATAATGTCACCGTCAGACACAAAGATCTGCCGGGTATAAACGCTCTTGTCGCGGTAGTCCAGTTGTTTGATCGTGTCGAATTCGATGGGCAGGATGCCTTTGAAGGCGGAGGTGAACTCACCTTCCACTAGGACGGCGACAGGCAGGTTGCGGAAGGCGAACTCCTGCGGATTGGGTTTGGTGAGACCTACGCGCAGGGTCACGATGGAGGGCGCAGGGGTCAGCTTGGTGCGCTCGGAGGTGGTCATCAAGACGGTCTTGGTCAGGTCGTTCTCGCGTCCCACCAGGTCGATGCTGCTGGCAAACTCGGAACGGATCTCTTTCATGTTGCGCACGATGGGATGGTCGCTGAAGTTGACGATGTCCAACACGTAGGGGAAAGCCATGAACTTGTATTGTGGCTGGTCACCGATCATGCTGACCTGCTGCGGGATGGGCAGGCAGCTGAGGTCCTGGATCAGGTTGCTGTTGATACGTACCCCGTAAGTGAAGAGGAGGTCGTTGATATAGAGGGAGCGTGGGGTTGCGAAAAACTCCGGCGTATTCTGCAGGCTGTCCAGAGAGGCCGTGGTGTTGTCGATGAGCCACAGCACCTTGCCGCCACGCATGATGAACTGGTCGATGATGTATTTGTCGTATTCTCTGAACGGTTGGGTGGGCTGGGCGATGATGAGCACATCATATTTGTTGTCCCCCAGCTTGAGCTCATCGCTGGTGGAATCTACCAGGGAGATGTTGCGCAATGCGTTGATCTTACCATCCAGGGTGATCCGGTCCACATTGTAAAAGCGTTGCAGTTGTGCAGCCGCCCAATAAGTGCTGAAGAAATCCAACTCCCCGTGGCCATCCAAAAAGGCGACTTTCGGCTTCTCCGTCTTGAGCAGCCGGCGGATAGGGGCTACCAGATTGTATTCCAACTCTTCGGTGGAATACTGCAGCCAGTTGGCACCGGAAGGATCCGCCACCACCAGTTTGGCCGGATACTCCTTGTTGCGGTAGGAGATGATGGCCCCGGGAATGACCATGTGCGTGGAGTAGCCGTTGGCGTCTTCCCGGCTGACGGGGATGGGCTCCAACCCTTTTTTCACAAACTCGCCTAAGATGTTGTTGACCTCTTCTGTGTTTTGGCCATCCAGCGGATCAATGAACTCGTAATAGACGTTCTGGTTGTAGCTGCGGAAGTCCTGTAACATCTGTTCCACCTGCTTGGCAAAGAGCTGATAGTCGGCAGGCTGGTCCTTGCCTTTCAGATATACCCGCACATAGACTTTGTCTTCCAGCCCTTTCAACATTTCAATGGTGGAAGGGGAGAGCGAGTGCCGTTTGTCTTTGGTCAGGTCGATGCGGAAGAAGAAAAAGGAGGAGAGTATGTTGAGGATCAACACAATCACCAGGGCTGCCACAAGTCCTATGACGGTGTTTTTCTTGAATTGGATACTGCTATTTTGATTTTTGTTGTTCTTCATAACTGTCTGATTAAAGGTTACCATTTACGACGAAGCAGTACAATTTCGGTGGCGAAGAGGAATAAAAAGATGACGCTGAGGAAGTAGATGACGTCGCGAGAGTCAATCACGCCTTTGCTGATGGAGGCGTAGTGATGTTCGATGCCCAGGGTCTTGATGTAGTAACCGACAGCGCCAAGCGATTCGAAAGAATAGATGAAGGCGAAGCCGAAATAGCAGATAAAGCAGAGCAAGGCAGCGATGATGAAGGCGATGATCTGGTTGTTGGTGATGGAAGATGAGAACAGCCCAATGGAGATAAAGGTGGCACCGAGGAAGACAAGTCCGAGATAGGAGCCCCACGTGCTACCCATGTCGATATTGCCGACGGGGTTGCCGAGCAGATACACGCTGATGATATAGATGAAAGTGGGGATTAAGGCTATGACGAGCAGGGTGAGGCAGGCCAGGAATTTGGCGCTGATGATCTGCAAGTCGGTAAGGGGCTTGGTGAGCAGGATGTCCATGGTTCCGGTGCGGCGTTCCTCAGCAAAGGAGCGCATGGTGATGGCAGGCACCAAGAAGATGAACAAAAACTGCGAAAGGTTAAAAAGTCCGTGTATGTCAGCCATGCCAGCTTCCATGATATTGTCCATGTTGGGGAACACCCATAGAAAGAGACCGGACACAATCAGGAAGACCCCTACAAAAATGTAGCCTAGAATGGAGCTTAAAAAGGCCTTTATTTCTTTGAGATACAGATAGAACATCGTATTAAATTTTAAGCCTGCAAACATACATAAATTTCGCCAATTTTCAATAGCGAATAGCTAGGGAGTAATAGCTAATGGCCAACGGCTTCTTCACTTCAGTCCGTCACGATGCAGAAGGGCGTCGGGGGAGGGCTCGTGACCAGCAAAATCGGTGAACATCTGCATGGCATCCACGCTGCCGCCTCTGGATAGGATGGTCTTGCGATAGCGTTGGGCGGTTTCCACATTCATCACACCCTCTTGGACAAAGCAGTTGAAGGCGTCGGCCTCCAGCATCTCGGCCCATTTGTAACCGTAATACCCTGCCGCATAGCCGCCTGAGAAGAGGTGGCCGAAGGAGGTGCTCATACAGGTGCCGGGCACCACGGGGAACAACTCCACGGTGTCGAAGACGCTGCGCTCCACCGCATACACATCCTGAAGCTGGTCGGGTGGGGTGGTGTGCCATTTCATGTCGAGATAGCCGAAGGAGAGCTGGCGGGTACAGGCATACCCCGCCATGTACTGGCGCATCTTGCGTATCTGGGTGATGAAGGTCTCCGGTATGCGCTCGCTAGTCTGATAGTGGCGAGCGAAGGTCTCCAGGAAGACGGGCTCCACGGCCCAGTTCTCATTGAGTTGCGAGGGCAGCTCCACAAAGTCACGCGGGGAGTTGGTGCCCGACAGGGAGGCATAGGGCACCTCCGACAGGATGCTGTTGAGGGCATGGCCGAACTCGTGCAAGAAGGTGGTGACCTCCCCGAAGGTCAGCAACGAAGGCATCTGCTCCGTGGATGGGGTGAAGTTCATCACCAAGCTGACCAGCGGACGCACATCCTTTCCGTCCTTATCCCGATACTGTTCCCGGAAGTTGGTCATCCAGGCACCACTGCGTTTGGTGGCCCGTGGATGGAAGTCCAAATACAACACCGCCATGAAACGGTCACCGTCATAGACCTCATAAACTTTCACGTCCGGGTGGTATTTTTCAATCTCGTCGCTAGCTACAAAGCGCAGCCCATACAGTCTTTCGGCTAATCCCAACACTCCCTTGATGACTTGCTGGAGTTCAAAGTAGGGCTTCAGCGCTTCGGTGCTCAGATGGAAGAGCGCCTGTTGCTGTTTTTCGGCATAATAGGCATAATCCCATCGTTGCAGGGGCCCTTCAAAGCCGATGGATTCCGCATATTGCTGCAACGTCGCGATCTCTCGCCGACCGGCAGGCAGGGCGTAGGTCTTCAACTCATCCAACAACCCATACACCCGATCCGTACTCTTGGCCATGCGGTCATGCAAAGCATAGTCGGCATAGGTCTGGTAGCCGAGCAACTGTGCTATCTCGTGGCGACAGGTTACAATGTCGAGGATGTTCTGGCAGTTGTCATAGGGATCGTGAAAGGCTTTGCAGGAGGAGTGCATATACATCTCGTGGCGCAACTTCCGGTCGTCGGCATATTTCAGGATGGCCGTGACGCAAGGGGCCGACAGGTCGAAGAGATATCCCTCTTTTTGTTGCTCTTGCGCTTTGTGGGCAGCCAGACTGAGTGCGGATTCCGGCACTCCTTGCAGCCGTGTTTTGTCGGGCAGAAGCAACGTGTAGGCGTTGTTGGCCTCCAAGGCTTGGTGCCCGAAAGCGAGGGTAAGGTTCGCCAGCCGGATGCTCAACTCGTTGAAGCGCTTCTTGCCGGCCTCGTCCAGGTCCGCCCCACTGTGGATGAACCCATCATAGGTGTCTTCCAGCAACTTCCGATCCAATGGATTCAAGGAGTCTAACTCGTTCTGATAGACCGTCTTGATGCGCTGGAACAATTCGGCATCCAGATGGATGCTGTTGGAGAACTCGGAGAGCAGGGGTTGCACCTTGTCCGCGATGGCGTGCATTTCCGGGGTGCCGTCACATTCCAAGATGTTGAAAAAAATCTCCGTGACACGATTCAACATACTGCCTGTATGCTCTAAAGCAACCACCGTATTCTGAAAGGTGGGGGCCTCCGGATTGGTACGGATAGCGGCAATCTCCGCCTTGGCCTGCCGGATGCCCTCCTCAAAGGCGGGCTGGTAGTGTTCTGTCTTGATCTGGCTGAAAGGAGGTGTCTGCCGAGGCGTATTCCATGCTCGGCAGAAAGGATTTTGAAGCAAATTATCACGCATGTCGTTTGATACTTTTCAACTGTGAACTTTGGCCATTAGCCGTTAGCCCTGAATTACCAACTCTTAACTTTTAACTCTTAACTTTTAACTCTTCCCCATCCCCCACAACTATTATCTATTATCTGTCAACTATTATCTAACTCTCAACTCTCTCCTCCCTTAATCAGCGACACTATCGCCATGGCTGCCACGCCTTCCTTCTGTCCGGTGAAGCCCATCTTTTCGTTGGTCTTGGCTTTGATGGAGAGGCTGTCAGGGTTGAGGTGAAGAAGGGGGGCCAGGGTCTCCACCATCGGGTCGATGTAGGGTTTCATCTTAGGTTCTTCCAGAATGAGGGTACAGTCAAGGTTGTTGACGGACCAGCCTTTCTCTTGAATGAGGTCCACGACTTTTTCGAGAAGGAGCTTGCTGTCGATATTCTGGAATTGATGGTCATTGTCTGGGAAATGCGTGCCAATGTCTTTCAATGCGGCGGCGCCGAGCAGTGCGTCACAGATGGCATGGATGAGCACATCGCCATCTGAATGGGCGGCCAATCCCTTCTCAAAAGGAATGCGAATGCCCCCGATGACGAGTGGTCTGTCGAGGGCAAATCGATGTGAGTCGTAACCAAGTCCTACACGGAATTGCATATTATCTCAGTCTTCCTTGTTGTTTGATTTCGTCTTTGTTGAAAGAGGTGAAGTCCAAGGAGAGGGTGAAGCGCAGGGTGTTGGCCAGCGGGTGGTATTGTTGTATAGCAAACAGATAAGCTACATCAATATTCAGGATGTTGTACTTGAATCCCACACCCATGGTTAAGAATTTACGATTACCCTTGTTCTTGTTCTCGTTAAAGTAACCGGCTCTTACATAGAAGAAGTCACGGTAGCTGTACTCCAAGCCCAAAGCGAAGTTGATCTCATGCATCTCCTCAAGGAAGCCGCCAGGGGCATCGTAGAAGGATTGGAAGATGCCGACGGGCACGGAGACGTCCGGATTGCGGCCCGAGGCGATGACGGGATTGTTGGACTCGTCGTAGATGATGCGTCCGGCAGAGTCGGTGGCATATACCGGAGGAGTGGGAACTAACAGCTTGTTGATTTCACCCGTGACAGCCAGCTTGTTGTAACCGTCAAAGTTCATCTCGTAGCCAACACCAAGCTTGAGGTTGGTGGGCAGGAAGTCGCGGCGAAGGGTACCGGAAGAGTAGGACATCTTGTTGCCAATATTGGAGATGGCAAGACCGGCACGAAGGGTTTGACCATCCATGTTACGGGCTTTGAAATCCTGCTCGTAGAACAGGGCGACGTCGGCGGCACCGGCTAAGCCGGGCTTGGTCTCCACACCACCAACATACTGGTTGGCCGTGAGGTTGGAGTATATGAAACGCGGTGTGATGGCAATGGATAATTGGTCAATCAACTTGCGCGAATAGGAAAAGTCAAGGGAGAACTCATTGGGGTTTTGAGTGCTCATATTATGGCCCTGCTCGTCGGTGAACTGGATGTCGCCGAGTGAGAAATAGCGAAGCGAGAAGGCGATGGCATCCATATCGGTCATTTTCCAGTAGGTGGACAGATAGGCCAAGTTAATATCGTTAACCAACTTGCGAAGCCAAGGACTGTAAGAGAGCGATACGCCGAAGGTATTCTTGTTGAAGACGTATTTGGCAGAATTGTATGCCTGGGAGTTTACATCGGCGGAGGTTGCCACCCCAATATCACCCATGGCGCCCGCACGGGAGTCCGGGGCTATCAGTAGGAAGGGTACAGCCGTGGTGATGGCGTTCAAACGACCCAGATAGTCATGCGGGTCATCAGGAACAGTTTGTGCATATCCAGAAGTGGCTAATGTAAGAATAATCAGGAGGAAAACCGATACTTTTTTCATTTGTTTGCTTTACTGTTTTTTTTCTATGATGATTTTTAATGGCCTATATAACGAGCTTTTTTCGATATTATTATAAACGAGGGGATTTTTTTTCTGCCAATCTGCTGATTGAACCTTGACTTCCAACTCCTAACTCCCAACTGACAACTGTTTTTCTACCGAGCTCTTGTCCCTAACGGGACTGCTCAAGGAAAGCTTTCAACTTCTAACTCCCAGCTGACAACTGTTAACTGTTAAGTACCAGGGCATCGGCGACCACCTCGGCGAGGGATTTGACCTCCACGCCCAACTTATAGGTATGGTTAAGCTGGTTGAGTTGGTCCACGCAGTTGTGGCATGGGGTGATGACCACGTTGGCGCCGGTGGCGATGATCTGGTCGGCTTTGATTTTGCCCACCGCAAGACGACGCTCGTTGTATTCGCTCATAGCCAACATGCCGCCGCCGCCGCCACAACAGAAGTTGTCGCTTCCCGTTGGAGTCATCTCGATCAATTCGGGAACGGCTGCCTTTGCCACAAATCGAAGAGATTGGAATAGTCCCCCGTTGCGAGTGATGTTGCAGGGGTCGTGAATGGTGTATTTCTTGGTATTCAACGACTTGTCCAGTTTGATTTTGCCCTCTTTGATGTAGGATTCCAACAATTCTATAAGGGTGATGATCTTGAAGTCGGGGTGTTCTTTCAGGAAGTTGGGGGCTTCCCAGCGGGCGGCGCGGGAGCCATGTCCGCACTCGCCGAGCACAAGAGTCTTGCAACCCATGCGGTGAACCTCGTCAAAAAGGTTTCGGGCGATTTGTGAGGCATGCGCGTCATTGCCGGAGAAGTAACCGTAGTTGGTCACGTCGTACATGTCCTTGGAAAGGGTCCAGTTGGCGCCGGCGGCATAGAAGATCTTGGCGGCGGCGGCAATGGAGAGCGGGAAGAACTTGGGCTCGCGTGGGTTCAGCGTGTAGAAGAGCTCCGCACCTTCCTTGTTCAGCGGGATGGGATTTTCAATGCCCAGTTCGTCCTCCAAGTCTTCTGCCATCCAGTCGATGGTGTCCACGAAATCCTCCTCAGGGATGGCCATGTTGTTCTTAGTCTCCAAGGCGGCATCCACGGTGGCTTGAAGTGACTGCGGAACACAGCCCATGGCGGCCAGCATCCTGCGGCCTGTGCGCACCACAAAGGGGATGTCCACCCCGATGGAACAGTGCTTCACACAGCGTCCGCACATGGTGCAGGCGCCAAACAGCTCGTCTACCATCTCATCAATCACCTCGTCGGTGAGCTCACGGGCATTGTTCAACTTCGGAACGGCGCGCCCGAGCAACGTGCAGTAGCGACGATAGATGGAAGAGACCATGTCCACCTTCTTGCCGGGGATGAATTTGGCCTCGGGAAAGGTCTTGTAGAAAAGACAGCTGGTACTGCAAAGACCGCAGTGAACGCAAGCGTTGAGATGTGTCAAGAGCTTACTGTCCGTGTGCTTTGTGAGAATGTTGACAGCCTTTTGGATGCTCTCAGGAGATGCTTTTGCCATAATGTAAAAATTAAGGCGCAAAAATAATAAAGTTTCGCCAATGCACGACGCGTGGAAGGGTGAAAATTTTCGATGAGGCGATTAAAGGTTAGGAGGTTAGATCATTGTGCGTGTCCCATCCCTACGAGACGTTCGGAAAGTACGACACAAGGTGGTCCCAACAATAAATCAATTAAACAATTAAACATTTCAACATTTTTCCTATTTTTGCCGCCCCTTTTGAAGACCATTTCATTATGAACGATTTACTGGAAAAATTAGAACTGATATACAAACGTTGGCTCCAGATAGGAGAGGATATTGCCCAGCCCGACGCGATGAACGACATGAAGAAATTCATCAAGATGAGCAAGGACTACAAAGACCTGCAGCCGGTGGTGGATGCCTACAAACAATACAAAAACGTGATTGGCAACATCGCCAACGCCAAGGAGATTGTGGCCAACGAAAAGGATGAGGAGTTCCGCGACATGGCCAAGGCCGAACTTGACAACTTCGTGGAGGAACGGGACAAGCTCGAAGAAGACATCCGGTTCCTGTTGCTGCCCAAGGATCCGCAAGACAGCAAGAACGCGCAGATGGAGATCCGCGCGGGCACTGGCGGCGACGAGGCCAGCATCTTCGCCGGCGACCTCTTCCGTATGTATCAGCACTATTGCGACAAGAAAGGCTGGAAGATTGAGGTCCTCTCCATGACGGAAGGCACCATGGGTGGCTACAAGGAGATCGACTTCGCCGTGAATGGTGATGGCGTCTATGGCATCATGAAATACGAGTCGGGCGTGCACCGCGTGCAGCGCGTGCCGCAGACCGAGTCCCAAGGACGTGTGCATACTTCTGCCGCCTCCGTGGTCGTGCTGCCCGAAGCCGACGAGTTCGATGTGGAACTCAAGCAGAGCGATATCAAGAAGGAGACCTTCTGCGCCTCCGGTCCTGGCGGCCAGTGCGTCAACACCACCTACTCCGCCGTGCGCCTCACCCATATCCCGACCGGCATCGTGGTCTCCATCCAGGATGAGAAATCTCAGATCAAAAACCTCGAGAAGGCCATGCGCGTGCTGCGTACCCGCCTGTTCGAGATGGAGTACAAAAAATACTTGGACGAGATAGCCTCCAAGCGCAAGACGATGGTCTCCACCGGCGACCGCTCCGCCAAGATCCGTACCTACAACTATCCGCAAAACCGCGTCACCGACCACCGCATTAACTACACGATGTACAACCTGGGCAATTTCATGAACGGCGACATCGAGGAGGTGCTGAATGCCCTGCAGGTGGCCGAGAACGCCGAGCGTCTGAAAGAGGCGGTTGAATAAAAAAATCGCGTGCCATCGAAAAGGCTATAAAAACGACAGCACGCGAAACAAATAAAAAGTTGTAAAAAGTTGTCAGTTGTCAATTATCAGTTTTAAGTTGGCCAACAGCCAACAGCTAATAGCTAATGGCTAAAACAGCTGCACACCCACTTCTATCTTGGGAAGATCGGTGGAAAAGACATCCTTCTTCCAGAGGTTGGAGATTCTATACTGGCCGTAGATGGAGAAATGCTCCCAGCCGACGCGCAGACGTACGCCCCACGCCAGCTTGTTCATCTGCGGACGCATGAAGTTCTGGTCTGTCATGATGATCTCATCATCGCCTTCGCTGAGGAATTTCCCCTTCAGACGACTGCCCGTATTCCACATTCCATAGATGCCCATGTCCAAGACGCCTCTGTTTCGGCTGCTCTTGCTCAGGTAGAAACGCTGGTAGAACTCCAGGTCAAAGGAGGTGACCTTCACATTCTTCTTGCGTAACTCATACCCCGCAGTAGTCTGCTCTATGTGCATAGGAAGTGCGGCACTGTCCACGGCAAACCAGGTGGAGCCGAAGCTGAGGTTCAAACCCAAAGCATACACTTTGGCCAACTTGAAGGTGTTGCTCCAAACGGCAAACAGGGAGCGGGAAACACGATCCGCCGTGTGAATGTTGCCCGCCGGCGACCACATGGCAGGAATGGTAAAACCCGTGCGGAGACTGAACCCAGCCGAGTAGAATTTGCTTTTCTTGTCATAATAATTATCCTTATCGGCTTCCCACTCATAATACACTATGTTGTTGGTGATATTGCTGTCCGGGGGCGCCGGGAGATTGTCCTTGTTGAGCGTGTAGGTTTTGTAAGTGCCATCATACCAAAAATGAACACTCTGACCTTTTTCCAAGTCTGCTTTGTCAAAAACGAATCCTTTGTAAGATTTTGGAACAAAATCGTTGCCATACTTCACGATAGAGCCGTCTCCATTGGAAACTTTGTAAAATACTGTAATGCCGCTTTTGGTCGCGGTGTCGTTGGGTATGAGATAGACGTTGTCCTTGTCTTCATAAAGTTTAAAGGATTCTGGTTTGGCTTTTTCACCGGTGAAATAGCCGGCTTGAGGGATGCCATAGCCAAACTGATAATCATAGAAAGGATAATGGTTGCCCGATTTCTCGATCTCCTTCAGCAGTTGGAGGGCGGTATATTCGGGGTGCATCTGCTTGACACAGGCGGCGAAACCCGTCACCATCGGTGTGGCAAAGGAGGTGCCTTGACTGTAAGTGTAGTCGTCAGAGCCATTGGCAACCAAGTCATATCCAGGGGCTACCACATTGGGTTTCAGCCGGCCGTCGGCGGTGGGCCCGAAGGAACTATAGTAGGCAATTGTACTCAAGGTGTGCACGGAACCTACTGAGAGCACCTTGTCCACATCGGCAGGGGTGACCAGCACTTTCCAATCTTTCTTGGCGCCTTCGTTGCCCATGGCGGTGCAAACGAGAATGCCCTTGTCGGCGGCAGTGGCGGCACCTTTGGCCACGCGGGAGGTCATGCCGTCCATCTCCTTGACATAGTGGAGAGGATCGCCATAACCCAAAGAGCTGTTCACGATGTCAGCGCCGTTCTGGTCAGCCCATTCCAGAGCCTGCACCCACCAGACCTCCTCTTTGATTTTCTCCGCTTTCACTTCCGTGCGGGCCAACAGGAACTGAGCGTCCGGGGCAAGACCCAGATGTACGGTGTCGTCCTTGATGCCGGTAATACAACTCAACACCATCCGGCCGTGATAATGACCATGATAGACGTTTTCCTTTCTCTTGGTGAAATCCCAAGTCTTTACAATCTGGTTGTTTTTAAAAAGATGGGCAAAGGCAGGATGCTTGTCCACTTCGTCAAAACCGCCGTCAAAGACCGCGATGCGGACACCCTTGCCAGTGAATCCCGCCTGATGGAACTTCTCTCCCTGCATCCAGGTGAGCTCCTCCATGAAATGACCGGTGGAGTCGGTGTCCCATTCCGAGACCTCATCCGTGCTCTCCTCCGCCATAAGGGCTTCTGAAGCTATCCGTTGTACATCGGCCACATAGGGTAGCGCGCGGATGGCTGCCAGCTGCTCCTCGTCAGCCGTCACCGCGGTGGCATTGAACCAACGGGATTCGCCCACATATTCGGTGGCCAAAGCCGTCACACCCTGTACGTATGCCGGGGTGACCGGATAGTTGGTCTCGTCGTACAAGTCGGCGCCGACCAGTTGATAACGTACGATGGCCTTGGCATCAAAATATTCGTACGGGTTGAAGTTGTCATGCTGCTTGTCGGTGAAAAACACCCAGTAGAGATCCTGTGCGGACAGCTGTGCGGCACAGAAGAAGAGACAAGCGATTAAAAGAATTCTTTTCATATTACAAATTTTTATTTTGGATTATCCTTTTTACAGTATTGCATTAGTAAGATTGAACGGAATAATGCCGTTTTTATTGTTTATACTCCTTGTATTGCTGCATCACCTCCTCCATGGGAATGTCGAGCAGGGTGATGTTCTTGAAGAAGAGCGGTAGCTCCACCTCCATGAACTGTTTTTTGCGGATTGCCATGATGACCTCCTTGGCCTCGGGAGCCACATAGAAGCCGATGCCCCGGCGGTTTACAATGATTTCGCGCTGTTGCAGATAGTCGTAGGAACGCATTACCGTGTTGGGGTTCACCTCAAAACGGACCGCCGCCTCACGCACGGAAGGGATCTTGTCTCCCGCATTCCAAGCTCCTTTCAGGACCTGCTCGAAAACCCAATCCACAATCTGCATGTAGATAGTCTGTACGTTATTGAAATCCATATTAAGCCTCCGTTTCTCTTAATCTCAAAAAGCTGAGTACATAGTTATAGATGATAACGCAAGATCCTATCGTATAGGCTATAGCCTTGCCAGCCTTCTCTGACAAATGCCAGTTCGGCCAGAGGGGGAAAGAGAGGTCAACATCAAAAAAGGTGATCGGACCAATTTGGCCCACCTGAAGCCAAAAAGTCAGGAAGAACAACAGGCCGAAAGCCCATCCGATGACAATCAGGGAGCCCAAAGTCTTCAGCAGCGCTCTTTTCTTGAAATAGATGGCGCCGAAGAAGGCCACAGAGATGAGTATAAACATCGGGAACAGCACGTCCCGGATGGCTTTGAGCACTAAGATGTAGCTCTTGGAGAACACCTCCGCCGGGGTGATTACCACCGTTTGTTTAAAGCTCAAGACAACCGCAATGGCAATGCTCAGGCCCAGCATGATGGCCGCGAAAGAGAGCACCACATAATACACGTTGGCCAAGAACATATTGGCCACCACCTTTTCCCCTGTGGAAGCCGGGATGGTCAAATAGTGGATACTGGAAGATGTTTTGGACAGATGCCTGAACAGATAGGAGACCAGCACAAAAGCCGCAAAGACCATCCAAAAATCCATAGAAGAGTTAATATAATGAAATCCTGCACTTACTTCGCTCACAAACCGGAAGCTCATCATGAAAGCGCAGCCGGCCAGCACCAGGAAATAGCTCAATAAATCGCGCCGCCAATTCTCGATAAAGTAGGCGCTCCACAATCTTTTTATATTTTGAAAGTTCATAATCGTCAATTTTTAAGGTTATAATGATTCCTTTACTTTTCCGTCCGTAATCACCACTGTGTCTTCATCCGTCGTGATCGTAATCGTATTTTGAGGGTCATCCACACGTGGTTCATATTTCTGGCATTTATCCGGATTTTCGCGCATCCATTTCTTCGCTTTCTGAATGTTGATGGTCAGAAACACCACCATGAGAAGTGCCAGGATGGCAAAGGTGATGATCAAAATCTTATTGGTATATTTTTTCATAACCGGTATTATTTATCGTTAAACAAAGAGGATATTTCTTGCGGATTGTGCATGATGGCGTTGAAGAGCAGCTCCAGGTCCACATTGGAGTCTTCACCGTTGGGGTTATCCATGATGGCACTGACACCGCCGGCAAACTCTTCCTGGTAATAGGCCTTGCGACATTCCTGATAAGCGCCGAAATAGAGCTTCTCGGTGAGGTCGTAAATGGAGGTGTTCATCAGTATATGGCCTTTCTCCAGGATGGTGACCATGTCAATGAGACTGTGGAGGTCGCGCACTTGATGGGTGGAGATGAGGATGAGACGGTTCTCGTCGGCCGCCGAAGCCATGATGCGGCGGAACGCGCTCTTGGAGGGGATGTCCAGTCCGTTGGTGGGCTCATCCATGATGAGAATCTTCGTGTTGGTGGCCAGGGCAAAGGCAATCAAGAATTTCTTCTTCTGGCCATGGGAGAACTTGTCGGCGTAACCATGACATCCATCCATCTCCAACTCGGACATATAATATTGGAAACGCTCATGGTTGAAATAGGGATAAAAGGGGGCGTAGGATTTCAGATAATCCTCCACCGTCAAGTGCGGCACGAAGATCTCCTCCTGCAAGAAGTAAAGGTCTTGCAGCGTCTCCGCTTTGCGCAGGGAGGCGTTGATGCCAGAGATTTCAGCGGTGCCGCTGTTGGGGAAGAGCAGTCCCGCCATGATTTTCAACAGGGTGGTCTTGCCTGCCCCGTTTTTTCCAAGAAGGCCATAGATGTGGCCGGGCTCCATCGTCATGCTGACATCCGTGAAGAGGATGTGCTTGGGACTGTAGCCGAACCGGATGTTTTGTAATTGTATCATCGTATTATTGAATTGGTGTATTAATAAACTAAAACACCGCAAAAATATAGTTTAGATGAATAGGTTGTACACTTTGATGAAAATTTTTTCTTGCTTATTATCAACAACTTATATTTTTTATGAAAGAAAAGCATCTCAAAAAGGGCGGATTTTTCGGAGGAAAAGTGTATGGGTGTGATAATACAGTGATTTTTTCTTGGGAGTAAAACGAAAAATAATTATTTTTGCAGGCGTATATATAATATAGTATTCATCAATTTTAAAAGAATAAAGCAATGAAGAACAAAACAATGCCATTGGTTATTTTAGTTTTAGCCGTTATTTTGGCCCTCCTGATCGCCATTTTAGTAAGCACCAGCACCGGGCACAAAATCAAGAAACTGGACAAATTTGCCGACTTGGTGGAGCAGGAATACACCCAATATTCCGCTTCCGACTTGGAGAAGGCGCAGGCCAAGTATGAAAAGCTCGTGGCCAAGGTGGAGAAAAAAGAGTTGTCGGGGGAACAACAATCCCAGGTCAATGAGCTCAAGGGCAGATGCAAGGGTTACTTTGCGCAGGCCAAGGCACGTTTGATTTTGGAAGAATTCAAAAATGCCGTTGACGAGGCTGGTGACGATGTGAAGGACGCGATAGAGTCGATGCAGTGAGGAACGACGATTAGCCATTAGCTGTTAGCTGTTGGCTAGCATAGCGAATAGCTGACGTCCAGCACCTTATGGATATTATGAAAAAGCTTGTCCTGGTTCTCATTCCCATGTTCTGCCTGCTCAATGCCCGCGGGCAGTACATGTCGTTTTTCGGCGACAGCACCTGGGAGTACCATATCACCTATATCACCAACCCCCCGGAGGATTATGTGAACTATCCACCGGAAGAACCAAATGAGTTGGGGGTGTATTGCAAAACATACATCTATCGTTTTGATAAAAGTCATTATAGTTATGTATGGCATGGTTATTTGGTTGATGAGAGTAATTATGCTTATCCGAATTGGCTCCCTGGCATGAAATTTTTGACTGAGGATACCTCTACTGGTCGCTTATATAGTTCAAGCGGCTACGTTTGTTGTGACATGTCTCTTACTGTTGGGGACACATTTGTATTGACTGAACAAGGGCTTGATTCTGGGTCTCTTATAGAACCCGTAGGAGACAGGAATATGATTGTGGATAGTGTCAGGTACATAGATGGCAGAAAAACAATTTTTCTATCCTTACTTGACCATCAAAACGATTTTTTTTTCGGATCCGAATCCCCTCTTCAAAGCTTCAAATTCTCCATCCGTTTCATTGAAGGTATAGGTGCCTCTTATGGTTTATGGCCAGAGACTTCAGATCTCACATGGGGACCGGGATTGCACCATCCACCTTTGATGACTCTTATGCAATGCGTCTATAAGGACGACTCTTTGGTCTATATGGCGGACGAACGTTTGGGGTGCGACCAGACATGCGTGGGTTTGAACGATTATCTGCAATCCTATATGAACCTCTACCCCAATCCAGCCTCGTCCTATCTTGTGCTGGACATGGGAACCGGGGAGGAGATGGATGGCGACGTGATGATCTCGGATATGATGGGACGGGTGTGTCTCCAGCAACACATCGCAGGGCTGAGCAACCGCATCTCCGTGGCGGGGTTGCCTCCGGGCATGTATTTCCTGACCTATATCCATGAACAAAGAATCATAACACGGAAATTCATCAAAGAGTGACCTCATGAAAAAGCGCATTTTGGCATATGGTATTCTGTGGGTCGCCTGCTGGCTCGGCTTGTCCGGCCCCACAAGTCTCTCCGCCCAGAACGGATTCGCCAACTATATCTCCATCTCCAATGGCAAGTTCATGGATGGGAATAACACCTTTTTGCCACTGTGTGTCAATTATCTGGTGGATTACTTTTACGATTTCTATTCTACCGATTATTATATTTCCCCGCACGGCAATTATAGTTCCCAATGGGGATATCCGGACAATACTAATCCTGTCCATATTCCTGGTGATGGTCGTTTTTGTTTTGGTGAGGAACATGGTTTAGATTTCTTGTATGAGCGAGATTCCGCTACCCAAAAGTTAGAGCGAGATCTCCACTGCATCGACTCTCTCGGCTTCAATGTGGTGCGACTGCGTCCGGTCACCATTTGGAATAACAACACCTTGCATGTCCCGACGGATTCCTACGAACGTTACTTTGCCCTGCAGGACTCCCTCATCGCCCAATGCGCCCGCCACAACCTGCGGGTCATCCTGGTGCTGGAGGCCGACACCCATGCTTACCTCGCGTTTGAACAATACTGCACCTACCTGGACAGTGTGTCGCGTCATTACAGCACCAACAAAACGGTGATGGCCTACGTGATCTATGCAGAACCCTCCTACAAATGGGGAAGAGCCAATGCCAACGACAAATTGGTGGTCTCCAATTGGTCCAGAAAGTGGTACTACATCGTTAAGAATAATGCCCCCAACCAGCTGGTCACCTACGGGCTGGATGGCATCGAGAACGTCCTCTTCTGGGATCCCTCCGCCCTCACCTGTGATTTCCTTTCCATGCACTTTTATTACAACGTCCCCGATGTCAATGTCGCCCAAAACGCTGTCCACACCTACTTCAAATGGATGAACCACAATGTGGAGAATGTATGGATGCTCGGAGAGACAGGCTTCAGCGGAACTTCCGAGGACTCCTGTCACTCCCGGCCCTCTCTTATTGGTACAGAAAACGACCAATCCCTATACGCAGACTACACCATGCAAAAATCCTTGGAGTGTGCTTGCCAAGGCTATTCCTGGTGGCAGTACCAAGAGGTCATGTGGGCCTCCTGCCTCCAGAACTATTTCGGTTTCCTCACCTACTATCCCGACGAAAGGCTGAAGCCTGTCGCCTCGCTCTTCCCCTCTTTTTCATCCAGATTCTATGTGGAGAACCTTTGTCCCAAGCCCAGTTGTTACTACAACATTCCAGGCTACACCCACCCCAACATCAGCGGCAGGGTGTTGGATGAAGACAACAACCCTGTCGAGGATGCTCTGGTGGTAGGCTGGAGTGAACACTGGAAAGAATCCTACTCGACATTCACCAATGCGCAAGGGGAGTACACCCTATACACACCCCAAGATACCACCATCAGACTGGTTTGGATATCCCAAAAAGGGTACACCGCCATCTCTTTCAATCCGAGAGAGTATCAACCTGCATTTTTAACCTTAACGCAGATCAACCATGACGGATGGATGAAGAACTGGACCAACAGCTCCTTCCCCGAGCAAGATGCCATCCCCGTTATCGAAAGCACGACCCCTATGGTGGTGGGCAACTTCTATGGCGATGAGGCGCAGGAGCTGCTTTTGTTCAACACCTCCAACCATACCGCCAAGATGTACAGTTATCAGATCCACCACTGGGAAGAGGTGTGGAGCGGCTCGATAGACGGATGGTATATCCGAAGTACCGACCAGTTTTCCGCAGGCGATTTTGACGGCGACGGTTATGATGAACTGCTGTGTGTGCAGAGTCTTCGGAACCCTTGGGCCAAGACTTACAGCTTTGCTCCCCAAAACCCAACCAATCCTTGGCAAAACGACTGGTCCAACGGTGGCAACGGCCATATCGGCAGCTGGGCCATCTCCTCCGGGGACATCATCCTCTCCGGCCACTTCAACGACACCTCCCATTGCTCCCTGCTATGCATCCGGAAACAGCCCAATCCCCAAGCGTTATGCCAAGCGTTTGCCTCATCCGCCTGGAGCACGGTCTGGTCAGGCTCCGCCAACATCGGGGGACAGTGGTACATCAGCAATGTGGACCAATATTACGTGGGCGACTTCAACGGCGACGGGCTGGATGAACTGCTCTGCACCCAGGTGACCAACGGCGACTCCGACTGGATGTCGCTGCTCCATTACGGTACTTCCTGGAGCACGCTCTGGAGCAACTACGGGATCTCGGAGGGTAGTGGCATCTATCCCTACCGAGGCAACTTCCTGGTCGGAAACTTCGACCCCGACCATGCCGATGAACTTCTGGGGGTTGGCAGCTGGGCCACCAAGTTCGACTTCAACATCTCCAACGGCTGGGACTGGTCGTGGAGCACGTATCAGTCTGCCCGGCTGTCCGACTGGACCGTAAGCACCGACTGGCGGTCATTCTTCATCAAAGCCATCTCTGGCGTTCCCGACTATCTGGTCACTGCTTTGAAAGGTCGCCAGTACTGGATGAACGCCTATTCGTTTAACCCATAAATATCTACCCAAATTATTCACCCTTGTCATTGTTTTTAAATAATCGAATTATCATAACAATATTATTATAAACCCTATTAATCATTCACGCGTATGTACGACAACGAACACGGGCTATACATAGCACATTGCGCCGAAGGGGCGCTTTCCATCCAAGGTAAAATGGCCAACCGACATGGTCTCATCGCCGGAGCTACCGGTACAGGAAAAACGGTAACGCTGCAGGTGATGGCCGAATCTTTCTGTCAGGCAGGAGTACCCTGCTTCATGGCCGATATGAAGGGCGACCTCTCCGGCATCAGCCAGTCGGGAGCCCTGAGCGGTTTCATTGAGAAGCGGCTGCCGGAATTCGGCATTGAGAACCCTCAGTTCCAAGCCTGCCCGGTCCGCTTTTATGATGTCTTCGGAGAACAAGGCCATCCCATCCGGGCCACCATCTCGCAGATGGGTCCGCTGTTGCTCTCCCGTTTGCTGGGTCTGAACGACACCCAGGAAGGCGTGCTGAACATTGTCTTCCGCATCGCCGACGAGCGGGGCTTGCTCATCCTCGACATGAAAGATCTTCGCTCCATGCTCGACTATGTCTCGAAGCATGCCAAGGAGTACACCACCACCTACGGCAATATCTCCGCTGCCACTGTGGGCGCTATCCAACGGTCGTTGTTGCAACTGGAAGACCAAGGCGCCAACAAGTTCTTCGGGGAGCCTTCCTTCGACATCCACGACTTTCTGCAGACGGAAGGAGGCAAAGGAGTGATGAGCGTGCTGGCTGCCGATAAGCTGATGATGCAACCCAAACTGTACAGCACCTTCCTGCTGTGGCTGCTCTCCGAACTATATTCCACCCTGCCTGAGGTCGGTGATCTGGACATGCCCAAGCTGGTCTTCTTCTTCGACGAGGCCCACATGCTCTTCGAGGATACCTCCAAAGCCTTGACCGAGAAGATCGAGCAGGTGATTCGTCTCATCCGCAGCAAAGGGGTGGGTATCTACTTCATCACCCAGTATCCCAACGACTTGCCAGACAATGTGTTGGGACAGTTGGGCAATCGTGTGCAGCATGCCTTGCACGCCTATACGCCCAAAGACCAGAAGGCTGTGCGCACGGCAGCCGACACCTTCCGGGCCAACCCCGAATTCAAGACCGAAGAGGCCATCACCACCTTGGAGACGGGCGAGGCTTTGGTCAGTTTCCTGGATGCGAAGGGAGCGCCGGGCGTCGTGCAACGTGCCAAGATCCTCTTCCCATTGTCGCAGATTGGCGCCATCACCCCGGGTCAGCGCAGCGACATCATCCGACAGAGCCGCATCTTTGGTAAGTATGACGAGACCAAGGATAGCGAGAGCGCCTACGAAATCCTGATGAGAGAAACCGAGGAGGCCGCCACTCCCGCAGTGCCGGAGAAGGGCGGAAGTATCCGGCAAGCCGATGAGGAGAAGCCTGCCAAAGGCGAAAAGAAGAAAGCCAACATCTTCTCCAAGGTCGTCAAAGCCGTCATCACCGCTCTCACCGCCACCCTGGGTACCATCGTGGGCACAGCCGTCAGCGACAAGGTGACAGGCAAGAAGACCAAATCGACGAAGAGCACGGCTGAGAAGGTAGTCAAGAGCACCACCTCCGCCGCCACCAGGACCATCACGCGCGAAATCACCCGTGATATTCTGGGCAATCTGGTGAAATAGAACGCCCTATTCATTTCGCAGATACGTGATAAAACCGTAACGGTACCGTTGTAGAGACGTCATAATAGGGCGTCTCTACGGTACCGTTACGGTTTTTTGTTTTTTAAAAAATAAACCCCCCATTATATTATAAAATATTGTATTTTTGCCGCCCGAAAACGTGGACGGATTTGTTATGATTGCAACCACACAAAAAAATGCTAAACCATTCAGATTCAGCCCCGTTTTCAGTAGTTTATTTTTAGTATTAACCATTAAAAAAGTTAATTATGAGCTATCTGTTCACATCTGAATCAGTATCTGAAGGACACCCTGACAAATTGTGTGATCAAATTTCAGACGCTTTGCTGGACGCTTTTTTAAAGCAGGATCCGGAATCCAAAGTGGCTTGCGAAACCTTAGCAACAACCGGTCTGGTGGTCTGCGCCGGCGAGGTGAAGACCGAGGCCTATGTCTCTATCGACGACGTGGTTAGGGGCGTAATCCAAGAGGTGGGCTACAACAAGAGCGACTATCAGTTTGATTACAAGTCTTGTGGGGTCATCTCCACCATCCACAGCCAATCGCCCGACATCAACCAGGGTGTTGAGCGCACAGACGCAAAAGCGCAAGGAGCTGGCGACCAAGGCATTATGTTTGGCTATGCCTGTAACGAGATGGACAACTACATGCCGCTGCCGGTAGAGTTGGCCCACCGTTTCGTGCAGGAGTTGGCTTACATCCGCAAACAGACCGACTTGATGCCCTATCTGCGTCCCGACTCCAAATCACAAGTTACCGTACAGTATTCTGACGATCATCAACCGGAGCGCATTGACACCATTGTGCTCTCCACGCAACATGATCCGGACTATAAAGGAATGAAACTCACTTCTGAACGTATTGCGGAAGACATCCGCCAATATCTGATCCCCCGAGTGATCGAGAGTTGTCCCGTGAAGGTGCGCCAACTTTTTGGCGATGATTATCATTTATATGTCAATCCTACGGGCTCCTTCGTGATTGGCGGCCCGCACGGCGACACCGGTCTGACGGGCCGTAAGATCATCGTGGACACCTACGGTGGTCGCGGAGCGCATGGCGGTGGTGCCTTCTCCGGCAAAGACCCCTCCAAGGTGGACCGTTCCGCCGCATACGCCGCCCGCCATATCGCCAAGAACATGGTGGCCGCAGGCATCTGTGAGCAGGTGCTGGTGCAACTCAGCTACGCCATCGGCCGCGCTGAGCCGGTCGGCATCTATATCGACACCTATGGGACCGCCAAGGTGAACATGAGCGACGGCGAGATAGCCCGAATCATCGAAAAAACCTTTGACCTGACCCCTTACGGCATCATCGAGCGTTACCAGCTTAAGAACCCCATCTACCAACCGACGGCCACTTACGGCCATTTCGGACGGGATCCTTATACCGAAGTTGTGAATGGACGCGAGGTCACCTTCTTCCCGTGGGAGAAATTGGATTCTATAGAGCTGTTGAAAAAAGCTTTTGCATCATGAGTCTTGCCTATATTTTCCCGGGACAGGGGGCGCAGTATTGCGGCATGGGAAAAGATCTGTACGACCGCTTCGAGTTGGCGAGGGATCTCTTTGTCCAAGCCGACGAGCTCTTAGGCTTCTCCCTCTCCGAGGTCATGTTTCATGGTAGCGAAGAGGAACTGAGGGCCACCAAGGTCACCCAGCCGGCCACCTTCCTGCATTCGTATGTGGCCTACCGTTGTTTGGCCGATCGCCGGCCCGACATGGTGGCTGGGCACTCCTTGGGAGAATATTCCGCCTTGGCGGTCAGCGGAGCCTTGCGCTTTGAGGACGCCCTGCGCCTGGTCGCCTATCGCGCGGAGGTCATGCAGCAGTGCTGCCTCCAGCAGGAGTCCGGCATGGCGGCTGTCGTCAAGTTTGATACGGCTAAGATCGAGGAGGTCTGCGCCAGCCTTACCGATGAGGTGGTGGTGGCGGCCAACTACAACAGCCCGCAACAGGTGGTCATCTCCGGCAGCCTCACCGGACTGCAGCGCTCCACGGAGCTCCTACAGCAGGCCGGTGCCCGAATCATCCTTCCGCTCAACGTCAGCGGTGCCTTCCACTCCCCATTGATGGAGCCGGCCCGGAAACTGCTGGCCCAGGCGATTGAATCAACGCCCTTCAGAGAGCCGGATTGCCCTGTTTATCAGAATGTTGATGCACTTCCCAAAACGGATGTCGAAAGCATCAAGCACCATCTCCTGATGCAGCTTACCCATCCCGTTCTTTGGACTCAGAGTATCCTCAATATGGTGAAAAACGGTGCCGATACCTTTGTCGAAACAGGCCCTGGAAATGTACTCCAAAACCTATTGAAACGTATCGATCCGACGGTTTCCGCCCGCAGTATTTTTACAGATTTTTCCTAAAATGAATAGGAAAAAAAATGAATTATCCAACAATAAAAAGCGCCGCTTGTGCGCTTTTTTTTTATTTATCTCATAATCAAAAAGAAAAATTATCAACGTCATTTTGTTGAAATAAAAACCTGTTTTGCTGGAAATATAACTTGCCAAATTTCTATTTTAGCAGTCAAGTAATTTATGTCAGAAAAAACTGGTAATCACTTCTGATTCAAACCATTGACCAAACAGGTGCTTGTCGTAATCTACAAACTATGGGACAAAGGCCGGTTTTTATGACACATTAACACTTTTCAAGCCAACCAAAAAACCTATGAGCGAAGATTTATCTCTTTTCGGATTTGAAGATGAAAGCGAGACCGAGCAAATGGAATTCTCGGAGAAGAATTCCCAATCGGCGTTAGTTCAGTTGCGGGAGCAGACCGTCTTGGAGCATCAAAAGAAGCAGGCCGTCACAGTAGTGGAAGAGTCCCAGCCTGTGGAGGCGGAACCGAGACGGATCTACACCAAGCAGGAAATCTTGCCCGATGTGGTCCGATATTTTGGCGGCGACGAGTTAGCTGCCGGAGTGTGGATTGACAAGTATGCCTTGAAGAACAAGAACGGCGAGTTGATGGAGCGCACACCGGAAGACATGCACCGACGTATGGCTCGGGAGTTTGCCCGCATAGAGCGCCGGTACATCCACCCGTTGAGCGAGGAGGAGATCTTTTCCCTCTTTGATCATTTCAAATACATCATCCCGCAGGGGAGTCCGATGGCCGGCATCGGCAACAACGACCAGATTGTGTCGCTGTCGAATTGCTTTGTCATTGGCAATAGCGGAAATTCCGACTCCTACGGTGGCATCATCCGGATGGACGAGGAGCAGGTGCAACTGATGAAACGGCGCGGCGGCGTAGGACATGATCTGTCCGACATCCGTCCTTCCGGCAGTCATGTGCAGAACTGCGCCCTGACCTCCACAGGCGTGGTCCCCTTTATGGAGCGTTTCTCCAACTCCACCCGCGAGGTGGCCCAAGACGGCCGTCGCGGTGCCTTGATGCTTACCATCTCTATCAAACATCCCGATTCCGAAAAGTTTATCGACGCCAAAATGACGCAGGGGAAGGTGACGGGCGCCAACGTCTCTGTCCGTATTGATGACGACTTCATGAAGAGCGTACAGAACAAGACCCCCTATATCCAACAGTACCCTATTGAATCCCCCAACCCCAAGGTGACCCAGGAGGTGGACGCCTCCAAGCTGTGGGACAAAATCATCCACAATGCCTGGAAGTCTGCCGAGCCCGGTGTCCTTTTCTGGGACACCATCACCCGCGAATCCGTGCCGGACTGTTATGCGGATGAGGGCTTCAAGACCATCTCTACCAACCCGTGCGGGGAGATTCCTCTCTGCCCTTACGACAGCTGCCGCCTGATTGCCATGAACCTCTACAGTTACGTGGAGGATCCTTTCACGGAAAATGCCCATTTCAATATGCCGCTCTTCCGCCAGCACGTGCAATACGCCCAACGCCTGATGGATGACATCATCGATCTGGAGTTGGAAAAGATTGACCGTATCCTGGAGAAGATTGAGAGCGATCCGGAAGATGACGACCTGAAGACCGTTGAACGCAACCTCTGGCTGAAGATCCGCAACCAGTCTTTGAAAGGCCGTCGTACCGGACTGGGTATCACCGCTGAAGGAGACATGCTGGCAGCCTTGAACATCCGCTATGGCTCCGATGAGGGCAACGCCTTCTCCACGGAAATCCACAAACAGCTGGCCCTGGCCGCCTATCGTTCCTCTGTCAACATGGCTAAAGAGCGTGGCGCATTCCCGGCTTACAGCTGCATCAAAGAGGGTCACAACCCGTTCATCCAGCGTATCCGCAAGGCCGACCCCAAATTGTATGACGACATGGTCCGCTATGGCCGCCGCAATATCGCCCTGTTGACCATCGCCCCGACCGGAAGCGTCAGCATCTGCACCCAGACGACCTCCGGCATCGAGCCTGCCTTCAACGTGGTCTATAAACGCCGCCGTAAAATCAACCCCAACGACATCAACATTTCCAAGAGTATTGTCAAGGACTCTATGGGTGACCAATTCGAAGAGTATATGGTCTTCCACCAGAAGTTTGTGATTTGGGCTGAAACCAAAGGCTACACTCTCGAACAGATGCAGCAGATGGATGAGAAGGAGATCATGAGCCTTGTGGAGCAGTCTCCCTATTACAAGTCCACCGCCGCCGATACCGATTACCTGAAGAAGGTCGAACTCCAAGGCTCCGTGCAGAAATGGGTAGACCATTCCATTTCCGTCACCGTCAACCTGCCGAGCGACATCTCCGAGCAGACCGTTGCTGACCTCTACATGAAGGCTTGGCAGTGCGGTTGCAAAGGCCTGACGGTCTATCGGGAGGGCTCTCGCGACGGCGTGCTGAACAGCATCACCCCGAAGAAAGAGGAAAAACAAGCTCCGAAGAACTTCAAACGCCCCAAAGAGCTGCAGGCCGACATCATCCACTTCAAGAACAACAATGAAGACTGGGTGGCCTACATCGGTCTGTATAACGGTCATCCCTATGAGATCTTCACGGGCAAGACCGGCGATGAGCACTTCCTGCTCCCCAAATGGGTGGAACATGGCATCATCATCAAGAACAGACACGAGGACGGCTCCAAGACGTACGATTTCAAGTACTATGACAAGGCAGGCTATGAGGTGCTGCTCCGCGGCCTCGACCGCTGCTTTGACCAGGAGTTCTGGAACTATGCCAAGTTCACCTCCGCACTCCTGCGTAATGGAATTCCGATCCTCAACATCGTCAACATCATCTCCAGCCTGAACTTCCGTCAGGAGAGCATCAACTCTTGGAGAAACGGTGTCTGCCGCGCCCTCAAGAAATTCATCCAGGATGGTACCAAACAAAAGGGAGTGGTCTGTCCCAAATGTGAACAGAAAGACACGATGGAGTTCAAGGAGGGCTGCTTGGTCTGCTCCAATTGCGGCTATTCAAAATGTGGTTCCTAGCAAGTTGTCATGAGCAAGCCTACTGAGAATTTCATCAATATCTTTATTCCTTGCCAGATGGATCTCTTCCAACCGGCAAGTGCCCAGAGTTTGCGCTCTGTGCTGGAAAGGATAGGTCTACACTGCCATTATTTCAGCGACCTCACCTGTTGTGGACGCCGCTTTATGATGGAAGGGAAGGAGGAATATGCTATCCAGTTAGGAATCCAAGTTGTGGATATGCTGCCCGCCAAGACACATATTGTGGTTCCAGACTGCAGCTGTGCGGGCTACATGAAGAAGCATTTCAAACGCTTGTTAGTCAATAGCCATTCCCAGCAGGTGCTTCAAGACTTTACCCGCAACATCTTTGAGGTGTGCGACTATATCGTGAATATCCGCAAAGTGGAGTGCTTGGGTAATGAGTTCAACCATAGGGTCTATTATTTCAAATCCTGTGCCGCCCGAAATCTGTATCCCGAGAATGATGCACCCGAGATCCTCTTGTCCAATACCAAAGGTCTGGATCTGCTGACGTCTCCCAACCAGCCCGTCTGTTGTGGCGCCAATGGCAGTTTTCCAATGGTCAACCCTGCCGTGGCAGAAGGTCTGACAGGACAAATTGTGGATCAAGCCTATCAGATGGGGGCGGAGTATATCACCTCCACCGATATCCATTGCCTGCAAATGATTGATGCTTACAAGACGGCCCACAATGTGGACATCGAGGTGATGCACATTGTAGATATTCTCCAAGGAGAACAGCCCGCCACCTTCTAATCTCCGTAATCGTATCCAAACCGGCGCATCTGCAACTCGCTGTTACGCCAATCTTTCAACACCTTCACAGTAATATCCAGGAAGACATGCTTCTGGAGAAAATCTTCTATGGCCATGCGAGCTTCAGTGCCCAACTTTTTGATGGCTGAGCCCTCTTTCCCAATAATGATGGCCTTTTGAGTGTTACGCTCCACGTATAGGGTGGCCCCAATGCGTACCATCTGGTCATCTTCCTTGTAGCTGTCCACTACCACCTCCACGCTGTAAGGTATCTCTTTTTGATACTGGAGCAGTATCTGTTCGCGAATGAGTTCGGAGACAAAGAAACGCATCGGCCGGTCGGTGAGTGCATCTTTGGGAAAATAGGGAGGACAGAGCGGCAGCAAATCGATGATACGGTCGCGAAGCGCCTCCACATTGATGCGCTGTAGCGCGGAGATCGTGAAGACATCCGCTTCCGGGAACACCTGTGTCCATACGGCACGTGTCGCCCCGACCTGTTCCTCTGTGGCTTTGTCTATTTTGTTGATGACCAAAATAATAGGTTTTCCAAGATCTTTGATCTTTTCAATCAGCTCCTCATTGTATTTGGTCTCGTTGCACTCCACAAGGTACAAGATGATGTCGGCATCCTGAAGGGAGTCCACCACAAAACGCATCATCATCTTCTGCATCATATAGGCGGGGTCCAGCACCCCAGGAAGGTCCGAATAGACGATTTGGAAGTTGTCCCCATTGACGATGCCTTTGATGCGGTGACGCGTGGTCTGGGCTTTGGAGGTCATGATGGAAATCCGCTCCCCGACCAGTTGATTCATCAAGGTGCTCTTTCCTACATTGGGATTGCCGATAATATTAACAAAACCGGCTTTGTGGTTATCAGGTATGTTATTCATTATTAATATCTTCGTTAAAATCACACAGGGTAGGTCCCTGCTCGTTGGACATAAAAAGGAGATACGACTTATGGGTGAGCCAATCCCCGCAATTGAAATAGGATGACTGTTCCGTCAGAGGATAATGGTAGGGTAGGTGCAGGTGCGCGAAGATGAAGTAGTCGACAGGTTCGGACTGCAGCACTTGGCGGGCAAATCGGATCTGGGGTTCTTCTTCGTTCCTGAAACTGAGTTCCTGGTTTTCGTGGGCTTTCCGACTCTTCCAGGAGAAAAAGCGCGCGATGCTGAAAGCAATGCGAGGGTGTAGCATGCTATACACAAACTGGTTCGGCTTAAAAGCAAATATCGATTTGATAAACCGATAGCCATATTGTTTTCCTCCAAGGCCATCCCCATGTCCGACGAGGCATCGTTTTCCATTGATGACAAACAGCTGGGTCTCGTGAAAGACCTCACAGCCGATCTGCTCGGGGAAAAAATCCTGCAACCACATGTCGTGATTACCTGTAAAATAGTAGATCTGAACCCCTTTGCAGCGGAGATCATAGAGGGTGTTGAACAGCTTGAAGTACCCTTTAGGCATCACATCCTGATATTCAAACCAGAAGTCGAAGATGTCCCCTAGCAGGAAGAGATGGTGGAGTTGATGGCCGATCTGATGGAGAAACTGCACCAGCAGCTCTTCACGAAAACGGCTTTCATCATCGGCAGGCACCTGGAAGTGCATGTCTGAGACAAAGCAGGCATTCCCTTGAATGGTGATAGGCTGGTCAGGGCTTCTCTTCATGGTCTACGTTTTAAAATTTATTCACCCATTCGGCCACCTCGATGGACGAGATCTTGCGCATGCATTTGAAATGTTTTCTCGGACATTTCTTATAGCCTAGCTTGGAGCAGGGGCGGCAGTGCAGCGGCACCACTTCAAAGTTCCGGAAGGAGGTTCGAAGCCCCGGCATATAGGGGTACATTCCAAATTCCGGGATGGTGTTGCCCCAGAGCACGGCGATCGGTTTCTGGAAGGCTGCCGCTATGTGCATCAAACCAGTATCACCCGTGATGATGCAGTCGGCCTGTTGCAGGATGGAGGCAGTCTGATAGAGCGTGTATTTGCCACATCCGTTGTAAGCTCGGTCACCCAATGCATCCTCCACCTCCTGGGCGGCTTTTTTCACATCTTCTCCGCCTAAGAGCATGACAGGTCTGCGGAGAATCCGGCCGATCTCTATGACCTTGTCAGCCGGAATACGCTTGGTGGCATGGGCACCTGCCATCACAATGGCTACAAAACCATCTTCAAAGACCATGGGGAAGTCATCTTCATCGAACACCCCGCTTGCCGGGATGTGAAACTCCAGCCCTTTGTGGTCATTATACACACTCAACATACGGACCGTTTCAAAATAGCGGTTGACGATATGAACGTCCGGCATAAAGTTGACCTTCAGCCGCACGCAGACCCACTTTTTTAAATTCAACTTGCGGAGACGCAAAGGACTGATTTTGATGCGCCGGCACAACTGTCGCGAGCGGTGATTGTTTTGTAAATCTACCACAGTGTCAAATTTCTCGGCAGCTAACTCCCGGAACAATTCTTCTTTCGTATTCTGGTCATAAAGGTGTAGCCGGTCGATATGCGGATTGTAGGCCAGCACGTCCTTCATAGACTTTTTCACCAAAAAATGTAAAGAGGCATTTGGAAATTGCTCTTTTACAGCTCTGATGACAGGGGTCGTCAACACAATATCTCCGATTGAACTCAACCGGATAATCAGTATTTTCATCGACGACGGGGGTTGTATCTCATCCATAATAGTATAAAATTATTGACGTTCGTGAATGGGTTTATGGTAATAGTTGTCCACCGGCGTGCCGTAGATGCGCAACAGATAATGCATCATCTTTTCTTGTGACACATCCGGGCACACTGATTTCAGCTGCAGATACTCTTGGAATTTCTGTTTGTCCTCTTCGTTATAATACGCTGAGTAATGAGTCGTATCATGCAACAGATCATTGGCTATATAATTGTTGGGATAAAGTTGATAGTTCTGATATATCTGTCCATCAATCAACTTGCAAACGGCATCCAATTTGAGGTTGTTGTGCAAATCAGGGTCAATTTGGTCGAGTTCCTCATTCAACGGAGTGCCCAGAACCAGCGACACGCGCCCTTTCTGCTGAAAGACGCCCTGTTTGATGCTGTTGAAATCCTCACCCGGCTGTTTTTCATAATGCCCCAACTCTTTCATGGCCTCTTCGCGGGCCTTCAAAGCATCGCATGGCTCATACTCATACGAGATGGTCATCGGCACGATGTTCATCGCTTTGATGGTTTTCAGCAAATCTTTTGAATGCCCCATCGTGATCATCTTGAGAAGACCTTGTTTGGTATAGTCATCCCCATTTTTGGTGCGGCCGTCGCGCTGGGCGATCCAGACAGACTCCTTTTCCTCAAAAAGGCTGTATTGGATATATTCCGAGAGTTGCTGGAAGTTGGCCAGACGCTCGCGGATGTCAGCACTGTCACGTTTCACCACGATCATCTTGTTGGCACGACCCAACTCCTCCACCAGAGGGGTGGACAGCAGGTTGTTCCCGATACAGATTTTGGTGGTCTGCCGGTTGGTGATGAAAAAATAATACTCCAACATGGCAGGATCGAAGGTGATGTCGCGATGGTTGCTGATGAACAGATAGGCTTTGTCGTCAGGCAGGTGCTCAATGCCTTGCAAGGCGACTCCCTTTGTGCTGATTTTGACGAAGACCTCTACGATTTTGCGGATGAAGCCCTGTTGGATATCATACACCGAATGTGCTTGATCCAACACCTCCCGAAGACTTTGCATGGGATACCCGGGGAGGCACTTCGCCACAGCCTCATGGAAACGGGCATCCTCCATCAGGCGAAAATACGCGGCTCTGGTGCCTTCAAAATCGTATGGTCCTATGTCTTCAAATTTACCCATTTTAGGGAATAAAAAATCCGCTGCAAAAATAATGAAAATATCAATATGGGGAAAATATGGATTTTCGGACGACAGGTGAAAAAGGATATGACAAAAAATGTATTTTCGCATTTTCTTTTTTATAACTGCAAACCATTCTTTCATTACCAATAAACCAACATCTTATGGAAGCGTTAACCCACACCCAATTTGAATTTCCGAAACAGAAGAACGTGTATCACGGCAAAGTGCGTGATGTGTACAACATTGACGACAAGGTCTTGGCCATGGTGGCCACCGACCGCATCTCAGCTTTTGATGTGATCCTGCCGAAGGGCATTCCGTGCAAAGGTCAGATTTTAAACCAGATAGCGGCCAAGTTCTTGGATGCCACGGCCGACATCTGTCCGAACTGGAAATTGGCCACCCCGGACCCGCGCGTGACGGTGGGCGTTTTGTGCAAAGGATTTCCGGTGGAGATGATTGTGCGCGGCTACTTGTGCGGCAGTGCCTGGCGTTTCTATAAGAATGGCGGGCGCAACCTCTGCGGCCACATCCTGCCCGAAGGCATGCGCGAGAACCAAAAGTTCCCCGTGCCGCTGATCACCCCGACCACCAAGGCTGAGCAGGGCGAACACGATGCCGACATCTCCAAGGAGGAGATCCTCGCCAAGGGACTGGTCTCTCCGGAAGACTACGCCGTCATCGAGGACTACACCATGAAGCTCTTCGAGCGCGGCACCGAGATTGCCGCCAAACAGGGCCTCATCCTGGTGGACACGAAATACGAATTTGGCAAGGCTGGTGACAAGATCTACCTGATCGATGAGATCCACACTCCCGACTCCTCCCGCTATTTTTATGCAGACAAATATGCGGAGAACTTTGAAAAGGGTCTTCCGCAGAAACAGCTCTCCAAGGAGTTTGTGCGTGAGTGGCTCATGGCCAACGGCTTCCAAGGTCAGGAGGGACAGCAGGTGCCCGAGATGACGCCCGAGGTGGTGGAGAGCATCACCAAGCGCTATGTCGAGCTCTATGAGCACATTACGGGAGAGAAGTTCGAGCCCGCTTCGGCTGTAAACGTGGAGCAGCAGATCTTCGAGAACGTCAGCAAGTGGCTGGAGAACCGATAAAACCACGCTATAGCTTTATTCTCCCTTTTCGTGGCGACATCGTGACACCCTCATCGCACACGTCACCTGCGCCGCGAATGATTACTCTCCGAACACCCTTTTTCTACCAAGCTTCAACCCCTAACGGGGTTGGAGCACATCATTGACACTCCGCCTTATCTTAATCTCATCCGTCATGATCCACGCCTTCTCACCGGGGGCGGCGTGCCACGCGGGCAGCTTCTCCACCGGCTCGGCCTCGATGCGGATGTATTTCACCCCACTGTTCGGAATTTTGTGACGCAGGATGCATACCCGCGGCTGATCGTTTTCTTTCAACGCCGGGTCGAAGGGCAACGCGACCTCCTCGGGCTGGCTGTACTTTCTGCCGTTCTTGGAGTACGACACCGTCACCTTCTGCGGCATGAAGACCCACTGCGAGGGGTGGTGCGCGAAACTCAACGTGATTTCCAATGAATCACTGAAAAAATAATAACCTTCGCATTGAACTATCAACGGCTTTCCAAAGAACCCGACCCATCCTTCGTGATAGTTTGCGGGATTGCCGATTCTCCCATCTTCCAGTTTGCGCTCGGGATATTCATTATAAGGAGCATCCGGTTTGTTTTTCAAAACCATCTGCCTTTTTTCTGCTGGAAGAATACCGTTAATTGTCCTGCAAGTGGTTCTTAGAATCGAAAAGGGCTCATACACCTTGTCCACAAAATAGGGTTCAAACAGATCGTTTTCACCTACTTGAAGATGTATGGAAAACTCCCGAAGGCGGGCGGTCACCAAATCTTTCTCCCTGATGCCGGGCCCGCAAGTGGCTGTGCCTAACCCCGCTTGGGCATAATCTATATTAAAAGTATAGTATCCCGCATGCTCCAATTCATTGTTGTGACGGGCTTGTTCAATGTTTCCGTCTGAATAGGGATAAATACTGAATTGGCAATTACGACCTTCTATTTGTGCGGACAACATCCGTTCACGCTCTTTGTTGAAGAGTGACACATAACGCGTTTGCATACGGTTCCCTGCCGCCTGGGGATGTACATAATGGTGGAACAAGTCATCCGTTGGGGCCTCGTAATGACCTACAAAGCCACATGCCTTCCTGTCACGATAGGTCTCCTGCGCATAACCCACCCATTCGGTGGTGACCAATTCGTCCGACACCTTCATCTGTATCCCAATTTTCGGAAGCGAAGATACCCAAGAAGCAGGGTCAATATGGTAGTATATGAATATGTCACCCGAAGGTTTGATACGATAATATGTCGAAATCGAAAAGACATGTTCATCATTTTCATTCGTAGCCGATTGCGAAACCGTAATGCGCAAGTCTTCTCTATTTGATTTTCTTAAATAATCCTCAATGCTAAAATCAAAAACATGATACTTGAGATTATCTAACCCGATGCGTCTCCAGAGCAGCTCTCCGTGACCATCCACATGGTCGTTGTCCGTGGGTGGCCGCCAGAAGTTGAGCCGCGGACCATCTACCACCACGGTTTTGCCGTCTTTCGTGATGCTGGTGATATGTCCGGTTTTGGAGTCAAACAGCATCGCCACCTTGCCCACATTGACGTTGAGCATAGTGCCTTCCCAATGGTAAGTTACGCTGTCGGTAGCGAAACCAAAATTGGCGGCCCGTCGCTCAAACGTCGGCACCGACACCTTGAACTGCTCGTAAGCGACCACGTGATGGGGATTTGTTTTATCCGAAAGACCTGAAAAACGAAATTTTTGGAAATTGGTAGAGGCCCCCTCAGAATAATTTTTTTTATACAGGAAGAAATCAACCATCACGTCCCTTCCTGGGGCAACAGTGCCCAAACTCTGCACTGCTTCAACCATCTCCTGGGGCATGGCAAAATAGCCGGTATCGTGCGGAGCCAACGCTATGGGAATAATGCCACACAGTTTGTCTTCCGCTTTAGGAACCAGCAGGAAATCCTCGGGATGCACGGCAGGCTCGCGCGCCACATCCGGGCGCAGGCGATACAGCAATGTGTATTCATCCAAGTTGCTGAAATCGAATCGGTTGATGATGCGAAACTGCAACTTCTGCCAATCCACCGCCTCAATCTTGATGGGCTGATAGACTTTCCGCACTTCGGCCAGCTGCGGGTGCGGTTTTCTATCTGGATCCACCAAGCCGTTGATGCAGAAGTTGCCGTCGGAAGGCATATTCTCCCCGAAGTCGCCACCGTAGGCGTAGAACTCCCGACCCTGCGCATCCTTCGTCAGCAGCCCCTGATCCACCCAGTCCCAGATGCAGCCGCCCTGCAGCTGTGGGTATTGGTAGATAGTGTCCCAGTAGTTGGAGAGGCCGCCGCAGCTGTTGCCCATCGCGTGCGCGTACTCGCACATGATGAACGGGCGGGTCTGCGGCTCGCGGGCGTAGCGGGCGAGGTAGTCCGCCGAGGGGTACATAATGGCCACGATGTCGGTGTTGCGGTCGTAAAGGGCACGCTCGTACTGCACGGGGCGGGTGCTGTCCTTGGCTATCAGCCAGTCATAGGCGGCCTCGTAGCAGACGCCGTTGCCCGACTCGTTGCCCAACGACCAGACGATGATGCACGGGTGGTTCTTGTCGCGCTCGTACATATTGCGGACGCGCGCCACCGTAGCCTTCTTGAAGTCAGCGCGTTTGGCCAACGACTTCTCCCCGTAGCCCTGCGCGTGCGACTCGGCATTGGCCTCATCGATGACGTAAAGACCCAGATAATCACACCAACAGTAGAATTCTGGACAATTTGGATAGTGGCTGGTGCGTACCGTGTTGATATTGTTGGCCTTCATCAGCCGCAGGTCCTGGACCATGCGCTCTCGGGACATCACATGACCTGTCTGGGGATCGTGCTCGTGGCGGTTCACCCCACGGATGGTCACCGGCACGCCGTTCACCTTCAAAAGACCGTCTTCAATGCGGACGTTGCGAAAACCGACCTTGAGAACCGCAAAGTCCACCGTACTTTTTGTACTATCCAATATAGAAATGAGCACTTCTTCCAAATGAGGATGTTCAGAAGTCCAAGGAATGACGTGGGGCAATTCAGCCTTCAAGCGTACATAGTGTTTCCCTACCGTGTTCTTAAGAATAGTATCGGTATAATTATGAAGAACCACCTCTTCTGTCCGTAAGTCTTGGTCTGGGAAATTGACTGTGATATAGAAAATTTGGTCTCTAGGACAAGAATCCAGGTTTTCAATCGTCATTTCTATATCCAAAAGTCCATGTAGGTAGGTGGAATCCAAATCCGCCACCACCTTGTAATCCAGAATGCGCGTTTTGGGCTGGGCGTAGAGGGTGATGTCGCGCTCAATGCCGCTCAGCCGCCAGAAATCCTGGCACTCGAAGTAGGAGCCGTCGCTCCATTTGAAGACCTGCAAGGCAATGAGGTTGCGCTCGCCGAACTTCACAAACTTGGTGATATCGAACTCGGAGTTGGTTTTGGCATCCTCGCTATAGCCCACGAACTCGCCGTTCACCCACAGATAGAAACAGGATTTTGCGCCCCCGATGTTGATAATCACTTGCTTGTCTTTCCATCTTTTGTCTATATTCACCCACTTGCGGTAACTGCCCACGGCGTTGCCTTTCACGGGCACCTTCGGCAACTGGCTGTTGTCGAAGTCGTTGGTGGTGTTCACATAAACGGGCGCGCCGAAGCCGTTGAGTTCCCAGTTGTCGGGCACGGGGATGGTGCCCCAGCCGCTGTCGTCGTAGTCGGTGCGGAAGAAGTCGGTGGGCCGCTCGTCGGCGTTGGGCACGTAGTGAAAGGCCCACGTTCCATTAAGCGAAACTCCTCTATCTTCAAGATAAGGGCTTTCGTTCAATGGAAAATGTGCGCGCGGATAGAGCTTGTTGACCTCAAACACCCGTGGGTCCTGCCACTCGGTGAAGGTCTGCGCGGAGAGGCCGAGAGAGAGACTACATATTATGAGGTATAGCAGATGTTTTTTCATCATGATTTATGGAAATTTGCGTATGGAATCTATTGGTGTAAAGATACATTTTTTCAATTTGAACATCTGATTCGTCGTAGGGTCATCCGACCAGCAAAAAAGGCGATGAAGGCACCAACAACCATCGAAATCCATCCTAATGGTTTCGTCACTTGCGCTATCCTTTCATCATAGAATTGCTTTACCGGCACTAATTTCCACGTCTCTTCCACTGGTTCATCCGCATATCGGCCCGTTTTCATATCCAACACAAAGTCTTTTTTGTCCAACGGTCCGAAACGTCATAACGCCAGCCATAAACCTTGTCTCCATCCATATATAATCCTCCTACCTCATCCACAACGACAAAATTTCGTCCGTTGACAATATCTCCTGCACTATGGCCAGTATCTGTATAGCAAAACAAAGCGTATCGGTGTTTCAGCGGGGCGTCTTCGCCCATTGGGTCCATACCAACGATCCATAGACAAATCGTGTCCACCAGCAAAGAGCTGATAATAAAGGCCAAAATAGCCATGCCTGGAACCATTACACCCACGTATCGTTTTCTGGTATTTTCATTTTTCCCGATGGAAGAAAACACCTTCGCCACGGCAAATAGCAACGCAATGACCACGATCACAACCAAGACGACAAGCAATTTGACGGCCATATATTTTCGTTTTAGTAAAAATGCAAAGTTACATTTTTTTCATGTTTATTTTATGATAATCTGCGATTTAGATTTTAATATTCCTGCTTGATAAACGAGAAAGTCTTGATAGTCTTGTTTTTACGAATCACCAAGATATATTCACCGGCGGACATGTTTCGATCACTCAACGAAACAGAGCGTTCCGTCAGCACCCCTTCCGCCACTCGTTGGCCGTTGAGGCTGAGTATTTCGTAATGGGCCCCGCAGAACTCCTCCGGACAATCAATGTAGAGTCGGTCTGTGGCCGGATTGGGATAAACAAGCCATTTTGAAGGAAGATTATCATGAACAGAAACCCCAAAATCACTTAAATAGGGGAGCAGATAATCTCGCAAGTCCAATCGGCGCAACAGTGCGGGGAGTTCAATGGTCACATCCCCAAAAGAGGTGGTGAAATACTCATTGGTCACATAATAATCCAATGCGTTGTGGGTGGCTATGGCTTCCACTTGAGCCCTTGTGGAATAGTCGAAATCCAATCTTCTTTTATTCCCTGAAAAGAAATTATGATCTTGAAAATCATATAGTAAGATAAGGAACGGATGGAGAGCCGAAGCGTAATTAGCCATATCAAATTCGTAACCGCAAAGGGTTACCAGCCGATATTCGGGCACATAGGTAGCCCCTGTTATTAATCCATTTACCGGATAGGTCTCTCGTCTTTGGGCAATGTGGGTGCCGGGGGTTTTCGGAAGAACATAGAGGGTCGTCTGCATGGAAACCCACTGCTTGGTAAACAGATAAATGCTATCTTCGGTAACGACAAAAGCCTCGCAATCAAAATCGGTGGCTTGCGGGAGATAGGAGAAATCGGTTTGGTCTTCATAGGAAAACCAGAGGGTGTCCATTTCTATGGTCCCCGCCAGAAGTGATTCCTTGCTCACTCGCAGGATGTGCAAATCTTGCCTGAACCCATTATTGTTGCCTACATCGCCGAGGTAAAGATAAAGACTGTCTTGGGAGATTTCCTCCATATCATAATTGTCTATTCCATTGACACATAAAGACTCCAATATGGACGCATCGGTGGTGTCAAGGTGGTATAGGCAGCTGTCGCCATGGTCATTCCAAGTCCAGTAACCGTTGATCCAACAAATCAGGGAAGAGGATCCTTCCAGCATCGTATCCAGCGTGTCCACCACTGTCGGTTCTATGGTGGTGGAAGCATAGATACAGCCGCCATCGTTGACGGTGGCCTCGGGATTGTAATTGGTGGCTAACGGGTCCGTGCAGCCGCACACCTGCGCCCGACACACGCTGAGTGTGGTCATCATCAGGACGGTTAGGAGCATTACGGTACGCATCTTTATGGATAGCTTTATGTTATTTAAGCACCTCCTTCACCACCACTTTGCCGTCGGTCACCATAAAGCGGATTTCGAAGCCGTCGAAGGGAAACCCATAGATGCGGGTCTCGTCATCATGGTAGGCAGGGCGCGGGTCCTGGGCCAATACTTCCCGCAGTTTCTGCACGCGCTCCGCGGGCCATTTTTTCACCAATTCCGCTGGAATCTCCACGGGCAATTGGTAGTTTTCATGCTCTTGCGTGAAGCCCTTGGTAGCTTCCGGATGGCAGTCGGTGGTGAGCAGATAGGGCTTGATGTCGTAGATGGGAGTGCCGTCCATCAGGTCGGCGCCACCCACGAGGAGAGTGGGGTTTCCTGGGGTCAGATCCGCCTCGATGAGTTCCACGCAGGAGAGCCCGATCGGGTTGGGGCGGAAGGGCGAGCGGGTGGCGAAGACGCCCATGCGCCGGTTGCCGCCCAGTCGTGGAGGACGCACCGTAGGCGACCAGCTCTCCTGATGCACCTCCGAGAAACCCCAGATCAGCCACAGATGTGAGAACTCTTCGATGCCGCGCAAGGCCTCTGCATTGCGGTATTCCGGCTCAAAGACAATGCGCGCCCGCAACGAGGGCACCAAGCCGCTCTGCCGCGGAATGCCAAACTTGGAGGGGAACTCACTGCGCACCCGCGCAATAATCTTAGTCTCTACTACCTGGTTGTCCATAGTTGTTCTGAGAAAATGACAAGGCAAAAGTGCGAAATAATTTTGAAACAATGGAAAACTGAGGCACAAAAAAAGAGGATGAATCATCATCCTCTCTCGGTGTGGTGCTGACGGGAATTGAACCAGTGACACACGGATTTTCAGTCCGTTGCTCTACCAACTGAGCTACAGCACCATCTCAGTTAATGAGGCTGCAAAAATACACTTTTTTTTAATTCCTCCAAAAGATTGTGAAAAATTTTTTACAAGTCTGACAATCAATTGTTTATATTTCAAAACCATCTCCAAAAAGAGCTTTTTCCTACGTTGTCAACAGAAAATTTTGCGGAAAACACTCCGGAAAGGGTCATTCGTAGGTGATTTCTATGGTACTGTCCTCGTTGATGTCAGCCAATACCGAAACCTTGCCTTGAGGATAGGCAATCTCCAAACATCCCAACGGGTTGTCGGTGAGCATGAAACTCTGACAGTCTTTGTAATCATCGGCGTAGATGACCGTCTGCCAGTCATTGGAGCTCTTCACCACTGCCCGGAAAGGTCTGTCTCCCACCGCCTCCTTGAACATCTTCACGGGAATGTTGGTGATGGCATTGAAAAAGGCATCTACATACATGATCTTACCTTCGATCAGATGCTGGTTCTGATTGTGATAGGCCTGCTCCATCAGTTTCAGATTGAAATGGTCATATGCGGTGGTGACTTGTCCGATAGTGCCGTCCAACAACGCTGCCACCATGCGCAGCATCTTCTCCACGGAAGTTGCCGTGTCATCCACTAACTGCCGACCCTCCAAAGGTACACCTGCATCTTTGAACATCATCGTGAAGATGCCATTGTCTTCTCCAATAAAGTGATGCCCCTCAAAAGAGAACAGCACCGGATGGTAAAGGGAGGTGAAGGTGGTGTTGGTGAGCATCAGATGGATGGAGCCTTCCGGAAACCGGTGGTAACTCTGCTTCATCAGAAAAGCTGTCTGCCCAATGCTGTACATGTCGATATGGTGGGTGATGTCCAAGATGACAGCCTCGGGGGCGGTATTCAACAGGGCCGCTTTCAGGAAAGCCACATAAGGATCGCGTAATCGCCAATCGCTGATTAGAGTAATGGTCGGTCTCATTGTTCGGAATTTTCGCGGCAAAAATAATCTTTTTACGCTTCATTTCCATGATAATAATTGTATTTTTGCTCCTTCAAAATTCGTAAAGGCAATGATGAAAAAGACGACATTTCTTTTTATGTTGGCATTCGTATTCACTTTGGGTGCCAAAGCACAGCATTTCGACCAATATTTTGAGGATAAGACTGTCAGAATAGACTATATGCATATTGGGAATGCCCATTCTGAGAGCATCCGTATTGAGCAATACAAAGTGGGCAACGGCTGGTTCGGGACCCGAGCCTTTTTGGAGGAGCCCAACCATTACGGAGATATCATGGTGGAGGTGTTCGACTCCGTCAGCAACAAACTGATATATAGCAGAAGCTACTCTGCTCTCTTCTGCGAGTATAGGACTACTGAGCGAGGCGAGACCGAGATTGCGGAGATGGAGGAGAGTGTCAACATACCGATGCCCAAGCAGACTGTCCGCATCGTGTTCACCTCCTTCGACCGGAGCCGGAAGCCGACCGTGTTGCTGGATTTCTTCATGAATCCGGCCAAAACGGTCATGCAACCTATGACGAAAGACTATCCGGTGATGAACCTCCATAAGGGTGGATCTCCAAAACAGGCTATTGACATCCTGTTGATTCCCGACGGCTACGCCAAAAGCGATGCCAAGATTTTGAAGCATGATATGAAACGGTTTGCCTCCTATATCATGAACTGCTCGCCCTATAAATACATGGCGAAGAAGGTCAACATCCGTGCCATCAAAGGCTTCTCCGAGCAGTCGGGCATTACCCAACCGCAGAACAATTTCTATGTGAAAACCTTGCTCAATTGCACCTATAATGCCATTGACCTCGATCGCTATCTGATGTGCCTCGGCGTCTGGAATCTGCACGATGTGGCCGACGATGCACCCTATGACGCCATCATCATCATCTGCAACAGCGAGAAATATGGTGGCGGCGGCATCTATAACTTCTATTGCACTGTCTATAACCATGGCGAATATCCTGATTATGTGGTAGTACACGAGATGGGACACCTTATCGGAGGACTGGCTGACGAGTATTACACGTCGGAAGTCAGCGTCCAAGACTTCTATCCCGAAGGGGTGGAACCCACAGAACCCAACTTGACTACACTGGTGGACTTTGACAGTAAATGGAAAGACCTCGTCAAGGAGGGAACGCCCATTCCTACCCCAACGACGTACAAGTCTTCACCCGATTATGACAGAATTGGTGCTTACGAAGGTGGTGGTTATGTGTCCAAGGGAGTTTATCGCCCCTCGCAGCACTGCACCATGAACACCATCGTCTATGATGACTTCTGTCCTGTATGCCTTCGTACCCTGGAGGCCATGATAGAATATTACTCCAAGTAAGGAATGGTGTCGGGGCCCGTTTTTTGTGTCTGCCCCCGTGTTTTTATAAATAGTTTTTAAGGTTGCTTGACCTCTTCCATGGGTTCATCACAGGGTGTCTCCCCAAAAAATGTAACCTTTTCGTATTTTTGCATCTTCTTAATGTACGACAAAGCGAAGGATGACGAAAGAAGAGTTCTGGTCGAAGCAGTATAAGAGCCACATCGGCAAGATGGTGGGCGTGTGTTACCGCTATGTCGGCGACTGGCAGGTGGCGGAGGATTTGGCGCAGGATGCTTTCTTGAAGGCAATGGAAAAGGGGAGCTCGTATCACGCGTGGGGCAGTTTCGAGGGGTGGCTCAAGAAGATAGCCGTCAACGAGGCGCTGATGTACCTGCGCGACCAGCCCGAAACGATGGTGCTGGACGAGGGGATGGCTGTTGAGGAGCCGCTGGCCGACGAGCCCCAGGAGGTGAAAGTGGATTTCTCTCAGGAGGAGTTGTTGGGATTCATCCAACAGTTGCCCGTCAAACAGCGCACGGTCTTCAACCTCTATGCGGTGGAGCACTGGTCGCACAAACAGATTGCCAAGGAACTGGACATTTCCGTTGCCAACTCCAAGGTGCTGCTCTCCCGCGCGAGGGCGGAGTTACAAGGGATGCTGGCGGCGATGAGAATTAAGAAGTTAAGAAAATAAGAAACTAAGAAATTAAGATTATGGCAACATTATTCCTTAAGCAGTCCATTCCCCATCTTTTAGAAGGGGTGCCCGAAGGACGGGGTAGTTCAAGGGGCAAGAGCTCGACAGGGCAAGTAACCACACCCAAGCGCAGCGCAGTGTGGAGCGTAGCTGTCCTCCTGATGGCTGTCGCTTTCCTGATGGCCGCCTGCACGAAACCCGAAAAGAAAGCGCTCGACGGTACTTGGCGGTGGACCGTCACCACGGGCGGCATCGCCGGCGTATGGTTTACCCCCGAAAGCGAAGGTTTCGAGGCCGAACTCGTCTTCAACGGCAGCAGTTTCACCCTGTTTAAAGATGGCGAGGCGGTTGCCTCCGGAACTTATCACATTGATTATGACGTGGATGAAACGTTATACACCGACAAGGGAGACCAGGACGAACCCTTCTATTCCTGGTTCAACATACGCTTCCGCCTCACCGAGTCGCAACATAAAAAAATCGCAGAGGCCTTCAACGGGAAGATTTCGTTGGCCACGCCGCACAAGTTTCTCGCCACCCTCGGTTACAGCGAGGCAGAGGGGCAAGTGTTTTCGATGTGCGAAGACGGAATGTATGATGGTTTCTGCTATACTTTTGTAAAGAAATGAGAAGTTAAGAAGTTGGATAGGAGACCTCGGGTGCAGGCCGTCAGGTCTGCAGGGCTCGGTAGGGAAGGACGATGTCGATAAAGGTTCGCACGCCGCAGGTGCGCGGGCAACAAGAAGAAAATGATGGTAAATTCCAAATAATACAGATATGAAATTGACGATACGATTCACAGCGATTATCTTGCTAACGGTACTGGCCACCGCTTGCGATCCAGGCTACAACGAGGATATGCTCATCCGTAACGCCTCTTCGCACAGCGTGACCGTCATCCCCGCCCCATACAGCTGGTACGATAGTGGAACGGACTCCACCCACACCTGGACAAACGAAAGTTACACGCTTGTCCCCGGGCAGGAAGTGGTGATACATCACTCCGGCGGTATCGGTGCTGCCAGTTTTGAAGAAGGGGTACAGGCATTTCTCCAATATTACAGTAACAGCGTGACTTTTCGCTTCGATGGGGAACTTGGGCCGCAAGTAGTGTATTATGCTGGGGACACAACGGGCATCAGTCCCTATAATTTCAGTTCCACCCTCTATCAATATGAGGAGACACGCCACTACGGCCGCTGGTTCAACGGTCATCCATCCTATGGGAAACTCACTTTTACCATCACGGACGAGCATTATGAGAAATAACCATACGAATATAGACCGAATGTTTGAGCGAGGCGTTTCCGATGTCTCCCGTATGCCGCAGGCCCCGATGACAGACGCCCAGATTGCCTCTGCCGCAGCCGCCTCCAAAACCGGTGCCGGCATCTGGCTGCTGTCACACGCCAAGGAGATCCTGATAGGGGCCGTCTCATTCACCGTGGGTGTGGGCGGAACCCTGCTCGCCACACACACTCTCGGTGACCGCAACACGACGTCACAACCTGCCCAGAGCACCGTCATCGTTGTATCAGCCGACACAACCATGCTGGCCGACGACACGGTATCGGCCATCGATGAGACGTCAGCATTGTCCAACACCCCCGTAGAGACGTGGCGTGGAACGTCTTCAACAACGACATCGCAAAACGCCTCTCAAGAAACGTTCCACGGAACGTCTCTAAAAACCGCACAACCCGCTGCAACGCCCGTCATCGTCACCAAAACGGTGATCCGCCGCGACACCGTGCACATTCACGAAACCATCACTATCAAAGACACTGTATATGTACCGTAGCATCTGTTTGATTATTGCATTCACACTGTTCGCACTATCACTGGGCGCTCAACATCGCGACACCATCTACGTGATTGAGACACAAAAGGTTTATGACACCATCATCTCCCGTGACACGGTATTCCTGCACGATACGATTCAGTTGCATAAAGAGGTACGTAATGATAATGTTACCGGAAAACAAAATGTTGAGGAGAATATATTTGCCACAAATTCGGACACTACCGCCCAAACAGTCCGAGCGACTGCTTCGAAAGAGTCTCTCTCTCAGAAAGAGCCTAAGAAGAAGTGGTATGCCGACCTCCCGGACGCCCTGTTCTTCAAGGGTTTCCAACTGGGTTATGTGCTGGAGGCCGACATCCTGTCCAAAGCGAAGCTGTCCAACACACAGTATATGAAGGCGAAGAACTCTATCGGCGGCCATGTCGGGCTGGAGTTCGCCTATCACTTCGCCAAGTACCTCGGCCTCTCGGCAGGACTCGAATACGGCACCACAGGGGCACTCCATTTCCACAATCGCAATGACGAGACATGGATAACACACGATAACATAGTGCCCTTTAACAACACCAGCTACGGCATCTACAGCACCGGTTTCTCGATGCCGGTGAAGTTTGAGTTCCACGCGCCCATCTCCCCGAAAACATGGGTGACGCTCTCCGCCGGCGTGCGCCTCCGCATGCCGTGGTACACCTTCATGGCCGGTTACGACGACGATGTCAGCAGTCCGTACTCCATGCCTGGCCTGATATTGCCTGACACCACCGAGTATTACGACCATCTGCGACTGGCCCCGGAAGTGCTGGATGCCAATCGCTTCCATGTGGACTTGCTGGCGAATGCGGGTTTCTATTTCCGGTTGGGTTACGGTGGACTGCTCCGCTGGACCGTCGGCATAGACCTCCCGTTCAGGGATTTCGCCAGCGGCAACTATTCGGTACGGATTGACGGTTATAATGGAGTTGACCACATAATGCCAGTCTCATACGACAACGGTACTTTCCGCTTGCGCAGCAATATGTTCAACACGCAAATCACTTTCATCCAGACATTTCAAAAGTCGAAACGGTGTGCTGAGAAATGTGAAAAGTGGAGAGAAGAAGGGCTGTATCGCCACGAGTTCAAATTTGACGTGTGCGACCCCACGGGCGTGATGCTCTTCGACCGCTACTTTGTGTTCGTCTATCCGAACGGCATGGAACCCAACCGCAGCTGGCGCAACGAGGATTTCTTCAGCACACCGGTGTTTTCCATCGGCTACCACTATCGTGTGGCTAAATGGTTCTGGCTTGGCCTGTCGCTCAGTACAGCCTACTATCGGGATCCTGAAAAGATACAAAACGGTTCAGATTTCATAGCTTCCTGCAACCGCGAATTCTATTCGGTTGCCTTGATGCCCGAGGTGCGATTCTCCTATCTGAACCGTCCGCACGTCACCCTCTATTCGGCCCTGTCGGTCGGGTTCGCGCAATTTTTCGGCACCGAGGATTGCTACTATGTCACCTACCCAGAGCACCGTCATCCGTGGCTGAGCGGCGAAATTAACGGTGACTATTCACCCACCCGATTCTCCACCCTCCACGTAACGCTTTTCGGCGTGAAGGCAGGTTGGAAACATCTGTTCGGCAGCATCGAACTGGGCGCTGGATACAAAGGATTGGGAAGTGTTGGCATAGGGTATGAGTTTTAATGGAGAATTAAGAAACTAAGAAATTAAGAAACTAAGAAAGTTATGAGAATAATGAAAAAGATTGGATTATTAGCATTAGTGATTATGTGTGTCGGCTTGATGTCATGTGAGCGGCCGAAGGTGGACCCGAACGTGCGGTTTTACATGGACGGTCAGGAAATCACCACCGACACCGTTGTGGTGGCGTTGAACTCCTATCAGGAAATCACCATCAAGACCATTTCCCCGGATATGTTCTTCAGTTACTACTGGCAGCTTCCGACTGGCTATCCGGTGGAGCTGGGCAATGGGTCGGAGAATTTCCAGATTTTCCAGCAAAGTACAGGGTATAACGGGAACAGCGCCGTACACACCACAAATGCCCTGTTTAAGATGTTTTTCAGTGACACCTTGTACCAGGCAGGCGATGTGTGCCGCTTGAGGGCATACAGTTCTGACTATCAACGGGTGCTGAATGTGGTGGTGGAATGAGGTGCCGCGAACCTATCCTAAAGTGGAGGGGTTGAACCGACAGCACAATAATTGATTTGTCTTATGGGTAAGATATGCGAGAATTTGCTATTTTTGCCGCGCAAAATTTACCCTCATCAATGGAAAGAAGATTCAACACTGAAGATATGGGAGACGATAGCGCTTTCGATAACGGCCGAGGCCGCAAATCGGATCGCCCCCGTCGCGACAACAACCGCAATAAAAAGTATTCCCCTCGTTCGAAGGAGGGCTTTCAATCCCGTCCAAGACGCCGTTTTGACGACGATGATACCAGTGCCTACTCTGGCAAACGATCCTTCAAGGGCGGTAGAGACCAGCGCGGTCGCTATAAAAAAGAGGACAACCGTCCCCGCCGTCGCGACATCACAGGCGAATCTTCTATCTTGAGCGAAATCGTGGAACGTCGCAAGCAGGAAGGTCGCCTGAAACCGCGCAAGCAAAAGATTTTGACCTTGGAGTTTGAGGAACAACACGGCCCTATCCGCCTTAACAAATACATTGCCAATGCGGGTATCTGCTCCCGTCGTGATGCAGATGTGCTCATCGCCTCCGGTGCCATCACCGTCAATGGGGAGGTGGTGACCGAGATGGGCCATAAGGTGATGCCTACCGACGAGGTACGCTATGGCGATAAGGTGCTCCAACGCGAGAAACCAGTCTATGTGCTTCTCAACAAACCCAAGGATTATATCACGACTACCGATGACGAACGCGACCGCGCCAACGTGATGGAACTGGTGCGCGATGCCTGCCAAGAACGGATCTATCCCGTCGGCCGTCTCGACCGCGACACGACAGGCCTGCTGCTCCTTACCAATGATGGAGACCTGACTAAGAAACTGACACATCCTAGCTCTCATATCGAAAAGACCTACATGGTGGAACTCGACAAGCCATTCGCCTCTGTGGACATGGATACAATCCGCCATGGTATTGAGTTGAGTGATGGTGTGGTAACCCCTGATGATGTGGAGTATGTGGAAGGTGCTGACTCTAAAAAGATTGTCGGCATCACCATCCATTCTGGCAAGAACAGGGTGATTCGTCGTATGTTTGACGCGCTGGGCTATGAGGTCGTCAAACTCGACCGGGTTATCTTCGCCGGCTTGACCAAGAAGGATCTGCCGCGCGGCAGATGGCGCTTTCTCACCAAGAATGAGATCTCTTTCCTGAAGATGATCTCTACCAAGAACAAAGAAGAGGAAAAATAACGATGAATCATCTTGAGTTGATGGCCCCTGCCGGCTCCTATGAGTCGCTGATGGCCGCTATTCAAGCAGGCGCCAAAGCGGTCTATTTCGGTGTGGGCGCACTCAATATGCGCTCCCGCTCAGCAGCTAATTTTACCCTGGACGACCTTCAACAGATCGCTGATATCTGTCGCCAGCATGAGGTCAACTCCTATCTTACCGTGAACACTATTGTCTATAATGACGAATTGCCTTTGTGCCATGACCTGCTTGATGCAGCTAAAAAGGCACAGGTCACCGCCATTATCGCGTCCGACATGGCCGTCATCCAGTATGCCCGCCAGATAGGCCTCGAAATTCATCTCTCCACACAGTGCAATGTCACCAATGTCGAAGCGGTGCGCTATTATGCCCAATTCGCCGATGTGGTGGTGCTGGGTCGCGAGTGCAACCTCCGTCAGGTGGCCGACATCTGTCAGACTATCCGGGAGGAACATATCACAGGCCCCAAAGGAGAACTGGTGCAGGTGGAGATGTTCGTCCATGGCGCCCTGTGCATGGCCGTCTCCGGCAAGTGCTATCTGAGCCTCGACAATTACAACTATCCAGCCAATCGGGGCGCATGCATCCAGCCGTGCCGCCGTGCCTATCGTGTCACCGACTATGACAATGAAATCGAACTGCTGGTGGATAACCAGTATATCATGTCCCCCAAAGATCTCTGTACCATTGGCTTTATCGACAAAATGATCAAGGCCGGCGTCTCCATCTTCAAGATTGAAGGTCGAGGCCGCTCACCCGAGTATGTGAAGATCGTGACGCAATGCTATGGGGAGGCTATCCAAGCTGTGCAAACACAAACGTTCACCCAAGAGAAGGTGGAGGCCTGGACGCAGCGTCTGCGTAGTGTCTATAACCGTGATTTTTGGGATGGCTACTACCTGGGCCGTAAGATGGGTGAGTGGTCGGAACGCTACGGCTCCCAAGCTACCCGCGTGAAGCAGCATGTGGGCAAGGTGACCAACTTCTTCAGCAATATCTCTGTCGCGGAGGTCTCCGTCGAGGAGGATGCCCTCTCAGTGGGCGATGAGATTCTGGTAATCGGGCCGACTACTGGCGTGTACGAGGAGACCGTTTCAGAGATCCGCGTGGACCTCAAGCCGACGGAAAAAGCCCTGCAAGGGGAACTCTGCTCCATACCCGTCCAGCAGCTGGTACGCCGCGGTGACCAAGTCTATAAGTGGGTGACAACCGTGGACGAGTTTTAACTGATCCTAGTCCAGTTTTTCTCTCTCTTCATGATCTCTCTCAACGTGACCGCAATCCGCTGGTGCTCCGGCTGGGAAAGCGCCGGGTCATTATCCAAGATCTGCATGGCCAGCTTGCGGGTGTAGGCCACCAGTTGCTCATCTTTGCTGAGGTCCGCAATCTTGAAGTCCAGCATGCCGCTCTGCTGCGTGCCTTGAATGTCGCCCGGTCCGCGTAACTTCAAGTCAAAATTGGCTATCTCAAAGCCGTCGGTCGTGCTGACCATCGCGTTGAGGCGCTGTTTGCCCTCACTGCTGAGTTCGTATTTGGACATCAGGATGCAGTACGACTGGTTGCCGCCACGTCCCACGCGCCCCCGCAACTGGTGCAACTGCGATAAACCAAAACGCTCGGCATTCTCAATGACCATCACGGTGGCGTTGGGAACGTCAATGCCAACCTCAATGACCGTCGTGGATAGCAATATCTGCGATTGGTTTTTCGCAAACCGTTGCATCTCAAAGTCTTTGTCCTCCGCACTCATCCGACCATGCACCATCCCGATACCAAATTCCGGCTCCGGGAAATCACGCTGGATGGCCTCGTAGCCGGCCTGGAGGTCTAACAAATCCAACTTCTCAGACTCCTTGATGAGCGGATAAACGATGAACACCTGCCGGCCTGCCGCTATCTGCTTCTTTAAAAATCCATATAAGGCTAACCGGTCTTTGTCATATAAATGTTTGGTGATGATGGGTTTGCGCCCCTGAGGGAGTTCGTCAATGACCGAGATATCCAAGTCTCCGTACAAGGTCATGGCCAAAGTTCTCGGGATGGGCGTGGCTGTCATGACCAAAATGTGGGGTGGAGTAGTGTTCTTGCGCCATAACTTCGCCCGCTGCTCTACGCCGAAGCGATGCTGCTCATCAATGACTACCAATCCTAAATTGTTGAATATCACATTGTCCTCAATCAGGGCATGTGTTCCGATCAGAATATCCACATCTCCGTTTTGTAGCCCCTCCAGAATCTGCCTGCGCTTGGCTGTCTTGGTAGTGCCCGAGAGGAACTCAACCCGTAACCCCAAGGGAGCCACCTGCTTGCTGATCTTCTCAAAATGCTGGGTGGCCAGGATCTCCGTGGGCGCCATCAGGCACGATTGATAGTGGTTGTCCTTGGCTAACAACATGATGAAGAGTGCAATGATGGTCTTGCCACTGCCCACATCACCCTGCAATAGCCGGTTCATCTGCCGCCCGCTGCCCACATCCGCCCGGATCTCCTTGATGACCCGCTTCTGCGCGTTGGTCAGCTCGAAAGGAACATAGTGTTTGTAGAAATTGTTGAAATAGTCCCCCACCTTGGAGAAAAGATGCCCTTTGATGGTTTGGATGTTGATGAGCTTCAGCGAGAGCAATTTCATCTGGGTGAAGAAGAGCTCGTCAAACTTAAGGCGCAAGGCTGCCCGTGCCAGATGCTGGCTGCTAGCTGGATAGTGGATGTTGCAATAGGCCTCCTTAAGTGGCATTAGCTTCAATTCCTGCACCATCCGATCCGACAAGGTCTCCGGAATCACATCCTTGACAACAGGTAGCAAATTCGTCACCAGCTTGCTGATAGCCTTGGAATCCAAGGTCTTCTTCTTGGCCATGTCGGAGGTGTTGTACAAGGGCATGAAGTTCATCGGCACGGCAGAAGTGGACTGTACCGTGGGGTCTATCATCTCCGGATGTGTCATGTTCCATCGGCCGTTAAACAGCGTGGGCTTCCCGAAGATGATGTAGTCTTGACGCTTCTGCAACATCTCCTCTACCCATTTCAGACTGTTGAACCAGACCAGCTCCAAGGTGCCGGTGTCGTCACGGAAAACCGCTGTGAGCCGCTTGGCCCGCTGCTGCCCGATCACTTGCACATTGGAGATAGTACCCCTCAACTGGATGTAGCCGCCATTCTCCACAATGTCACGCACCTTATACACGTGCGTCTTGTCAATATGGCGGTAGGGATAATAGGTCAAGAGGTCCCGATAGGTGCAGATGCCAAATTCTTTGCGCAAGACCTCTGCCCGTTTGGGCCCCACTCCCTTCAAATACTCTATGGGAGTCTGTAATATGTCCGTTTCCGTTATCAATGCAGCAGTAAAATTCTTGTTTTCTGTTTGATATGATCAGATTATAGTAAAACGTCAAGATCTCTTTTCCAGCCGCAAAAATACGGAAAAATGTGAAATCTCTGCAGCCATTCCTGAAGAAAATACTCGCTCGCATCCCTTCCCCTACAACACCTCGCAGAGGCGTATTCTCAATAGCCCCGGACTAAACACAGTGCCGTCTGGGATGGAAAAGCCCCGTAAGACACTATCCGATAGCCACCCTCTTGTTCCGTCAGGTAAGTAATTTTCCAAAAAAACTGTCTTTTTTGGAATTATATACATGCTGGCACAGCCTCCCCTTTCGCGGCGGGCACGACACATGCATCTTGGCAGATGTCATCCGCGCCGCGACCTATCACCTGCACACGCCTTCACCCGGGCTACCGAGCTGTATCCCCTGCGGGGAACCGCAAGCCCGCACAGGCGATATGGAATCAAGGAAATATTTCGCCATGGAGCACGCGGGCGGGAAGGCCGACATGCGGTGCGGACGCGGCGTGAATGGCCGGCCTCTAACAGCGGCGTGCAAAGGCGCTTGCGTTTACAAAAATGCAAAGCCTTCGGAGTCACATATCCTTTTTGCTCCTGCCGGCATTTTTGTTCACGTTTGCCGCCGCTGTCAGAGGGCGGACAGAGCGGGCGGCATTCATGTCGGCTTGATCTTTTGTAACTTTTCTATCAAGAGAAAAGTTAAAGAATATAATTATTTAAGAGACTGGCACTTGCCACAAAGCACAATGTTGCTCTTTGCAATCTCGAACAGAGAGGTTTCTTTTCACAATCACATTTGTTCCATCAGGTAAGTAATTTTCCAAAAAAAACATCTTTTTTTAAACCTTAAATAAATGTCAGGGTCAATCTCACTTTTAATATGTATGAAAAAATATAGCTAATGAAAAAAATATTTTTGTTATTACTCAGCAATTTGCTGATACTGTTTGCATTAGCGCAGAATTCGGCAGGTGATCTGCCAGTCGACAAGTCCTCATTCACCTTGGAAGAATGCATTCGCTATGCTGAAACCTACAACTATTCGCTCCAGAGTTCTGCCCTGAATGTGGATGCGTCCGAACTGAGCCTGAAATCAGCGAAAGAGCACATTGCACCTTCTGTATCCGCCTCCGCCTCCCAAGGACTGAGTACCAACCATTACCAGCAGAGAGTGAGCTGGAATGGTAACTATGGTATCAATGCCGGCATGACGCTTTTCAACGGACTGAGCAACTATAATTCCATTCAGCAGAGCAAACTTCAGGTGGAACAGTCGCAACTGGAGGTTGAGAGGAACAAGAACAATGTTCGGATTGCCATCATCCAGGCTTTCCTCGCGGTGATGATGAACGAGGACCTTCTGGAGTATCAATATGAGGTGATGAACAGCAGCAGGGAACAGATGGAACAGGGCGCCCAGCAGTTCCAGGTGGGCCAGATCTTGGAAAGCGACTATAAACTGTTGCAGGCACAATATACATCCGACCGCTATAATGTGGAGAATACCAAACTCAACATCCAAAACAACCTGCTGACACTCAAGCAACTTCTGTCCATCAACCCCAACCAGGCCTTTTCCATTGTTCGTCCCGACAGTACCACCCTTTTCAAAAGCCTGGAGATTCCTGAGCTGGACTATGTGCTTAATAGCGCCAATAGCTATCTCCCGGAGTTGAAAATCAGTGAGAATAACATTACGGATGCCAACTATACTGTCAAATTGCAAAAAGCCAATTTCTATCCCTCCCTCTCCCTCAATGCCGGTGTGAGTACGGGTTATAATAACAGCAACCTGGTGGAGAATGAAAAATGGGGGACGCAACTTTGGCATGGCCTCGGCGAAAATGTGGGGTTGAGCTTGAATATCCCCATTTACCAACACAGCGATGTGCGGCATAATGTGCAGCAAGCCCAACTTCGTGTTCGACAGGCAGAACTGAGCAACATGGAAACCCAGAACCAGATTAACCAAGAGTTGCAACAGTACTATATCGATGTGCTCTCCGCCCAAAACGACTATCTGGTGGCCGAGGCGCAAAAAGAAGCCTATGAGGCTAACTATCACGCCTATACCTTTAAGTTCAAGTATGGCTCGATCACGGCTGTAGACCTGATCCAACAGCAGACCAACTACTTGAACCAACTCAACAAATATATGCAGGCTAAATATTCCTATGTGCTTAAACGCAAAATCTTGGATGTGATGATGGGCCAAGAGGTGCGTTTGTAAGGTTTCAGCGTTTTTTTAATTGAAAGTAAATCAAATTCATATGACAAAAAAAATATCTAAAAAAGCAAAATGGTTGATTGCCATAGCTGTGGTCATTCTTCTAGCGCTCATTTTATGGATCGCTCTGAAGAAAGGGAAACATGCTGAAATGCAGATTGAAACCGTGCGCAGTGCCATCGATAGCATCGAGGTGACAGTGACGGCTACAGGTGAACTGCAACCCGTCTATAAAGTGGATGTCGGCACACAGGTTTCCGGTATTGTGCAACATATCTATGTGGATTTCAATTCTGTGGTGAAGAAAGGTCAGCTGCTGGCCGAACTGGACCGATCGAATTTGAATGAACAGTTCGCACAGGCCCAGACGAGTGTGTCAAACGCCAAGAGCAACTTGACACTGGCTCAGCAACAGTTTGATCGTATCAAGGCCTTGTATGACAACAAAGCAGCCACTCAGGAGTCGTACGAGTCGGCAGTCAACTCGCTGAATCTGGCCAAGAACCAACTCAAGACGGCTCAGTCGGAACTGTCGCGTGCCCAGACCAACCTCTCCTACGCCACCATCTATTCGCCTATCGACGGTGTCATCATGGATAAGGCGGTGGAGGAGGGCCAGACGGTGGCTTCTTCCTTCAGCACCCCGACGCTGTTCACTATTGCCAACGACTTGACACAGATGCAGGTGGAGGCTTCCGTGGACGAAGCGGATATTGGCGAGGTGAAAGCCGGCCAGCCCGTGACCTTCACCGTGGATGCTTTCCCGGATGATGTCTTCTCCGGCTCAGTAAAAGAGGTCCGTATCAACCCGACGGTCACCTCCAACGTGGTCACCTACACCGTCATCATCAATGCCCCCAACCCCGAGTCCAAACTCTTCCCGGGCATGACCGCCAATGTGGTCATCACCACTAAGAAAGAGGCTGGCGTCTGCATCCCCATGACGGCCCTGTATGCCTCCATTGATCAAGAAGTACTCAAACAGTTCGAGAAGAAAGGTTACACCTTTAAGTCGCTCTATAAGAATCAAGAAGAGCTGACCCAAGGATTAAAGGATATCACTAAAAAAACCATCTGGGTGAAACGTGGGGAGAAAAACTACGAGCAGGTGAGTGTCACCGTAGGATTGAACAATGGGGTCAAAACCTTGGTCACCGACGGCTTGCAAGAAGGAGCGGAGGTTGTTACCGGAGTCAGTGAGGCCATGCCAGGGATGCCTCCAGGCATGAATGCGAAAGAAAAGGGTAACTCAAATCCTTTTATGCCCGGACGACCGGAACGAAAGTCAAGATAGCAAAGGGCTCATAAGCTTTTTACTAAAAACTGATGATTATGGCGAAAGACATCTTGAAAGTAGAGCATCTGGAGCGTGTGTTCCGTGTGGGTAGCGAGGACGTGCATGCCTTGCGAGGGGTCTCCTTTACCATCGCTGAAGGCGAGTTTGTGAGCATCATGGGAACGAGCGGTTCGGGAAAATCCACCCTGCTGAACATATTGGGATGCTTGGACACTCCCTCCGCTGGCGACTATATCATTGATGGTGTCTCCATCAAGAACCTGAGTAAAAATGAGTTGTCGACATTGCGTAACCGCAAGATCGGTTTTGTGTTCCAAAACTACAACCTGCTGGCCCGCACTACTGCCATCGAAAATGTGGAACTTCCCTTGTTTTACAATAACAGTGTGCCAGCCAAGGAACGGCGCGACAGGGCTATAGAAGCTCTGAAACTGGTGGGACTGGAGAACCGTATGGAACACATGCCCAACCAGCTCTCCGGCGGACAACAACAGCGTGTGGCCATCGCCCGCGCACTGGTCAATGATCCTGTCATCTTGCTGGCCGACGAAGCCACCGGCAACCTGGACACCCGCACCTCCTACGAAATCATGAGCCTGTTTCAGGATCTGCACAGCCAAGGCAAAACCATTGCCTTCGTGACGCACGAGCCCGATATCGCCACCTTCACTACCCGCAAAATCAAACTCCGCGACGGACAAGTCATCGAAGACGCTCCCATTGATACCCAGTCGGCTTCCGAAGCGCTGGCCGCCCTCAACCTCCAGAAAGAAGATTAAGTTATGAATATAGGAAACCTCATCAAAATAGCCTTCCGATCTCTGCTGCGCAACAAGATGCGTACCGCCCTTACCATGCTCGGCATCGTCATCGGCATTGCCTCTGTGATTGCCATGGTCAGCATCGGTCAGGCTTCCACCCAAAGTGTCAAATCCGAACTCTCTTCCATGGGTTCAAATATGATTATGATCATGCCTGCCCGCCAACATCGTGGCGGTGTGGATATGGGAATGTCTTCATCCAAATCTTTGGACAATAAGGATCTGGAATCCTTGATCCAGAATACCCGCTACGTGGCTGCTGTCTCCCCCATGGTGAGTAGCAGCAAACAGCTGATATACGGTAATAATAACCACAGCTGCTCTGTGAATGGTGTCTCCGCCTCCTACTTGGAAATTCGAAAATATGATCTTCAGGAGGGTGTGATGTTCACAGAAGAGGATGTGAAACGCTATAGCAAGGTGTGCGTCATCGGTCAGACAGTCGTAAAGGAACTGTTCACCAATGGGGAAGATCCCATCGGGAAATCTATCCGATTTGGCTCCATTCCCATGACGGTCATCGGAGTCTTAGCCTCCAAAGGCCAAAGTGGCATGGGCGATGACCAGGATGATATTGTGCTGGCTCCTTATACTACCATTCAGAAGCGTTTCTTGGGAATCACCCACTTCAATATGTTGTTCGCCTCTGCCACTTCGGAAGAGGAATCCGAATTGGCTGCCACCGAAATCACCTACATCCTGCGTAGTAACCACGGCATCAAGAGTGGGATGGAGGATGACTTCGACATCCGCACGCAGGAGGAGTTGGTCTCTACCATCAGCTCTGTCACCGGCTTGATGACCACCTTGCTGGCCGCCATCGCTTCCATCTCCTTGGTGGTGGGCGGTATTGGCATTATGAACATCATGTATGTTACCGTGACAGAACGTACCAAAGAGATTGGTCTGCGCATGGCAATCGGTGCTCACAACCGTGACATCAAGTTGCAGTTTCTCAGCGAGAGTGTCATCCTGAGTCTGATAGGTGGCATCATCGGCATTATCTTGGGTTTGATAATCTCGTATATGGCTTCCAAACTGATGAAAATGCCATATGTAGTGAGTGAAATGGCTATTTTGGGGTCTTTTGTGGTTTGTGCGCTCACCGGTATTTTCTTCGGCTGGTATCCGGCCAAGAAGGCTGCCAATATGGACCCGATTTCCGCATTGCGTTACGAGTAAACGAGCCTATTCAAACCGAATGGCCTCTACCGGAGTGATCTTGCGCCCAACTACCCAGGCGGGCAGCACCAGCACCAGCATGCAGACAGCAAATACTCCGATATTCAACAAGAGAATGCTTCCCACATTGAAATGGATGGGTACCGCATTGACATAATAGGTCTCAGGATTCAGTTTTACCAGGTGAAAATGTTGTTGCAAGAAGCCCAATATCAATCCTAAGGCATTGCCAATCAGCATGCCCCGGAGCAGAATCTGTCCAGCTACCAACATGAAGGATCGCATCACATGGCCTGTCCTCATACCCATGGCTTTCAGGATGCCGATGGTTTGGGTCTGTTCCAAGATGACTATGAAGAAAATGGAGATGATGGTGATGAGACAGACGCAGGTGGTGATGGCCAACAGAATGGCCACGTTGGTGTCAAACAAGGCTAGCCAGTCAAAAATGTCAGGATACAGCTGTTTGATGGTCTCTGCCTTCAGATCATAGTCTGCATGGTGGTGAACATACTGCCCCATCTCGTCTATCTTGTCGTAATCGCGAATCAGCACCTCCATTCCGCTGATCTGCGAAGAGTCCCAGTCGTTAAGTTTCTGTATCTGACGAAGATCCACCAGCGCATAGCGTTCGTCATACTCGGTCATGCCGGTTTCGTAGAGCCCGCAGATGGTGAAACTGCGCGCTCGCGGAGGGTCCTGCACGAAATAGGTCTGCACCTTGTCCCCGACCTTCAACTGTAGTTTGCCAGCCATCCGCTTGGAAAGGATGATCTGGTTGGAGGCAGCACTGTCCGGCAGCTGTAGCAAGGATCCTTCCACCAAGTTCTGTTGGAACAACTCTGGCACAAAGGTCTCGTCAATGCCCTTGAGCACGATGCCTTCCACCTGGTCGGCAGTCTTCACCACACCCACCTTGGTGGCGTAGTTCTGCACCCCCACAATGTCTGGATGCCGGCGAAGCAGCGGTACTACGGCCTGCTCTTTGTCGATAGGGGTTTGTTCAAAGGAGTAGTTCTGGTCGAAATGGGTAATGCGGATGTGTGAACCCATGGCGATGACGCGGTCACGGATGGCTTTTTTGTATCCCGCCGTAATACCCAAGGCCAAGATCATAATGACTAAGCCCAGGGAGATGCCGCATACCGAAAGCCGAATGATGGGGCGCGAAAAGGTGTTGCCCTTGTCTTTCAGGATGTGGTGCGACAAAAAGAGATGAAAGGGTGCCCGCGCCATGATGTATTGTCTAGAAATGGAAACGGATACCTATCCGGGCAAACATGGGGAATGGCCGGTAAATGGCATATTCAAACTTCCGGTCGCTATGATAGGGATACAGGATATACATGGCGTAGATACTCAACTTGTCGGAAATCATGGCGTTGGAATTGAATCCGATACCCGCCGCCACCGCATGCACGTTATGCCGGTATGGCATATCATCGTTGAGATCGATATAAGGATAGTTTAAAAACTCATAGCCCACATGAAGGATCAGATAGTCCAATAACGTGACTTCTCCAAAAGCGCTGCCACCAAAACAATGGCTGACACTCTCTCTGGATAAGCTGTATTCCAACTCATAACGGGGTCCGATGCCAATGGTGAACATTTCGTTGAGCCGTATGCCCGCCTCAGCCATGAGCGCTAGCCTGAAACCGAAATTAGAGTTGAGATTGCCTCCAACGAAGAAGTCATAGTTGCGCTCTGGCTTCTCAGCCCTCTCCTGCTGTTTTTCTCCTGAACGCAGGCTGTAAGGTACGGATACGCTTTGTGCCCGCAGAATGCCAGGCAGACACAATACAATGATGGACAAAATGAGAATTGCCTTTTTCATAATTTTTCTTTTTTAAAAATGCAAAAATACAAAAAAATGATGATTACGCACTTCTTGGCCTAAGAAGTCTTCTTCAGCAAGTATTGCAGTGCTTCGGCGCAAGTGTAGGGGTGATTTCATCTGTTGGCAGGTATTCGTAATTTGTGTACCTTTGCAGTCTGTTATCGAACCCTGTCAATCATAAGATATGGCCAAAGTTAAAATTCTGGGGAAAGGGTTTTCCCATCAAAATGAGTTGAAATTCGCGGATGCTATCAAAGCGGGTTTCCCGTCGCCGGCGGAAGATTATCGCCATGATGGACTCGACTTCAACCGCGACCTTATCCGCCATCCGGAGGCTACCTTTTATGGCCGCGTGGACGGAGACTCCATGATCGATGCCGGCATCTCTGATGGTGACCTGGCTGTCATCGACAGGGCAGTGGAGGCTACCCATGGCGATGTGATCGTGGCATATGTGAACGAGGAGTTCACCATCAAATACCTGGATCTGTCGCATCAAAAGGAAGGCTATATCGAACTGCGACCTGCCAATGCCAAGTACCAGCCTATCCGTATCAGCGCGGATGACGACTTCGAAGTGTGGGGCGTGGTGGTATGGACAATCAAACCTTGGAAACGTTAGGCTATGTACGGCATCATCGATTGCGACAACTGCTATGTCTCCTGTGAGCGTGTTTTTCGTCCTGACCTGAAAAACAAGCCTGTAGTGGTGCTGTCCAACAATGATGGTTGCGTGGTGGCCCGTTCCAACGAGGCTAAAAAACTGGGCATCAAAGCTGGAATGCCCTATTATCAGTTGCAAGAGAAGTTCCCGGGTCAGCAAGTGACAGCCTTCTCCTCCAATTACGAGTTGTATGGCGAGATGACAGGCCGGGTGGTCAGCCTTATCCGACAAGCCGCCCCTAACTATTTCCGCTATTCTATTGACGAGTGTTTTGTCAACCTGAAGAAGATGGAGACTCCTGACTTGAAGCTTTGGGGCGAACAACTCCATCAGAAGGTTATGCGCTATGTGGGCATGCCCATCAGCATCGGCATCGCTTCCAATAAAACGCTCGCCAAAGTTGCCAGTCATTTTGCAAAACGATATCCCGGTTACAAGCATTGCTGCCTTATCGATACCGATGCGAAACGGGAGAAGGCCCTGAAACTATTCCCTATCGAGGATGTGTGGGGTATCGGCCGCCGCTATGCCGCTAAACTCAAGTCCATGGGTGTGCTCACCGCCTGGGATTTTGCCATGCGGAGTCCCGACTGGGTACGTCACACCTTTCATAATGTTGTCATCTTCCGTACCTGGCGGGAACTGAATGGCGAAGACTGTGTCCCCGAAGAGGAAATGGCCAAGAAGAAGAGCATCTGCACCAGCCGTAGCTTTAACGGGATGATATCTGAATTTTCAGATCTGAAAACCCATATCTCCAACTATGCGGCCCACTGCGCTGAAAAACTCCGGCAAGAGGGCTCCGTAGCCTCCGCCGTGAGCGTCTTCATCCGCACGAACCCCTTCCGTGAGGACTTGCCCCAATATGAAAATTTTGTCGAATATCCGCTCTATACGGCTACCAACTCTACCATCACCATCGTGAAGGCCTGTACGCAGGCTTTGGAAAGAATTTATCGTCCGGGATTTCAATACAAGAAGGCCGGCGTGATTGTCATGCAAACCTCTCCTGAAACGGCAGTGCAATCCTCCCTGTTCGACCTCAACGCGGACCAGTTCGACAAACTGAAAAAACTGGATCGTGTCCTCGACAGAATCAATAAGGTGAATGGCACAGAAACGGTAGTGCTCGGTTCGCAGCAATATACCCCAAAGACTCCTAACGGCAAAGCGGAGGTTTTTGCCAATGTTATCAAACATGACTTCCGCAGTCCAAATCCCACCACCCGCTGGAGTGATATCATCTTGCTGAAATAGGCTGACAATGAGACGGATAGATGTTGCAAATTATAGATGAGCAATCAGGAAGGCCCAAGGACTTGATAAGTTGTAAAAAAACAGACAATCCATATAATAACACACTTTTTTTTACGTTTTAGCAACGCTATGTATTTGGTTATCGATATCGGAAACACATTAAAGAAAGCGGCGCTCTTTGAAGAAGACGGATGCCTGGAAAAACAATTCTACTGGGAAGAGGTGGATTCCTTGCTGGATCTTCTGACCCCGTATGAGGTGCAGTCATGCCTTGTTTCCACGGTTCGGGACGACGGGCCGATGTTGGCCGATATCTTAAAACGCCATTTCCCGACCTTGCTTTTCACAACGGACATGCCCTTGCCTGTCGTTTTGCGTTATGACACCCCCCGCACTTTGGGCACCGACCGCATAGCCTGTGCTGTGGGAGCTCATTCTCTTTTTCCAGACAGGGATGTGCTTGCTATTCAAGCGGGAACGTGCCTGGTGGCCGATGTCGTTACCGCTAATGCGGAATATCTGGGTGGGTCCATTGCTCCGGGAGTCCGGATGCGCTTTGCCGCCCTTGCCCAAGGCACCGCCCATCTGCCTTTGGTGCAACCACAACCCGATAGCGATGTGATCGGTAAATCTACCGAGTCATCCATCCTTTCCGGCGTGATCCACGGGATCCGCTTTGAAATTGACGGCATGATTGATCACTATAACACCCTGTTTCCCGAGCTGCAAATTATCCTTACGGGTGGTGATCTGCCGCTGTTGAAAGATTTAATAAAAAATCGTATCTTTGCCGCTCCAAATTTAGTCCTGTCAGGACTATATCGAATACTGAGATATAATGCTTAAAGCAGTCACATATAAACTCTTTTGTTTGATGATGTTGTGCGCGGTCTTCCTTCCCTTGGGGGCCCAAAACAATATCAGCCAACCCTATTCCGAATTTGGCATAGGTCTTCTCAATAAAAATGCCAACGGTATCCTCGACGCCATGGGCAGCACCGCAGTTGCCATGCAGGATCCTTATACAATCAATTTTATCAACCCTGCTTCTTATGCGGCATTTGACTCCCTCTCTTTTGTCGGGGATGTCGGTGCCTCTATTTTCGTTTCTACCTTGAAACAGGGAAATCTGGCTCAAAAAAACAGTTTTGCCCGTCCGGGTTATCTGTCCGTAGGCCTTCCCGTGACCCGTCATTGGAGAACCAGTGTGGGTCTTGTCCCCTTCAGTTCGGTGGGCTATAGCGTCACCGACACTCGTAATATTGAGCATATCGGCAATGTGGCCTATGATTATTCTGGTAGCGGAGGCCTTTATCAACTCTACTGGGGTAACGCATTTCGCATTTGCAAAGGCCTTTCCCTCGGTTTGAACACCTCATACCTGTTTGGTACACTTCAACATACTACAAACACCTCCTTTGAAGAAAGTCTGTACTATAACTCTATCATCCAGGACGAATTCCGGATCAACGGTATCTATCTGACCGCGGGCCTCCAGTACTTTTTCAACATCAAAGAGAAACACCGTATCGGCTTGGGACTTACCTATAGCAATTCTGCCTATGTATGGAACCGGGAAGATCTGCTGATTAACTATTATACGGGAAACTATAGTGCTGTAACCACCTATGACACCGTGGTCCATACCAATAGCCAGCGCGGCAATCTCCGCATTCCCCAGTCTATCGGGGCTGGTTTGAGTTATGCCTATAATAACAGCATCACCGTGGCCGCAGATGTGACATGGCGCAACTGGGCTGATTTCAAATTTGTCCATATGCCTGATTCCATGGTGAATTCCATCACCAGTTCTGTCGGTTTCCAATATATTTCGGATCCTCTCTCCAACAAATTCTTTAAACGAATGGCATTTAGAGCCGGAGTGAAGTATTCCATCGGAGAGTTGGTCCTGAGACATCGGGGTATAGATGAATTTGGCGTAACGATAGGCTTTGGTATCCCGTTGAATACCTTCAATACACATTCTTCGTTGAATCTGATGTTTGAATATGGAAAGATGGGCACCCTGGCCGAAGACCTGATCAAGCAAAACTATTTCCGCGTAGGCTTGTGCTTCACTTTGCAGGAACGCTGGTACCAAAGAAAGAAATTAGAATAAAGACCCGGTGGTTGTTAAACTTCGCGGGTGACAAAATATCTAACAGAACGTCTAAAAACTAAAGAATATAAACCTCTAATAAAAAATACGAGAAAATGAAAAAGATTGTTGTAACATTGTTTGTTCTACTGTTTTCCGGTAGTTTCTTGTTCGCACAGTGCCCATACAAGTATGGTGCTAATGAGGCTGACTCATTAAAATGCTTGGAACAACTGACTAATTTCAATATTTTCCATAAGGCTAAGAATTACACGGAAGCTTATCCTTCATGGCAGTATCTTGTTCAGAACAGCCCTTGCTGCTGGGATGGACTGTACACCAATGCTCAGAATATGTTCCAGGCTATGATCAGTGCTGAGAAAGATTCTGCAAGAAGAGAACGTCTTATCGACACGCTGCTCTATTCCTATGAGGTTCGTAATCAGGCTTTCCCTGAAAAATTCACGCAAGGATACTGCTTGGGATTCAAGGCATATAACTTGTTGCAATATCGCAAGGATCTCTTGAAGAAAGATCTCAACAAGGTTGAGGAGATTCTGAATATGTTCATTGAATCTGTGGAGATGGAAAAGGAAAACACCCAGCCTGCCATTTGGGATAAATATTTCCAACTGGCCGAGACGATGACCAAGGCCAAGAAAGACACCTCTTATGTGATTGAAGCCTATGGTCGTGCAACGGACTATCTGGATGTCTCCATCAACAACGCGATGGTTCAATACGAAAGACAAGTGGCTGTGTTGGATAGCTTGACGGAGCTCTACACCTCCAACAAGATCGATACGGATTATCTTGTGCATCTGTGCAAAAAGCCTGCTGCTGACACCGCCCGTCAGATGAAGCTGGTCTTGAATTATCGTAAGACTTTGGCCAAGATAGAGAAGGCTGTTGCCCCGTATGCTTCTTGCGAGGTGCTGGAAGAACTCTATGCCGCCAAGTTGGAATCCATCAAGAACGATATCTCCGCCGTCAACAAGATTGTTGTTACCATGGCTAAGGGCGGCTGCTTGACCAGCCCGGTATTCAAAGACGCTCTGTATATCCAGCATAACGCAAAACCGAGCAGAACTTCTGCTTACTGGATGGGAATGCTCTCCTTGAACTCCTACGCTATCAATAACGACAAGTCTGAAATTGACGCCGCTATTCTCTATCTGCAGGATGCTGTCAGAATGAGTGAGACGAATGAGCAGAAAGCTGATGCCAATTACATGTTGGCTACCGCATACCAGACCAAGCTTGCTTTCTCCGAGGCTCGTAATGCCGCGTATGCTGCCTTGAAGGCTGATCCTAACATGGGTAAGGCTTACATCTTGATCGGTGACCTCTACAAGGCATCCGGAAGCAGATGCTCCGATGGTATCCCTTATGATTACAACTGGGCGGCTGCCGACAAGTACAGCAAGGCTGCTGCAGTGGATCCTTCCTGCGCCTCTGTTGCCAATGCACGCCGCGCCTCCCTGCACTTCCCGACGAAAGAAGAACTCTTCAGACGTGGTATGAGCGCCGGATCTTCCTATCATGTGGGATGCTGGATCCAGGAGAACACAACCGTCAGATAAGACTACGCTCCATGCAGTCTCTATCGTGGACGACTCTAAAGAACACCATCACGACATTCTGTCTGATGGTGTTCCTTATTTCTTGTAACCGCCATTCGGATAAGGTGGAGCTCTTCTCCTATCATGGCAAGTATCCCGATGAATCAGCTGAAAACATTACCATTACGATGAGTGATTCCGGCAAGATCAGTTTTATGGTCACCACCCCTATTTTGAACCACTATGCTTCTGGCGACGACAACTACACAGACTGCCCGGAAGGTATCAAGATAGTGTCTTTTACCGAGTGGGGCGAGAAACAGGCCATCATCACCGCTGATTATGCCGCGTATGAGAACAATTCTGTGTATCGCGCTTCCAAGAACGTCATCATCCATGATGTCATCAAGGGAGATACGCTGGAAACAGACGAGATTATCTGGGACCAACGAACCCGAACCATCTATTCCAACGTACTCGTCAAACAGAAAAAGGCTGACGGCTCGGTGAACTATGGGGACGGATTCACTGCCGACGAACGCTTCACCAAATATACCATTGTTCATCCTCGTGGTGAGATGAATGGTTTTGACTTCTAGCAGGAAAGAATCAAAAATGATATAATCAATTAAAAACGGATATAGAAAAATTGTATTTTTGCCGTTTATTAAAAAATAGAATAACATGCAGAATATCAGAAATATAGCCATTATTGCGCACGTTGACCATGGTAAAACGACGTTGGTAGACAGGATTCTTCACCAGGCACATCTCTTTCGGGAGAATCAGCAGGTGCAGGATTTGGTGCTTGACAATAATGATTTGGAAAGGGAGAGAGGCATCACAATTCTGTCAAAGAATGTGTCAGTCCGATATAAAGGCTATAAAATCAATGTGATAGATACCCCTGGCCATAGCGACTTTGGTGGAGAGGTGGAGCGTGTGCTGAACATGGCAGATGGAGTGTTGCTGGTGGTGGATGCTTTTGAAGGTCCGATGCCCCAGACTCGTTTTGTGACCCAGAAGGCTATTGAATTGGGCCTGAAGCCCATCGTGGTCATCAACAAGGTGGACAAACCCAACTGTCAGCCCGACCTTGCACAAGAGGCTGTTTTTGAGTTGATGTTCAACTTGGGAGCCAGTGATGAGCAGCTTGACTTCCCGACCGTCTATGGCTCTGCCAAGAATGGATGGATGGGACCGGATTGGAAGACTCCTACCTCGGACATCTCTTATCTTTTGGACACCATCATTGAGAATATCCCTGCACCCAAAGCCGACGACGGCAATCTGCAGATGATGATCTCTTCTTTGGATTTTTCCTCTTATGTGGGACGTATTGCCGTGGGACGTGTGAAACGAGGCAGCATCCAATGGGGACAAACTGTCTCACTGGTGAAACGCGATGGATCCGTTCAACAATCCAAAGTCAAAGAGTTATATGTTTTTGAAGGGTTGGGGAAAGAGAAAATCAAAACCCCGGTCGAAGCCGGCGAAATATGCGCGGTGTTGGGATTGGACGACTTTGAGATAGGCGACACGGTGGCCGATTTTGAGAATCCTGAGCAACTTCCGCCTATCAAGGTGGATGAGCCTACCATGAGCATGTTGTTTACCATCAATAATTCCCCTTTCTTTGGGAAAGAGGGCAAATATGTCACTTCCAGACATCTGCGTGACCGTCTCTTTGCTGAGTTGGAACGTAATCTGGCCATGAGAATTGAGGAAACGGAATCCCCCGAACGACTGAATGTCTTTGGTCGTGGAATATTGCATCTCTCCATTTTGATTGAGACTATGCGCCGGGAGGGTTATGAGCTTCAGGTGGGTCAACCGCAGGTCATTATCAAGGAGATTGACGGACAGAAATGTGAACCTATCGAACAATTGATGGTGCTGGTTCCGGAGGAGATGTCCAGTCGCGTGATTGACTATGTCTCCCGTCGCAAGGGCGAATTGTTGTCTATGGATACGGTCAACGACCGGGTGCATCTTAACTTCAACATTCCGTCAAGAGGTTTGATAGGTTTGTCCAACCAGTTGCTGACGGCAACCGAAGGTGAGGCCATTATCTCCCATCGTTTTGTGGAGTTCCAACCTTGGAAAGGAGAGCTCCCGGGTCGCCATGCCGGCTCCTTGATTGCGATGGAGACAGGCCAGGCTTATGCGTATGCCTTGAACAAGTTGCAAGATAGAGGCAAATTTTTCATAGAGCCGGGAGAACAGGTGTATGCGGGCCAAGTGATCGGCGAGCATATCCGGCAAGGGGATTTGGTCATTAATGTATGCAAGTCCAAAAAACTCTCTAACATGCGTGCAGCAGGTTCTGATGAGAAGTTGGTCCTGGCGCCCCCTATCAAGTATTCACTTGAGCAGTATATGGAGTTTATCGCCAAGGATGAGTATCTTGAGATTACCCCTGTGTCGTTACGCTTGAGAAAAATCATCCTGGATGAAATTGAACGGAAGCGTGCCGAAAAAAGAAACACGGACACTATTTAGGCCCTGATATGCAGAAAGAGGAGTTCTATACCCATCTTTGTGAAGAGTTGCGCCAAAACCCTGCCTTGTATCCCTATTACAAACTCACGCATGGCAGTGAACAACAGCAGCAATTCCGCAAGTCCTATTTTATGCAGCGGTTGGCCTATTTGGAGAAGTACATTGACACTTCAAAGCCGTTAAACATCTGGGATTGTGGATGTGGTTATGGTACCACAGGCCTTTTTTTAGCCATGAATGGTATTCCCAGTATGGGTTCTTCTCTCGAGTATTACATTGATCAATTGGAAAACCGCCGTCGTTTTTGGCAACAATATGGGGATCCGTCCCTCTTTTCCTATCGATATGCCAATATTTTCGACCAGGATATTGCCCCGGAAACCTATGATGTTATCATCATGCAGGATACCCTTCATCATATCGAACCCGTGGATAAAGCCTTGAATCTTTTCTATGATGCGCTCAAGAAAGGAGGGAAGCTCATTCTTGTAGAGGAGAATGGTGCCTGTATCTTGAAAAATCTGATGCTTTTTCTCAAGAGAGGGAATAAGAAAATTGTGGAGATCTATGATGAGAAACTGCAAAAGACCCTGCTGATGGGCAATGAAAATGTCCGTTCTGAAAAACAATGGTTGGAATTGTTCCAGAAGACCCCCTTCACTTTGTTGGAGGATTCTCTGTCCTATATCCGCATTCTTCCTCCGTGCAGTTATCGGAAACGATCCTGTCAGGAGGTGGAACATGTCGAGCAGTCGGTGTGGTATCCTAAGAAATGGTTCCGCGAACATTGCTTTTTCGGACTGAATATGGTTTTCGTCAAATAATCCCGGAAACGGATTCTATTATGGCAGATTTTACATGGATTCAGCAATTGGCAGAGCTACTTAATCAGAGCGCATGCTCTTCGGTAGTGTTTCTGACGGATTCGCATGTGGATAGTCTCTATTCCTCTTATTATGCAGAGTTGCTGTCTCGGGTTTCCTGTCCCATGTGGAAAATTGTGGTCCCGGCAGGAGAATCGTCCAAAAGCTTGTCGCAAGTGGAGCGTGTCTGTACTGAATTGTTGCATCTGGGTTGCGACCGGAAGGCTTGTATGGTCAATTTTGGTGGAGGTATGATCAGTGATTTAGGTGGTTTTATCGCTTCGGTTTACAAGAGAGGGATTACTTTTGTGAACTATCCGACCACCTTGATTGCCATGTTGGATGCCTCGATAGGGGGCAAGACTGGGGTTAACCTGTCTCAGGCTAAAAATATGATCGGGCTGGTGCGCCAACCACTCCAAGTGATAGGGCCAGATCTCTCTTTGTTGCAAACACTTCCTCAGGAGGCTATCCTCAGTGGTTTTGGCGAGATGATAAAATGTGCATTGATAGGGATGCCCGCTCTTTTTGATGCTTTGGAACAGCTTGACGTTGTTGAGGAGGCAGCCATCCAGCGCGTATGGGTAGAACAATGTGCCACGTTGAAACAGGAGGTGGTTCGGGAAGATCCTGAGGACAATTCCTATCGTCATATCTTGAATTTCGGCCATACGATCGGTCATGCAATAGAGAGTTGGCGTATGGCCATTGACGAGCCTATTCCGCATGGGGTGGCGGTGGCAGAGGGCATCTTTTATGAGACGGCCTTGTCTCATCGTCATGGTTCCCTGTCGGCAGAAGAGATGTCTCGGATTCAGCGGTTGATCAGAAAGTTTTACCCGCCCTTGGATTTGCAGGAGGGGATAGAGCATATCCTATCCTATATCCGGTATGATAAGAAGAATCAAGCAGAAATGATCAATTTCACCCTGTTGGATGCTATCGGTGTGGCAAGGCCAGACTGTTTGTTAGACTGGCAGCATTGTTCAGATTGTCTGTGCAGCCAAGGTCAGTAGTTTTCTCATATTTTTATCCATGAAAAAAGAGAATAATCCAAAGATTATTCTCTTCATATCAATATAAGTATTAGGGAATAGCGTTTTTAGTCGGCCAGATCGGAGAAGAATTCCTTGAGATCATCGCCGCTGCGATTTTCAAACAGGGGAGTGTTGTTGGCGAACACCTCTTCTTCCATAGCTGTTGCCACGCTCATGTTTTGAATCTTTTGCTCGCGGAGGATGGTAGGTTCTTGGATCATGGATTTCCATTCAATATCATCAATGTGATTATCTTCTGTTCTTTCCCCTTGGGCATAACTCGGTGCCTCAGGACTGCTTGAGCCAGTCTCAAATATGAAGGGGTCTTGAGAGACGGGGTTTTCTATTTCAGTCGTGTTCGGGGTGTTGATGGTTTCGGTGGCGTCTTGGATTGTGCCGTCGATCACCTCGTCGTTGATGGGGGTGTCGGAAACAAAGATCTCTTGTTGATGATCATTGGTGACGATGCTGCCGCTGTTGTTCAGGTAGGCTGCCGGAGTGTCGAATTTGGTGATGATAACGGACAATTTGACGGCGTCATCCAGTGATTCGTCCACGCCCATACCGTGGATGATCTCGGCGTCATCACTTTGCAGGGCTTGCAGGCGGGAGGTGATCTCATTCAGTTCGGAGCCGGTGAAGTGGGCGTTAGGACCAAAGGCGATGAAGAACAGGAAGTTTTCTGCATTTTGGATGACGGAGGAGTCGAGCAGAGGGCAGGCGAGGGCTTCATCCACAACTCTTTGGATGCGGTCTTCTCCACGTGCGGTGGCGATGCCGAGCATAGCTTTTCCGCTGTTGGTCATGACGGTCTTGACATCGTTGAAGTCCACATTCTGATAAAAGTCACAGGTGATCATCTCGGCGATGCACTTGCAGGCATTCTTGAGCACGTCATTGGCGTATCCATAGGAATTCAAGATGTCCTCGTCCTGATAGTATTTCAGGATGTTTTCGTTCTTGATGATGATCAGGGAGTCCACATGTTTGGACATCTCGTCAATGCCTTCTTGGGCGAGTTTTTTGCGTTTGGAGCCCTCGTAGTCAAAGGGGGAGGTTACAACGCCTATGGTGAGGATACCCATTTCGCGGGCCACTTCAGCGATGACCGGGGAGGCGCCGGTGCCGGTGCCTTTGCCCATTCCGGCGGTGATGAAGAGCATCTGGGTCTCTTTTCCTATGAAGTCGGCGATTTTCTCCTTGCTTTCCACGGCCAGTTGTCTGGCAACTTCAGGTCTTGCGCCGGCACCCAAGCCAGAGCCAAGCAGGAGTTTGCGAGGAATAGGGCTCTTCTCCAGATGCCCTTGGTCGGTGTTGCAAATCAAGAAGTCAACACCTTTGATACCTTCTTTGTACATGTGAGCCACAGCGTTGCTTCCGCCGCCACCAACGCCTAATACTTTGATGATGGAGGAGTTTGCCGTTGTGCCAAAATCAGGTGTCATATCAAAAATCTCAGTCATAGTATATGTTTTTTTCTATAATATCAAACAATGGTTAATGGTTAGTAATGGATTAATGGTTTTTTAAGGTGATTATGAGACTTGTTCAATACGCTCTTTCAAGAACTTGCGGATTTTGTCGAACACGCCCCATCCATCGTTGACGGGTTCCTTGGTGGGCTTGGACTTTTCCCGGTTGTTGGTTGTAAATGGGACGAAAGGTCCGCCTTCCACTTCAGCACCGTATTTGAGCAGGCCGAGGGCAGTGGCATACATGGATTTCTTGAGGTCGGATGGAATGTTCTTCTCAAATCCTTGTTCGGGGATGCCGATACGGGTGTTGTATCCGGTCTTGAACTGCACGAGTTCCTTCAAGTGTTTCAGTTGGGCGCCGCCGCCAGTCAGGACGATGCCTCGGTTGGCAACCAGGTCTGCATACCCAGAATTGTCAATCTCAGCCTTGACGGATCCGATGATGTCACATTCTACACGGGCGTTGATGATCTTAGCCAGGTAGTTCTCGCTGATTTGTACAGGGGTGGGTTGCTTGGGTATGGTGATGATGTTGTTTTGATTGCTCTTGTTGACGATGCAGGTTCCGTGTTGGATCTTGAGCTTTTCGGCGGTGTCTTTCGGGATGCTGCATACTGTTGCGATGTCAGAGGTGATGATGTTGCCTCCGATGGCGATCACCTTGGTGAAGACAGGGCTTCCGTTGGCATAGATAATCAGGTCGGTCGTTCCGCCGCCAATGTCAATCAACGCGACGCCTTCTTGTTTTTCCTCTTCGGTCAGGCAGGAGATGGCGGAGGCGATGGGCTCCAGGATGATCTCCTTAAATTTCATGTTGGCATCGCTGCCGCAACGTTTGATTTTGTTGATCTCAGCCTCTTTGCCCGTGATCAATTGATATGTGCCCATGACGGTATGGCCTAAAACGCCGACGGGGTCGGTCATCTCGCGGGTATTGTCAATCATGTAAGACTGGGGGATGACGTCTATCAGGGTCTCGCCGGGGTTCAGGTTGACCAGTTCCACCTCTTGTCTCAGCTTGTCAATTTCATTTTGCTGGATGGGTTCGTCATTGCCGTAACGATATAAGAAGTGTTTGTATTTGCTGGTCTTGATATGATGGCCTGCCACGCCGACATACACTGGCAGGTCGTCAATGTCGATTTGGGATTGGTTGATGGCATTTTGTTTGGACATCTTAATGCCGGCCACGGTCCGGAAGATGTTGATGATTTCGCCGAACTCGACGCCGGTGGAATCCCCTTTGCCCCAGCTCAGAACATCAATTAATCCGTTTTCATTACGATAGCCGACAATGGTGACGATTTTGGTGGTACCGATGTCCAGACTGACGATAAAGTTGTTTTCAGAAATGTTTTTTGCCATAACCCTTGCTTATTTTTTTTGTGCGATTATTCTGTTTTTAAAACGGGCATCCAATTGGGCGTACCGGTCGTAGCCGAGGTGCGTCAAGCCGTCCTGGTACACATGCTTCAGGTTGGAAAGCTTCTCGGCAGCATTGGTCTCATCTCCGAAGAGAATGACGTGGTGACCAACGGAGGAGACCAACTCCACCTGATGCTGATCGTTCAAGTAAAGCTGTCTGAATTGCGCCTTATAGTAGTCGTCCTTGTTGATCTCTTGGGAGATGGTGAAGAGCGGAAGCAACTGTTTGTTTATTTTGGAGCCTTTTTTATAGCTTTGCTGTATGTTTCCGTTGGCAATGGGGAGGTAGTCCGTCATTTTCGGAGAGAAGGGGAGCAGGTATCCTTTGTTATCCACGAAATAATGCTCGCCTTTTGCGTTGAATACATGCAGAACAATCTCTTTCAAGGTATAGTCAATCAAGAGCTTGTTGTTGGAGAAGTGGACAAAGTTTACTTTTTCCACGTAAGGATTGTTCTCGAGGATTTCGGAGATGGGTTCCAGTTGAACTTCCTTCACTTTTTTGCCGAGGACTTCCACTCTGGCATCTGCCATCATCTGTTCCAGGTCGTGCGGGGTCACGAGAATACTTTCGTTCTGAGAGTGGGGGGTTATTTTAATGCTTTCGCATTTTTGGTTGGGGATTTTGACAATAGCCAGAATCATCAGCACGCATATTGCGCTGATTAACACAAAGATAGAAACGAATCTGGCAATTTTCATCGAATAAGTCCTCTTATGATATAATAAGCCACAAAAGTACAACTAAAAACGGGTGCATTTTTGCTGGAAACAAAATATTAATAAACAAAAAAATGTTGATAATGCTCTTGGGCACAGAGCTGTTTCCGATGGTTTGCCGCACATGTTTTTCGAGTGTTTCCAACCTCGAAATTGTTTTCTGGGAAATATAAAGAAAACTGCTATGGGAGATGGTGGAGGCTTGTCCAAGCCCTTCATCGGCCATAGCAGTGAGTGTAATGATGAGTCGCTCTAAGAAGCGGTTGTAGGAATCTCAATTATTTGTATTCTTGGACCTTCACTTCTCCGTTGAGAATCATATTGGCATTCAAGGCGAGGGCGGCCATTTCGTCTTCACCCGGGAATACGGCAACCGGAGCGATCCAGCTGACGTATTTCTTGATGCGTTCCACCACGGGTTTGCCGTAAGCGATGCCGCCGGTGAGGAGGATGGCGTCCACTTTTCCTTGGAGGACGCAGGCGTTTTCTCCAATCTGTTTGCCTACTTGGTAAGCGAAGGCTTCTTCGAGCAGTTCCGCTTTCTCGTCGCCGGCGATGGCCGCTTTCTCGATGGAATAGGCGTCATTGGTGCCGAAATAGCCGACATAGCCGCCTTTTCCGACGAGCACGCGTTGCATATCTTCTTGGGTGTATTTTCCGCTGAAGCAAGCCTTGAGGAATTGGTTCATCGGGAGCGTTCCAGAACGTTCAGGGGAGAAGGGGCCTTCGCCATCCAGGGCTTGGTTCACGTCGATAACCCGTCCATGGCGATGCGCACCCACGCTGACGCCTCCACCCATGTGACAGACGATCAGGTTCAATTCTTCATAGGGTTTGCCAATTTGCTTGGCATAGATGCGGGCGATGGCTTTATGATTGAGAGCGTGGAAAATGGATTTGCGCTCAAAGTCCGGATGACCGGTGATGCGGGCGACCGGTTCCATCTCATCCACCACCACGGGGTCAGCGATATAGGCTGCATCCAGTCCGATCACGGAGGCAAGACTGTCGGCGATAAGACCGCCCAGGTTGCATGCATGTTGTCCACTGTAACCCTCCATCAAATGTTTCTTCATCAAATCGTTGATTTTATAAACACCGGAGGTGAGCGGTTTTACCAGACCTCCGCGCCCCATGATGATGTTGATGGAGTGCAGGTCGATATTGGCATTCTCAAGTTCGGAAATGATCACATCACGACGAAAAGCATACTGGTCTGCGATAGTGGCAAACTTGGATATCTCTTCAGTAGAGTGCTTGATATTCTTAATGTAAACCTGTTCAGTTCCTTCAAAAATAGCTATCTTTGTGGAGGTAGATCCGGGGTTGATGGCAAGAATTTTTTTCATAAGATGGTATTTAGGTTAATTATTGATGATTGTACTTACGGAGTCGATTTCGCTATAGCTGATGCCGGCGTTGGTCTTGACATAGGCGCAGACGTAGTAGACGGTGTCAACCATGGGCAAGTCGTATGTCCACTCAAACTGTTCGTCGTAGCAGGAGTTGTTGAGGGTCACCACGGTGGTATAGACATCGCTGGCGGAGAGCTTCTTGAAGAGGCTGAAGCAGAAACCTTGTTCGATAAAGTAGGTGCAGCCGCCATTGTCTGTAATGACGGCGGTGCCGGTTAGGGTTTTCCCGTTGGCGGAGCATGCTTTCAGCTCTACCGTTGCTGGTTTAAACTTCTGGCAGCCAGTCATACAGAACAAAGTGACCGCCAAGCAGAGGGCAATAATTTTCTTCACCTTTTTAAATTTAGAATCAAGGTGGCAAAAATAAAAAAAAATATAGATATAGTCAAGAAGCGGAAAAACAGTTCGGGCAGTTTTTTTTGGAAAGGGGACAAGTTCGCCTTGGTTACTGCATGTTGTTTTTGCGGTTTTTGAGGATGTCGACAGCCAGATAAATGGCGTTTCGCATGGCTTGTCCGTCAGCTTTGTTCTGTCCGGCAATGTCGTATGCGGTACCATGGGCAGGGGAGGTCCTGACGATAGGCAGTCCGGCCGTATAGTTCACGCCAGAGGAGGACAGCAATTTGAAAGGTATCATGCCTTGGTCATAATACATAGCCAAGACGGCATCGAATTTACGATAGGTCCCTTGGGCGAAGAAACTGTCGGCAGGGAAGGGGCCGAAGGCATTGATATGCTCTTGGAAGGCCAGTTCGATGGAGGGTTGGATGACCTCCTGGTCCTCTTTTCCCAAGATGCCGTTGTCACCGGCGTGGGGGTTAAACGCCAAAACGGCAATGGTAGGATTGTCGATGGCGAAATCTTGCTTGAGGGTCTGGTGCAGGACTTTCAGTTTCTGCATCAGCAGATCTTTGGTGATGGCAGCGGGGACTTCGCTCATGGGGAGATGGTTGGTAGCGAAGGCCACGCGAAGGTTTTCAGACACCATCATCATCAGTGCTTTATGCCCATTGCCGCCAAAGTAGTGCTCAAAGAATTCGGTATGGCCTGGGAAGGTGAACTTGTCAGATTGGATGTTGTCCTTGTGGATAGGAGCGGTCACGATCGCGTCAATCCGATTGTTTTTGAGGTCTCGTCCGGCGGCATAGAGGGACCGTTCGGCCATCTGTCCTGCGATTTTGGTGCTGGTGCCCAGGTCGATTTTCACCTCATCATCGAAGATGTTGATCAGGTTGGGGCGTTTGTTGGACAGTTGTTCGGTATTCTTCACGAACTGGAAGGAGAAATCAGGGATATTCATGTACTTCTTGTGGTAGGAGGCGGCTTTTGCCAGTCCATAGACCACAGGGGTACAGATGTCCATGATTTTATTGTCACAGAGGGATTTCAGGATCACTTCGTATCCGATACCGTTTACATCACCTTGGGTGATACCGATGATATGGTGTTTATTTTCAGCCATGGCAGACAGGGTTATTTGTTAGCATTAAAGGCCACTTCATACTCTTCGAAACCTTCGATGATGTCGCCCACTTTAAGGTCGTTGCAGCCATCGATGTTCAGACCGCAATCCTGGCCGGAGGTCACCTCCTTGACATCGTCTTTGAAACGGCGGAGGGAGCCGAGTTTGCCAGTATAGATGACGATACCGTCGCGGATCAGGCGGATCTTGGAAGAGCGTTGCAGTTTGCCATCGAGGACCAGACAGCCGGCGATATTGCCGACTTTGGAGATATGGAACACCTCTTTGATTTCGAGGTTGGCGATGATTTTCTCCCGTATTTCCGGAGTGTGCATACCGGCGATAGCGTCCTTGATCTCGTTGATGGCGGTATAGATGATGGAGTAGGTACGGATGTCGATCTGTTCGGCTTCGGCCATCTTGCGGGCGCCTGCGGTGGGGCGTACTTGGAAGGCCACGATCAGGGCGTTGGAGGCGGTGGCGAGCATGACATCGGTTTCTGTCACGGCACCCACGGATTTGTGGATGACGTTGACCTGTACCTGTTCGGTGGAGAGTTTGAGAAGTTCTCCGGAGAGTGCTTCCACGGAGCCGTCCACGTCACCCTTCACGATAATGTTCAACTCTTTGAAGTCGCCGATAGCGATACGGCGGCCGATCTCATCGAGGGTGATATGTTTCTGGGTGCGGAGGCCCATCTCACGGGCGAGTCTGGCACGTTTGGTGGCGATGTTGCGGGCTTCTTGTTCGCTCTCGCACACTTTGAAGGCGTCACCGGCTTGCGGAGCGCCGTTCAGGCCTAACATCAGGACAGGCGTGGCGGGTCCTGCGGCCTTGACGGCCTGGTTACGTTCGTTGAACATAGCCTTGACTCTGCCGTAGCAGCTGCCAGCCAGCACGGAGTCGCCGATGCGCAGGGTTCCGTTCTGAACCAGCACCTTGGCCACATAGCCGCGGCCTTTGTCCAGGGAGGACTCGATGACGGCACCCACACCAGGGCGGTTCGGGTTGGCCTTGAGATCGAGGAGCTCGGCTTCGAGCAGCACCTTCTCCAGCAGTTCCTTGACATTTGTACCATGTTTGGCGTCAATTTCTTGGCACTGGTAGTTGCCACCCCAGTCTTCCACGAGGATATTCATGTTGGCAAGTTCCGTGCGGATGCGCTCCGGATCTGCGTTGGGTTTGTCGATCTTGGTGATGGCGAACACCATGGGGACACCTGCCGCTTGGGCGTGGTTGATGGCCTCGATGGTCTGAGGCATCACGGCGTCATCAGCGGCCACCACGATAATACACAAGTCGGTGATCTTGGCACCGCGGGCACGCATGGCGGTGAAGGCTTCGTGACCGGGAGTATCCAGGAAGGTGATCTTGCGGCCGTCGGAAAGGCTGACCTCGTAAGCACCGATGTGCTGGGTGATACCGCCCGCCTCACCGGCAATGACGTTGGTCTTACGGATGTAGTCCAAGAGAGAGGTCTTACCGTGGTCAACGTGACCCATGACGGTGATGATCGGATGACGGGGTTGGAGATCCTCCTCCGTATCCTCAGCTTGCGTTTCGTTGTCATCGGCATCTGCGCCAATGAACTCAACCTGGAATCCGAACTCCTCTGCCAGCAGCGAGATGGTCTCTGCGTCCAGACGCTGGTTGATGGACACAAACAATCCAATACTCATGCAGGTGGAGATAATCTCGGTGACATCCTTGTTCATGAGCGTGGCCAGTTCGTTGGCGGTGATGAACTCGGTCACTTTCAGGATGTTTTGATTTGCTATCTCCTGCAGTTCCTGTTCCTCAATACGTTCGTGAATAAGCTGTCTCTTCTCTTTTCTGCGTTTGGCAGCCTTGGTCTTTCCAGTAGATTCGATCCGCATCTTGGTCTCTTTGATACGACGTTGGATATCTTCCGGAGAGATTTCCACCTTTTCGACTTCGGGCTTTCCTTTTTTGTCGTCTTTGCCGACGTTTTGTTTGATGGTGCCGTTGTTTTGCTTGATAATTCTCTTTCTCTTTTTCTTCTTCTTATCCTCGGCAGTGTGTTTCTCCTTTTTGGAGTTGTCTTTGGGCTTTTCAACAGGAAGTTCGATCTTGCCCATGATCTTGGGCCCTTGGATCTTCTCGATACGGGTTTCGATGAAATTGTCGGGTCTTTCGGGCTCGGTGGGTTGGGCTGGCTCCTCTTCGGTCGCCTGCTCGGTCGTGTCGGCGGGTTCTTCCATGACCTCTTCTACCGGTTCGGGATCCTGGGTCTTCTTGGATGCCTTGGAACTCTTCTTCTTGGGTTTCAAGTCCTCCAAGTCCATCTTGTCGATGATCTTGGGGCCTTCCAGCTTGGGCGACTCCATCTTGACATGCTCGGGCTCGTCTTTTTTGGCGGGTTCGACTTGTGGTTCGGCAGGGGTTTCCTGCGTCTTCTCAGGGGTGTCCTGGGTGGGAGTGGTCTCCTCCGTTGAGGCCTCCTTTTTCTTTTTAGGGGTTTCTAATTCAATCTTTCCGATGATTTTGGGACCTGCCAGGGAGGTCTCTTTTTCAATCTCCACGGGTTTTACATAGTTGACATTCTTGATGATCAAGGATCCCTCTTCGGACTCCTCGTTCTGTTCGGGCTTGTCAACTTTGGCTTTGGGCTCCTGCTTGGAGATGGCGCTATACGTGCCAATCTCAATCTTCTTGGCTTCCGCAAGCACCTCTTTCTCGCCGGCGAACTCTTGGAGTAGCGCGTTATACATCTCTGCAGTGAGTTTCGCGTTGTTGTTGTCGTCTATCTCAAAGTTCATCTTCTTGAGTGAGGCGACCAGTGTTTCGCGGGAGACATTGAATTCAGTGGCAGCTTTTCCTAATCGTGGTATTTTAACTTTTTCCTCTGGCATATTGTTTTTTTGTTCTTGGAAATAAATGAATTAAAAATCAGTCAGGGTATGTTTTTTTAGTCTTTGATGTCGAACTCTTCCTTGATGGCTTTGATCATGGCATCGACGGTTTCCTCTTCCAGGTCGGTACGTTTGACCAGTTCGTTGCGGTTGAGGGCGAGGACACTCTTGGCCGTGTCGCAGCCGATGTTGATGAAGGCGTCGATGACCCATTGGTCGAATTCATCGGCGAATTCGGTCAGGTTGACATCCTCCTCTTTGCTTACGTCGTCTCTGTACACCTCAATCTCATAGCCAAGGAGTCTGCTGGCCAGGCGGATGTTGTTGCCGCCTTTGCCGATGGTCAGGGCCACCTGGTCGGGCTTCATATAGACATACACTTTCTTCTCTTCCTCGTCGATTTCGATGGAGGAGATTTTTGAGGGGCTCAGGCAGCGGGCGATGAGCAGCTCCCGGTTGGGGGTATAGTTGATGATGTCGATACTTTCGTTGTGAAGTTCGCGCACGATGCTGTGGATACGGCTTCCCTTCATGCCCACGCAGGCGCCGACGGGATCGATGCGGTCGTCGGAGGAGGTGACGAGCACTTTCGCTCTTTCACCCGGCACTCTGACCACGTTTTTGATGGTGATGAGGCCGTCTTGGATTTCGGGGATCTCATTTTCCATGAGACGCTCCAGGAAAACGGGCGAAGTACGCGACAGGATGATGCGGGGGGTGGTGGACTGAATCTCCACGCGGGACACGACGGCCATGATGGTGTCACCCTTCTTGTATCTGTCGGAAGGAATCTGCTCAGACTTGGGCAGGATCAGTTCCACATGTTCTTCGTCATAAACCAGAATCTCCTTGCGCCATATCTGGTTGACCTCTCCGGTGATGATTTCCCCGATGCGGCTTTCATACTTGTTGTAGATGACGTCTTTTTCATATTCCATGATCTTGGTGCTCAGATTCTGGCGGAGGGCCAGGATCTCACGTCTTTGGAAGTCTGAAAGCAGGATGTTCTCCACCACCTCTTCCCCGATCTCGAAGTCGGGCTCAATTTTGATGGCGTCGGTCAGGGCTATCTGGTTGGTTTCATCCTCCACTTGTCCGTCTTCTACAATCTCGCGTGTATGTTGGATTTCCAAATCTCCGCGGTCCACGTTGACAATCACGTCAAATTTGGCCTCGGGGCCGAATTTTTTTGCCAGAGCACTGAGAAAAACATCTTTTAAGATGCTCATCAAGGTTTCACGATCGATACTTTTGGATTCCTTAAATTCAGCAAAGGTGTCGATAAGGTTTACGTGTTCTTCCATTGTTAAAATGCTTAGTTTTTTTTTATTTTTTATATACTTTTCTTGTTGATAATAAAAAAACCCCCACCACTGGTGAGAGTTTCTTTAGTTGAGCTAGCAGGATTCGAACCTACACAGGCAGAACCAAAATCTGTAGTGCTACCGTTACACCATAGCTCAATTCCTTTCATCAAATGAGGCTGCAAAAATACACTTTTTTTAAATACGGACACCAGAAATAAAAATTTTTTTTGAAGGGGGTGTATATATTGGAAAAAAATGTATTTTTGCACGCTCGTTTAAGCAAGGCCCCTTAGCTCAACTGAATAGAGTATTTGACTACGGATCAAAAGGTTGCAGGTTTGAATCCTGCAGGGGTCACTAGAAAAAAAGGATGTTTCGCATACGAAACATCCTTTTTTAGTTGTCAAATCCTCCACCAAATCATTCAGATGCTGTTTCCGGACCATTTTGGGTGTTTGGTTCTTTTTCTTCGCCGGCATGGGGATCGTTGTCGGTCAATATGGTTTCCTTTTCAGTGGCAACAGGTTCAATTTCAGGCTCTTCGTCCAGTTCGTAACGGATACTCTCGTAAAAATGATACTGGGACATATATATATATGGTATAAGGAAGAAGAGACCGAGACCCAATGTGGGGATGCAAAGCAGAAACCATCCGATAAAACTGAGATAGAGGGTGAATAGTTCTCCTTTGTGGCCTTGCATCAGCACACGGCTGCGTTCCAGTACCTCCTTGATGGTGAGTTCGGGATGGTCATGAGCGATGAAGGGCCACATGGAGTAGGCCAGGGCCATGACGATGCCCGGGATGATAAGCATCATGAAGCCGAAGCTGACGATGATCTGCACCAGGATGGCCAGGCCGAGGATGAACCAGAAGCGCCGGTAGCCGGCAAAGAGGTGAGCCGGGTCGGCGAGATCGTCCTCGCGGGCGGATGCCAAATGTGCATAGTAGAAGCCGTATTGCACAGGGATGATTGAAAAAGAAATGACGGTGTAGAGGATGGCCAGGACTACGAGTGTGATGGTTTTGAGAGATAATCCGCCAGGCATCATGCTGCTTTGTAAGATCATTCTCGAGGGATAGGCAATCATACCTATTATAGATGAGAACAGGAGCATGATGAAGGTCAGTCCGGCAAAGGACCACCATTTGTCCTTCAGGGAGGCGCGGGCCGCTTTCTTGATTTCTGAAATTTTCATTGGGGTGTGTTTTGGAACGGCAAAGATACGTTTTTTTGGATTCATCAGCACAGATGTGCGGCAAAAATGCATTATGATGTAGCGTGATATAACGTTGTCGGTTACCACGATCCAACAGCCGTGGTGAAAGTCCGAGTGTCGCCATAGGCGGTACCAGCCACGTTGGTGGCGTAGGCCCGGTAGTAGTAGGTGGTCCCTGTTGAGAGATTTGTTAACGTGGTCGAGAAAGCGCCAGCCCCTTGCCCCTCAGAAGTGTGAGGACCTGAAATGCTGGGGTTGGGAATGGTATCCCAGCATATTCCTTTGTCCATAATGCCTGCAAGACCGCTGTTGGTGATAGAACCATTGCAGATTGCCGAAGTGTTGCTGACAGTGGAGACAGAACCGGTAGCTACAATGGGTATATGGTTTGAAGTCCAAGAGGGATCAGCTGGTAGCACGATTTCCGCTTCTTCTACATAACCGTTATCTATGCCCCAGCCGTCAACGATTCTGATTTCCCAATGTCCATTCATAGGGCAACCAATCAGGGAGCTGAAAGAAATATCTGGATGGAAAACATTGGTCATATTTGCGACATCTGTGGAATCCAAATAGAGACTGTCGCTTTGACCATAGGGAGAAGGGTTGGTCGCATAGATTTGGTTACAAGTTTCATATACCCTGCTGCCATTGCCGCAACTATACTGATAGCCATTATTTGTATTGTCTGACCAACAGTAGTTCCAACATATTCCCATTGGGTTTAGGGAAGCGTCGCATTTGATACTGCTGTCAGGTTTGTAGTATTGACCGAGGTGTGCATTGGTAGATCCTGCATACTGCCAATTATAGGCATACGGAGGAATCATGGACGAGCACTCGCTATTGCCGCTGGACATGGATTTTTTCAGGATGGTTGCTGTTATTCCATTGGGACAGACGATCGAAATCCACAGGTCGCCAATTCTGGAGTGCTCCATTTTCAATCGTACATAATGAATGTCTTCAGGTCCAGTAATGAATTTTCCGCCAGTATAACCTGACACATCAATGCCGATGGTGTTATAGCAGTTTCCATTGCAGCTTTCACCATCTGGTATGAATAATTTTTGAGTACTGAAAAAATGCCCTTCGTCATCTGCTTCTCCCCATGGATGGAATGCTAGTTCAAAGGATTCGCTCGAGTGTTGACACTGTTCAATAGTATCGCTGTATATGAGTTCGTTATTATATAATGCTCTGCCACTATAACGCATCATATCACCGGGGGAGAAAGGATGGGTTCCATCTTTGCCAGACTTCAGTTCGTGTGAAATCGGAGTTCCCTGCATATGTGCAATGCGGTTATAGTCGCTCCTTCCATTGTTTACTATCTTGATGGAAGAGACGTTTTTACCGGCTTTTACGGTAAGGAGATAGGCTTGGGGAGTGTTCAACCATATTCGGAAAGTATGTTTTCCGGCATATAATTGGTGGGTCGTTCCTGTTACCCTGTGTCCTGCCATGTCTAACACCTCAATTATTACCTTTTCTTCTGACGGAAGGGTCAGTGTGAAGTCGGTGATACCATCAAACGGGTTGGGTGTATTCTGAGACACTGAGAATGCTCCCCCAAAATCATGGTCCTCTATACCAACACCTGACAATATATATGTAGTGTCCGGATAGTAAATAGTATCGGCCCAATTTTTCCATATATTTTCAATGACAACACTATGCAATTGCATGTGGTGGTTTAGGTCATCTTTTCCTGTAAAACTAAGAAAAAATTGCGCGAATGTCCCTATTGTGCAAATGAAGCAAAATATAAAAGTACAAAGAAGTTTCCTCATAAAATGTAAATATTCGTTATGGGACTTCAATGGTTACTTTCGTTTATACAAATCACCAGACTTTGTGAAGTCCGTAAGACAAAGATTGGAAAGTTGACCCTGCAAAGATACAAGATATTTTCTCTTTTTCAACTGTTTAGGAATATTTTTTTAAATTTTGGTAATGATATGGATGTTGACCTAATGTTTGTTTTGCAGTGAATACAGATCAACACTTGTTATAGTCGAAAACAAGGGCATTTCAGTCTCTGATAATGAGTTGACTCACTATTTTTTCCTTGTTCGTATAGCCTGCGCCCCCCCAAGTTCCCTTCTTTTTAAGATTTGACGAAGGAACGGGTGCAGAGGCAAAGTGTGAGGGATTGGAGATCCCTGTCGCAGCTGCGGGCGTCCGAGCAACCGGGAACTTCCAGGTGCAAAGAATGCACCGTTTTTTTGTTTGAACCCCCTCCGCCTGCCAGTAAACTGTCGGCGAAGAGGGCCCAAACAAAAAGGAGCACGCTTTGCGTGCTCCTGGAAGTTCTCGGTTGCGGAAAGTGAGGGATTCGAACCCCCGGTAGCTGTGACACTACGGCGGTTTTCGAAACCGCTGCCTTAAGCCACTCGGCCAACTTTCCGTGTCTCAGTTTTGAGGCCGCAAAAGTATATTTTTTTTCGGTATCTCAGACTTGAAAAACTATTTTATGTCGATTGCCTTTTCAGAAAAGACTTTCCGTTGGGTGAACAGCAGAATAGCCGCCAAGATGGCGCCACACACATCGGAGAGGGTGGCGGCTGCCCATACGCCAGTCAGACCGTCGCCCCCGGCTCTTTCAAACAAAATCGGGATAATGAAGCTCATGGGCACCAGGAAGAGCACTTGGCGCGACAGGCTCGTGGTGATGGCAATCCAAGGCTTGTCAATAGATTGGAAGAAGTTGGAGTTGGTGATGGTGAAGCCAATCAAGGGGAACATCACCATCATGTAGCGTGTGGCGGGGATGGCAATCCTGATCAAATCTTTGTCGGAGGTGAAGACGCGCATCATGTATTGCGGGATGACGCAGGAGATGATGCTGCCCGCCAAGCCGACGAGCACGGTGATTTTCATGGTGAGCAGGAAGACCGCCTTCAGCCGGTCGGGATGGCCCGCGCCGTAGTTGTAGCCGGCGATGGGTTGCATGCCCTGGCAGATGCCGATGATGAGCAGCACCAGCAGGTTGCCGTAGGTGTTGACGAGGCCGCAGGCGCCCACGGCAAAGTCGCCACCATAGTTCAGCAACTGGTGGTTGATGATGCCCACCACACCGGCGGCAGCCACATTCATCAGGAAGGGGCTGAGACCGATCATGGTGATATTCTTGAAGATATAACCTCTGGGCTTCCAAGCGTGCTTTTTAAAATGGATGAACGACTTCGGGTTGATGAAGTGGGCGACGGCAATGACGGCCGTCACGAACATGGAGAGGGTGGACGCGGCGGCGGCACCTTTGATGCCCCAATGGAATCCGAAGATGAAGATGGGGTCCAGGATGATGTTCAGAATCGCGCCGCCGCCCAAGACGAACATGGACTTGAGCGGATAGCCGGAGGAACGCATCAGACCCGCCAGATTGAAGGTGACCGTGGTCAGGAACATGCCCGGCAATATCACCACCATGTACTCGCGGGCATACTGGAGCGTGTCCGCGGTGGCTCCGAACTTCATCAGGATATTGTCCATGAAAAGATAGCTGAAAAAGATCACCACCACACCCAATCCCAGCGTGAGAAGCATGCTGTTGCCCAAGATGTTCTCCGCCCAGTTCACATCTTTCTTGCCCAGCACGATGGACATGCGGGAGGCGGATCCCACCCCGACCAAAGCGCCAAAGGCGTGGATGATGTTCATGATCGGCATCGTGATGACCAGGCCGGCGATGGCCAGCGGTCCCACGCCGTTGCCTATGAAGATACGGTCGGCGATATTGTACAACGAGGCAATCACCATGCTGATGACAGCAGGCAAGGCATACGTCCACAGGAGTGTAGGGATGTCTTTTGTTTCAAGCTCTTTTGTTTTGTCTATCGTATCCAATTCCATCGTCTGATTTAAAGGCGGCAAAAATACAAAAAAATACGGAAATCTTGGCGATGAGGAAGCTTGTTTTTGCTGAATGAACCCCTCCATTGGGGCGGCATCATCAGGAAAAACAAAAAATATTTCCTAAAAATGACTAACATCTAAATAAAAACACTACTTTTGCGGCCCCGTCTTAGGTTGCATTTTTAGCACGTAAAGACCGTTATCAGTAATCATTTAAATTTAACAATATGCCTCAAATATCCAAAAAAGGTCAGACCATGCCCTCATCCCCCATTAGAAAATTGGTCCCCTTCTCCGATGCTGCCAAATCGAGAGGAGTGCACGTTTACCATCTGAATATCGGCCAGCCCGATATCGAGACGCCAAAAGGTGCCCGTGAGGCGGTCCGCAACGCAGACATCCCGGTGATTGCCTATACCCATTCTGCTGGTAACATCAGCTACCGCAAAAAACTCGTAGAGTATTACCACAGTGTCGGCATAGATGTCACGCCTGATGAGATCCTCATCACGACCGGTGGCAGCGAAGGTCTGCTTTTTGCTTTCAATAGCTGCCTGGATCCCGGCGATGAGATCATTATCCCGGAACCTTTCTACGCAAACTACAACGGTTTCGCCGTGACTTGCGGTGTCGTGGTGAAGCCCATCGTTTCCACCATCGAGAACGGTTTCGCCCTTCCTTCTATCGAAGAGTTCGAGAAGATCATCACTCCGCGTACCAAGGCCATCATGATCTGCAACCCGAACAACCCGACGGGCTATCTCTATTCCAAAGAAGAGATTCTGAAACTGGGCGAGATTGCCAAGAAACACGACCTGTTCCTCTTTGCCGACGAGGTTTACCGTGAGTTTTGCTATGATGGAGTGGAGCACTTCTCCGTTATGCAGCTGACCGACATCGCCCAGAACGTAGTGCTGTTGGACTCCGTCTCCAAGCGCTATAGCGCTTGTGGTGTGCGTACCGGCGCGTTGATCACCCATAACAAAGATGTCTACAATACGGCCATGAAGTTCGCCCAGGCACGTCTGAGCCCTCCTACCTACGGCCAGATCTTGGGTGAGGCTGCCGTCTCAACGCCCAAGGAGTACTTCGATGCGGTCATCACCGACTATGTGGCCCGTCGTAACACGATTGTCAACGGTGTGAACAACATCCCAGGATGCTTCGTGCCAATGCCGAAAGGCGCTTTCTACTGTGTGGCTCGTCTGCCCATCGATGACTCCGACCGTTTCTGCAAATGGCTTCTGGAAGAGTTTAACTATAACGGTGAGACTGTCATGATGGCTCCTGCCACTGGCTTCTATTCCACGCCTGGCAAGGGCAAGGATGAGGTCCGTATCAGCTATTGCTTGAATGTCTCTGACCTCGCCAAGGCCGTCAAATGTCTGGAAGAGGCCTTGAAGGTATATCCGGGCAGAACCAACTAATCGCTTTTGGCGGATATGACACAAAGTGCGTCAGATTTTTTCTGGCGCACTTTGTTATTTGGCGCCTCTTTTTCCAAAAATCTCCGAAAAATCGTCCAAAAGTTCGTTCATTTGATATTGGAAGAAGGCGGCGGAAAGGTCGCCTTTCTTTTCTTTGATATTTATAAATACAAGGAAATCAGATAGATATAGGAAATCAGATTTTGAAAAGGGCATTTTTTTGGTCTTTGTTGGAGAAATATAAAAAAAATGTATTTTTGCGCACCTTTAACGAGGTGACCTGCTGGGTTCTTCTAACGGTTAGGAATCAAGATTCTCAATCTTGCAATACGAGTTCGATTCTCGTACCCAGTACTGAAAAGGGAGGAATTAGTTCCTCCCTTTATTTTTTTGTCTTTTCGGATTCAGGGTGTCAATCAGCTTGCATTCTTCTATATTCGCGTCGGCGAGGGCGAAGATTCCCGCGGTAAAAGGGTTATAAAATAAATAATAGGGCACATCTTTATAGAATTCAAAAAAAATGTATATTTGCGCCCTTAAAAAATTCACAACAAAAAAATTATCAATCACTCTATTTACAATACAAAATGAAAATTTATCAGACAAACGAAATCAGAAATGTTGCCCTCATCGGCGGTAACCGTGTGGGTAAGACGACAGTGGCGGAAGCCCTGGCATTCCACGGTGGTGTAGTGAGCAGAAGAGGAACTGTAGAGGACAAGAACACAATTTCCGACTACAGGGAAGTTGAGCTTGAGAGACAACAATCCATCCAAAGTACCGTAATGTATGCCGAGTTTGAAGGCAAGAAAATCAACATTATTGACTGTCCCGGATTTGATGATTTCGTGGGCGAGACTATCGGTGCCTTGCGCGTGATGGACACTGCCTTGATGGTGATCAATGCGCAGAATGGTGTGGATGTGGGTGCTGAAATCCAATGGCGTCACACCAAAGCCATGCATGTCCCCGTCATGTTCGTGGTGAACCAACTGGATCATGAAAAAGCCAATTTCGATGAGACCTTGCATCAGCTGAAGGAGTATTTCGGCGGCAGTGTCATGCCGTTCCAATACCCGGTGAATGCCGGCATCGGCTTCGACTCCGTCATCGACCTGCTTCAAATGAAGCTTTTGAAGTTCCCGGTTAACGGAGGCAAGATGGTAGTGGAAGACATCCCTGCCGACCAGATGGACAAGGCTGAAGAGATGCACAATGCTTTGATTGAGGCCGCTGCTGAGAATGACGAGGCCTTGATGGACAAATTCTTTGAAGAGGGTACCTTGTCTGAAGAAGAGATGGTTAAGGGTTTGAAGTTGGGTATTGCCAATCGTGGCACCTTCCCGGTGATCTGCGTGGCTGCCAAGACGGACCAAGGCTTTGACCGTCTGTTGGATCTGATCGTCAAGAACTGTCCGGCTCCTAACGAGGCTCCTGCTGCTGTCGCCACCAATGGCAACAAGCATGAATGCAATCCTGCCGAACCGTTTGTGGGCTTTGTCTTCAAGACGGCCATTGAGCAACACCTTGGCGAGGTCGCTTTCATCAAGATCTATGACGGTGAGGTGACCAAGGCTGCCGACCTTTTGAACACCAACACCAACACGAAGGAGAGAATCTCCCAGCTGTTAGTGTTTGCCGGCAAGAACAGAGTGGAAGTTGAAAAGGCTGTGGCTGGCGATATCGTGGCTACCATCAAACTGAAAAACACGCCTACTGGCACCACGTTGGTGGCCAAGGGTGAAGACCAGATCGTTCCGACGGTTTATCCGGATCCTAAATTCCGTACGGCCGTCAGAGCTCTCAACAGCTCCGATGATGAGAAGTTGGGCGCTGCCCTGAACGAAATCCGTAAGACGGACCCGACCTTCCTGATGGAGCAATCCAAGGAGTTGAAACAGATGATCATTTCTGGTCAGGGCGAGCAGCACCTCAACATCGTGAAATGGATGATTGAGAAGCTGAACAAGATCGATATCGAATACTATGCTCCGAAGATCCCGTATCGTGAGACCATCACCAGATCTGCCGAGGCCATGTATCGTCACAAAAAACAATCCGGTGGTTCCGGTCAATTCGGTGAGGTTCACATGCTCATCGAGTCCTACTATGAGGGCATGCCGACCCAGACCAAATATCCGATCCGTGCCACGGAAACCTATGATCTTCCTTGGGGTGGTAAGCTGATCTACAACAACTGTATCGTCGGTGGTGCCATCGATGCACGCTTCATGCCTGCTATCTTGAAGGGTATCATGGAGAAGATGGAAGAGGGTCCGCTCACCGGTTCCTACGCCCGTGACATCGTGGTCAACATTTACGATGGTAAAATGCACCCGGTTGACTCTAACGAGTTGGCATTCAAATTGGCTGGCCGTAACGCTTTCAAAGAGGCCTTCAAGAATGCCGGTCCGAAGATTCTGGAGCCTATCTACGACGTGGACATCTTCGTGCCCGCCGAGCGTATGGGTGATGTGATGACCGACCTGCAGGGCCGTCGTGGTATCATGATGGGTATGGACAGCGAAGGCGCTTTCCAGAACATCCACGCCAAGATCCCGTTGGCAGAGATGAACAAATACTCCACCACACTGAGTTCTATCACCTCCGGTCGTGCTTCCTATAGCATGAAGTTCGCTGAATATCAGCAAGTTCCTACTGATGTTCAGAACGAGATTATCAAGAAGTACGAAGAGGAAAACAAAGACGAAGAATAAATCGTACCATCATTATATTACAGCAACGCCCGGCATCACGTCGGGCGTTTTTTTCATCCCACCACGAGGCGATTTCGGTTCTCTGGATACCTTTCCGTATTATTCGTGGGAATGTTTCGGGAACAAGAAAAATGGTCGAGGAAAGTCGCGAATTTTTTATATATTTGCGCGTTTTTTTAATTGTGGAAAATTATGTTTACCGGAATCATAGAAAAGACTGGCAGAATTGTAAAGATAGAGCAGGATAGAACCAATTATGACTTCACGTTGGAGGTGGATTTTGCGGACGAGCTTTCCATTGACCAGAGCATGGCGCATGACGGTTGCTGCCTGACGGTTGTACGTCTGGACAAGGAGAAGAAGCAGTATGTGGTGACGGCCATGGAGGAGACGATGCTCAAGACCAACTTGGGAACCTGGAAGGTGGGCGACGAGGTCAACTTGGAGCGCAGCATGCGGATGGACGGTCGTTTTGACGGCCACATTGTCCAAGGGCACGTGGACCAGACCGCGGTATGTGAGAAGGTGGTGGATGAAAATGGCAGCTGGCGCTATTATTTCTCCTATGATACCAGCAAAAATAACTTCACCGTTCCCAAAGGTTCCATCTCTGTCAACGGGGTCAGTTTGACGGTGGTGGATTCTGAAAAGGGTCATTTTTCCGTTGCCATCATTCCTTACACACACAAGGTGACGAACTTTCACAACTTTGTTCCCGGCACGGTGGTCAACATCGAGTTTGATGTGTTTGGAAAATATGTGCAACACTTGATAGAAGAATATTTTGCCCAGCAAAAATAAAATTCGGTAAATATCGTTATACCCAACGTTTCTAAAACCGGAGTACATTGAAGAGAAAAATACATAACATATTTACATACAGCTTATTGTTGTCGTTGATAATCTGTCTGGGAGGTTGTTCCACTTCCAAGAACACGTTTCCCAATCGAGTATATCACAATATGACCTGCCGATATAATGTCTTATGGAACGGCAAGCAGGCATTCAAGTCTGCGGAGACGGAGATGAAGAAGCTTTCGAAGGACAACTATACGGCCACCTTGCCGGTGTACAATTATCCGGACAAGTCGGACGTGGCTCCCGCGCTTTCCTATTTGGACAGGACGATTGAGAAGAGTTCCAAGGCCATCTACAAGCACTCGATGCTCATTCGTGGCAAGGAGTATGTCAAGACGATTGACGATGCCTACCTGTTGATGGGTAAGTCCAACTTTTACAAGCAGGACTATGTGGCGGCGCAGCGTATCTTCCAATATATCCTGCACAACTATCCGAAGTCGAACACTTACAACGAGGCGGCTGTGATGTTGGCCCGTACGGCCATGCGCCAGGGTTACTATGCCATGGCGGACGAGCAGTTGGAGAATCTTCATTATCTGGCCACCAACAAGAAGGATAAGAAGTTCAACCGCTTGTTCAATGCCGCGAAGGCTGAATATCATCTGACGGCGCCTGATGGGGAGGTGACGGAGGCGATAGACTATTTGAACAATGCCATCGCCGCCAAACCCGAACGCGAATTCAGAAACCGCCTGCATCTCATCGCGGGCGAATTGTATGAAGGGCTCGGGCAGCAGGAAGAGGCTACCAAGCATTTCAAGACGGTCATCAAGAAGACCTCGGATTACAATATGCTCTTCTGTGCCCAAATGCACTTGGCCTCCAACTATGATGGTTCTGAATCTGCGCACAACTCCATCATGAAACTCTTCAACCGTATGTTGGAGGAGAAGAAGAATGAGGATTTCAAGGATCAGATCTATTATGCTTGTTCCGAGATAGCCCGTATCGACGAGGATGTGGATACCAGAAAGGATTATCTGGCCAAGTCGGTGGCGTCATCCACCAACAACCAGTATCAGAAGACCTTTTCCGCCATCACCCTGGCAGACCTTTATTTCTCCGAGAATGATTACCGCAATGCCCAGCATTATTACGATTCTGCCATGCTGTCGATTCCCAAGAATTATCCGAACTACGAGGCTTTGCAGAAGAAGGGGACTTTCTTGAAGGATCTGGTTGAAAAGCTGGACGAGATAGACCTGCAGGACAGCTTGCAGCGTATTGCCAAATTGTCTCCTTCCGAGCGTAACCGTTGGGTCAAGAAGATGATTGACGAGTACACGGAGGCTGAGCGTAAGGCGGCCGCTGAGGAGGCCGAACGTATGCTGGCCCTTCAGAACGCTTCTTCTTATTCCAATATCAACGTGAATGCCAACAACAGCGGCAAATGGTATTTCTACAATCAGTCGTTGGTGACCGCGGGTATGCAGGACTTCTATCGAAGATTCGGAAACCGAAAGCTGGAGGATAACTGGTTTATCAGCAATAAGCAGCAGATCTCCTTCGATGATATGATGGTGATGAACGATCCGAGTCTGGCCAAGGATTCTGTGGAGTATGATGAGGATGGAAATCCAATCCCCAAGCGGGAGACGGATCCCAAGAAGGAGCAGTACTATCTCCAGGATCTTCCGCTGACCCCCGGTGCGATGGACACGTCCAATCATATCATCGCCCATAATCTGTTCCAAGTAGGCTTCATCTATCAAGACCTCCTGCAAGATCTGCCGAGAGCCTGTGAGTCATTCCAGTCCTTGGTTACCCGCTATCCTGAATCGGAGTTGACCCCATCCAGTATTTTCATGCTGTACAGTCTTTACGCCCGCCAGAACAATATGGCCAAGGCCAATGAGTACAAGCAGATTATCTTCACCAAATATCCGGATTCCGACTATGCCAAGATCATTCAAGATCCGCAGTATTACCAGAAGATAGCCGAGCGTAACAAGCAGATTGAGCGGAATTACGAGACGGCCTATGCGCAGTTCCAGCAGAAACAGTGGCATTCGGTGTTCCAGGCGGCCAATGAAAACATGCCGCAGTGCACGGACCAGAATCTTAAGTCCAAATATGCCTATCTGCGTGCCATCTCGGCTGGTCAGATATACCATGAAGACTCTCTCATTAGAGGTTTCCAGCAGATAGTCAGCGAATATGCTAATGAGCCGGTTGCCGAGTTGGCTCGTGTCTATTTGGCCTCATTGGAGCCCGCCAAGCTGATGTCGGGAGAGCAGCAGGCTTCGGTTGCCGATGCGCAGGATCCGGCGAGTGTCACCAAACCGGCGTCCAAAGAGTCCGGCAATCCATTTGAGTTCAACGCCAACGATGTGCATTATGTGATCCTGTTGGTTCAGAGTTCCAAGCTTCCCATCCAAACGGTCAAGATCAATCTTACCAACTTCAACAAGACCTATTTCAGCCTGCAGCGTTTCAACATCAGCAGTTTTTATGTGAACAACAAGCAGCAGATGGTGACCATTGCCAAATTCGCCAATGCGTCTTTGGCTATGGATTACTACAATATCTTGGTCAAGGATCCGGTCTTTGCGGAAGATATTCAGAATGGCAACATCATCGTGTATCCTATGAGTGCCACCAACTACACCACCTACTATAACAACCAGAGTGGGCGGTCCTATTATGACGATTTTGTGAAAGAACATTATTTTAAACAGTAAAATATAGAATTATGAAAGAGAATGAAATTAGAGAAGTCGGTGCAGTAAACATTATTTCCAAGGGCACCCAGATTCAGGGTAGCATTTCCACATCTTCCGATTGTCGGATTGACGGAACGGTCAACGGGAATGTGATTTCCAGAGCCAAAGTCATTATCGGCCAGACCGGATATGTGGAGGGTAACATCTCCTGTGCCAACGTTGAGATAGAGGGTAAGGTGAAGACTGAGGCCTTGAATGTGTCAGACCTGATTTCGTTAAAGTCGACGGCTTCGGTGACGGGCAACATCATTGCTGGCAAGATAGCCATTGAGCCGGGTGCGGAGTTCTCCGGTAACTGCAAGATGAACACCCAGCGTACCCCCAATCCGGTTCCTAATCCCGCTGAGAAGAGATAGTTTTTTACAATCAGACGGATGGCGGAAGATTCCGAAAAAAATAAGCCGCTCCACAAATATGTGCTGTATTCCAATATGGCCATAGAGATGGGGGTGCTCATTGCGCTGGGGGTATTTGGAGGTGTCAAGTTGGATAAATGGTTAGACAAATCACCATTGTTTACCATCGTATGCTCCCTTCTCGGTGTGTTTATTGCCATGTATTTGATGATTAAAGATGTGATCCGTCATACAGATTCCAAGAAGCATGAGTAAAAAGATACCTATAAAGAAGTTCTCACTCAGGATCTTGATTTTTTCCATTGTCATAGCCGGCTTGGCCGCCCTGTTTCAGTGGTTGGTTCCTGCGTACGCCTCCCCCGCACTTCCTTTCATCGTGCTTTTCTTTTTTGTCATCACGCTCTTCACCATTTTCATTGTGCTGCGCGATGATCAAGGTAAGGATGGACAGCGTTTTGTCTCCGGCTATCTTCTCTCCCGGATTATCAAATTGTTCTCATGCCTGCTCTTTCTTTTCCTTTATATCCTTATAAACAGACAGGATGCATGGAAGTTCGGAATCTCCTTTATCATTGTCTACTTCTTGTTTTCCATCTTTGAAGTCATTCTTTTGAGGAAGGAGAGCAATGATATCACCAAAAGATCACAATCGACAGAAGAAACCAAATAAAACCCATTATGAATACTGCAAGAAAGATAAAATCCGATTTATGGTATATAGGCGCATCCGACCGTCGTCTGGCGCTTTTTGAGAACATGATGCCTATACCTCATGGAGTTTCCTACAATTCTTATCTCTTGATGGATGACAAGACGGTTCTGATGGATACTGTGGACAATGCAGTGGCCCCCCAGTTTCTGGAGAATTTGACCGCTGTCCTGGCTGGCCGATCCCTGGATTATTTGGTGATTCATCATGTGGAGCCCGACCATCTGGCCTCTTTGCAGGAGGTCATGTTGCGTTATCCGCAGGCTGTGATCCTTTGCAGTATGCAGGCTAGCCGGCTCATCCGCCAATTTTTTGAGATGCCTGAGTCTTGTCAGATCCAGGCAGTCAAAGAGGGTGAGACGCTGGAGACGGGCCATCATACCCTGACCTTCTACGCTGCCCCCATGGTGCACTGGCCGGAGGTGCTCGTGTCGTATGACACGGTGGACAAGATCTTGTTCTCGGCAGATGCTTTCGGTACTTTTGGCGCGCTGTCGGGCAACCTTTATGCCGACGAGGTCAACTTTGACCGGGAATGGTTGGACGATGCCCGCCGTTATTATACGAACATTGTGGGCAAGTATGGGGTGCAGGTGCAGAATTTGCTGAAGAAAGCTGCCACCTTGGATATCCAGATGATCTGTCCGTTGCATGGTCCCATCTGGCGCGAAGACCTTGGCTACTTCATTCAGAAATATGATTTGTGGAGCCGCTATGAGCCCGAAGACAAAGAAGGAATCGTCCTGATTTATGGTTCCATGTATGGCCATACCGAATCTGCCGCTCATGTTTTGGCTGGCATTCTGGCCGACAAGGGTGTCCGCAATATCAAGATGTATGATGTCTCCGCCACGCACGTTTCCTACCTTTTGTCGGAAACCTTCCGTTGCGGACGCATTGTCTTGTTGGCTCCCACGTACAACAATGGGTTGTATCCTCCCATGGAAAACTATCTGTTGGATGTGCAGGCGCATTTTGTGCAGGACCGCACCTTCGCCATCGTGGAAAATGGAAGCTGGTCGCCGATAGCTGCCAAGGCTATGCAGGAGATCATTCAGAATATGAAACCCAACAATATCGAAGGCCCTGTTGTGACCCTAAAGTCCGCCATGAAACAGGAACAGCTGCAAGAGTTGGAGAGATTGGCTGAAAACCTGCTGAATTAAGCGGGATTCTGGTGTACAAAATATCCCTTTTGTACATCAAAGCACATCAATTGCTCATACCCGCATTGACGTAACACCTCATAGGCCTCCTCAAAAAGGAGGTCTATTTCTTTGGCCTGGTGGGCATCGCTGCTGATGACTACGGGGATGTCCAGTTTCCGGGCTTTTCTCAACATTTCCACAGAGGGGTAGAGGGCATCGCAGCGTTTTTTGTAAATGCCGCGGGTGTTGACCTCCATGATAAGGTCATGGGCTTTGATCAGCTGCAGCGCTTTGTCGGCGAGCACTTGATACCAGGGTTCGTCCTCTTGGAAGAAACGGTGTTGGTTGTGCATCTTGATTTTGTCAACATGGGCGATGATGTCCATGGGTTGGGTCTCGATCATCTCGAAGGTCTGTTCCCAGAAGGTCGTGACAGCGCGCTTGATGTTGTGGTCGAAAAGTTTGTCCAGCCCATCGTCGTAGATCTCTCTTTTGGGGCCATCGATAAACCAGAGATCATCGCGGTTGGCGGGGCGTACGAGGTGAACACCCCCGATGATGTAGTCAAGGTGATGGTTTTCTTTCAGTTCGGCAAAATCGTAGGAGATGCCGGGAACAAAGTCACATTCCAAGGACTTGAGCAATATGATGGGAGACGAGGCTTGCAGTTTGTCAATTTCAGCCGTGTATTCCGGCATGCGTTCCATCTTGATGGAGAAGTTGTTGTCGAAGGGCAGTGGGGCATGGGAAGAGAAGCCCAGTTGTTGGAAATGCCGACGAGAAGCCTCTTCAACATAGGCGGGCAGTGGGTCTTTCCCGTCGCAATAGAGGGAGTGGGTGTGATAGTTATTGATGATCATGGGAGATAAGGTTGTCGATAATGTTGAGCACTTCATCGCTTTTGCCGGCGTGGGCTCCATTGTAGTAGTTGCTAAGAAAGACAATCTGCACGTTGTCCTTCGGGCGGTAGAGCCACAGGTTCTGATAGCCGTCCCACAACCCACCGTGATAGACCAAAAGACCATGGGTCGGGCTCTCTTCTAGTCTCAGGCCATAGCCATAGCTTTGTTTGGGAAGGATGCCGTTTTTCAGAGTGTTTTGTCGTGTGGAGGCTCGGGCCACCCATTCTTCAGGGAGAAGGTCATAGCGGATAAAGTAGGCGTTGGTCCAGCGGATCATATCCTCCACATTGCTGTAGATACCCTTGTCGCCCAGGATGCCGTTGAAGCGGTCGTAGAGGGCGAGGGAGCCATCTTTCTTATGGCCGCGGGTGATGGGCAGTGTAATTTCGGGGTTGATCCAAGCGTATGGGGTGTAGATGTCGCCTTTCTTGGCGGAGGGCCATCGGCGGTTGGTGTCGATCAGCTCCGTGAAGAAAAAGGTGTCGTTCATCCCGGCAGGGCCGAAGAAGTTATCGTGCACATACGCCTCAAAGGATTGGCCGCTGACGCGCTCCACGATGGTGGCCAGAATGGCATAGTTGGTGTTGCGGTATTCAAAGCGGGTGCCGGAGGGGAAATCCAAGGGGTAGCGCTGGCGTTTCAACACTCGGATGAGCTCTTCGTTATCCACAAAGGTGGAGGTGTCGAAGATGTCGTATTTGAAATTGAAATATTCAGGGATGCCAGTGGTGTGGGTAAGCAGCTGGCGCACTGTTACTTTCCGATAGGGCAGTTCGGGGACGAGTTTGCCGAGCGTGTCTTGCAGGCTGATCAAGCCCTCGTCGCAGAGCTTCAGGATGGCAGCTGCGGTGAACTGTTTGGAGATGGATGCCAGGTCAAAGAGGGCCGTCTTCCACATCTTGTTGTCAGGGTGCAGACGGAGTTCATCCAGCTGGGACTCTTGCACGTTACGATAGTTGGTGGTGTTTTTGTAGAGCTGCAGGAATCCGTAGGAGCGTTCTAGGATGATGGTGTCGTGTCGGGCGATGATAAGGGTCCCGTTCAGTCGCGCTCCCATGGCATCGGCGTAGCGGACAAGTGAGTCAATGTCAAAGCCGAGGCTGGCCATCTCGGTCAGCGTCTCCAGTGGCTTGTACACGACAGGCTTGGAGGAGACGAGAAACGAGGTGTCGCCAACGCCCTGGTCTGCCCGCAGGCAGCAGAGGTTGAAAAGGCAGACCAACAGGAAGACCCCTTTTTTGAGCATGGTTGCCGGTGTTTAGCTGTTCATGATGCTGAGGAATTCCTCGTTGTTGCGGGTGTCCTCCATATTCTCTTTGATGAAGGTCATGGCCTCGATAGTGGTCATGTCGGCAATGTGGTTGCGGAGGATCCACATCTTCTGAAGCGTGGCGGGTGACTGGAGCAGGTCGTCACGACGCGTGCTGGAGGCCACGAGATCCACGGCGGGGTAGATGCGCTTGTTGGACAGCTTGCGGTCGAGTTGCAGTTCCATGTTGCCAGTGCCCTTGAACTCCTCGAAGATGACCTCATCCATGCGGGAGCCGGTGTCGATGAGGGCGGTGGCGAGGATGGTCAGGGAACCACCGTGTTCCACGTTACGGGCGGCGCCGAAGAAGCGTTTCGGCTTCTGCAGGGCGTTGGCTTCCACACCACCGGAGAGCACCTTGCCGGAGGCCGGGGCCATCGTGTTGAAGGCACGTGCCAGACGGGTGATGGAGTCCAACAGGATGCAGACGTCGTGGCCGCACTCCACCATGCGTTTGGCCTTTTCCAAGACCATGTTGGCAATCTTGACATGCCGTTCCGCAGGCTCGTCAAAGGTGGAGGAGATGACCTCGGCATTGACGCTGCGCTGCATGTCGGTGACCTCCTCGGGACGCTCGTCGATGAGCAGGATGATGAGGTATATCTCCGGATGGTTGGCCGCGATGGCGTTGGCCACATCTTTCAGCAAGACGGTCTTACCGGTCTTGGGCTGAGCCACGATCAGTCCGCGTTGGCCCTTGCCGATAGGGGCGAAGAGGTCGATGACGCGTGTGGAGAGGTTGCAGCCGGGATGTCCGGTGATGTTGATCTTCTCGTCGGGGAACATCGGGGTGAGGAAGTCGAACGGGATACGGTCGCGGATCTGCTCCGGATCACAGCCGTTGATCTTCTCCACCTTGGTCAGCGGGAAGAACTTCTCGCCTTTCTTCGGAGGACGGATTTCGCCATAGACGGTGTCACCGTTCTTGAGGCCGAACAGCTTGATTTGGGTCATGGAGACGTAGATGTCGTCGGGGGAGGTGAGGTAGTTGTAGTCGGAAGAGCGCAGGAATCCGCAGTTGTCACTGGTAATCTCCAACACTCCCTCCGCATGGATGGCTCCTTCGTACATGGAGTTGGCCACCAGCTCGGCTTGCAACTCGGCCTCCGATTTCGGAGCGTGCTCTTTGGGCTCTTCAGCAGCAGGATGCTCCTTGGGCTCCTTCTTGGACTGATTGTCTTTCTTATGATTGTCGAATTTCTGGCGGGCGTTGTTCTTCCTGGACGAATACTCCTTGGCGGGTTTTTCCTCCGATGGGCTCTCAGGCGCTTGGCTCTCGGTGACGGGAGCAGCCGCTGGCTGGTTGTTCACAGGAGTTTCCTCGGTCGTCTTCTCTTCCATCAGGCGGGCAGCTTCCTTTTCCAACAGGTCTTTTTTGCTGGGGCGTCCTCTTTTTTTAGGTTTCTCAACGACTGGCGTGTCTTCCGTGGTGGATACAATGTCGAGTGCCTCTTCGGTGGCAGTTTTTTTGCTTCTTCCCTTTTTGGGAGCGGAAACCTCTTCTGTCGGAATCTCTTGATCCACAGCCTTCGGAGTACGCTTGCGCGTCGGTTTGGTCTTGGTCTCCGCGGGCAAGGGATTGGCAAAACGTATTTCTTCTTCCTCTAGGGGCAGTTTGGTATCTTTGGTGGCCAGACTGCTTTTGTTAAAGGTAACCTGAGGTTTTTCGGGGAGATCTACTTTAGCGACTTTGGTATTTTCGTTTGATGAGCCGGCAGGCATGACGGTGCTGGCCATAATTCTTTTTCTCTTACCTTTTTTTTCTGGTGATTCGGTCATGTTTAGCTTTTAGATAGAAATGTATGTTGATGAAAGGCAGTGCTGGGAATGCTGACAGAAGGAACGTCAACGCACCGCCGAAAAAAGAATGCGCAAAAATACATTATTTTTTGAAATGACATTCGAGACCATGTAAAAAATTGCTTCCCTTTACTGGATGATATCCATCAGCGGTTGGGTGGCAGCGGTCCAGTCGTAGTGTTTGTGTACATACTGGTTGCCCTGACCGGACAAGGTGCTGTAGTAGTCTGGGTCGAGCAGCAGTTTGCGTACAGCGTCCACAAAGTCGGCGGTGGTGTTGCAGATGATGACGGCCTTGTCGCGGTCCTGTTCTTTAAGGGGCTTCCCTGCCAGTGAGGAGGTCACGCAGGGCAGTTGCATGGCCATGGCTTCCAGCAGTTTGTTCTGGAGTCCCGTACCCATGCGCATGGGGGCGATGAATATTTTGGACTGGGCGTACCATTCCGCCATGGAGTCCACCCAGCCGGTCACCTTGATATGTTCGTTTTCGAGCGCCTTCACGCGGGGGGAAGGGTTGGCGCCGCACAGGACAATTTTCAGTTTCGGGAACTCGACGTGGAGGTGGGGGAAGATGTCTTGGCAGAGATACTCTGCGGCATCCACATTGGGACCGTAGCTCATGTTGCCGGAAAAGATGAGGTCGTATTTTTTCTCTTGAGGCTGATGGGAGAAGGTATCGAAGTCCACGCCGTTGGACACCACCACGATTTCTTGGCGGCGCTCGTGTGGGATCAAGTCGCGGTCGATGTCGGTGATGATGGTCGTTGCGTCAAACTTATCGAAAATCTCTGCCTCGTAGCGGGCCACGCGCCGTGCCTCCATCTTGAAGAAGGGCTTCAGGTACCAGGGCGCGCGCTCGTAGCGGCGCCACATGCCCTTGGAGAAGACGTCCTGATAGTCCAGTACCTTCTTGATGGGCTTGTCCTTCACATACTCGGCCATCCGGAACAGCTGACAATAGAGCCAGTCGGGCTGCACCTTCTGGATGATTTGGTCTATCTGTTTCTGTATCTGCTTGTTGTAGAAATAACCGCATTGGATAGGCAGGCCGCTGAAGAAAGCCCTTCCCAGATTGAAGAAGCGCCTTGTTGCATCGATTTTGATGGGATAGATTTCTTTGCAATAGGGTGTCAGCTGCTGTAGGTCTGCGTCGGGGACTGCATATTCGCTCAACGCCACCAGATACACCTCGTGCTGGGTGGACAGCTGGCGCAGTTGGTGGTACGCGCGCAGTTTGTCGCCCTTTTCAAGGGGGTAGGGGAAGCGGGAAAGCAGTGCCAGGAGTCTCATGATAAGGGTATAGGGTTTAGGGTATAGGGTATAGTGGTTGTGGGGGAGGGGTTTTGAGAGGCCATTGTTTTATGATTAGTAATCAATTTTTTACAACTTTGATATTTCATTATTCTATCTGTTTTTACCATCCCCTGTACGCTACCCTCATTAGGAATTAAGTTTCTGTTTCATTGAAAATAACATTTTTCCGATTTCGGAAAGGGTCTGTAAAGTGTCGTTAATCATCTCTTCGGATAGATAGCCTATTTTGACGGTAAGAAGTAATTGAGTTTCAATTTCGCATACGGATCCATTGGCAACGGATAGGAATTGCAGGTACTCTTTTTTTGATTGTCTGCCATAACCTTCCGCAATATTCGAAGGGACAGATATCGCCGCTCGTCTGATTTGGTTTGTTAAGGCAAACAGTTCATCTTTTGGCAGATTTTGTGTCAACTTGTACACGTCTGCCACCATATCCATTGCTTTCTGCCAAACAATCAATTCTTTATAACTTTGAATTTTCATGCTATCCACCAGTTACAACTATACCCTATACGCTATACCCTATCCCCTCTTATCCGATCACCTTCTCCGTCATCCTCATCAATCTCTTTTCGATGCGGTCGGCCTTCATCACGTAGTCGTGCGCCTTGTTGATCATCATCTCGGCCCACTCCTTGTCTTTCAGCGAGGAGGCGTTGATTTTGACGTTGAGGTAGGCGCCGTGGACGGCCGCGCGGGCGCAGAGCACGCCGACACCGGCGTCAGAGACGCTGGCGGGGTTGCCC
>JAGCGA010000012.1 GCA_017649855.1 Bacteroidales bacterium
AGTTTTTGCGGACCTCTACAAACCGAGCCGCTCCGAATTTTTGCAAAGCATTCACCCGAAAGCCCGCAGAATGCTGTCCCACAACCGCAAATGGAATTACGTTTATCATATTGTGGAGGATATGGCGGTGGTGGACCGAATCCTCTCATCCAAAACCATTGCGAAATAAAAGATTCCTGTAAATCTTCCAGATTCGTGGCGTCAAGGATCTTAGAACTGGAGGTAGGCCTTTAAACGGAATCCCGCCCCCTGCATGGGATAGTTCCGCACGATCTCGTAGTTTTTGTCGGAGAGATTCAACAGCTCGAATTTGAAGCCAAGGGTGCTGCCTTTGATGATGGACTCGTGTTGGATGGACAGGCTGTGGTCGGCATAGCCGGAAACCAAGTTGGCAGGGATGTTCTCTCCCAATGCATAGCGATTCCCACATAACATTACCGCATAGGAGACGGAGATGAAAGGCAACCGGATGGTGGCGGATGCGGAACCCGACCAGCGTGGGGTGTAGGGAATCTGATGCCCATAGGTGGGGCTGTCCGCATCGGTACGGTCCACGGCATGCTGGTAGGTGACGTTGCCCTGGAAGATCAGATGGCAATCGCGATGGAAGGTATAGATGGCCTTGGCGGTCAGCTCGGCCCCGGCAATATGCACTACCCCGTAGTTGAGCATACTCCAGGAGAACAGGTTGCGCGTGGGGAAAGCCACGATCTTGTCGCGTACAATATTATAATACCCATCCAACGTGACCGCCATGTTGAAGGTGCCCCGCCATAATTTCGGAGTCTCCATCACCAGGCCCAGATCCCACTGATGTGTCTTTTCCGGTTTCAGCCGAAGATTGCCCACCTCCCGATAGTAGAGGTCGTTGAAGGTCGGCATCCGGAAGATATCCTTGTAGAATGCCCGCAGCTGGACATGCTTGTGCGCTCGCCAGGAGATGCTTAGGGCGGGGGAGAGGTGCAAAAAGGTCTTGCCGACCGCCGTGTCCTGGGCTATGTTGTTGACCGTGGTGAAGAGCAGATTGCCGTTGATGGTCACGGGCCGGCTGTCGTAACGGGCACTCAAGGCGGTCAGCGTGGTGAAACGGGCAGGATGCTCATAGTCGATATTGTCCGACTCCAGCTGGTTGTAGAACAGGTCGTTGGCAAGACCAAACAGGAGGTCGTGGCGCAATGCCTGCCCCGGCTCTTCACCCTTTTTGTGCAAGGGGGCAAAGCTGAACGCATTGGAGACATAGCCTTCATATTGTTCATACGTGTTGTCCAGCCGGTGCATGTCATTGAGATAGTCAGGGTCCACATAATGGGTGTAGTCATAGTTGAACTTGGCATTCAGGAGATAGCTCCAGCGATTGTTAAACATCTTCCGATAGCTCATTTGTCCAAATCCGTTACGGTTGGAAAGCCTTTGTCGGTTATTAAGATTGTAGAAGATGGTCGCGCTGGGCAATCCTCGGTCGGAGGTGTAATAATAGCCTTTGACGGAGAGTTGCTCACCCTGCCTCAGTTGCCACAAGGCATTCAGCTCCGTGGAGTAGGTGGAGATGTCCGTGTTCTGCCGTATCTCGTGCGACACGCTGTCTGTCGAGCTGCCATAGTGCAGTAGGAACGGGTAGTTGCCTTCCGACTGCAAGAACTGGGCATGGATGCCCCAAAGAAGATATCGCTGTGGCAGTTTTTTGCTCTTTACCAGTTGGGTGAACTGCACCATCGGGCTATAGAGTTGGTAGGGTCCCATGGTGAAGGAGGCTTTCAGCTGCACGGGTTTGAGGGGAAGGGTGTGAAAAGTGCTGATTTTGATGAGGTTGCTGTAGGAGTGCGCCCGGGCGGGCAACAGGACATGCTCGTCGGTGCCGACGGTGAGCTCGATGGCGGAGACATTCTCCAGCGAGAGCTTTCCGAGGTCGATCTGGCCGGTCTGACAGTCGGTGAGCGGGATGCCGTCGTAGAGCACGCCGGTGTGCTGGGAGCCGAGTCCGCGCACGGAGACGGTCTTCAGACCTCCAATACCGCCGTAGTCTTTGACCACCACGCCCGACATGAACTTCAGCGCATCGGAAAGCTGCAGGGTGGGGAGATGCTGAATCTCTTTGGTGTTGAGGGTCTGCACCGCCGCTGTAGAGAACGGCACCAACGACTCATGTTCGCCGTACCCCTGGATGAGCACCTCGTTGAGCTGCATGGACTGGGTGGTGTCCTGTTGGGCTGTCATGTCTGATAACACAACAAACAAGAGGATGCCAACCATCAGCATCCTCGTTATGAACCGATATGGGAAAGAGCCCCAACGCATCGGGAGTCTGTTTGTGTTTATACGTACTTGTTGCCGAAGTCTGTCTGCACGTCTGTGACAAACTGGCGGATCTGCTGTTCGTCAGACTTCTGACAGATCAGAAGCACATCGTCCGTGTCCACGACAATATAGTCTTCGAGACCTTGTATGACGGCCACCTTTTTGTCGGCCATTTGGATGATGCATCTGGAACTGTCATAGAGACGTACGCGGGAGCCCTTGACACTGTTGAGTTGGGCATCTTTTTTGCTCAATTCATAGAGGGAGCCCCAAGTACCCACATCAGACCATCCAAAGTCTGCGGCATATACGCGCACGTTGCTGGCTTTCTCCATGATGCCGTAGTCGATGGAAATGTTGCGGCACACTTGGTATATCCTGTCGATGAAGGCTTCCTCTTCCGGGGTGTTGTATAGGCCTTCGCCCTCTTTGAACAGGTCGTTGATGTCGGGCAGGAAAGTCTCGAATTGTTGTTGGATGGTGGGCAGGGACCACATGAAGATGCCGGCATTCCAGAGGAAGTCGCCGCTCTCCAGGAAGCTCTTCGCCATCTCCAGTTCCGGTTTCTCCGTAAAGGTCTTGACCTTGTAGATGGAGTTGTTGTGGGGATAGACTTGCTCCTCGTCATATTGGATATATCCGTAGCCCGTGTTGGGCGAGGAGGGGCGGATGCCGATGGTGAGCAGACAGCCGTCTTGGGTAGCAGCCTGCATGCCCTTGGTGATGACATCCTTGAACACATCTTCTTTCAGAATCAGATGGTCGGAGGGAGCCACCACGATGGTGGCGTTCGGGTTCTTGGTCTTGATTTTATAGTTGGCGTAGGCAATACAGGGCGCGGTGTTGCGACGGTAGGGCTCCAGCAGGATGCGGTCCTCCGATACGAGTGGCAACTGCTCTTGCACCAGGTGCTTGTATGCTTTGCTGGTGACGATATAGATATTTTCGGGCGGACAGATCTGGACGAACCGGTTGAAGGTCTTTTGGATCATCGTGGTGCCGTCACCAAAGATGTCGAGGAATTGTTTGGGGAGTGCGCTGGAACTCATGGGCCAGAAACGGGCTCCGATGCCGCCGGCCATGATCACACAATAATAATTCGGATTGAGCATAAACTTTTTAAATAGTTCAACAATAATAAATTAGAACTCACCATCAAGGCAATGGCGGAGCGTTCTATTTTTCGGCAAAGATACGCTTTTTTCGGGAATAAAGGGTAGTAAAAAGGATAGAGCAAATGTTGCCGGATCTGTTCCCTTTTTTATTATTTTTGCCCTCATCATTTAATAACTATTAAAAAGTATGCCGAAAATTTTGGAAGAATTCCGGCTTTGCATGGGTGCATTATGCCAATATGCCAAATTTTACTTGGGAAGAATCGTCTTTATGCCGAGATATTTCCAAATAATCAGACTGCCTCGTGAGGGATTTGAGAGAGGAGAAGGGAAAAAATGGGGTGGATTTCGGATGATTTTGATCAATGTTTGAGCCACTCGGGGTGGGCGTAGGGCTTGTCCTCCAGGTTGAAAAGCCCTTTTCTCCAGCCTCTCATGCCATAGTAGTATTGCAGGATCTCTTCGATATCTTTGTCATAATCCCCTGTGGGATAGAAGATCTTGCCCACTCCCATGGTGCGGCTTACATAGTCGATGTGGCTGCAGAAGATGGGGACGCCGGCCCCGACGGCAATATGGTAAAACCCCTTTTTCCAGTTCTCCACACGCTTGCGGGTGCCCTCCGGACAAATCAAGAAGGCTACCTCTTCCCGCTCTTTGATCAGGTCCACGGCGTATGAGACGAAGTTGGTGGCGTGCTTGCGGTCCACGGGCACGCAGCCGATGCGTTTCAAGAAGCCTTTGATAGGGAACACGAAGAACTCTTTCTTCATGACCATGGCCATCTTGAGCCGTAGCCATCGGATGCAGATCATGCCGTAGAAGAAATCGATGATGCTGGTATGCGGTGCCATCAGGATGACGCACTTTTTGACGGGGATCTGCTCATACCCGACGGGGCGGAAGCGGAACAGCCACATGAGGAAACGGTAGAATTTCATTGCGATAAGGTTTTGATTGGCAAACGTACACAAAATATTGGTATGCCGAGTGCAAACGGATAATTTTTATGAGTGCATGTCGGTCTGGATGCTCACCACCTCGCTTTCAGAAGCCTGTATGGTGATCGGGCATCCCATCCGGATGGCGCGGTTGTCAGGCAGATGGCCGGCGGGGAAGTTAAAAAACAAGGGGAAGTCATACTCGGCGCAGCAGTCGGCCACGATCTCCTCGGCCGTGTGCCCGAAGGGGACGGGGTTGTCGTGCATATCGCTGAGATGTCCCACCAACAATCCTGCAATGCCATCCAACCTGCCGGACCGTTTCAGGTTGTACATCATCCGGTCGATGTGGTAGAGGTATTCGTCGAGATCTTCAATGAAGAGGATCTTCCCTTCGGTCTGCACGTCGGAGCGGGAGCCGGTCAGGGAGTAGAGGATGGAGAGGTTGCCGCCGATGATGGGGGCGCTGACGTTGCCAGGGCGGTTCAAGGGGTGCGTGGGGAATGCATAGCGCAGTTCCTTGCCGCGCAGGGCGTCCAGCATGGTGGTGACGGCCATGTCTGGCAGCGTGTTGTCGGTGATGTTGACGGGCATGGTGCAGTGCAACGAGGCCATGTCGCAGCAGGTGTGGAGGTGCGCATGGAAGACGGTGATGTCGCTGAATCCGCAGAGCCACTTGGGATGCTTGCAGAGCCCGCTGAAGTCGAGGCGGTCGATGATGCGGACGGAGCCATAGCCACCCCGCACGCACCAGATGGCCTGGATGTCGGGGTTGTCGAGCAGCGACTGGATATAGGCAGCCCGGTATTCGTCGGAGCCGGCAAACCAGTGCTCTTGGGCGAAGAGGCGCTCGTCGTAATAAATGTTAAATCCTTCGTCTCTGAGCATGTTGAAGGCTGGGGTCAGCGCCTGCTCGTCCATGCGGCGGGCGGGGGCGACAATGCCAATGGTGTCTCCAGCTTTCAGATAGGGTGGGATAATCATAGGAGGATGTTCTTTTCTCGCAGTTTCTGTTCCGTGACCCGGATGAGTAACTCCCGGTTGGCGATATTGTGATAGAATCTCTTCTTGGGCTTTTTCACCTTCTGCTTCTTGAAATAGCAGCCAGTCACCCCTTCAAACTCAGGATTCAGGGCGGCGGCCAGCATGGTGGCGGCACCCTGCTCCGGGGTGTTGATGAGGGGGCGGAAGAACCAGTCGCATAGCTTGTCCACCACGACATTGCCCTGGCGGATGATGCCGGTGCTCACGATGTCAGGGTCGGCCACGTTGATGCAGATGCCACGATCTTTCCATTGCTCCGCCGCGTGCAGGGTGAAGTAGTAGAGCGCCCGCTTGGAGCTGCCGTAGGCGGTGAACCGGTTGAACTTCCGATCGTCGGTGGGGGAGAGGAAGTCCTCCCCGATCTTGCCCATGATGTAGGCGATGGAGACCATGCTGACCACGCGCGTGCCCGGGCCCATGATGGGCAGCAGGGCGTTGGTCAGCGTGTAGTGGCCTAGGTAGTTGACCGCCCGGGTGTATTCCACGCCATCTACACTGTTCTTGGCCTTGTGGCACAAGACGCCGGCATTGTTCAACAGGATGTCGAGGCGACTGAAATGGCTCTTCACCTCGTCGGCGAAGCGGATGATGTCGTGCAGATTGCCCAAGTCCACCTGCATCAGATGCAGGGTGGCTCGGGTTTCTTTCCCGATGGCTTCCCACACGGGCTTTGCCACCTCCGCGTCGTAGCAGGCCATGATGACCTCGTACCCCTCTTTTGCTAAAGTGCGGGTGTGGATGGAGCCCATGCCCCCATCCGCACCCGTCACTAATGCGATGCCTTTGTTGTCCATTCCGTCACGCGCTTATTTGTTCTCGGCAACGGTATGGCCGAAGATCTCTTCCAGCATCGGCTCGTATTTCTTGATCAGCTTGGCGCGTTTCAGCTTCAAGGTCTGGGAGAGTTCGCCGGTGAGCGGGGACCAGGAGGCGATGATCCAGCGGCAGTTTTTGAGCTTTTCATGCGCGGCCAGGTTGGCGTTCACCTTGTTGATCTCCTCTTGCAGACGGGCTTGCACCTGCGGGTTCTTCAGGATGTCCTCGTCGGTCTCATACGGGATCTTGTGCTTGTTGCACCAGTAGTGCAGGCCGTTCACGTCGGCGGTGATGATGGCGGAGGCAAAGTCCTCGTTGGAACCCACCACCATGCAGTTGTCGATGAACAACGACTCGCGCAGCTGGTTTTCGATCACCTGCGGAGCGATGTATTTGCCGATGGAGAGTTTGAAGATCTCTTTCTTGCGGTCGGTGATCTTCAGGTATTTGCCGTCGATCAGCTTACCGATGTCGCCGGTATGGAACCAGCCCTCTTCGTCGATGACCTGTTTGGTGTACTCAGGGTCTTTGTAGTAGCCCATCATGAGGCAGTCGCCCTTGGTGAGGATCTCGCCATCGTCGGCCAGCTTGGCCTCGATGCAGGTCATGAACTCACCGACGGTGCCGATGTGGAGTTCGTTCTTCATCGGGTTGTTGACGGCGATCACGGGGGAGGTCTCGGTCATGCCGTAGCCTTCATAGGCATACAGGCGGGCGGCGGTGAAGAGCTTCAAGACCTTGGCTTGGATGGAGGAGCCGCCGGACACGACGATCATGTCCTCGCCGCCCAGGGCATTGCGCCACTGGGAATAGACCAGCTTGTCGGCCAACGCGATTTTCTTGCGGTATAACCACCCTTGATTATAATATTGGTAGTTGGTGCCCAGGTTGAAGGCCCAGAAGTAGATCATCCGCTTGATGCCTTTCAAGGATTTGCCGGTGTTGTAGAATTTGTCGTACATGCTCTCCAGCACGCGCGGCACGGCGCAGAAGCCTCTGGCGTGGATGTCCTTCAGGTCGCGGGCGATAGTGTTCAGTCCCTCGGCATAGTACATGCTGGAGCCGATGACCTGGTACATATAGTTGATGACGCGCTCATAGACATGGCACAACGGCAGAAAACTCAGGATGTTGGCCGTGTGGTCGTTGGTCATCATGTTGACCAGTGTCAGCGCGTTGGTCAAGAAGTTCTTGTGGGACAGCATCACGCCCTTGGGCAGGCCCGTGGTGCCGGAGGTGTAGATGATGGTGGCCAGCTCTTCGGGCTTGACCTCTTGTTTGGTCTGCTCGATGACGGGCGCCCATTTCTCGCGGTTGTCGCGACCCATCTGCAGCAGCTCGCTGAAGTTGCGTTGCCCTTCAATGTTGGCAATGGTGAAGATGAAGGGGTTGTGGATGAGGTTCGGGAAGGCAGGGGCCACTCTCTTATAGATGGACTCGATGCCGATGACGATGCACTTGGCATCGGAATGGTTGAGGATATGGTTGTATTCTTCCAAGCTGAGGGAGGGATAGACGGGCACATGCACCATGCCGGCCAGCATGACGCCCATGTCCATGAAGTTCCATTCGGGACGGTTGTTCATGATGGTGATCACCTTGTCGCCCTTCTGAAGGCCCAGCTCCAGCAGGGCGGAGGCGATGGCATAGGAGTGCTCGATATATTCGTCCACGCTGTATTTGCGCCATTGTCCGTTCTGCTTGCCACAGAGGATGTCCGGCTTGTTGCGGTTTGTCTTCAGATGGTCCAGGATGTCAAATAATCTAGTAATGTGTGAAGTGTCCATACTCATTAATTTTTTTTAACGCGCAAAAATAATATTTTTTCCCAATCAAACAACAAGGGTGTTTTTTAGCCTGCCCAGGTGCGGGGAAGGTCACTCTGCGTAGGTGCTTTCGCGATGTTGAGGGACGAAGCCTGGAATAAAAGATTTTCATATTGTCCAAAAAATGACTACCTTTGCCCGCTTTTTTGAAAAGGACAATATGCGAAAGACAGGATTGTTTTTTGGATCATTCAACCCGATACATGTGGGCCATCTTATTGTGGCCGAGTATATGCTGGAGCATTCCGACCTGCAGGAGATGTGGTTTGTGGTGTCGCCCGCGAACCCCCTGAAGCGTCGGGCCACGCTGCTGGATGACCGCCAGCGTTGGTATATGGTGAACCTGGCCATCGGCGACGATCTCCGCTTCCGGGTCAGCGATGTGGAGTTCGGCCTGCCCAAGCCCTCCTACACCTGCCACACGCTCGTGCACCTGCAGGAAAAGTACCCCGACCGCGAGTTCGCGCTGATCATGGGCGCCGACAACCTGCAGACGTTCCACAAATGGCTCAACTACGAGTGGATTCTGGAGCACTTCGCGCTCTATGTCTATCCCCGCCCGGGTTATTCGTCCGAGAATCCCTATCCCGAGGCCCGCATCACCTTCGTGGACGCCCCGCAGATAGAACTCTCCTCCACCGTTATCCGAGAGAATATCCGACAACAGATCCCCGTCCGCTATATGCTTCCCGAAAAGGTCTATGAATATATAGACGAGATGGGTTTTTACAAAAATTAAGAATTTTAACAAGAAGAGAATATGGGATTTAAACGCTATACCATTGAGGATTTGGAGATCCTGTCGGCGGGTGCCGAAGGGAAAGCGGTGGCCAAGACCGCCGAAGGACTGACCGTCTTTGTGCCCTATGCGGTGCCGGGCGATCATGTCGATGTGGAGGTCTTCAAACGTAAACACGGCTATGCGGAAGCCAACCTGCTGCAAGTGCGCCAGCCCTCACCCGACCGGGTGACTCCGCCATGCCCCCATTTCGGGGTCTGCGGAGGCTGCAAGTGGCAGATGCTCGACTATGCCAAACAGCTCCAATACAAGCAGAGACAGGTGGAGGACAACTTCCGCCATCTGGGCAAGTTCGAGTTTCCGCCCATCACGCCCATCCTCGGTTCCGAGAAGATATACTACTATCGTAACAAACTGGAGTTCACCTTCTCCAATATGCGCTGGCTCTCCTATGAGGACATGGCCCGCTGCAAGGCCGGGGAGGAGTTTGAACGCCGCTGTGCCGGATTCCATATTCCCGGTATGTTCGACAAGATCCTCGACATCGACCACTGCTGGCTGCAGGGCTCCAAGAGCAACGAGATCCGCCTCTTCTGCAAGCAGTATGCGATTGAGCACGACATCTCCTTCTACGACCCCCGGGCCCGCGAAGGACAACTGCGCAATATCATCATCCGCACAGCTTCCACCGGCGACCTGATGGTGGTGCTCATCGTCTCCCTCTACGACGAGAAGGCCGAAGCCATGCTGACCGCCCTCGCTGAGGCGTTCCCTGAGATCACCTCCCTCATCTATATGGTTAACACCAAACTCAACGACACGGTCTTCGACCTGCCTTTCCATCTCTTCAAAGGCCAAGACCATATCATGGAGCGCATGGAGGATCTCTACTTCAAGGTGGGGCCCAAGTCGTTCTATCAGACCAACAGCGAGCAGGCCTACACGCTCTACAAGGTGGCGCGCGAGTTTGCCGACATCCATCCGGACGAGGTGGTCTATGACCTCTTTACCGGCACGGGCACCATCGCCAACTTCGTGGCGCACCAGGCCAAGAAGGTCATCGGCGTGGAGTATGTGGATGCCGCCGTGGAGGACGCCCGCGAGAACGCCGCCCGCAACAAGATCACAAACACCGAGTTTGTGGTGGGCGACATGGCCAAGATCTTCACCGACGACTTCATCACCCGCTACGGTCGGCCGGATGTCATCATCACCGACCCGCCGCGCGCCGGTATGCACCCCAACGTCATCGCCCAGCTGCTCAAGTTGGAGGTGCCGCGCATGGTCTATATCAGCTGCAACCCCGCCACCCAGGCCCGCGACCTCACCCTGCTCAACTCCAAATACAAAGTTGTCAAAGTGCAACCCGTGGACATGTTCCCCCACACCCAGCATGTGGAGAATGTGGTGAAATTGGAACTTAGATAAGACATCCTCCTTCTTTATTTGAAGAGGATAATCCTGAATTCTTCTTTTCCCGGCTTATACTTTGCCTTCTTGGCCTCCCGGATGCACTGTTGCTGGATGTAGGTGTTGGTGATAGTAGTCCGCCCTTTGCTATTGTTTACGATGTGGGCTTCGCTGACTGTCCCGTCGGCCATCACATGCACCTCCACGGCCACCTGCCCTTCCTCAGAAACTTCAGTGTTGATCTGTTTGACGAGGCCGCGGGATCCAGTGCCGTAGCCTATGCCACCGCCGATGCCGCTGCCCTCGCCGGGACCCAGTCCTGAGCCTGTGCCCGTGCCGATGCCACTGCCGCTACCCCCTTTGAACATGGCATTTTGGTTTACGGTTGGAGTCGATTGCTCCTTGATGATGGTGTCGTGAACTACCTTCACCACGGTTTTGTACACAGTGTCTGGGGAGGCCTTCTTTTTCGGGGAGGTGCTGGCGTTTTTTGCGCTCTTGTCACCCACGGGATAGCCTGTTGTAGGCTCTTCGGGATAATAGACCGAATCGGTTTGCGTGCTGTCGGGGGCGGCAACTGCAGGCCCTTCTGGCGTTTTGCCATGAGGGAAGGTGCGGGCCACCAGCAGGATCAGCATCGCCAAGATAGCGGCCACCAGCGCGAATACCAAAAGGTCGGATAGCGTTGCGGAAGACCTGGCCGCGTGGCCCTTGACTGGCGAGGGCTCCGCCTGTGCCTCGAAATCCGTATTCAAGGGATTGCTTGCAGCTACAGAGTAGTTTTTTAGCGAACTTCGACACAAATGGTCGATGGCATAACCGTTTCCGAAAATAGCGAAAAATGGAATCATAAGCAGTGTCTTCTTGTTTTTCTTTTGTGATAAGATATGTTGCAATTGATGGCGGGCTTGGGCGAGGCGCAGCTTGGAAGTGCGTTCTCCGATGCCCAGCTCAGTGGCGATTTTCCGATGGGGGTAGCGTTCGAAGACATACAAATTGAAGACTGTCCGCTGGGGTGTGGGGAGCGACTGGATGGCTTCCAAGATCTCCGCCTCGGAGAAATTGTACCGCGCCAGCTCCTCAGGTTCCAGGTCGTCTTCCGCCACATCAAACTCAATGTGGATGGTGTCAAGATGGATAAAATGTTGCGATTTGCGAAGATGCTGCAAAGCGGTGTTGACGGTTACACGCATCATCCACGCGTCAAAGTTCCCCAAGCCCTTAAAAGAGTCGGCCTTCTCCACACATTGCAGGAATGCGTCATGGGCAAGATCTTCAGCTTCTTGGAAGTCAGACACATAACGATGACAGATGCCAATCATCTTACCCATATTCTGTTCATACTTTCTTGTCCAAAAATCAGGTGCTTTCATAGAGAGTCCTTTATGGTATGATGCAAAAATTTTGAAAAGGGCAAAATTAAAAATATCCATTGATTTTTGTACATTTGCACGCTTGTTATTTTAGGAGTATAATATCAAAACATCATCTATATGACACGTCACAAAATCTCTACTAAGTTTCTCAGTATTGAGAAGGTTGAAAAAATTATCGAACGTAAACAAAAGATAGAATTGTCGCAGGAGGCCATCGATGCTATCCAGAAATGCCGCGCCTACCTGGACAAGAAAACGGACACCGAGAAGGAGCCCATCTATGGAGTGACTACCGGCTTCGGTTCCCTCTGCAACCGCAGCATCTCCAAGGAGGACCTCTCCACCTTGCAACGCAACCTTGTGATCTCCCATGCCTGTGGAGTGGGGGAGGAGGTGCCCCAAGAGATCGTGCAGCTGATGCTGCTGATGAAGATACAGTCTCTCTCCTACGGCCATTCCGGCGTGCAGCTGGCTACGGTGCAGCGTCTGATTGACTTCTACAACAAAGGGGTCTATCCGGTGGTCTATCAGCAGGGCTCGCTGGGCGCTTCCGGCGACTTGGCCCCGTTAGCTCACCTCAGCCTGCCGATCATTGGTATGGGCGAAGTGTACTATCGTGGTAAAAAGTATCCTGCTTCCGTCATCAATGAAAAGTTCGGCTGGGAGCCGATCACCCTGCAGTCCAAAGAGGGTCTGGCCCTGCTCAACGGCACCCAGTTCATGAGCTCCTATGCCGTCTGGTTGCTCATCAAGGCCAAGAAGCTCTCCTGGATGGCCGACATCATCGGCACCGTATCCCTGGAGGCTTTCGATGGCTGCCTGAGTCCGTTCAACATCAACGTGCACCTTGTGCGCCCGCATGCCGGCCAGATCATCACGGCCACCCATATCTACAATATGCTGCAGGGCTCTGAGATCATCTGCCAGCATAAGGAGCACGTGCAGGATCCCTACTCCTTCCGCTGCATGCCGCAGGTGCATGGCGCCAGCAAGGATGCCATCTCCCATGTGCAGGATGTGGTTGAGACCGAGATCAACTCCGTGACCGACAACCCGACGGTCTTCCCCGATGAGGATCTGGTCATCTCCGCCGGCAACTTCCACGGCCAGCCCCTGGCACTGGTGCTCGACTTCCTGACCATCGCGGTGGCTGAACTGGGCAACATCTCCGAACGCCGTATCTATCAACTCATCTCTGGCAAACGCGGTCTGCCCTCTTTCCTCGTGAAGAACCCCGGCCTCAACTCCGGCTTCATGATCCCGCAGTACGCCGCTGCCTCCATCGTGAACCAGAACAAAGCCTTCACGATGCCTTGCTCCACCGACTCCATCGAGTCGTCCCAAGGTCAGGAGGACCATGTCAGTATGGGTGCCAATGCCGCCACCAAGTGCTATCTGGTGGTCAACAACCTGGAGAAGATCCTCGGCATTGAGCTCTTCAACGCTGCCCAGGCCCTGGAGTTCCGCCGCCCGCTGAAGTCATCACAGTTTATCGAGGACTTTGTGGCCGCCTTCCGCCAAGTGGTGCCTTTCGTGGAGAACGACACCTATATGCATGAGCTGATTCAGAAGTCCATCGACTTTGTGAATGGCGTGAAAGTGTTGATGGATTAATGATTGTTTACGATGAGAGTTAGGCTTTGGATAGTCTGTTTGATCCTGACTGCATTTGTTGGATGCGGCCGCCGGGAGGTCTTTCCCGTCGAGCCGCATATCGAGTTTGTCCGTATCGATAAACTCGATAACGGCACGGGCGTGGACAACCAAGCCGACCTCGTCGTCTATTTTGAAGATGGTGATGGTGACATCGGCCTCGATGAAACAGACGTGGATACCGTTTTCAATATCGGTTCAGAGTACTATTACAACTTCTATATCAATTTTTACGAAAAGCAAAATGGAGTTTGGACCGAGGTGGAGCTCCCCACGCCGCTGCATGCCCGCCTGCCCCATCTGAGTGATAATGTGCCGGAAGCCATCAAAGGCGAGATCACCATCACCACTTTCATCAACAACTATACCTCACCATATGATACCATCATGCTCTCTTGCCAGCTGGTTGACCGAGCCCTGCATAAGAGCAATGTAGTCACCACACCCGAAATTATTGTAAAAAAATGAAAATAGACGAACATATTAAACAGTTGATAGCCATGTCTTTGGCTGAGGATATTGGCGACGGGGACCATTCCTCGCTTTCTTGCATTCCGGCTGATGTCCAGGGCGAAATGAAACTCTTGGTGAAACAGGACGGTATCCTTTGCGGCGTGGACGTGGCAGAGGAGATTGCCCGGCAAGTGGATGCGCGGATCACGATGGAGCGCTTCATGGACGACGGAGCCCAGATCAAAAAGGGCGACATCGTCTTTATCCTGCGCGGACCCGCCCGGGAGATGCTCACCGCTGAACGCACCATCCTCAACTATATGCAACGGATGAGCGGCATCGCCACCACCACCCACGCCTACGTGGAGATGGTGAAAGACACCGGCGTGACCCTGCTCGACACCCGTAAGACCACCCCCAATATGCGATACTTTGAGAAATATGCCGTCAAGACCGGTGGGGCTGAAAACCATCGCATCGGCCTCTTCGACATGATCATGCTCAAAGACAACCATATTGACTTTGCCGGCAGCATCGAGAAGGCTATCGATCTGGCTAACAACTACCTTCAGACCCATCACATGGACCTTAAGATAGAGGTGGAGACCCGCTCTTTGGAGGATGTGCGACGGGTGATGGAGCATGGCGGAGTGCACCGGATCATGTTTGACAACTTCACGCCCGAGATGATTCGGGAAGGGGTGAAGATAGTGAACCACCGCTATGAGACCGAAGCCTCCGGCGGCATCACCGATGAGACCCTTTGCGACTACGCCGCCACCGGTGTGGACTTTATCTCTGTGGGCGCTTTCACCCATCATATCAGCAGCCTCGACTTGAGTCTGAAGACGATCATCCTATAAGCCCAGGAACGATGCGGCATCATGACTACTCATCCCCCGAAAAACCTTTGCGATAATCACCTATGTTATTGGATTTTAAGAAGATAAGTGATCAAATCCATGCGTGGAGCGAGGATATGGAACAGATTCCGGTACTCGGCAAGCTGATCCGTAAATCCAAGACCCTCACGTTACCGGGCTTCCAAAAGATGCCCCTCTATGACGTGATGCGCTTCTTCATGCAGTCGCTCGGCAAGGGGGTGGTCTTCCAGCGAGCCGCCGCCATGACCTATCGTATCTTCGTGGCCCTCATCCCCATCATCATAGGACTCTTCACCGTGGTGGCCTATCTGGGCGAAGGCATCCAGCTGACCCTGATCGATTTTCTGGAGTCAGCAGTGCCTACTTACGTGTGGCCTGCCATCCAGAATATGATCACCGAAGTGATTACCCGCCAATATGGAGCCCTGACCTCCGTGATGTTCGTAATCGGCATCTACTTTACCATCTTGCTGATTAACTCCATGTTGGTGGCCATGAACACCTCCTACTTCAACGACACACGCCGTAGCCTCTGGAAACAGATCTTGCTAAGCGTGATGATCATGCTGATCGCCTTCGGGGTCATCCTCGTGGTGATTGCCCTGTTTATTGCTGCCTCCCTGATCATGAAATACGTGCATACCCATATCTTCGGCACTAATACGGGCTATTTCCTCACGGTCCATGGTATCAAGTGGGTCCTGACTTACGCTGCCATATACTTCTTAATCAGTATATTATACTACTTGGCCCCGGTGGAGAAGTCGAACTACCGCTTCTTCTCGGCAGGCTCCTCTTTGGCAACCATCTCCATGGTGATCCTGCTGTGGATATTGAATGTCTATTTCTCCAATTTCTCCAACTATAACCTCATTTATGGATCCTTGGGTGCTATCTTTGCCGTCTTGTTGTGGATCAACTGGAGCTGTATTATCTTTTTGGTGGGCTATGAACTGAATGTAAGTATTGCCCGGGCGAAGGTGGAAATCATAGAACAACATCCAAAAGATAAAGATGTAAATACAATATAATTATATATACAATAATTTTAATATGAAAGACATACTCATATTCCTTGCCGTGATGGCGCTTTCGCTGATACCGAGTCTTCTGAAATCCCTCAAAGAAGGTGATGTCAAGAACGCACGAAAGCCTGCTCCGAAGGTCAAACCGGATCCCTATTTCCCCGATGCCGACCAGGCACCGAAGCGCCGATATGCAACAACCAGGCCTACTGTGCAGGGTGGCGGGAAAGACGATTACTTTACTTATGAGACCGTTGAGGATACTCAACCACGCGGAGCAGCACCTAATAAAGAGTCTCAAAAAGCACCCACTCCGGAAGCGTCCGCACCCCGCGTGGAAATCAAACAGGAAGGAAAGTCAAAAATCGAACTTTCTCTGGAAGAAGAGGAAATTTATAAAGGTATTATCTATTCTGAAATTTTAAAAAGAAAATATATTTAGTTGAAAGATAAGGCTTTGAAATAAATAAAAAAACTTGTCGGTTGCATTAATAAATTTCTTATTTTAGCCCCCTCCAAAATAGTATGCAAAAAAGTTTAATGTTTAATATAAATAAAAGGCTATGATTAAAAAATTACTCTTAACTCTCGGAGTGATCCTTCTTTTCTCTAGCATGGCATTTTCACAGACTTCCACCATTAAAGGTGTGGTTAAGGACCAAACAGGTGAGCCCTTGGCCTACACTTATGTCTATTTGATGACAGGTGACAAGAATGTGAACTACTCTATGACGGATGAAAAAGGAGAGTATCAGATTTTCGGTGTTGAAGTCGGTACTTACGACATGCTTGCCGACGCAGAAATGTCCTGCAAAAAGAAACAGAAAATCGCCAACGTCCAAGTCCCGTCAGGACAGGTCGTGTTCATCGACTTCTCCATTGACTGTGCGGGTGAGCTTGACATTGTCGATATCGTTTACGAACCGCAAGTGTTTGATGTCGGTAGCACCTCATCTTCCACCCGTATCACAGGTGAAAACCTGCGTACCACCCCTGGTCGTTCCGTGACTGGCGCCTTGTCAGCCTTGGAAGGTGTAACCGGTATTGACGGTTCTATGAGCTCTGTCCGTGGTAACCGTTCCGATGGTCAGAAAACCATCGTCGATGGTGTGACCATCCGTGGTAGCAGTAGCGTCTCCATGTCATCTATCGAGGAAGCCCAGTTGATCCAGGGCGGTATCCCGGCTGAGTATGGTGACGGTACCTCCTTCACGGTCATTACCACCAAGTCTGCTCCTCGTGACTTCCACGGTTCCATCGAGTTGCGTGGTTCCATTGATGGCTACAACAACTTCCTGGGTGCTGTTTCCCTCTCCGGTCCTATCTTGAAAGGCAAGAAGAAAACGGATCCCGCTCGTATCGGTTTCCTCTTCAGCGGTGAGGTCTCTTACGATCATGACGCTTCTCCTGCCCGTGGCGGTACCTGGATGGCCAATGACGATGTCATTGAATATTTGATTCAAAACCCCTTGCGCTACAGCAATACTGAATATGGTGCCCAATATCAAGAGGCCTGCTATCTGACCAGCGAGTCCTTCCACAAGGAGCGTGTCAGAAAGAATGCCGGCACTTGGGATTACCTCGGACAGCTGAAATTCGACTTCATGTTGGGTAAAACCCACAATATGAAACTCTCCCTCGGCGGTTCCTATGAGTATGCCAAAGGCAAATCCTGGAGCACCACCCAAGCATTGTTCAACAATGCCAACAACCCGACTTCCGAACAGTCCACCATGCGTTTCAACGCCCGTTTGAACCACCGTGCTTTCACGGATACTTCTACCACGGCTGTGTTGAAGAACATCATGTACGACATCAACGTCAACTATACCCGTATCAACGGTCGTTCCTATGCCACCGAGCATAAAGACAGATTGTTCGAATATGGTTATGTCGGAAAGTTCCAGACCCAGAAGACCAGAAGCTACACCTTCGTGGATGAGCTGACCTTGCCCGGTGACAGTATCACTGGCCCCAGTGAGATTTACGATGTGTATGTATTCAACGGTTGGTATGACTCCATCGTGACGTTCAGCATCAATCCTAACTTCAACGTCAACCCTATCCTTTCCCAATATACACTCAACTTCGTAAACCAATTCCCTGTTGAGGATATCTATCGTAACTACTACGAAGGCTTCCCGTATGACCTGACCCTGTATCAGACCTTCGGCGCCCTGCGTAATGGCGATCAACCCAGCTCTGTATATTCCATGTATCAGTCCCCTGGCGTTGTCTATAATGGTTACAGCAAGTCCCAAACCGAGCAGTTTGGTGTGAAGGCCAGCATTTCCATGGCCCTCAAGAACCATGAGTTGAAGTTCGGTTATGACTTTGAGAAACTGACCTACCGTGGCTACGGTATCGGACCGGTCGGCCTTTGGACTCTCATGAGAAACGAGGCTAACTATCATATCGCCGAGTTGGATAAGGACAATCCTATCATTTGGAATAACGGTGAATTCTTCTATGTGGATTACAACCGTTTGGTCAGCATCAACGACCAGACCGCTTTCGACCGCAACCTCCGTACCTCCTTGGGCTTGAACCCTGATGGCGACGACTGGTTGGACATCGACAGCTATGATCCGAATGTCTTCAGCGTGGATATGTTCTCCGCCGAAGAGCTCTTGCTTGGTACCTCTTCCGGTGAAAGCCCAATGGTCAGCTACTATGGTTATGACTATACCGGCAAGATCAACAAGAAGAAAACCACAATTGACGACTTCTTCAACGGTATTGGTAGCGATGGTCAGAAGACCTACTCCATCGGAGCTTACGAGCCGGTCTATATGGCCTTCTATCTCCAGGATAAGTTCTCCATCAGAAGCTTGCTCTTCAACATCGGTTTGCGTGTTGACCGCTTCGACGCCAACCAGTCCGTGTTGAAAGACCCCTACCTCTTCCGCGAAGCCTATACAGTTAAAGATATCCGCAACCTGAATAGCAATATTAACTTCGTCGGCAATGCCGAAGACAACTGGGTTGTTTACTATCAAGGTTCCGACACCTACATGAGCGAAGCCGACATCCAAGGCGATGTGTTCAACAGCTCCTCCATCATCGGTTATCGTAATGGTGATACCTGGTACAACTCTGCCGGTCAAGAGGTCACCGACCCTGAGACTCAGCTCTCCCTCTATGTAAACGGTCCTATCTTGAAGAATGAGATCGACCTGATCAACTCCATTACCAAGGTGGAATCCTCCGCCTTCACCGATTACAAGGCACAATGGTCTGTCATGCCTCGTATCTCCTTCTCCTTCAACGTGAACGACAACTCTTTGTTCTACGCTCACTATAACATCATCACTTCCCGTCCTACCAACCTGCAGATTTCCCCGGTGGACTACCTCTTCATCTCCAAGAGAAACTCCGCCAGCGACATTATCTCCAACCCGAACATGAAACCGCAACAGAGTATCGACTATGAAATCGGTTTCCGTCAGAAAGTTGGTAGCAAGTCTGCTATCGGTATCAGCGCTTACTATTCTGAGAAACGTAATCAGATCCAAGCTTACCGCTTCTCCGGTGCTTATCCGAACACCTATTATTCCTACCAGAATATTGACTTCGGTACCGTTCAAGGTTTCACCTTCTCTTACAGAATGAACAGAACGAAGAATCTGACCCTCTCTGCTAACTATACGTTGCAGTTTGCTAAAGGTACGGGTTCCGGTAGTACTTCTCAGTTGAACATTCTGGCCGCTGGTCAGCCTAACCTGAGAACCCTGACGAACCTCTCCTTCGACCAAAGACACAGAATTGGTGTGAACTTGGACTATCGTTTCGACGCCGGTACTGCTTATGACGGCCCGAAAGGCAAGAAGACCATCATGGGTGCCGATGGCACTCCGACCACCAAAGAGATCCAATGGTTGGCCAACACCGGTTTCTCCTTGCTCTTCACTGCTGCTTCCGGTACTCCTTACACACGTTCCAGCACTCCGTACTCCACGATCGTAGGTGGTACTTCTTCCCGCCTCGCCGGTACTATCAACGGTTCCAACACGCCGTGGCAGTTCCAAGCTGACTTCCGTATCGACAAGACCTTCATGTTCACCTTCAACAAGAACGCCAAGGATGCCGATGGCAATGCCAAGAAGACGAAACCTGGTTACCTGACTATCTACGTGGATATCCAGAACCTCTTCAACTTCAAGAACGTGATTTCCGTGTATGACTACACCGGCAACCCGGATGATGATGGATACCTCTCTGCCGCTGAATATCAGCAGGCTATTAACAGCCAGGTATATGTTGACTCCTATATCAACTACTACTTGATGCGTGTTAAGAATCCGTACAACTACAGCCGTCCTATCCGTGCAAGTTTAGGTATTCAATTTTCTTTCTAACATCATAAGAAATAAATATAGCAACAATGAAAAATATAATCAAAGTTCTCAGTTTGACACTCCTTTTGGTTTGTATGGTGTTTAACACCATGCAAGCTGAGAAATACAAAGGAGACACAAGGAAATCTTCTGCACCCAAGGACGAGTCAGCTACCTGTCTTCCGGCTAGTAGCTCCAACGAACTTACGGTGAACAACGTACGTGCGTACATTGAGACCGGCGGTACCATGTGGTTTAAAGAGACTGCTGAATATGAGGTTCCTATCGGATCTGGTAAGACCTCCATGTTCTCAGCCGGTCTGTGGATTGGTGGTTATGATGTCAATGGTATGTTGAAGTTGGCCGCCGTCCGTTTCAGACAAGTCGGTGACGACTATTGGCCTGGCCCCCTGAAGATCACGGGTGCCACTACCACTCAGTCTGAATGTCTTAAATTCGATAAGCACTTCAGAGTCACTCGTGCCGAGGTCGACCAGCACATCAGCGGTTACAACACCTCCGGTTATGTGATGCCTGCTGACATTGCCAACTATCCTGCTCATGGCGACGAGGGTTATTCTTACTATCTCGCTCCCTTTAAGGATGTGAACGAAAATGGCGAATACGATCCTGAAAACGGTGACTATCCGTACTATGATGTCAACAATGACCTCTGCCCCTGGACCGAGGATAACCTTGCCCTCGCTGCCCAGCACGCTCTTCCCAGAACTCCTGAAGACATTATGTATTATGGTCCTGATTGGCACAACTCCAACGGTATGATTTATGCCGACCATGTGCTCAAGGGCGATGAGACCCTCTACTGGATCTTCAACGATAATGCTGGTCCTCACACCGAGTCCCAGGGTCCTTCTATCGGTCTGGAAATCCGTGGCCAGTGCTTCGGCTTCTCCACGAACGATGACTTGAACAACATGACGTTCTACTCCTATGAGATTATCAACCGTTCCACCTATACCCTGACTAACACCTTCTTCTCCCAGTGGGTTGACCCTGATCTGGGTTATGCTAACGATGACTATATCGGTTGCGATGTGGGTCGTGGTTTGGGCTACTGCTACAATGGTTCCAACGTGGATGGTACCGGCCAAATCTGGGCCTATGGTGACCAACCCCCTGCGGTAGGTGTGGACTTCTTCCAAGGTCCCTACATGGATCCCGATAACCGTGATAACCCCAGATTCCATGCTGACAGCGCCCAATACGCTGGCTATTGCGACAAGTTCCTCAAGAGCCAGTATGAATTGGACCAGATGGCTATCAATGGTGTGAACTTCGGCGATAGCATTATCGATAACGAGCGTTTCGGTATGAGAAGATTCGTTTATCATGATAACTCTGACGCTTACAATGGTGACCCGAGAGTGGCTTTCGAGTATTACAACTATTTGAGAGGTATCTGGCGTGATAACACCAAGATGCGTTACGGCGGCAACGCTCACCAATCCACCGGTGGTAACGGTCCTGAGTGCGACTTCATGTTCCCTGCTCTCACCGACGTTTGTAACTGGGGTACCCAAGGCGTGGATCCTAACCCCACCCAATACGGTGCTGAAGGCTGGACCGAAGCTAACGTGAACAACCAACCTTATGACCGTCGTTTCCTCGAGTCTGCTGGTCCGTTCACCTTGAGACCTGGTGCCGTCAACTACATTACCGTTGGTATTCCTTGGGCACGTGCTACCCAAGGCGGTGCATGGGCTTCCGTGGAACTCCTGAAGGTGGCCGATGACAAGTGCCAATCCCTCTTCGAGAACTGCTTCAAGACCCTGGATGGTCCCGATGCTCCTGATGTCACGATCCGCGAGCTCGAGAATGAGTTGATCATCTATCTCTCCAATGATGATAAGAACAGCAACAACTATCACGAGACCTATGTGGAGCTTGATCCGCAAATCCAAAAGACGATCGAGACTATTACTTTGGTTGAGGCCCTCGACTCTATTCAAACTTATACATCTAATGGCGAAGACACGGTCATTTATTTCACCACTTCTCACAATGAAACTAGAATCGACACCCTCTCCCAAGAGGATCGTTCCTATAAGTTTGAAGGTTATCAAATCTATCAATTGTCCTCCGCTTCTGTCAGCGTTACCGACCTCGGCGATGCCAGCAAGGCTATCCTGATTGCCCAATGCGATATTAAGAATGGCGCCGGACAACTCGTCAACTGGATTTACAATGACGCTATCGGAAGTTCCGTGGCTACCGAGATGGTGAACGGTGGCGATGAAGGTATCGCCCACTCTTTCCGTGTGACGGAAGACAAGTTTGCTACAGGTACCAACAAAAACCTGGTGAACCACAAAGAGTACTACTTCCTCGTCTTGGCATACGGTTACAACCAGTACAAAGAATTCAGCATGGATGCCGATCACTTGGACGGTCAGATGACTCCGTATCTTGCCGGTCGTCGTAACATCCATACCTACACGGCTATTCCTCACAAACCGGTTGAGCAACTTCTCAATGCCAACTATGGCGACCAGCCTATGATCACCCGTATTGAGGGTCAGGGCAACGGCGGTTTCTTCTTGGATCTGACCGATGAGTCTGTGGAGAAGATTCTGACTAACAACGTTTACAATGAGGTACAATATAAGAATAACTATGGTCCTCTGAACATTAAGGTCGTGGATCCGTTGAAGGTGAAACCTTTTGACTACACGATTAAGTTGTTACCGAACGAGACTTCCAATGACGTGAATGACGATACTGAATGGCAACTGATCATCTCTGACGAAGTTTCTGATGAAGAGTTGGCTGAAATGGGTCTCGAAAGAGTGACTACCGCTGCCATGCCGATCAGTATGACCAACGAAGAGCTCTTCTTGGATCTGGGTATCTCCATCGCCATTATCAATGACAACTTCAAGATCTATCAGAAAGATTTGGATGATTATGTGAAGGGTCTGCCCGCAGGCTATTCCTATGCTAACCTCTCCAAATATGCTCAAGTAGATGCCGTTGGTTCATCTATCGAATATGATGGTGACTATGTATGGCTCTCTGGTGTTGCTGACATGGAAGGTGACTATCCTGCCAACTGGATTCACGCTGGACAACAAGCTTCCGCTGCTTGGGAAGACGCTCCTCCTACACAGGAAGGTGCCGAGGCCAACTATATGAAATGGCGTTCCGAAGACTTCTTCCTAGTTATGGCAAAAGGTACCTTGAACGAAAATTGGAAATCCAGAGGATTCTCTGATCCTAATCAGCAATTCGAGAGTATGGTGAATGGATTATGGTCTCCGTATGTATTGTCATCCCCGTATGATGGCGGTCCTAAGGCTAAATACTTCCAAGCTGATGACCAATATATCGAAGATAAGAATGGTCCTGCCAACGCTGCTTTCGCATTCCAGGATATTGCCACAACCCCGGCCAACCCTGGTTACAATCAGACCATGACCAACCTCTATTCTGTTGATATCGTCTTCACTTCTGATACTAACCTCTGGTCCAGAGCTTTGGTGCTTGAGTCCGGTAGTAGCGCTTCTGCCGACAACTACTATGTGGATCAGCATTTCAACGGTCAGACCTATAAGAACCTGCGTCATGAACCTAAGAAAGCTCCTTCTGTAGATAAGAATGGTAATCCTGACAATTCCGGTACTACCGGCTTTGGTTGGTTCCCGGGTTATGCCATCAACGTGGAGACGGGCGAGCGCTTGAACATCATGTTCGCTGAAAACTCCAATGATGAGCTGAACAATGGTAATGATATGCTCTTCAACCCGACCAATGTCTATGCTTATTACAAGAACCCGCAGACGGGTGAGTTAATCTTGGACGAGGAGACGGGTGAGCCTATTGCTATGGGTGTTACGGCATACAATAACTATCGTGATGTCTATAGCGTCACCTATGGTGAGCCTTTGAATGGCGGTCGTCACTATGTCTATGTTTGTAGTAGTTCCGGTAATACTTGTAGTATGTATTACAGAAACTCCGCCAGACAGCGTAACTACAACGACAACGAGACCACTACCAACTCCAACAGCATTACTCACGGTGGCTCCTTCGAGTACAACGGCAAATACTATCCTTGGTACGAGTGCGGTGCTTACGATGGTTGCGAATGGCTGAACGCCAAGTTCAATCAGGTGAATAATGCCAATACGAATCTCACCAACAAAGGTCGTCAGCAACTCAAGATGCAATTGTTCAACAACGTGATGTGGACCAGCATTCCGATGCCGGCCATGAACCAGGAGAGCAATTGGATGGCTTGCGATGCCAAGATCAAACTGCGTGTTTCCCGTCCGTACATGAGATACTCTTCCCGTTGGTACAACGATCCCGCCGCTGCTCCTTATGCAAGCCAGAACGGTGGTTATCCGATGTACACCTTCACCACGAAGAATATCTCTCCTACCAAGATCGAGACGTCTGAAGATTTCCAGACTGTGCTGGATGAGATCAACATTGTTCCCAACCCGTACTATGGATTCTCCAACTATGAGTCCACTGCCCTGGAGACTTACGTTCGTATTGTGAACCTCCCGGCCAAGTGTACTATCTCCATCTACACCGTTAACGGTACTCTGATTAGAACCCTTACGAAAGGTGATGCTTCAACTTCATTTGTTCAGTGGGATCTGAAGAACCATGCCAACATTCCGATCGCCAGCGGCGTGTATATCATCCACGTGAAGGCCGACGGTATTGGTGAGCGTACGCTCAAGTTCTTCTGCTCGATGCGTCCTACCGACTTGAATGGTTTCTAAAATTATTAATACCGTAAAACTGTCAAGAATATGAAAAACTTATATAAATCATTAATAATTTGCACATTAGTTGCTCTTATATCTGTCAGTACGTCCTATAACGTACTGGCAGGTAACAGAGACCGTTCCGGCCAGGCTGGCGCTTCCCATCTTATGATTGACCCGTGGGCTCACACCAGTGGCTTTGCCAATGCAGGTGTGGCCGAGATCCGCGGTCTTGAATCCGTCTATTCTAATGTTGCCGGCCTCTCTTTCGTCAAGAAAACGGAGTTTGCCTTTAACCGTACCCAATATCTCGTTGGTTCCAACTGCGGCATCAACATCAATGCCATGGCATTTGCCCAACACCTGGGCCGTGCCAAAGATTTTGGTACGATAGGTCTCTCTTTCTTCTCTATGGGCTTTGGCGATATCGAGCGTACGACAGTCGGTCAGCCCGAAGGTGGTCTGGGTACTTTCAGTCCTAGCCTCACCTATATCGGTATCCACTATGCCAAGAAGTTCAACCACTTCATCCAGGGTGGTGCTACGGTCAAGATCATCAACGAAAGCATTTCCGATGCTCATGCCATGGGCTTCGCCATCGATGCCGGTATCCAATATACGGCTGGTGCTTTCGATAACTTCAGAATTGGTGTTACCTTGAAGAACATCGGTCTCCCCATGAGCTACAAGGGTGACGGTCTTGCCGCCCGAGGTGTCGCTGTCGGTACAAGCTTTGAGCAGACCCTCCAATCCCGTTCTGCTGAATTCGAGATGCCTTCCCTGTTGACGGTGGGTGTTTCCTATGACTTCCTCTTCTTCGGAGGCGAATATGCAGAGATGTCCAAGGATGACAGAAAAGAGATGGGTCTCACCCGTGACGAGGCTATGCACAGAATCACGCTGATGGGTGCCTTCACCGCCAACTCTTACTCCCGCGATATCTTCGCCGTGGGTCTTGAGTACGCTTTCATGAACTACTTCATGATTCGTGGCGGCTATTCTCTGGAAAGCTTCACCAAGAAGACCTCTACCGATTATACTACCAATGAGGTGGTCTCCACGATTCTCGTCAATGGTGACTCCTTCTTCTTGGGACCTTCTGTCGGTGCTACCGCAGTTGTTCCTTTGAAGAAAGGCAATACCGGCGCCAGAATCTATCTCGACTACGCCTACCGCTTCACCAGCAAATGGCGTGGCAACCACTTGATGGGTATCAAGATTACTTTGTAAAACCAATTATTCTTTTATATCAAAAAAAGAAGAGGCTGTAAAAGGCCTCTTCTTTGTGTAATATTAATTCAAAAAATGGAAGACATTAAATACTATACTCAAGAAGGCTTGGATGCTTTGAAACAAGAACTCGTTCAACTCGAATCTGTTGAGCGGCCTAGAATTTCACAGGCCATCGCTGAGGCCCGCGACAAGGGCGATCTCTCTGAGAACGCCGAATATGATGCGGCAAAAGAGGCTCAAGGTCTGCTCGAACTCAAAATAGCCAACCTCCGGAACCTTATCGCGAAAGCCCGTATCATCGATGAGTCCAAAATCGACATCAGCAAGGTGCTGATTTACTCTATTGTGACGGTACGGAACGTGAAGACTAAGGCGCAGATGACCTATACCATCGTGCCGGAGTCCGAATCCGATCTCAAGGCCGGAAAAATCTCCGTATCCAGTCCGCTGGCAAAAGCCCTGATCGGCAATGCCAAGGGCGATGTTGTCACCATGCAGGCCCCCGCAGGCGCCATGGATTTTGAAATTTTAGATGTTTCCCGTTAATTTTAATTCCTTCAAAGATGGAAGAGACTATTTTCACTAAGATCGTCAAAGGGGAAATCCCCTGCTACAAAATCGCGGAAGATGAACATTTCTTCGCTTTCTTGGATATCTCCCCGATTGCCAAAGGCCATACGCTGGTCATCACTAAACTGCAGAACGACTACATCTTTGACTTGCCCGATGACCTGCTCGGCAAGATGATGGTATTCGCCAAGAAGGTTGCCCGTGGCATTGAGAAGGCCATCCCCTGCAAAAGGATCGGTGTTGCCGTAATCGGCATCGACGTGCCCCACAACCATATCCATCTGGTTCCCATCAATGGCGTTGGTGACCTCGACTTCAAGGGGGAGCGTGTTCAGCTGACGAAAGAGGAGTTTGCTGATATTGCCCAGAAGATCTCCGCTTCAATAGAATTTTAACATTCAACATATCAACATTATGGAAATTAAAGAATTAGAATCCATTGCGGCTCAAGTCCGCAGAGATATCATCCGGATGGTTCATGGTGCCCAGTCTGGTCACCCGGGCGGTTCATTAGGCTGTGCAGACTTTATGACTGCGCTCTATTTTGAGATCATGAACATCCATCCCGAAGCATTTGCCCAAGACGGTGCTGGCGAGGATATGTTCTTCCTCTCCAACGGCCATATTTCTCCCCTCTTGTATAGTGTGATGGCTCGCAGGGGATACTTCCCGGTTTCGGAGCTCTCCACCTTCCGCAAGCTACATACCCGCCTTCAAGGCCATCCCACACCCGTGGAAGGCCTTCCCGGCGTCCGCGTGGCCTCCGGTTCCCTGGGACAGGGCGTTTCTGTGGCCATCGGTGCTGCCCTGGCCAAAAAGGCTAACCAAGACCCTAACCTGGTCTTCGCTCTCACCGGCGACGGCGAACTGGAAGAGGGCCAGATGTGGGAAGCCTTCATGTTCGCCCCGAACAACAAAGTGGATAACCTCATCGTCACGATCGATTATAACGGCAAGCAGATCGACGGTCCTGTGGACTCTGTCAACAGCCTCGGCAACCTGCGTGCCAAGTTGGAGTCCTTCAACTGGCTGGTGCTGGATATGAATGGTAACGATATGAAATCCTGTGTGATGACGCTGAAGCTGGCCAAGAAGCTGGCCCGCAAGGGGAAATCTATCGCTATCATCATGAAGACCGAAATGGGACAAGGAGTCGACTTTATGATGGGCACACACAAATGGCACGGCACCCCGCCCAACGATGAGCAGGCTGCCGCCGCCCTCGCCCAGCTCCCCGTGACGCTCGGAGATTACTAATCTAATGGTCCGACTGTGAAGATTATAGACCGTTATCTGTGCAAGAACTTCTTGGGCCCCTTTGTCCTGACATTCTTCGTGGCCCTCTTCGTCCTCTTGATGCAGTTTCTGTGGAAGTGGGTCGATGAGCTTGTGGGTAAAGGTCTTGAGGTGGGCGTCCTCCTGAAGCTACTCTTCTACGCCTCTATCACTCTGTCATCCATGGCCTTCCCGTTGGCTGTGCTGTTGGCTTCTCTGATGACCTTCGGTAACATGGGTGAACGCTCCGAGATTGTGGCGCTCAAGTCGGCTGGCATCTCCACCCGACGGATGATGATGCCCTTGGCTATCATGGCCACCCTGATCGGCGGCCTGGCCTTCGAGGTGTCCAATGACATCATCCCACGCGCCTCCGTCAAGCTGAGGATGCTGCTCTTCGACATCCAAGAGCAAAAACCCGCCCTCAATATCACAGAAGGGGTCTTCTATACCGACATCGACAACTACGCCATCCGCGTAGGCAAGAAAATGCCCGATGGGGTGACCATCAAGGATATTCTCATCTATGACCATTCCAAAAGGCAAGGGAACATCAGCGTGACCAGCGCCGAGGAGGGTACGATGGTGGTGACTCCCGACAAGCACTACCTGCTCTTCACGCTCTATAACGGGTCCACATGGGACGAATCTTCCATCACGCGTGGCTCATACGATACCAAGGTTCATTATCCCCTGATGCGCACCACCTTCAGCAAGCAGTACAAACGCTTCGACATGTCTGACTTCTCCGCTCAGAATGTGGATGCCAGCTTCTACGAGAACCACTCCACAGCCCTCTCCATCAGTCAGCTGAATGCCAAGATAGACACGGCCAAGCAATATATCCAAACTCAGAATATGAATGCCGCGGAAGTCTTCTTTGGCTGTCTCTATTTCTTCAACCAGAAGGTGAGAGACAACAACAGCCTGGATACGGCTTCCTTGGAGTATCTGCGTAAGCCTGCCGACTATGGAGAGGAACTACAGGCGCGGGTGCTGCAATTGGCGGAAAATGGGGCGCGGAACACCTCCTATGCGATCAATTACAACTTCCAGGATGTGAATTTCCGCACCCACCAAATGTGGAACTATCAGATAGAGTTCTATCGCAAGTTCACGCTTGCCGTAGCCTGCCTACTCTTTTTCTTCATTGGCGCCCCACTGGGCTCCATCATCCGCAAGGGTGGCATCGGCATCCCGTTGGTGATCACGGTGGTCTTCTTCACCTTCTACTTCGCCATCTCCATTATTGGCGAGAAATTGTCCAAAAGCAGCCCTCTGCCCGTCTGGTTCGGAATGTGGCTCTCCTCCATGGTCCTGCTGCCCATCTGCGTCTTCCTTACGTATCATGCTACCACAGACTCTTCAGTTCTCTCCCCCGATACGTATGCCAAATTTATCGAGAATTTAAAAAACTTGAAGATATTTAAGAAACGAAATGAAAATACTGCAACTGTGTCATAAACCACCCTTCCCGCTGGTAGATGGCGGCTGTGTAGCTATCCATAATGTCACCGACATGCTGCTGAATAGTGGTCAGGAGGTGAAGGTGGTCGCCTTGGAGACCCCTAAGCATCCGGTCAATATGAGCGCGTTCCCCAAAGACTATCTCCAACGCACCCGTTTTGAGTCGGTCTTTGTGGATACTACTCCTCGGCTGAAAGATGCCCTGAAATCCCTGTGCACCCATACTTCCTACCATATCAACCGCTTCTATTCCAAGCAGATGGTGTCTCTGTTGACACAGATCCTGAAAAGAGAGACCTTCGATATTGTCCATGTGGAGTCCATCTATATGATGGCCTACATCCCTGTTATCCGCAAATATAGCAAAGCCAAGGTGGTGATGCGTATGCATAATATCGAGCATGAGATCTGGGAACGACTGGCCCAGAACGAACGCAACCTCCTGCGCAAATGGCTCTACCGTACCAATGCCCATCAGCTGGAGAAGGTGGAACGCCGCATCCTGCAGTCGGTTGATGGCTATCTGACAATCTCAACCCCCGACTATCAGTTCTTCCAGGCTCTTTCTCCCGAAACAAAGGGGGAGGTCTTGACCTTTGGCATTGACATGGACAAATATGAGGATGAAGACGACTATATCCCTTCTGACGAGCCCTCCATCTTCCATCTGGGCAGCATGAACTGGGCCCCCAACGTGGAAGGCATCGAGTGGTTTTTGGATGAGGTATGGCCTGTAATTCTGAAAGAACAGCCGGAACTCACCTTTACCATCGCAGGACATCATATTCCCGAGTCCTTCTATCAGCGGCATGACCAAAATGTGATATTGGCCGGTTCTGTGCCTGATGCCAATGAGTTTATGCTGCAGCACGATATCATGGTGGTGCCCCTGCTCGCGGGCAGTGGCATCCGGGTGAAGATCATCGAAGGGATGGCGTTGGGGAAAGTCGTGATTACCACCTCCGTGGGTGCGCAAGGCCTGGAGGTGGAGAATGGGAAACATCTCTTCATTGCCAATACCCCGGAGGAGTTCGCCGCTGCCATCCATAAGTGCGTGGCCACGCCCGACCTCTGTTCCATCATCGGTGAGAATGCCCGTGAGTTTATCTCTGTACACCATAATAGTGCCCTGATCAAGGACCAACTGATGTCTTTCTATAAGAGCTTGTTAAGTTAATAGATATGTCGTATTTGGATCAGATTCGGACACCTGAAGATCTGCGTAAGCTTTCGCTGGAGGAGCTGCCGGCCCTGTGCCAGGAACTTCGCCGCTATATCATTGAGCAGACTGCTGAGAACCCTGGCCATCTCGGTTCCAGCCTTGGTGTCGTGGAGCTGACAGTGGCCCTGCATTATGTCTTTGATACCCCTAACGACAAGTTGGTGTGGGATGTGGGTCACCAGGCCTACTGCCACAAGATTCTGACAGGGCGTAAGGAGATGTTCCACACCAATCGTCGCTATGGCGGTATCAGCGGCTTCCCGCGCCGCGAGGAGAGCGAATATGATGCCTTTGGCACAGGACACTCTTCCACCTCTATCTCCGCCGTTTTGGGCATGGCACTGGCCTCCAAACTGAATGGCGACAAGGAACGCAACCATATCGCCGTCATCGGCGACGGAGCCATCGGGGGCGGCATGGCCTTTGAGGCCATGAATCAGGCTGCCTACCGCGACGTCAACATGCTGGTGATCCTCAACGACAACAAGATATCCATCGACCAGAGCACGGGTGCCATGAGCAAATATCTGCTCACCCTGACGGCCTCGCCCGCCTATAACCGATTCAAGAACCGACTGTGGAACATCTTCACCTTCAAGTCGAAGAGTTCCAATGCCATCACCCGCTTTTTCAGTCGGCTCGGCAATGGAGTCAAAGGTTATCTGCTGGGTGGCAGCAACCTGTTCCAAAGTCTTGGATACCGCTACTTCGGCCCAGCCGACGGTCACGATGTGATCTATCTGGTCAAGACGCTCCAAAGCTTGAAACGGCTCCCCGGGCTCCAGTTGCTGCATGTGATCACCGTCAAGGGCAAAGGCTTGGATGCGGCTGAGCAGAATCAGACCACCTATCACGCGCCGGGGAAGTTCGATCCCGACACCGGCCAGATCATCAAGCCGGAGAGTGGCAACCAGCCGCCCAAGTTCCAGGATGTCTTCGGCCATACGCTACTGGAGATCGCCCGACAGGATGAGAAGGTGGTGGGCATCACACCGGCTATGGCCACGGGCTGTTCCATGACGATCATGGATGCTGAATTTCCTGAACGAGTCTTCGATGTCGGTATTGCCGAGCAGCATGCCGTCACCTTTGCCGCCGGTATGGTGGCCGATGGCCTGACGGTCTTCTGCAACATATACTCCTCGTTCCTCCAGCGCGGCTATGACCAGGTGATCCACGATGTGGCGTTGCAGAAGCTGCCCGTCATCTTCTGCATCGACCGTGCCGGATTGGTGGGAGAGGATGGCGCCACGCATCAGGGTGCCTTTGATCTGGCATTCCTGCGTGCGATACCGGATCTTGTCATCGCCTCACCGCGCAACGAGCATGAACTGCGCCATCTGATGTGGACCGCCTATCATCAGGCGAAGGAAAACAACGGCCTGCCCTTCGTGATACGCTACCCCCGCGGGCGCGGCGTGCTCACGGATTGGCATAACGAGCCCCATGACCTCCCCATCGGCCAAAGCGAACTGCTGAGCGAAGGTAAGAAGGATGTGCTCCTGGTGCTCACTATGGGGCCACTGGCCAACAACGTTGCACAGGCCATCGAACATTTTCAAGAAGACGACATCGTGCCTGCCCATCTCGATGTCCGCTTTCTGAAACCTCTTGACGAAAAACAACTGCTGACACTGTCGAAGCGCTTCCCTGTCTGGATGACTGTGGAGGACGGAACCGAGAAGGGCGGACTCTTTTCTGCAGTGGCTGAGTTCCTGGAAGAGCATCAGCTCAATCATATCCGCCTCCATCACGTCGCCCTGCCCGACCGCTTCATCTCCCACGGTGATATCCCCTCTCTGTACAAGGAGGTGGGCTTTGATGTGAAGAGCCTGGAGGAGAAGATGAGAGAAGCGATTTCGGATCAAGCATCTTTTGTGGCGTTTGAGTGAAATGTGCCTCTTTCTCGCAAAAATCCAATGCAAAATTAACTAATAATTGCGAATTATATACCGATATTTTCGCAATGCACTCATTATCAGATGTAAAAAAATAATAAAAACTATTGACAGGATAGTTTTTGTGTTGTATCTTTGCGGTCTAAAACAAAAGAACTATGGAAAGTAAAAACCCTATAGAGGAGGCCCAACGTTATGTGGCCAACGCCGAAGAAATCATCCGCAAAGCGAAGTATGACCCTGAGCTGAGAAGCTATACGGATAGCAAATATGTCAAGACGGCAGGAAATATTCTCTGGTGCGGCTGTCTGGTGGCCCTCGATGCCGTGTTACAGATACGCAACGGCAAGGGGCGTCCCTCCATCGAGAAGTACAAGGAAGCTGCTGCCAAACGCGACAAGAAACTGCTCCACTTCGTCACCCTTGGCTACGATACGATGCATTTGGTGATGGGATATGATGGAAACAAAAACAAGAAAGTGTGCGAGGCCGGCTTCGAGTGCGCCAACTCAATCATCGGCCGATGCGCCACGCTCTATGCAGCCCCCGGCGAGGCGTAGCAGGATGGAACGAACGTATCCCATCCATTTTTTTGTGTCCAGTGAAATTACCCTCCGTCTTGCATGGGGTAATTCGCATCCACTTGAAATGATTGATCTCCAACGCGGTTGCACCAGACTCCTCTACTAGCCAATGGCCAACGGCTAACGGCTAATCCTGACTCTTCTCAAGTCCAGCATGTTGATTGGGTTGATGCCCAAGCCGGTGACCTCTTTGCGGGTGAAACGCACCACCTTGTCATAATAGAGCACCACAACAGGCGCATCTTCCATCAGCAGGGAGTCCATACGGATGTAGTATTCATTTCGCCTGGCCTCGTCGGTGCAGCGCTGGGAGGCTTCGTAGAGCTTGTCGAAGGCTTTGTTCACATAATGGGTGTAGTTGGAGCCCACGGGCTGCAGATTCTTGGAGTAGAAAAGAGCCAGGTAGTTTTCCGCGTCGGGGTAATCGCAGATCCAGGAACCCCGGAAGAAGGGCAACTGGTAGTTGCGCATCATCTCACGCTGTTGCGCTCCCTGGGTGATGTCCAGACGGAGGTCGATGCCTATCTGTGAAAGCTCATGCTGGATATATTGGCAGAGGTCGGCATAGTTGGCCGACACCGCCACGCTGATGGGTGGGAGCCCTTTGCCGTTCGGATAGCCCGCTTCCGCCAGCAGCGCTGCGGCCTTCTTCGGGTTGTAATCATATCCCTTGACTCGCTCCGCGTCGAAAGCGGCCATGCCCATCGGGATGAAACCCGCGGTGCCCGCATAGCCCACATTGTTGCGTAAAAACTTCATCATCTTCTCCCGATCGAAACCATAGTTGATGGCCTGCCGGATCTTTTTGTTGAGCAGCGGATTGCCATTGCCCTTGTCTTGAAGCATGAATCCCAGGTACTCCGTGTTCAGGTAGGGACCGGTCAACAGGGTGATCTGATTCTTGTACTCGGGGTTCAACTGCCCTTCTTTGGTCAGGAGCGCGTCCTTGTAACAAGCCTCAACTCCCGACATGAAGTCTATGCTCCCTTTCATGAACTCCATGAAGACCGACTGCTTGTCAACGATAAAGGAGATCGCCACCGCATCCAGATAGGGCAGGGGAGTGCCCTGCTCGTCACGTTCGAAGTAGTCGGGGTTCTTGCGCAATACCATCTTGACCCCTTCCTGCCACAGTTGGAACTTGAAGGGTCCTGTGCCTACGGGATGGTTGCGGAAGTCTTTGCCGTAATGCTCCACCACCTCTTGGGGTACCACGGAGCAGTATTTCATCGTCAGGATGCCCAGGAACGGCGGGAAGGGTTCCTCCAGGGTGATCTGGAAGGTGGTGTCGTTCAACGCTTCAAAACAGGGCCTGCCATCGGCATCGCGCTTCACCTTTTGAAAAACCCAAGCACCTGGTGAGGCTACCTCCCCATCCAGAATCCTGCCGAAACTGTACACGAAGTCGGCCGCTTTGACGTACCGCTTCCCTTCAAACGGGAAGAAGTCGGTGTTATGGAAGGTGACGTCCGATCGCAGGGTGAAGGTGTAGGTGCGTCCGTCCTCGGAGATGGTCCAGCTCTTGGCGATGGATGGGACGATACGCATGGAGTCATCTAACTCCACCAGTCCGTTGTAGAGTTGATTGCAGGCCCAGATGACGGCCTGGCCCGAGGAGTAGGCGGGATCCAGAGTCTGAATGCCCCCAGATTCGTTGTAGTGGAAGATCATCTTGTCGCTGTTACGCCCCTTGGGTGAGCAGGCAAGGCATAGGAGCGACAACAGGATCGGAAACAAGCGGTGTGAGCGTCTCAATATCTTCATTAGGACAGGGATTGGTTGACCTTCCGGGAGGATTCGAGGATGGCATTGTACTCCTCCGGAGTGATGTCGCTGTAGAAATAATAGACGGGATTGACGGGTTGTCCGCCCTTGATGACCTCATAGTGCAGGTGGGAGCCTGTTGCCATGCCGCTGGTTCCCACATAGCCGATGAGCTGCCCGCGCTTGACACGCTGGCCGGGTCGGACAGTCTTCTTGGACATGTGGGCGTAGAGGGTCTTGTAGGTGTAGCCGTGGGAGAGGACCACGCAGATGCCGTAGCCGCCGCCGGGGTTCTCACCCGACACCACCCCGTCGGCAGTGGCATAGATGGGTGTCCCCTTGGGTGCGGCAATGTCCACCCCCGTATGGGAACGCAAAGTCTTCAAGACAGGGTGATAACGCCGCCCGAAACCGGAAGTGACGCTGTACATGTTCTTCAATGGACGGATTGCCGGAATGCAGGTGAGCATGTCTGACTTCTTGTCGGCGATGCGCTCCAGCTCATCCAAAGACTTGGACTGCGCCGCCAGCCGGACCATCAGCTTGTCGGCCTTCTTGTTGGCCTCTTTCAGGAGGGCACTGGCCTCAGAACGCGAGAGACTGTCATTGCCAGGGCGCTCCGCCAACAGAGGATACCGCTCTGACGCCGGGATGGGATCCGCCTCCAAGATGGTGCGATATACGTTGTCATCCCGGTCCTCAATGTCCAAAAGCACTTTCGACATCAACTCTATTCTGCTGTTGAGTTCATCCACCTCTGCCTTCAACTCGTTGTTTTCCTGCTCCAGCAGCTTCTCTTTTGGCGAGTCAATGACGTAAAAGCCGATCCAGATGAAGATGAGTGCAAAGGCTATGCCGCTGAGGAACACCCATACCATCCTCTTAGCGATGTGCCTGAAACTGAGCTTCGCTTTCTCAAAGGAGAGGGTCTTGGGGTTGAACTTGTAAAATCCGCTGGGCATAGCTTGTGGCTTTTACGGTCTATTTGCAGCCGATGCAGATACGGTCGCCAATGCCGTAGGTGCTGATGGCTCCACTATTGCGTTTGATGATGATCTTGAGCTGGATGCCGTACTTCTGGGCGATGAAACGATAGGTGTCACCCGCAGCAAGCGTATGGTATTCCACCGGTGATTTGGTGCTCTTCATCTCCAGATAGACCACCTCATCTTCAATGGGCTCGGAGTCGTCATAGACATCATTGTAGGCACGCAGGTTTTTCTCCGACATCTGCATGGCGGCAGCCAGTCTGGCATAGGTGTCGCCACGCTTGGCGATGATGAAGCGGGTCTTGTTGTTTTCGTACACCGGGCGGCTGGTGTAAGGATAGTAGGCCTGCTTGAAAGGGACGGAGTAGGGGTCAAGGATGAAGATGTTCTTCCCTTCCACAGATGCCGCCTTGGGTAACGTGTTGGGATAGGTCTCCGTGGTGGTCTCCACCTTCGTCTCCTTCGGCGCGGTGGTCGTCACAGGCTCAGCCTTTGCCGGCTTCTCCACAGGCTTGGCTTCCGGCTTCTTCTCCTCAGCTTTCGGTTGCGGTTTTTCCGTGATGGTGGTCGTGGTGGCCGCCGGGGTCACAGGCTTCTCCACCGGCTCTGCCTTCGGGGTAGCGACTGCCACTGCCGGCTGGCTCTTCGGAGCGGTCGTGACCATCTCCGGTGCCGGGGCATCCACCTTCTTCAAGGCGAGGGTGTCGCCTAACTTCTGCGCCACCTTGCGGTCATAGTGCATCAGATAGTATTTCTCAATGATGGAGATCAGCGTGTCGGCATAGCGCGGATTGCCCGAATAACCGGCCTCCTTCAGCCCGTAAGCCCAAGACTTGTAATCCGTGATGGGATAATAGAAGAGCTTCACATAGCGGCTCCGCTGAGATATGAACAAGGAATGGTCGCGATATGACTCCTCTGCTGTGGCATATTTGCGGAAGCAGAACTCACGGCTGTGGTTCTCCGTCTCATAAAAGGTATCCCCTTTCCATTCATCCGTGTGGCACATGATGCCGAAATGGTTGTTGGCCTCCACTGCCTGCCGGTTGGTGCCAGCCTTGGAAGAGTAGATGGCTTGGGCCAACGTGATGCTCGCCGGCACCTTGTATAACTCCATCTCCCTCATCGCCAAGTCTTTGTATTGGTCGATGTAGTCATATATCCGGTCTTCCATCGTGTATTGCGAAAAACCGGCCATCCAGACTAACAGGAATGCTGCGATGGTAAATGTCCTTTTCATAGTTTGATATTTTTAATGCCTTAATAAAATCTGGTCACCAGGATGTATAATCGATTTTTCATTCAAATTATTGTATTTGAAGATATATTGAAGCTGAACGCCATAACGTTGCGCGATGTAGCGCAAGGTCTCACCCGCCACCACGATGTGGATCTTGGCAGGATTGTTCTTGGCCTTGGCCTCTATGTAAACGATCTCGTTCTCCATCGGCTGCATGTCGTTGTCGGCATCGTTGAAGGCGCGGATGCTGGCCGCCGATACCTGCACGTCGCCCGCAATGGTCTCGTAGGTGTCGCCTTTTTTCGCAATGACAAAATAGGTCTTGTTGTTTTCAAAGACCTTGCGATAGGTGAACGGACTGCTCCCCATGGGATACTCGCTGCCCAGCGCCGTGAAGACCTTCTTCTCGACAGGTCGAGAGGGCGCCGCGGGCGCTTGGCTCTGCTCAACGGTGGGGGTCTCCGAGGAGGTGTTGTCCGTTGCCAGCGGCTGGTGTAAGGCCCCTTCGCCTAACATGGCAATGGTGTCCAGACGGGCTAGCTGGAAACGCTCGATCAAGCCAGTGAGCAACTCCGGATATTTGGGGTTGGTGGCATAACCGTCCGCCTTCAACGTCTGCGCCCATGCCGTATAGTCCAGGATGTTCAACTCGAAGAGGTTGGCATACCGTTTCCGGGTTTTCAGAAACAATGAGTGGTCGTTGTAGGAGTCCGCCGCACTCGCATACTTGCGGAAGCACTCCTGCAACTCGTCATCGTCCACCAGGATGGTGTCGCCCTCCCAGTTCTCATGACACTTGATGCCGAAATGGTTGTTGCCTTCCGTGGCCAGACGACTCATCCCGCAGGCACTCTCCAGAATGCCCTGCGCCAAGGTGATGCTCGCCGGTATCCGATGTTCCTGCATCTTCGTCATCGCCACCTCTTTGTATTGCTCAATGTATGCGTGGATGTCCCGTTCCGTATATTGTCCGAAGACCATCCCCGGCATGCAGGCCAGAGCGGCGAAACAGGTGATAGTCTGTAATAATAGCGTGATTCTCTTTTTCATTCGTGATGGTTGGATTTGATGGTTATGACTGGGGAAGAGCCTCCATGGCCAGCCGTGTATAGAAGTCTGTCAGGTCCAATTGTTTAAATTTGACCTGATCAGGAATGATGCTTAAGGCTGTCTGTCCAGGGATGGTGTTGATTTCCAGGAAATAAGGCTTTCCGTCATCTTCCGATATGATGAAGTCAACGCGTACAACCCCCTTGCAGTCTAGGTTGTGGAAGATGCACTCGCTGTACTTTCTCAAGAGCGCCTCATCCTCCGGCCGGATGGCGGCGGGCGTCAGCAGTTTGTGTCCCACAGCGGAGTATTTGGCATCGTAGTCGTAAAACTCGTTGCTGGCCACCACCTCCGTGACGGCAAGGGTCTGTACCGATCCGTAAACGGACGTCACACCGCAGGTCATCTCGCGCCCCCGCACGAACTTCTCCACCATCAGCTGATTGTCGTATTTGAACGCCTCTGCAAAGGCCCCCGCCAGCTCTTCTTTGCTGTGCACCTTCGTGACACCCACGCTGGAGCCGGAGTTGCACGACTTGACGAAGCACGGATATTCGCACACCGCCTCAATCTGTGCGTAGTCAACAGGGTCTGTACGGTAGAAATGTAGCGATGGCGCAATCGGGATGCCTAAGGCCGCTACCGCCAAGTTGCAGTAGTATTTGTTGAAGGTGAGCGCCGAGCAGAAGCTGCCGCAGCCCGTGTAGGGAAGCCCTAACATCTCCAGATAACTCTGTAACTTGCCGTTCTCTCCCGGCGTGCCGTGAATGGCGATGAAGACGATGTCAAAGGTGATCTTCTCCCCCTCTACCATCAGCGAGAAATCATTCTTGTCGATGGGGTACAAACGCCCGTCAGCGCCTTTCCAGGTCCATTCAGAACCCTTGAAATGAATAAGATACGGCTTGAAAAGATTCTTGTCCAGCATCTGGAAGATGTTGTCAGCCGTCCGTAAGGAGACTTCATATTCTCCAGAATCACCGCCTGCGATAAGTGCTATATGATACATATTAACATATTTTTAGACAAAGTGCAAATATAGCCATTCTCCGACAATAAACAGCCCCGGCGGCGCTGTTTTTTGAACACCGTTTTGTGTAAAAAAGTGAAGCAGCATGGGCGTTATCGTAGGCGCTCCACCTATTGGTGCTCCCAGCGTACCTCTTGTTTGAGAATGGTGGGCGGATTGCCGCCAATGACTTGGTTCTCGCCTTCAAAGGCGCTCTTCAGCAGTGTCCCTGCCGCCACCACGCAGTGGGAGGGTACCGACGCCCCTTTCAGCAGCATGCACTTGCAGCCAATCCAGACATGATCGCCTAGGCGGATGGGCTTGTCGGGATTGAGGCGCACCCCCTCCCGGTCGTACAACGGGTGCTCGTCCGTGTCCATCATGAGGGTGTCCCAACCCACCAGGCAGTCGTCGCCGATGGTGATGCGGTGCGCACAGACAATGGTACTCTCCGCCGTCATATTGAAGCCGGCCCCGAGGTCCAGATGCCCGCGTACCGACAGCTTGGAGCCGTGACCGATACTGGCCTTGCCGCCGAAGCTGACCGTGCCGCTCACCTGCCAGATGCTGCGGGAACGCTTGCGGTCGTAGTGGCCCACATCGCCGAATCCGATCCTGATCATGGCCGTCTCCACCTGCTCAGGCAGCACAACCTGTCCGTGCAACTCTCGCAAGAAGGTGCGATGCGAAACGAAGACGGGCAGTCTTACGGCAGTCTTCAACGGGAAATAATGAAGGTTGAAGCGCAAGGTCTTCGGGATGGAGCAGAGGATATTCCAAAAGTCAAAAGCGGTCATTGTTGTCTTTTTTATGCAAAGATGTCGGGAAGCATCATTCCCGGCAGCAAAAATAACTATTTATCGGATATGATGAACCACCAACCATCGTTTCTCCTCCTAAACTACGTGCAGAGCACATACAGGTCGTCGCGCTGGTTGATGCAGAGCACCGGCAACGATTGCGGGTTGCCGATGATCTTCTTCTCCCTTCGGCCCGTCAGCAGGTCTCCCAACGTGACGTATCGCGTCATCATGATGACGGTCAGGGAGGCCCCGATGGTGGGCGCATACTCGATGGAATAACGGTCAATGTCTTGGTTTACCGACACACTGTCCAGCTCATACTTCACCTCTAAATTCTGATAGAGCTTCTCGACAAAGGCGATGTTGTCGTTCACCTGTCGCTTCAGCCCGGCATCTTTGTAGTCGTTGTGCAGGATGTGGATGGTGGACTGGTAGAAGCGGCTGAAGTAGCCGGCCCACAAGGCCTTCTCCTTGGCTTGACGCTCAATGTCGAGCGGCAATACCACATGTTGGTATATCTCCTTGTCAGGCAGTTCCTTGCCCACAGTCATCACGGGCAACCGAGACCCCTTGATGAAGCGTAACGCCTTGCGAAGACTGAAGAAGCCCTCGTTTCCCGACTTGTCCACCCCGATGACATACATGATGGTGTTGGTCTCCTCCGCATATTGGTAGAGGGTCTCCGGGAAATAGTAGTGGGGCAGCATGATGGTCTCGATGTTGTGGTCCACCACCTTCTGTGCATAGAGCAGCCAGGCGTCACCATCAGCATAGGGCGTGTGGTCTTCGTAAGCAAACCCGAACTTGGAGACGATGGTCAGGGAGCCGGAGAAGACGGCGGCCAGCATGGCCCCGTGGCATACCGCTGCGCGACCATAGTCGGAATCGTCGGCGATGGCGAGGATGTTCAGCTTTTTCTTCTGATCTACTGGCTCTTGTATGGTGATGTTCTCCTCCATGGCTTAGCTGTTGGGATGCAATCCTTTGACCACCGGCTTGGCAGCCACGTACTCTTTCAGGTAGAAGGGCTCGAAGTAAGCCGTGTCGGCGAACGCCTGCGCCTCCCACTTCTTCAAGGCAGGCCCCAGCAGGGAACGGGCCGAGAGCGGAGCGTCCACGAAAAGGGCGTGGGGGTGTCGCGACAACAGCTCTTTGCACTTGGGCATCCCATTGCCACAGAAGACGACACGCTGCTGCGCCAATAATGCCTGGAAGGCATCCTCATCCACAATGACGGCGGAAGGGGTGCCCACCTCCTGCAACTGGGCATCGTACTGGGCGGCGAAGACCTCCATGCGGCGCGCGTCAATCATCGGCACATAATACGGTGCAGACAGGCCGTCCGGGACCCATTGCGCTGCCGCCCCATAGGCTATGCTCTCCAAGGTGCCCACTGTGATGACCGGCTTGCCTAAGGAGTAGGCGATACCCTTGGCCGTGGAGGTGCCGATGCGCAAGCCCGTGTAGGAGCCCGGACCGATACTGACCACCACACCGTCCAACTCTTCCATGCGCCGCCCGGCAACCTGCAGGAGCCGGTCAATGAAAGGTAACAGGTTTTTGGAGTGGGAGTTGCCATCGGAACTCTCCTCCACACCGATGATCGCCGGGCCCTTGGATAAGGCTACCGAACAGATCTCCGTGGCGGTCTCAATATGCAGTAACAATGGTTCTGTAGTCATAAACGTGGATCATTAGTGGTTTAAGAGGCCCTCATAGATCAACTCATGGGCTTTAAGTCGTATTCTGCTCTGTGATAACTTGTTGGGATAACAATCTGGATAGACGCGGTTGGAGAGGAAGATGTAAAGCAGCCCACTGTCGGGATCATACCAGACTACCGTGCCCGTGAAGCCCTGGTGCCCAAAGGTCTTGATGCCAGCCTTGGCAGGAAGGATAGAACTGCTGCCACTGGCTTTCGGAGTGTGGAACCCTAAGCCACGCTCCTGACAGCCGTGCATCTTGTACACCGAGGTGAACAAACGGACCGTCTCCTCCGAGAGATACCGCTGCCCCTGATAGAGCCCTCCGTCGGAAACCATCTGATAGATAGCCCCTAGTTCGGCGGCCGTGGTGAAAAGCCCTGCATTGCCCGCATTGCCGTAGAACAGCGCGGAGGTCTGGTCGTGCACATAACCCTGCACCACCTGCTTGCGGAAGGTCTTGTCCATCTCCGTCGGCGCTACATCCTGCTTCTTGAAACCATGACTCAGCGGGTTGAAGGTCGTGCGCTTCAGCCCCATGGGATCATAGAAGTTGTCCTTCAGAAAATCTTCCATGGGTCGGCCACTGATCTGCTCCACCATCTCCTTTAAAAGCAGGAAGTTGAGGTCGCTATACTCATATTGCTTGGCCTTGAGCTTGCTGTGCGCGATGATGCGGCGCATCGTGTCGGGATAGTCGTTGCGTAGATATAGATGGTCAGCCACCTGAATGCTGAAGTTGGCGGAGTGATACCGGCGGAGATATTGCTCATCACCCTGTATCTTGGTGTAGAAGGGGATGAAGGCCGTCAGTCCGGAGGTGTGCGTCAACAGCTCCGCAATGGTGATGTTGGCCTTGTCGGTACCCTTCAAGTAAGGCAGATACTGCCCGATGGGGTCTGTCAAGGCAAACCGATGGTCGTCATATAACTTCATCACCGCCAAGGTGGTGGCGGCGGTCTTGGTGACCGAGGCGATGTCGTACATGGTCTGCACCGTCACCTTGTCTTGTTTGTCGTATGTGAAATGCCCGAAGGCCTTGTGGTACAGCATCTTCCCATCTTTCATGGCCAGCACGACGCAACCCGGGTAGATCTTGTCGTTGATCCCCTTTTGGAGCATCTGGTCCAGCTGCTTCACGATGGTGTCGGGGAGAAGGGAGGTCTTCCCTTCAAAAAACCGGACGGGCGTAATGCCCGTGCCCGCAGGAAAGTGCATGGTGCTGACAGGCAGGAAACCCTCGCAGGCCTGTTTCCCGAAACAAGCATCCACGGCACAGCGCAGCGTGTTCGGAGTGAACTGGTAGGCAACCAGCACCGCCTTCACGGCTTCCAACGACGGGAACTGGTTGAGCGCGTAAGGGTTGCCCAGGTGAATCAATACCACATCCTTGCTTCTGGCCAGCTCCTGGATGAACGACACAGTCTTAGGGTCCACATCGTAGTTTTTGTTGGCCAGCTGGTTGGAACCGCCGTAGGCAATGACAACCTTCTGATAGGGAGCCAACGCTTGCCTGATCTCCTGCTGCTGCTGGGTCGTGGGGGCCTTCGACTTGTACAAGGAGAAGAAATGGTAGTCCTTCAGCTGCTCTTGGTACTCTTTGTGCAGGTTGTCGCGACCTAAGCAGAGAAAAGCCACAGTGTTGTCATCGGTCAGTGGGAGCAATCGCTCATTCTTGACCTCGGTGATGGCAAATCGCTCGATCTCATCGTTGATGCGTTGTGCTTCCGGGCTGTTCAGCTGCGCCTGCAGATGCTGGATGTTGATGGGCTTGGGTGTGCGCAACAGCCCTTTGACCCCTTTGAATTCCAAGACCCGCAGACAGCGCTCGTTGATGAGCTCCTCAGGGATGATGCCGTCATCCACAGCTTTCTTGATGGCTTGGATGATGACTCCCGTCTCGTAGTCGGGCAGCAACAAAAGGTCAACACCCGCCAGCAAAGCCTTGATCTCAATCTCGCCATCGTACTGTTTATACTTCTGGACCCCCTTCATCTCCAATCCGTCGGTGATGATGAGGCCGGTGTAGCCGAATTCTTTCTTTAACAGCTCGGAGATGATAGGATAGGAGAGAGAGGATATGGAGTTGGGCGACGGATCCAAGGCGGGAATGCTGAGATGCCCCACCATGATCATGTCGGGGTTGAGATCCATGAGCTGACGGTAGGGATAGAGCTCCAGCTCGTCCAATTCGATACGGCTCTTCTTGATGACCGGCAGGCCTAGATGAGAGTCTGTCTCGGTGTCGCCATGACCGGGGAAGTGCTTCAGGCAGCCGATGATGCCGCCATCCTGCATGCCTCGCAAATAGCGGGCCCCCTTCTCGGTGACCTTGTCGCGGTTCTCACCGAAGGAGCGGCTGTTGATGACCGGATTCTTGGCGTTGTTGTTGATGTCGACCACTGGTGCGAAGTTGAGGTTGATGCCGACAGCCTGGCATTGTTTGGCAATCTCGACCCCCATCTGATATATTAAGGTGTCGTGTTTGGCAGAGAGCGCCCCTAAGGTCATCTGCCGCGGGAAGGCGATACAACTGTCTAGCCGCATCGCCGGGCCCCACTCGCCATCAATGGAGATGAACAAGGGCACCTTGCTTACCGCCTGGATGCGGTTGGTGAGGATGGCCTCCCGCACCGGCCCGCCCTTGAAAAAACATACTCCCCCGACTTGATACTGCTCGATCTCCGCAATCTTGCTCAGATTGTAAGACTCCGTCTCCGTGGAGCTGATGCGGATAATCATCAGCTGCGCAATCTTCTCCTCCAAGGTCATCCGTGACAGGATGGCAATGGCACGACTCTTATGAGGCGGCACCGTGGTGAAACTGCTGAAAATTGTCAGGATGACCAGGCACCACAAACAGGAATATAGGAACTTTCTCATGACGGCTAAAAGAGACGGGGTTCAAAATAGCCCTTCTCATCAATGGTGATGAACTCGGCAATGCTGAACTGCTCGTAGGAGGCATCCATCTTGCTGGGACTGTCGATGACAATGTCCTCTTTTTCCCAGTTGATGCCAACAACAATATCTGTGGGATAGTCCAGATGATGGGCTAGATAGTTCTTGGTAACGCTGTACAACTTGTCGCCAATGGCGTGAAATCTTTCCTGATTTTCCATAGGTCAGAATGGTTTGTTAGATAGGCCGCAAAAGTACACAAAATTGTTGAAACATATTTTTTGCCAAAAATATTTATCTTTGCCGCCGATATGGATATTGTCCTGATAATTTTGGGTGCTCTTTGTCTGCTGGCCGGCTTGGTGGGCTGCATCCTGCCCATCTTGCCCGGGGTTCCGCTGGCCTATGGTGGGCTGTGGCTCCTCCAGGCGACCCACAAGGTCCAGTTCGGCTGGCGGTTTCTGATTGTCTGGGGTGTCGTGACGGTTGTGGTACAGATTCTCGATGCCATTGTCCCTGTCTGGGGCACCAAGGTGCTGGGTGGCACCAAGTCCGGCGTATGGGGCAGCACCCTGGGCCTCGTCGCAGGCCTCTTCTTCGGCCCGTGGGGCATCGTGCTTGGCCCCTTCATAGGAGCGGTCGCCGGCGAGATGCTGGCCCATGGCGTCCATGACGGAATGACCCTGCCACAAGCCCTGAAAGCTGGTGCAGGCTCCTTCGTCGGCCTGATGACCGGCACCGTCCTCAAACTGGTCTGTGTCGGCTTGATGATCTACTACTTCATCGCCGCCATCGTGTGATGCTCCCCTGCCGAGTCAAGCCCCATCCCACACTATTGTTTCCAATCGGTTGACGATGTACAAAATTTGTGTACATTTGCCCCCTCTTTTATCTGCCAGAAACTCAAGACAAATACCGCTCCTCCAGTCCCTTAGTCAAAGTTCAAAGTCAAAGTTCATCGTCATCATGTCCACAAATCCCACTCCAAGAGGCTTTACCTCCAACATCGGCGCAATCCTGGCGGCAGCCGGCGGCGCGGTCGGTCTCGGCAATATCTGGCGTTTTCCCTATATGCTCGGCCAAAACGGCGGCGGTGCCTTCCTGCTCATCTATATCCTCTTTGTCTTGCTGATCGGCATCCCGCTGATGATGACGGAGTTTATCATCGGCCGCCGCTCCCAACGCAATGTGGTGGGCGCCTACAAGGCCCTCAGCGGAGGCCGTAAAGGATGGGTCGTGCTCGGCATCTTCGGCATCGTGGCCGCCTTCCTCATCTATGCCTTCTATAGCGTGGTGGCTGGCTGGACCCTCAACTATATTGTCTTGTCCGGCAGCGGTCGCCTCGCAGGCCTGGAACCCGATGCCGTGGCCAACGTTTTCGCTAACTTCACCCAAGGCTCTTTCTTGCCGCTGCTGTGCCAACTGCTCTTCTTGGCCCTGACCGGCATTGTCATCACCATGGGCGTCCAAAAAGGCATCGAGAAGGTGGGCAAAATCCTGATGCCCATCCTCTTCCTGCTCCTGATCCTCATGTGCGTGCGATCCCTCACCCTCTCCGGCTCCCAGGAAGGCATGAAGTTCCTCTTTAAACCTGACTTCAGCAAACTGACTGGCCAAAGTGTGCTCTCCGCGCTCGGACAGTCGTTTTTCTCCCTCAGCATCGGCATGGGCGCCATGGTGACCTACGGCTCCTATATCCGTAAGGAGGACCGTCTCTTCAAGACCAGCATCTGGATCGCCCTCTGCGACCTGCTGGTGGCCGTGCTCGCCGGCGTGGTCATCTTCCCCGCTGTCTTTGCCTTTGGCATGGACCCTGCCAGCGGCCCCGAACTCGTCTATGTGGTGCTCCCTAACGTCTTCAACAATATGCCCGCCGGCACCCTGTTCTCCCTCATCTTCTTCCTCCTGCTCGGCATCGCAGCCCTCACCTCCACCATCTCCCTGCTCGAAATCATCGTGGCCTTCGCCGTCGAAGAACTCCACTGGAAACGCACCACCGCCTCCCTCGTCAGCACCCTGCTCGTCTTCGTCGTGGGCGCCTTCTGCACCCTCTCTTTCGGCCCCCTGCAGAACGCCAAGCTCTTCGATCGTACCATCTTCGACCTCTTCGACCTCATCACCGCCTCCTATCTGATGCCTATCGGTGCCCTCCTGATGACCATCTTCCTCGGATGGTGCTACCCGAAAGCGGAGGTCAAAGACGAACTGTCTAATAACGGGACCCTCAAAGCCCGCGCATTTGAACTCTATTACATCATCTTGAGATATATAGCCCCTCTGGCGCTCGTCATCATCCTTATCTCCGGGATCATCGGTTAAAATCCGATTAAACTTTCCCGGAAAAACACTATCTTTGCACCTCGTTTTTAAAAAAAGACCAAAATGTTAAGAACAACCTGTATCTTATTGATATCTCTATTGTTGTGCTTTTCCTCCCTGCTGGCACAAAATCCCAACAAAAACTATCAGCCCAACAAGGTGAAGGTGGACCAACTCCTGAACGCCATCAACACGATGTATGTCGACACGGTCGATTTTGACCCCCTGGTGGATAAGGCGGTGGTGTCCATGCTCAAAGAACTGGACCCGCACACTTCCTACATCGCCAAGAAGGATGTGGCCGCGATGAACGAGCCACTGCAAGGCTCTTTCGATGGCATCGGCGTCACCTTCCAGCTAATCAAGGATACCATCAACGTGATGGAGGTCATCATCGACGGACCTGCCGAGAAGGTCGGCCTTATCGCTGGCGACAAGATCGTGCGCGTGGATGACACCATGGCCTGCGGCGACAAGATCACCAACGATTGGGTGCGGAAACACCTCCGCGGCAAGAAAGGTACCAAGGTGAAGGTGGGCGTCATTCGTGGACATAACCCTGAGATCCTCGACTTCACCATTACCCGTGGGGCCATCCCCATGTATAGCATCAACGTGAGCTTCATGGTCAACGAGACCACCGGCTATGTGAAACTCGAACGCTTCGCAGCCACCTCTACCGACGAACTTATCAAAGCAGTTAACAAACTCAAAGCCGAAGGCATGAAGGATCTGATCCTCGACCTTCGCGGCAACGGCGGAGGCTACCTCAACACCGCCTTCGAGATTTGCGACCAGTTTATAGACGGTGTCAAAACCATCGTCTATACCGACAACTTCCGCAAGACGGGTGAGAAGTTCACCTCCGGCAAGACTGGTGTCTTCGAGGAGGGTCGTCTGGTGGTGCTGGTGGACGAGAACTCCGCCTCCGCTTCGGAGATCACCTCCGGCTGCGTCCAAGACTGGGACCGCGGACTCGTCATCGGCCGACGCACCTTCGGCAAGGGACTCGTCCAGAAGCCCCTGAACCTGACCGATGGCTCACAGGTGCGCCTCACCATCTCCCACTACTATACCCCTACCGGCCGCTGCATCCAGAAACCCTATGACGACGGCCTCGACTCCTATTTCAAGGATCTCCAACAGCGCGCTAACCACGGCGAGCTCTATACCGCCGACAGCATCAAATTCCCTGACTCCCTTAAATACAAAACCCCGCGCGGCCGTGTCGTCTACGGCGGTGGCGGCATCATGCCCGACATCTTCGTGCCCCTCGACACCACCCGCTATTCCACTCTCTATAACGAGATCGTGCGCAAAGGCATCTTCGGCTCCTATACCGCTGACTACCTCGACAAAAACAGAGAATCCCTCAAGAGACAATATCCTACCTTCGAGGATTTTGAAAAGAACTTCACCATCTCCGACGCCCAATATGCCGACTTTATGGCCTTCGCCAAGCGTGAAGGGGTGAAAGATAGCGCCGCGTTCAAGTTTTCCAGCTACGCCGAGGCCTTCCTCAAGACCAATAAGGAGAAACTGGATTCCCTGTTTACCTCTGCCCATTTCGACATGCAGACGCTGGATACCATGTTCCAGAACTATGTGGACAAGAATTACAACGAAGCCATGCGCCTGCGTAACGAAGACCATGTGGCTGAATATGTCAAGGACTATATGCGCTTTGAGATCGCCCGCGGGCTCTATGGTTACGGTGACGCCTACCGCATCTTCCTGGAAACGGATGATACCTTCCTGAAGGCAGTCGAGGTGATCGGTAATAAGAAAATATTCAAACATTTTAAGGTGGATACTAAGTAGTTTATGGCGAAAATATCGCAGCGGACGATCGACGAGATCTATGCCTCGATGAAAATCGAGGAGGTGGTCGGTGACTTTGTCTCCCTCAAGAGACAAGGCAGTGGCTTCGTGGGCATCTGTCCTTTCCATGACGACCGCAACCCCTCCATGCACGTCACGCCGCGCCTCGGCATCTACAAATGCTTTGTCTGTGATGCCAAAGGCAATGCCATCAACTTCCTGATGGAGCACGAGAAGATCTCCTATCCCGAAGCCCTCGAATACCTGGCCAAGAAATACAGCATCGCCATCGAGTACGAACGGCCCGAGACCGATACCGAACGTGAACAACGCACCGAGCGCGAAAGCCTCTACCTCGTCAACGAGTTCGCGGAGAAGTTCTTCATGGACCAGCTGCGCAATACCGAGGAAGGACAGCTGATGGGTATGTCCTACTTCAAGGAGCGCGGCTTCAAGGACAGTACCCTCGACCAGTTCCATCTCGGCTACTGCCCCGAAGCCTGGGATACCTTTACCAAGGAAGCCCTGAAACAAGGCTATCAGGAGGAGTTTCTCCTGAAGCTCGGATTGTCCCATAAAGCCTCTAATGGCAAACTGTACGACTTTTACCGTGGGCGCGTCATCTTCCCCATCCATAACGTCTCCGGCAAGGTGATCGGCTTTGGTGGCCGTGTGCTGAAGAAGGATGAGAAGACGGCCAAGTACTATAACTCCCCCGAAAACGAGATCTATCATAAGCGCGAGACCCTCTACGACATCTACTTGGCGAAGAAGGCTATCCGCGCGGCCGACAATATATACCTCGTGGAGGGCTATACCGATGTCATCTCCATGTTTGAGTCCGGTATCGAGAATGTGGTGGCCTCCTCCGGTACTTCGCTGACCGAGGAGCAAATCCATATCCTCTCCCGCCAAAGCAAGAACATCACCGTCCTCTATGATGGCGACCGCGCCGGCATCAAGGCCTCCCTCCGCGGTATCGACCTGCTGCTCAACAAAGGCATGAATGTGAAGGTGTGCCTCCTGCCCGATGGCGAAGACCCCGACTCCTTTGCCAAAAAACATCGCGACAGCGAACTGAAGGAGTACCTGGAACAGAACACTACCGACTTCCTGCTCTTCAAGGCCCAGATCCTGTCCGAAGACGCGGGCAACGACCCCGTCAAGCGCGCCGCCATGGTCTCCGATATGCTCAAGTCTATCGCCGGCATCCAGGACAATATCGTCCGCGCCTTCTATGTGAAAGAGTGCGCCCGTCTGTTCAGCCTCCCCGAGGAGACCCTCAACACCGAACTGAAAAGGGTGGTGTGGGCCAATATGCGCTCCGCCAAGAACAACCCGGTGACCTCCGCCCCAGAAACGACATCCCCCCAGAACCCCTTCCCCAATCTCACCATCACCACCCCGAAACAAGCGGAATCCCATAGCAATAAACTCTATGAGTCTGAAAAGAATCTGGTGCTCCTCCTGCTGCAATTCGGCTGCTATGAGATCCATATCGAACAGGATGGAGAACCAATGCCTGTCCGCGTGGACCAGTTCGTGTGCGATGAGCTTTTTAAAGACAATATCATCCTGCAAAGTCCTGTGCTCTCCCGCACCTTCGACCATTATGTGCAGAGTGCTGAACTGCTGAAAGACCAAAATGCCATCCAACGAGCGCTGCTGATGTGTGAGGATGAGGAGGTGCGCAATTTCGTCCTCGAAAATCTTCCTACCGAGATTCCTTCGGTGAGCCCTAACTGGAAAGACAAGTTTGAGGTCCTGATCTCCTCCATGCACGACAACGTGCTGGTGCTCCAGCAAGAGGTCCAGAACGTGCTGCTGAATCTGAAACTGAGAGTGGTGGAGGATACCATCAGCTATATCGAGAAACAGCTGCAACAGCCCGACATTCAGGAAGAGGACACGAAACTTCTGGTCGGCTATATGTGCGAACTGCTCCAGACTCGTAAAGCCATCTCTACCATGTTGAATCGTACTGTGAGTTAATAAATGATATGCAACAGAAATTGAATTTGAAACAGATTGATTGGAAAGAGACAGTCAAGACCTATCTGCTCATTATTCTGGGCACTTTTATTATGTCGATAGGTTTCGTGGTTTTTATCTCACCCCTGAAACTGGCCCCGGGAGGAGTGTATGGTATCGCCATCATCCTGCACCACGTCTTCAATTTTCCGATAGGTCTCTCAGGCATCTGCCTCGACCTGCCCCTGCTGCTGATCGGTACGCTCTGGTTGGGCCCCAGATTTGGTGTCAAGACCCTGGTGGGTGTGATCACCCTGCCCGCTTTCATCTCCTTGTGGGAGAAGATCTACGGCTACGCACCGCTCATCGCTTCCGCTAGCGACCCCATGACGGCAGATCCCTCCGCAACCTTTATCTTGGCCCTCTGCGGCGGTGTCCTCATCGGCCTCGGCCTCGGCCTCATATTCAAAACCCGCGCCACCTCCGGCGGCACCGACATCATCGCCATGATTATCGGCAAATATGTGAAGCATGTCCCCCTGGGCACACTGCTCATCATCGTGGATTCCACCATCGTGCTCGCCGCCCTCGCCGTCTTCAAGGACTGGACCGTTCCCCTCTACTCGTGGCTCGTCATCTATGTGACCGGCCTGGTGATGGATAAGGTCATCGCCGGCTTCTCCTCCAACAAGGCCGTACTCATCATCTCTGACCAGTATGAGGAGATCCGCCAGCATATCTTCGACGAACTCGACCGCGGTGGCACTTACCTCAACGGAGAAGGTATGTATAACCACGACGAGAAAAAGGTGATCTTCACCTCGATCTCCCCCAAGCAGTTGCCTATATTGATACATTTTGTACACGAAATAGATCCTAAAGCCTTCATCTCTGTGCTCGACGCGTCAGAGACCCTTGGAGATGGCTTTATGTCCTTAAAAGAGAAAGCATTACAATAGATTATGGAGAGAGAAAAAGTTATCCAAGTGCTGCAAGATATCTATGATCCTGAAATCCCGGTGAATATCTGGGAACTGGGATTTATCTATAAGTTGGAAGTGAATGCCCATAATGATGTATATATCCTGATGACACTGACCGCCCCGAACTGTCCCGTGGCAGAGTCCCTCCCCATGGAGGTCCAGACCCGTGTGCAGATGCTTCAAGGGGTCAACAAAGTGGTGGTGGATGTCACCTTCGACCCTCCCTGGGAGATGTCGATGATGTCGGATGCTGCCAAAATCGAACTGGGATTGTTTTAAGACTGCTGTTAGCCATTGGCTATTGGCTGTTGGCTGAGAGTGGAGGTCGTTGGACAAATGGTTTGACGGCCCGCTCAAAGATGCCGTTGAGGTAGGCGATGACCATGCCATAGTTGCTAACCGGTATCCCCCTCTCTACCGCTGGCTTCAGCCGGTTGAGGAGCTGCCGATGCGTGATCATGCATCCACCGCATTGGATGACCATAGCATATTGGCCAATGTCGGGAATCTCATCTAGCCCAGCCACAAAGTCAAAATGTAACTGCTTTCCAGTGTGCCGCTGGATCCAGGCCGGTAACTTGTGCCGCCCGATGTCGTCACAAGAGGTGCGGTGCGTGCACGACTCCAACATGAGCACATGGTCGCCCTCCTTCAAATGGTCCAGGTGCGGGGTGCCCACCAAGTAGTGCGCAAAGTCGCCCTTGTGGTGTGCCAGCACGATGCTGAACCCTGTCAACGGTATCGTCTCCGGCACGAGCGGCGCTACCCGGCTGAACATCTGACTGTCGGTGATGACTAACTTCGGAGCCTCGTGAGTGGCAAGATAACGCTCCAGCAGGTCCTCTTTTAACACTACCGAGACGGCATCGTGGTCCAGAACGTCCCGGATCATCTGCACCTGCGGCAGGATGAGCCGCCCCTCCGGGGCTTCGGTGTCTATGGGCGTGACCAACACTACCGTGTCGCCCTCTCCAATAAGATCTCCCAACAACGAATGCGAGATGTAGGCCGACGGCGGCATGGCCTCCACCATGCCCGTGATCAGACGGTCGATGCCCTCGTGCGTCTTGGCACTCACATCCCATACGGGAAAGGGCAACGCCTGAACAGGGGAGGCGGCGATGTCACACTTGTTGTTGACAACCAAATAGGGGATGGCATATTCCTGAAACTGTTTCACGAGGTTCTCCTCCGGCTCGCCATAGTTGCGGTTGCTGATGACCAATAACGCCAGATCAATCTGCTTCAAGACCTCCAAGCTCTTCTGGATGCGCTTCTGCCCGACCACCCCAATGTCGTCAATGCCCGCCGTGTCGATGAGTACCACAGGCCCGATGCCGAAAATCTCTATGGACTTCTTGACAGGATCCGTGGTGGTGCCCGCCAGCGAGTCCACAATGGCTATCTCCTGTCCTACAATGGCATTGATCAAGGAACTCTTGCCATTGTTGCGCCGGCCGAAAATGCCGATATGCGGTTTGTTCTCTCTTCCTTTCATGCTTCAATAGTGCCAAAAAGGTCGTACGGAGCAGCCTCGGTGATCTTCACCTGGTAAAACTCCCCAATGGACAGCGGACGCTCCTTGGAGATGAATACCAGATTGTCCACATCCGGTGAGTCGAACTCGGTGCGACCAACATAGTAATCTTCCTCCTCCGCATCTACGATGACTTTCAGCGTCTGTCCCACCTTTGCTTCGTTGAAAGATAGAGAGATCTCCTCCTGCAGCCTCATAATGTCGTTGTAACGCTTGGTCTTGACCGACTTCTTGATGGGATCCCCTAACTCGTATGCCGGCGTGTGCTCTTCCTGCGAATAGGTGAAGGCACCCAATCGCTCAAAACGATTCTGACGGATGAAATCCAACAATTCCTGATGCTGCTCGCGAGTCTCTGTGGGGTAACCCGTGATCAAAGTGGTACGTAACGCAACACCGGGAACCTTTTCCCGGATGGTCTCCATGAGCTGGTATATGTAACGGGAACTGCCCCCACGTCGCATGCTTTTCAAAATGTCGTCGCTGATATGCTGTACCGGTATGTCCAAGTAACGGCAGAACTGCGGATATTTGTTCATCACATCCAAAATCTCCAGAGGGAAGTTGAGCGGGTAGGTGTAGTGCAACCGGATCCACTCGATGCCTTTGACCTGGGCCAAGGCCTCCATCAACGCTGCCAACTCCTGCTTGCCCGTAAGGTCCACCCCATAATAGGTCAGATCCTGGGCAATCAGCATGATCTCCTTCACCCCTTGGTCGGCCAGCTTCTGTGCCTCCTCAACCAGCATGGGAATGGGCTTTGACTCCTGCTTGCCACGAATGAGCGGAATGGAACAGTAGGAACACTGATGGTCACAACCTTCGGAAATCTTCAGGTAAGCATAGTGACGCGGCGTGGAGAGCAAACGGTCTGTGCTGCCCAACAACTGGAAATCCTCAGAGTGCAACAACTCCGCCAACTCGTCAAAATTGTAATAACCGTCCACCTCGGGAACCGAATCCAGCAACTCTGGCTTGAACCGCTTTACCAGACAACCCACGACGAAGATCTTTTTGACCTGATGGCGTTTCTTGCGCTCCACCTGGGTCAAGACTTCGTTGACCGACTCTTCCCGGGCATCGCCGATGAAACCACAAGTGTTGATGATGACCACATCCGTCTTCTCAGGACTCTCGTAGACAACACGATGACCCTGCTTCTGTAACTGCGAAGCTATCACCTCGGAATCCACCACATTCTTCGAACAACCCAATGTGATAATGTTGAATGTCATAACCTTATATGTTTTGGATGTTTGAGGCGCAAATGTACATAAATTTCAAATATGCCAGGACTACTTATAGTCTAAGTGGAATGAAAAAATTATTATTTTTGCCGTGAAAAAAACAGTGTGCATGGCCTATGCCATGCCGCATCTTGATATGACGGATTTTAAATATGATTATCTGATCGTTGGCTCCGGCCTCTTCGGCTCGGTCTTTGCCTACCGCGCACACCGCATGGGCAAAAGTTGCCTTGTGATCGACAAGCGCCCTCATCTGGGTGGCAACGTCTATTGCAATCTCCAGGCAGGAATCCATGTGCATCAGTACGGAGCCCATATTTTTCATACTTCCAACAAAAAGGTATGGGACTTTGTCAATGCAATTGTCCCCTTTAACCGATATACCAACTCCCCCGTGGCCAATTATCAGGGCAAACTGTACAATTTGCCTTTCAATATGAATACCTTCTATCAGATGTGGGGAGTCACAACGCCGGAAGAAGCCCAAAAGATGATTGAAGCACAACGGGCCGAGGCATTAAGTGCTATGAAGAAGGCCGGTGCTACAGAACCGCGCAACCTCGAAGAACAAGCCCTCCTGCTCATAGGCAAGGATGTCTATGAAAAATTGATAAAAGGCTATACCGAAAAACAATGGGGCAGAAAATGCACGGAACTGCCCGCTTTCATCATCAAACGACTGCCTGTACGCTTTGTCTTCGACAACAACTATTTCAATGACAAATACCAAGGCATCCCGATAGGAGGCTATAATAAACTCATCGATGGCCTCCTCGAAGGCGTGGAGACCAAAATCTCCACAGATTTCTTCGAAAATAGGGCATATTGGGAAAAAATCGCCGACAAGATTGTCTTTACTGGCAAGATCGACGAGTATTTCGACTATGTCTATGGCAAGCTGAACTATAGAACGGTGCGGTTTGAACATGAAATACTGGATGTCCCCAATTATCAGGGCAATGCAGTTGTTAACTATACACACGCTGAGGTCCCCTATACCCGCGTCATCGAGCATAAACACTTTGAGATGTTCGGCCAAGAGGTCTATGATGTTCCCCAAACTGTCATCTCCAGGGAATACTCCACAGAGTGGAAAGAGGGCATGGAACCCTATTATCCGGTTAATGACTCTCTGAATAACACCTTGGCCGACCAATACCGTGCTCTGGCCGAGAAGCAACCCAATGTGATCTTCGGTGGCCGCCTGGCAGAATACAAGTATTATGATATGGCCCCCATCGTGGAAAAAGTTCTGGACCTTACGATAGACTGACACCGTATGCTGAAAAAACTCTATCAGAAATTCAGGAATCTGATCCTTTATGGCATCTTCGGCTCCATCTCTGCAGGACTGGACTTCGCTATCTACACATTGCTGGTCCAGGTGGCCGGTGTCCAATATCTGGTCGCCAACTGCATCAGCGTGCTGGCAGGTATCACCACCAGCTTTCTCCTAAATCGGAATTTCAATTTCAAGATAAAGGATAAAACCCCACAACGATTCTCTATCTTTCTCGTGGTCGGCCTCTGTGGATTGCTCCTGAGCAATCTGATACTCTATCTCTGCATCGACCAGTTCCACATGCACAAAATCGTCTCCAAAATTCTCTCCATCGTGCTGGTGGTCTTCTTCCAGTTTATCCTGAACAAATATGTCACCTTTAAACCGACTAAAACGCATGAGTAAGTTCTATTTCGTAATGCCAGCCTATAATGAGGCCGAAAATATAGAGGCTACCGTCCAACAATGGTATCCCGTGATAGAGGAACTGGAGAGAAGGGGCGAACAGGCCCGTCTCGTCATCGCCAACGACGGAAGCAAAGATAATACCTATGAAATACTCAGCCAGCTGAAGAGCCATTACAGTCTGCTGATCCCCATCGACAAGCCTAACAGCGGTCACGGCGCCACCGTGCTCTACCTGTACCGGTATGCCATCCAGGAAGGCGCCGACTATATCTTCCAAACAGACAGCGATGGGCAAACTAATCCGGATGAGTTCTGGCAGATGTATGAAAAAAGAGACCAGTTCGACTTTCAGATTGGACACCGGATGGGACGCCAAGATGGGGCGAGCCGGGTCTTCGTCACCAAAACCCTCCGCTTCATCGTGTGGCTGATGTTCCATGAATGGGTGGTGGACGCCAATACCCCCTTCCGCCTGATGGCCGTCGAAAAACTGAAGCCTGTCCTGAACATGATCCCGGAAGACTATTTCCTCTGCAATGTGGCTGTCTCAGCGATTGCCGTCAAATGGCACTACCGGATCGACTGGCCCAAGATTACCTTCAAACCACGCCAAGGCGGGGTCAACTCTATCAATATGAAGAGAATCGTTAAGATTGGCTGGAAAGCATTGGGCGACTTCCGCAAAATCAACCGGAATCTCAAACACCAAAGTCATCAATAAACTGCTTCGTTAATCTTCGCGCCCTCTTTGAGCCTTGAACTTTGAGCCTTGAACTTTGAGCCCTGAACCTTGAACTTTGAACTTTGACATTGAACCACCCATCCTCTTAGTTCCCTGTCCCCTCTTTGTGTCCTTTGCGCCCTTTGTGGTTATCCCCTCTTTGTGCCCTTTGTGCCTTTGTGGTTATCCCCTCTTTGTGCCCTTTGTGCCTTTGTGGTTAATCCCTCTTTGTGTCTTTGTGGTTCCCCTTTTTTTGCCCTCTCCAAGCGCCCATCGTCTATTTGAAAAAACGCAATGTCTTGATATAGAATACGGTAAGGTTTTTAAAATAGAAAAATGAAGAGGTTGCAGATGTCAGATATTTTTGTATTTTTGCCGTCCAAAATTTTTAACACTAATATCAATAAATTATGGCAACAAGAATCAGATTACAGAGAAGAGGTAAAAAGAACCAACCTTTTTATCACCTTGTAATTGCGGATGGTCGTGCACCACGTGACGGACGTTTTATTGAAGATCTGGGCACCTATAACCCGCTGACCAATCCTGCAACCCTCAACATCAACTTTGATCGCGCTTTGTATTGGCTGGAGAACGGTGCTACCCCTTCAGACACTGCCCGTGCGATTCTTAAAAGAGAAGGTGTCTATTTGATGAAGCACCTCAGAGGCGGTATCGCTAAAGGCGCTATCTCCGAAGCCCAGGCTGAATCCAAATTCAACCAGTGGAAAGAAGAGAAAGCCAGCAAGCTGAACAACGTCGTTCGTCAGGATGCCGAAGCCGCCCGCAACCTCAGAAAAGAGAGACTGGCCGCCGAAACGAAAGTGAAGGAAGCTATGTCTGCCAAGATCGCCGCTCGCAACGCTGAAATCGCTGCTGAAGCTGCTAAGAAGGCTGAGGAAGAAGCTGCCGCCGCCGCTGCAGAAGCCGCTGTGGAGGAAGCTCCTGCCGCTGAAGAGGCTCCCGCCGTTGAAGAAGCCCCCGAAGCATAATGAACAAGGACTACTTCTATCTAGGCACACTGACCAAACCTTTCGGATTAAAAGGAGGTCTGTGTGCCTTTTTTGATGCCGATAACCCTGAACGGTACCAATCCCTCCCTGCCGTATTCCTCGACCTCGACGGCGAGATGATCCCTTACCAGATCGACAAAATCCAATACCGAGGCCGCAACCAATTCATCATCCATTTTGCAGACATCACAGCGGAGGAGGCCAACGACCTTGTCCAAACCGACCTCTACCTGCCCTTGTCCGAATTGCCTCCCCTGGACGGCAACCGCTTCTATTTCCATGAGGTGATCGGCTTCCAAGTCGTCGATAAGGACAGAGGCAACATCGGCACCTGCACCGGCTTCCTGGAACTCGCCAACAACCCCGTCATGCAAATCGACAACGCTGGTCGCGAAATCCTGATACCAGCTTCGCAACAGTTTGTCACGAAGGTGGATAGAGAAAACAAAACCCTGTATATCGAAACCCCGGAAGGACTCATCGACGTCTATCTCTCCTGACCCTCAACGGAATCAACCCTGATAAACCTTTAAGAGAATAAAGATGATGACCTCCACCAATAACAGCGAGGCCAAAAAGATGTAATGCCATACCTTCTTCTCCTTCACATAGGTGAAATATTTGTTAAGGAAGTAGTTCAGGAAACCGATGGGGACTGCCACAATGGCCGCCGCCACATAGTTGTTGATGTCCCAACGGTCCTTGAACAGCCGGATGAGAAAATAGTTGCAAAAGAAAGTCACGGAATAGACGAGCACAAACCTGAAGATCAACCGGAAATCCTTGTTCCGGAAAACAAGCGCCCCGTACGTCCGGAAGTTGAAGAGCACACTGATGACGGTCCCGAAGAAGTTGGCCCAGAACAGAGCGTCAATGCCGGAAATCAATCCGAACAAATACCGCAAGGTGGCGAAAATACACCAGCCCACCGCCGTGTTCAAGGCCGCCGTGAACAAGAAACGGATGAACTGAGGCTCAAACATCCGCTTGATGTATTTCTTAAGAATGCTCGTGTCCATAAAAACCGCAAAAATACAAAAATGTACTTTCTGTCCAAAAAAAATCACATGCCGCCCCGCCTGTTTTCATGGTTGAAAACTAATATTTTTATAGATGTGATTTGGATTAGAAAAAATCTTATATTTGCACCCCTAAAAATAAGGCAATGAATGAGAAGCAGATAAGAGAGGAATTTAAACTCCGTCTGGCCGGTGTTGAGGATGGAACGTATTGCTTTTCAGTATGTTGCAATAAAGAGTTCTTTGAATTGGCCGAACTGGAAGAGATTCAGGATGGTGTGTTGAATTTGCGGATTGAGATGGTCAGATACGAGAAATTGGTGACCCTCTCCTTCCATTTTGAAGGCAATCTCGTGCTCACGTGCGACCGCTGCCTCCTCCCAGTCAACCTGCCCATGGATTTCAATTCCCATCTGGTCGTGAAGTTGGTTCCCGAAGTGGAGGAAGGCGAAAATCAGGACGATGACGATATGTGGGTGATGGAGGAAAATGCCTATGAGATCGACCTCTTCCATTACGTCTATGAGACTATCCTGCTGGCTCTGCCCCACCGGATCGTGCATGAAGACGACGCCGACGGTAACCCCACCTGCGACCCGGATGTCATGGCCTACTTGAACCAATCGTCTTCCGCTCCACAAGAACAGGAGACAGATCCCCGCTGGGATGCATTGAAAAACTTGAAATTAGATTAAAAACTATAAAAATTAAAAATTATGCCTAATCCAAAAAGAAGACACTCAGCAATGAGAAGAGATAAGAGAAGAGCTCATGATTTCATCACGGCTCCCCAAATGACGACCTGCAGCCACTGCGGTGCGCCGATTTTAACCCATCGCGTATGCCCGGAATGCGGCTACTATAGAGGAAAACAAGCCGTTGAAGTAAGCGGCGCCGCTCAATAATAGAGCTTCCCCTTTTTATCAATGGTGAATATTGGAACAGATGACATACTTATCTATGTCATCTTTTTCTGTTTTATGATATGAAGATAGTTTTCGCAACCCACAACCTGCACAAAAGGTCTGAAGCCGCTGCCATCTTGGGCTCCTCATGGGATGTGCTTGCCCTGCCCGACATTAACTGCCACGAGGATATCCCGGAAACGGCCGACACCCTCCAAGGCAATGCCCTCCAAAAAGCCCACTACGTGTTTGACCACTTCCATACCGACTGCTTTGCCGATGACACCGGTCTCGAAATAGAAGCCCTGAACGGACATCCCGGTGTCTTTTCCGCCCGTTACGCCGGCGAAGGCTGCTCCTATTCGGATAATGTCCAAAAGGTGCTCCGTGAAATGCAAGGCATGCAAAATCGGAAAGCTTGTTTCAAAACAGTCATCGCACTGATCTTGAATGGTCAGGAATACCTCTTTGAGGGTAGGGTGGACGGTCTTATCTTAACGGAACCAAGAGGAACGGACGGGTTCGGCTACGATCCTATCTTCCTGCCCGATGGCTTCGACCAGTCTTTCGCGGAAATGAGCGCCGAAAGGAAAAATGCCATCAGCCATCGCGGTCGCGCTATGCAGAAACTGATGGAGTTCCTGCAGCAGCGTCCCTCATTTCTCGTCCAAAATCTTTAAAAAACGTAATAACACCCCCTTGATTTCCAATAAGGAAGCTACAATGGTCGCATTGTCAGCCTCCCCGATCAGATTGTCCCGCATCGCCTCCTTGGCCTTCTGCAAGGAATAACCCTTGACCCTGGTGAGATAATAGATGGTGCGCAAAATCGAGATGTCGTTCTTGGAAAAATACCGGTTCCCCTTTTTATTGGTGCGCGGCTTCAAATAGTGACCGAACTCGTTCGACCAAAAACGGATGGTGGATACCGGCACCTGAAAGATCTGGGCCGTCTCCCCAATGCTGTAATACAACCGGTCCTGATCGTGGAATGACTCAGGCAGCGGAATCTGTTGGTCTAATTCTTCGTTTATATCACTCATCTTCATGCTGTTTTCTCCGTCGTTCATCCTTCTCCTTGATGCTCTCACGCTTGTCGTATAACTTCTTGCCTCTGGCTAGGGAGATGTCTAACTTGGCATACCCTTTCTCGTTGATCCATAATAAGGTGGGAATAATCGTGAAACCCCGTTCATTCAACTTGCTCATCAGCTTGCGCAACTCCTTTTTGGTTAATAACAACTTACGGTCACGCTTGGGCTGATGGTTGTTGTAACTGCCGTGCGAATATTCGCTCACATGCATATTGTGAACCCATAACTCGTTGTTGGTGAAGGAACAGTAGGCATCGGTGATGTTAGCCCGCCCTGCACGGATGGACTTAATCTCCGTTCCCGTCAACACAATGCCTGCCGTGAACGAGGTGGTCAGAAAATATTGGTATTCCGCCTTCCTGTTCTTGATAGCTATCTGAGTGTTCGAATCGTTTTTTGCCATACCGTGAAATTGTCTGCAAAAATACATTTTTTTATTGTAATTTTGCACCTTCATTAGAGAAAGGAGTTGCTGTGCAAGACTTCCAACAGAGAGATAATCAATCCCCATCACCCCACAATGTGGCGGTGATACTGGCCGCTGGATCGGGAGCCCGTTTCGGTCACACCGTCCCCAAACAGTTCCTGACCGTTAACGGCAGGATGGTCTTCGAATATTCTCTAGAGACCTTCGAGAAGCATCCCGCCATCGACGAAGTCCTGCTGGTGTGCCATCCCGACTATCTGGAAACAGCCCGGTCGGCTTGTTCCCGTAACGCGTGGCGCAAGGTGTCCCAAATTCTTTCCGGAGGACGTGAACGCTATGAGTCGGCCATGGCCGCCATCCGTGCCCTCCAAGCATCTAACCCCTACAATGTCATCCTGCACGACGCTGCTCGCCCGCTGCTTTCGGCTAAGATTGTTACCGAGGTGACGGAAGCCCTGCAGTCCCATGAGGCTGTCAACGTGGCAGTGCCCATGACCGACACCGTGCTCCAAACAGATCCCTCCGGAAACCATATTCAGCATGTTCCGGATCGTCGTATGCTGATGGCTAGTCAGACCCCCCAAGCCTTTCGCTTCCAGATCCTCCAGGAAGCCTATCGGCGCGCCGCCGTCGCCGGGCCAATCCAAACTACCGACGAGTGTGGCGTCATACTTCGCTTTATGCCCAACGTGCCCGTCTTCATCGTGCCGGGCGATCCTCGCAACTTCAAAGTGACCTACCCCGATGACCTGGACCGACTGGCCCTGTTGCTGAATAGGCACGATTAATGTCTTTCCCCTCACTGAGATGTTCCGCAGACCGAAATCATGTAAAGATATGCAGGTGAGAAAAAGTCGCCTCCTGCCACCCAAAGGATATGACGCCATCACCTTCTTTGGACTTGTTCTCATGCGGAAACCTCAGTATGAGGAGTGGCGCCGAAATGCAACCTCCAAGCAATATCGCCAACTCTGTAGCCATGAGATGATTCATCAGCGCCAAGCCGTCTCGCTGCACAACTCGTGGCTCTGCTATTATGTCAGATATGCCTACTATTACTTGAGAAACAGACCTCTCCGATATGGTCATATGTTTGCCTATCTGGCCAACCCTTTTGAAATGGAAGCCTATCTCTTTGAAGCCGATACCTCATATGCTTCAAGGCCGCAAGATGGTGCCGATAATTGGAGAAAACTGGCCTCCTATCCGCCGGCATGCTGGCACGCCTTGATGTCCGACAAGGGGCTAGCCACGAAAGCCGCACAAGCGGATTTTTTCACCAGAGTGGCCTCTTTCATGGAAAATAAATGGTAAAAAAAAAGGATGACAGAAAAGTCATCCTTTGTCTTTCATTGGCACGCCTTTTACATGGAGAAACGTACCGGAACCTTGAAGTAGCAACGGACTGCGCGTCCATTGTTCTTGGCCGGTTTCCACTTAGGCATGGCCATGATACCACGTACAGCCTCCTTGTCGCAGTCCGGGAACAATGAGTTGACAACCTTGGCGTTGCTCACACGTCCGTCTTTCTCAACCACGAACTCGACCAATACGATACCTTGAATGTTGTTGTCACGAGCCAATTGAGGATATTGGATCTCATTGCGCAAGAACAAGTTCAAGGCTTCCATACCACCGGGGTACTCAGGCTGCTCGGCAGCAAAGTGCACAGGAGCTTCTTCTTCTTCCGGTTGATCAACAATATCAACCTCCATGTCAGGTAAATCCTCAATAGATTCAGACTCGTCAAACTCAGCATCAAATGAGAAATCAACATCTACCTCAGTGGCATTATCAACCAGGTTGATGATGACCTCCTGTTGGGGAGCTGCTGCTGGTGGTGGGGGAGGAGGGGTTTGGTCAGTAGCAATAACATCTTCGTCAGAGACTTCGATGAAATCATCTTCCGGTGCAACGAAACCGGGAGCTTTGGTCTCGCTTGCAAACAATTCAAAGCCGGCATATACCAGACACAATACCGCTACTAAACCGATGAGAATGAAGAGTGTTCTCTTATTCTCGAGGTTTCCTTTGTCTGTCTTTTTTGCTATCATAGCAGGTGTATTTTAAAGGTGATACTTATTCATATAACGACAGCGCAAAAATAATATTTTATTCTTTAAAAAAAAAGATGTATAAAAAATTTTTATGCATAGATGGCACCCCCGCAATTGTCCTGTTCCGATCCGGTGACACTTTTGAGACAATTGTTTCTGTTACACAATCTTAGTAGACCCAAAAAAGCAAAAATCAAGGCTTCTTTGTATTGGATGACTTCAATGTCCGGAAGAATGACTTGGGCGTTGGTGTGCTCCCGAAGACGTTCAATGAGGTAGCAATTGAGCGCTCCGCCGCCGGTTGTCAGCATCGTGGCAGCCTCATCCGGAACACTCCTGGCTATCATCATCGCAAGATGCTCGGTCAACGTCTGCAATAGATCCTCAGGCCTGTCTTCGGAAATGTGCTTTCCCAATATAGGGAGAAAGGTGCTTTCAAACCACTCCTTGCCCAAAGACTTGGGCGCTTGTTGTCTGTAATAGTCCAAATGGTTCAATTCCTCCAATAAGGAGGGTATGATTTGTCCCCTTCGGGCTAGCATCCCGTCTTGGTCATACTCCATCCCAACTGTTGAGGCTACTAAATTGAGCGCCATGTTGCAAGGAGCCACGTCAAACGATATGCGCTGTCCCGCTTTTCGGAAAGAGATATTCGAAAACCCTCCCAAGTTGAGGCAGGCGTCGTAATCGCCAAATAGCAATTCGTCACCGATTGGAACGAGAGGAGCCCCCTGACCACCCAAGGCCACATCAGTGGTGCGGAAGTCGCAAACTGTCAGGATTCCCGTCCGCGCAGCAATAGAGGCACCGTGGCCAATCTGAGTGGTGAGGTGCAAGTCTGGACGGTGAAAGACCGTGTGACCATGAGAGGCGATGAACTGCGGATGCTCGCGCCCCTGCAACCAACGGTTGATACAGTCTCCGATATATTCCCCTAACCGGACATCCAACAAGGCATACTCAAAAGCCGACAACTCCATCGACGTACGCAACCGCTCTTTCCAGCTCTCCGAATACGGAATGGTGACCGCCTCCCGAATGGAATAGCTCCACTTGCCGTCCTCATTTTCCTGAAAGTCACACCATGCCAAGTCAAGGCCATCTAACGAGGTCCCGGACATGACACCAATACCATTGTATGCCTTCTTCTCCATCGTTATAATAGTGACAATCGGTTCAAGTGCATGGCGTTAGAGCCCTTGACCAGTATCAGAGCGTGCTCAAGCGGTTCCTTTTCCAATGCTGCATTCAACTCTTCTACCGACAAAAAAGAATGTTCAGGATGATGTGCCGCAAAAGCCTTTCCTACATAATAAGCTTCCAGGTGAAAATCTTTGCATAGTTGGATGATATGCAGGTGCTCTGCACTGCTGATGGAGCCTAATTCCAACATGTCACCTAAGATGGCCACCTTGCGGGGCGCCTCTAACAGGGCAAGATTCCGAACGGCAGCCTCCATGCTGGTGGGGTTGGCATTGTAATAGTCTGAGATGATGGTGTTCCCCCGGATCTCATTGATTTGGGAACGATGGTTGGACGGAGTATAATGACTGAGCGCATGACAGATTTGTGCCTCCGAAACGCCAAAATACTGCCCGACAGCAGCTGCCCCTAAACAGTTGTAGATGTTGTAGCTGCCAGTAAGATGGGTGGTGACGGTATGATCGCCAAGACGGAACGACAGGCATGGCATCCTGGAGGTGATCAGCTGCTCTGCTTCCGCAGCATAATACACGACCTGCTCATAGTCCAGATCCCGACGCAGGATTTGATCATTGACATTCACGAACAAAACACCATGATCCTCCATGACAGAACGATACAGCCCTTTCTTGGTGCGGATGATCTCTTCCTCAGAGCAGAAGCCTTCTATATGGGCCTTTCCAATGTTGGTGATAAGTCCGGCGCTGGGTCTGGCAATTCGGCATAAGTCAGCAATCTCGCCAGGATGGTTGGCACCCATTTCCACAATGGCAATCTCATCGTCCGGACGTATGGACAGCAAGGTCAACGGGACCCCGATGTGATTGTTGAAGTTGCCTTGGGTACACGCTGTACGGTATCTTTCAGACAAAACAGCTGCGGTCAACTCTTTGGTGGTCGTCTTCCCATTGGTCCCGGTGATGCCGATGACCGGTATAGTCAACTGTTGCCGATGATATGCAGCCAACTGCTGTAAGGTCTCTAAGACATCCTCCACAACCACACACTGCGCATTGCCTCGCAAGTCTGGTCGCTCTGTGACCACATACGCCGCCCCTTGTTGCAAGGCCTGCTCGGCAAACTCGTTGCCATCGAAACGTTCACCCTTCAGACAGAAAAAGAGACAGCCAGGGGTGATGTTCCTACTATCGGTGCAGACGACAGGATGTTTTACAAATATCTGGTATAATGCTTCCATAAATAATGAAATGGTTAAAAATCGGTTCCAATAGAGAAAAGAAACATGCCTTTTTTGTTGGTGATGCGGAAGTCTTCAACGCCCCATGCGTAATCCAGTCGCAGGAAATAGCCGACAAGCGAGAAGCGAAGACCGACACCAAACCCTCCCACGAAAGGATCCACTTGTCGTTTGATCATCACCGAGATGGGGCCGTTGGTGATATAGCGAGTGTATAGGCAGTTCTCTTCTGAATAGGGCGTCAGGCCGGTCCAAGCGGTTCCGATGTCTCCAAAAATGTTCAGCTGCATGGAGTTGAAAAGCTCTATGCCGACATAGTGTCCGGCAATCAGCTGCACAAAGGGAATCCGTAGTTCGCCGGAAAACAACACAAAGGAGGTGCCATTGCGAATGTTCTGTCGGAATCCCCGCATATTGGTGGCAAGCGTCTGATATACATAGTTTTTCGACTGGTCCACCCAAATGTCACTGTTGAACTTGGCGTTGACCCAGTTGTCCACCCCGCCCATGAAATATACGAGTCGGGCCGAACCGACGTTGGTGGAGGCGGCAGCACGGAAAGACAAGGTCATGTTTTTGTATAGCTGGAAGGATCTCCGGGCATCGATGCCGACGACCAGCAGATTCTGAGTCTGTCGCTCAGCCCGCTGGTCATATTCAGCGAAGATCTTAAGCTTTGTGCCTTTCCACAGGTTTGTGAACAGTTCCTTGGAAGAGTCGAAGACATACTCCAACTTCGCCCCAGCCCATAGATGGTGCGTGGTGGGCTCCCGCAAGGAATTGTCACTCATCGATCCCACGACGTTGGTCTCATATCTTCCTTTTAAAGTCAGCCGGATACTGTTGCTCTTGTCAAAGGGGAACTTCAAGATGTAAAACAGACTGTTGGAGGTCTGTTTCAAAGCATAGTCGCTGGCATCCGCACTGATGGCTTGACGATAGAGGACGATCTGCCGGTCTAAACGCTTGGCGAGATTCTCGAAACTGAACATGAATTCGTTGTTCTGCAAGTTGAAGGAGAATCGGAAACCTGCCGAGATGCGGTAGTCTTCAAACAAATCATGAATGCCTAGCATGAAAAGGGCATTGACCCCCGTGTTGAGGTAGATGGGCGAAGTTCCTCCAGCAAACTGCTGATAGGAGGTGTTCAAAAAGGAGAAGTCTGCCTGCGTGATGACCTTGTTGATGGAGTATTGGACTCGATAGCCAGTACCGACAGGAATCTCCATCCGCTCCTTGGAGGTAGGGATGACGGTGTCAACTTCGTCCTTGTAGGTAGAGGAGGGATCCAAGTTGGATTCGTACACCGGGAAAAACCCATGCTGTGCCTTAACCGCACCCTGATTGGCGTCTGACATCTTTCGCTGTTTGAGACTGTCGGCCGCAATATCCTCCTGTAGCATCTTCTGGTAGTAAGGGTTGGGTGTGACGGCCGGGGTGAATAACGGATTCAGCTTTCGGAAATAGATGCGCTCAGCCTTGTCCTTCAGAAGTATGTCCGACACGGTCTGCGTGGCAGGATCATAGGCATGGCTTGCTATGTTGTAAGCCCCATCGGTCAGCGACGAGCTCTTGGCAAAGTAGGCGTAATGAATGGCCGTGTCTATACGGCTGATGGTGCTGTCAAAAACAGCCATGTACCGATTCACAATGCCATCCTTGTTGCTTAAATAAAGGATCTCGTCACCACTCATCGGCATGACATCATATTCGTCTCCATAAGGGGTGTTGGTGGCCCGCATGACTTTCGGATCTTTCGTACTGTAATTGTACAGAAACAAATCGTAATGCTTTTGAGGTGTCGCCTCCATAAAGTCTTCCTTCAACTGGATGGAGTCGGTGGGCCGGTTCGAAGCGAAGACAATCTGCCGCGGATTGAGAAAGACAGGCCCGTAATCATCGTAAAAGTCGTTGGTCAGATTCTGAAAAGAGTGGGAGAGAAAACTGTATTGGTAGAGGTCCGACTGCCCATGCTGGAATCCGGAGAACAACATCGTCATCCCATCGTCTGAGTAAGACCAGGAGGTGATCTTCTCCACATCCACCAAGGAACGCTTTTCCCACTTGCCTGAAGCCAGGTTGTAGGGATAGTAGTAACAATGCCCCTTGGATTCTAGGGTGAGTCCCAGCCCCTCTCCGGAGGGATGCCAATTGATGATCGGATAGGTCAAGTCTGGGTTGTCCTCCGTTTTCTGATATCGCCGGAAGATACACTTCGCACGTTTCCGGTCACCGGTTTGCAGCCATACCCTGACTTGCCCCGCCTCATTCGTGACATATGCGTAGCCTTCTCCATGAGGCTGGAAACAGACATGCTGGTAGTGACGGCTGCTTTTTGGTCTCGCTATCAGCCCATCATCCGCTGGCAACCCCTTGTTCAGGTTCTGATGGTATAAGACGTAATAATACTTGTACCAATTGAGTAACAAGGTCCGATAGGGAATGCCAGTGGAGTAGTAAAAACTGCGTTCCACCATCTTGGTCGAACGCGTGTTGTGCAGAATGCGGGGAATGATCCGCTCCCCATACGTATCCACGATGAACTTCCAAAAGGAATGGCCCGCATAAGTGGCATCCACGGGCGAGAGGAACTCTATGTCTGCATAGCGGCGAGTCAGAATGCCATCCATGACATGCGCGTCCACATCCGAGTTCCAATGCTCCCCAAAATAGGAAGACAAACCACTGTAAAACCAGGCCGGCACATTGATGAGATAGTCGGATGAGATGTTGGCACCCATAGAAACCCCATCCACCAGCCAATGGGCATACACATTCATCATGCCGCTTCGCAACATCCGGTCCAAATGCGCATGACTGCCGTCAAAGTATAGGTAAATCTTCGTCCCGGAGATGTTGGTCACACCCCCCTGGTTGTAGAAGTCCTCATCATCATAGGCGAAGTTGGATTCTCTGAAGTCAGCTTGCGTGTTGTACACAATCAACTGCAACTTCTTATGAGACGTGAAGTTGAGCAGATGCTCAATTTCCTCCATTACCTCGGGGACCTTGTAATAGACATATTGCGCCAATTCCCTTCCCGTAGGATAGTAATAGACATCATACTGCTCCGCCCTGAGATACTGCCAGTTGAAATTCTGATGCTGAACACGATTCTTGCCAAAAGTGATCTGGGAGCCATTGTAAAACTGAGCCCACCCTTTCAACGGGAAGCAGAAGTGTATCAAGCATAATAATGTGCTGATAAACAATGTCTTATATGTTTTTTTGAGCCCCAAATCGCGACAATCTTTAAATCGCTGCAAAACTACATAAAAAATGGAAGATTTGGGGCGCTTTCGACGGATATGCGACAAAAGGCAAAAATATCCTTTAACTGCTTGATTTTTTTTGATATACCTTGATTTTCAACAATTAGTTGATAAATAATGGAGAAGTCAAAGCCCCTAAAAGGCTAAAAAATGTATTTTTGCCAGCTGTTCACTAAATCATTAACCGTCTTTTAGTTTATAGCACCATGGGAGGTTTTTTTGGCGTTGTCTCAAAAAAGAACTGTTCAACAGATTTGTTTTATGGCATTGATTATCATTCACATCTTGGCACAAAAAGAGGTGGAATGGTAACCATCCAGAACAATGTCTTCTATCGTTCCATCCATAACATTGAAAATTCCTATTTCCGGACCAAGTTCGCCGATTCCATCGGAAAATTCAAAGGCCATATAGGCATTGGTGTGATTAGTGATACGGATGCCCAGCCTATCGTGGTCAATTCTCACCTTGGCCGGTTCGCTATCGTCACCGTGGCTAAAATCAACAATCTGGAAGAGCTGGAAAAGGAATGTCTGAATAACCATCAGCAGTTCACGGAGTTGAGCTCCGGCCGTACCAATCCCACGGAACTGATCGCGCTGATGATTTCCCAATGCGAGGATTTTGTTTCCGGTATCCAGAATGTCTATAAGAAGGTGAAAGGCTCCTGCTCCATGCTGATCCTCACCCAAGACGGGATTATTGCAGCCCGCGACTATCTCGGCCGCACCCCTATAGTGATAGGCAAGCGCTCTGACAGTTATGCTTTGACTTTCGACACCCACAGTTTCTCCAACCTCGACTATGAGATTGAGCGCTTCTTGGGACCTGGGGAAATTGTGAAGGTCACGACAGGAGGCTGCACCCAGCTGCTTCCACCCAATGAGAAGATGCAGGTCTGCTCCTTCCTCTGGATTTATTATGGCTATCCCGCCTCTGAATACGAAGCAGTCAACGTTGAAAACAGTCGCTATCTGCTGGGCTATGAGATGGGCAAGGTGGATGATGTGGAGGCGGATTACGTGTCCGCTATCCCCGATTCCGGCATCGGTATGGCCTTGGGTTACTCTAATGGCAAAAGGATTCCCTACCGCCGTGGTATCGTGAAATACACCCCGACATGGTCCCGCAGTTTTATGCCGGTCAACCAAGAGATGCGGGAACATGTGGCGAAGATGAAGCTGATACCCAACACCACCTTGCTGAAAGATCAACGGGTGGTCTTTTGCGATGACTCTATCGTGCGCGGCACCCAACTGCGTGACAATGTGCGCAAACTCTATGCCAGCGGTGCCAAGGAGGTCCACATCCGTATCAGCTGCCCGCCACTGGTCTTCGGCTGCCCCTACCTGAACTTTTCCGCCTCTAAGACAGAACTGGAACTGATTACCCGCCGCGTGATCGAGGAACTGGAGGGCAATAGCCATAAGAACTTGGACCGCTATATGGATTGTTCCACAAAGGAGTATGCCAAAATGGTGGAGATTATCCGCAAACATCTCGGTGTCGACACCTTGAAATTCAACAGCCTCGATGTGATTGCCAAATCCGTTGGCTTGCCAAAGGAGCGTATCTGCACCCACTGCTTCGACGGGTCCAGCTACGGAGAATAGACATGGAACGAAAGGAAAGACAGAACGGCTTTCCTTTTTTTATGTGTGGCAATTCTGATAAAAAAATTGTACGTTTGCCGTCTGATTCAAAACCTATACCTATGCAAAACTTGAGCATGATTGCCGCTGTGGGCGAGAACTGGGAACTGGGCTACCAGAACCAGTTGCTGTGCCATCTGCCGGCCGACTTGAAATATTTCAAGAAAGTCACCTCTGGGGCGCCCGTATTAATGGGCGACAACACCTGGCGTTCCCTCCCCAAACGCCCCCTTCCCAACCGCAGAAATATCGTGATCACCCTGGATGATGTCTCCTTCCCGGATTGTGAGACCGTGCATTCCATTGAAGATGCTATGGCTCTGGTGCAAGACGCCCCCGAGGCTTTCGTCATGGGCGGCGCTACCATGTATCGGCTCTTTCTGCCCTATGCGGAAAAAATTTACCTCACCCGTATTAAATCTTCGTTCACGGCGGATGTCTATTTCCCTGTTCTCTCTGACGACGAATGGCAGGTGGACCGCACCGTCTTTCGCCCGAAAGATGAGAAGAATGAATACGATCTCTATTTTCAAACCCTAATTCGCAAATAAATACCACTATGAAAAGAATTGTCACCGCCGTTTTTCTGATACTCTCTTCCGCGGCTCTGTTCGCTCAGAAACCCGCCAAGGATCTGCCCGTGCCCGATCTGCCTATCGATGAGCGTACCAACTTGGTCACCTATCAGGATGTGGTGAAACAGGAAGGCACCCCGGCTGTTCTCTATGAAAGAGCTAAAAAATGGGTGAAGAAATATTACAAGAACACCAATGAGGTGATCAAGAAGGATGATGCCGAACATTATGTGCTGGAGATGCGTTCCAGTGTGCGTATCTATTCCAAACAGAAAGACGGTACCATGCTTCCCAAGAATGTGGTCTATTATAACTTTAAACTGGAATGTCGCGACAACCGCTATCGTTATACCATCACCAATTTCAATGAAAAAGCAGCCGCAGCGGCTCCTATCGAGAACTGGTTCAAAACCGATAGCCCTTATTGGTCCCCTTCCCAATACGATTTTCTGAATCAGATTGATGAGCAAATCAAGGAACTCATCAACTCCCTGGAAGAGGGCATGATGCCTGAAGAGGTTTTCGAAGATGAATGGTAGGATTCCTCTGATGCTAGCCCTTGCCATTACGCTGGGCTTCTCCTCATGTCATAAACCGGAGGCTGTTGTGGCCTTCCGGTTTTCTTTTTCTGTGGGCAATGATACGTTACAACAAGATACCCTTTGTTATCTCAATGCCGCTGGAAATATCTTCTCGGTGACTGAAGTCCAATTTTTCATCTCCAAGATGGTGCTGGAAAAGGATGACGGCACCCTGTATACCGTGCAAACCGACAATGGCATCCACTACGCCGATGCTGACATCCCATCCACGCTTACCTGGATGCTCCAAGAGGATCATATCCCAACAGGAAAATATACTCGCATATCCTTTGTCTTTGGTCTTGCTCCCGAATATAATGTCACCCATCACTTCCCCAATCCTCCCGAAAACTCGATGAGCTGGCCGGAAGCCTTGGGCGGTGGCTATCACCATATGAAACTGAATGGCAAATGTCTCTGTCAGGAGATTTCACCCATACCAACCCCTTATGCCATGCATCTTGGCACAGGCCAAATCTATCAAGACCAACAGATTTCTGGCTTCGTGGACAATTGCTTTTCGGTCAGTCTGCCTTTGCCGGATAGATATTTCTCGGAAGATGCCATCAATGTTCTCTGCCTGAATATGGATGTGGCAGAGTGGTTCCAACATCCACAGGTCTATGATTTTGCCCAAGATGGAACTGCCACGATGCAGAATCAGACCGCAATGGCCAAACTGGTTGCAAACGGACAGTCTGTGTTCAATGTCCGCTAGCGATTAGTTGACGTTCTCTTTGGAATATTCTTCTTTGAATGCAAAAATGAAGGCGATAGCCACGACAAGCGCATAGCCGGCGAAGATGTACCAAGCATTGGTCCAGCCTTGCATGATGACATTGGGCTCCGCATGTTGCCTAAGCGGATTAAAGACGAAGTGGTTCAACACTGCCTGCGCACTGAAGGTTCCGATAGTGGCGCCAATACCATTGGTCATCAGCATGAAGAGACCTTGGGCGGAAGCACGGATGGAGGGGTCTGTCTGCTGATCCACAAACAAGGAACCGCTGATGTTGAAAAAGTCGAACGCGACACCATAAACGATGCAAGAGAGGACGAACAGCCAGACGCCCGAACCAGGATTGCCTAATCCGAAAAAGCCAAAGCGGAACACCCAGGCGAACATGGCAATCAACATCACTTTCTTGATGCCGAATCTTTTCAAAAAGAAAGGTATCAGCAATATACACAACGTCTCCGAAATCTGAGACAGGGATATCAGCATGTTAGCATGCTGCACGCCAAAGGTGTCTGCATATTCGGGAATGTGCCCAAAACTGTGCAGGAATGGATTCGCAAATCCATTGGTGATCTGCAACGAAACCCCTAAAAACATGGAGAAAATGAAAAATATGGCCATCTTCTTCTCCTTGAAAAGCGTGAAGGCACGAAGGCCAAACATGTCAACGATTGAGGTGACTTTTCTATCATGATTGCAGTTGCACTTGGGGAGTGTGAAGGCGTATAAGCCTAATACAAGTCCAATACTACCACTCAATACAAACTGATTGGCAGTGGGTTGGAATCCCAATAGGTCAACACACCACATGGCTACAATGAAACCGATGGTGCCAAAGACACGGATGGGAGGGAAGTTTTTGACCCGATCCAGATTGGCCATTTCCAAAGCGTTATAAGCCACGGAATTGGATAATGCCAGGGTGGGCATGTAAAAGGCTACTCCGATGGTGTAGAGCGCAAATAACGGGCCGAATTGCACGGCATCGCCCGAGTTGATTCCGTAGACGCCCGCACAGATCATGGCTATGCCTGAGATTAAATGACTGATACCTAGCATCTTCTGTGCTTGAATCCAGCGATCCGCAATGATGCCGATGATGGCCGGCATAAAGATAGAGACGATTCCTTGGATAGAGTAGAAGATGCCGATTTGATGACCTAACCCGTGGAGGTGCAAATAAGTGCCCATACAAGTCAAGTATGCTCCCCAGACGGCAAACTGGAGAAAATTCATGATGATCAGTCGAATCTTTAATTGCATAGTTTGAAAATTTTGCGATGACGGATGTTAACCATACTCTTTACATTTCCAGAGATTCTGTTTGAACAGATGGGGTCTGGAAATCAAAAAGCAAAAATACAAAAAATATTCACAGGCTAGTTGCTAAAAGCAGGAGGCCTGTCTCTGAATGACTCTGTCAAAGTCCTGAAAAACACTCCTGTTTCCCATTTTTATGCTAAATGCGCATCCCTTGCTATTTTACCTTGAAGTCGAACAACTTTTGTCCTTCCAAGAAACCCTCCAGCCGGTCGTTGATGTGTACGGGCCCAACCCCTACCGGTGTGCCGGTAAAGATGATGTCCCCCGTCTTGAGCATCACAAACTGTGAGACGTATGAGATGATTCTGTCAATGGAAAAGAGCATGTCCCGGGTATGTCCGGTCTGCACTTGTTCCCCATTGAGGAGCAGATGGAAGTGGAGGTCTTGCACGTCGGGCAACTCACTTTTTGGGATGAATTTGCCGACGACTGCAGACCCGTCAAAAGCCTTGGCAATCTCCCACGGCTCACCATCCTGAATGCAGGCACGTTGCAGATCCCGGGCGGTGAAGTCCACCCCTAACCCAATCTCATCGTAGTAGAGATGTGCGAACTTCTCCTGGATGTGGCGGCCTAAGCGGTTGATCTTGACAATGATCTCTGTCTCGTAGTGGACCTCCTTTGAGAAATCTGGGAGAAAAAACGGCCGGTTACAGCGTGTGATTGCCGATTCGGGCTTCATGAAGAAGACCGGATTCTTTGGCGTGGAATGTTTTAATTCCGCGATATGCTCTGCATAATTGCGCCCAATGCAAATGAACTTCATCCTTCTTAGAAAAAGTTAAAGCCTAACACAATCTCGACACATCCCATCTTGGCCTTCAAGGGTTCGCCCGTCATACTGTTTACGGCTTGACCCCGGCCTTTGAAGAAGTTTGTCAAGGTGTGTGCATAGTTGAGATATACACTGGCCCTGGTGCTACGGGTGAGCGAGTATTCCACGCCAATGCCGCCATAAATAGCCTCTTTGAGGAGAGAGCACTCGTCATATTTGCTCTTCTGGCGTTCCCATAACTCTGGTTCCTGTCCAGTTTGTCCACTCATGAAAAAATAGCCGTCCCGATTGGTGGCACCAATGAGGAAACTGTTGTATAAACCGATGTTCCCACCGAAGCTGAAGTTATGGATGGGGTTGGTTTTCAAGGTGACGCCAACAGGAATGGTCATGTATTGCGCTGTATAGGTTCTGTTGGTGGTCGTCCCGGGGGTAATGATCAGTCCGGGGATCTCCACGTTGTCCACGTAAGTCAATTTACCGCCCAGACGCTCATACAAGATACCGGTGGTGAAATAGAAATTCTTACGTTCGGTCAGGTTGATGTTGAGGTTTACACCCGTGTGAAAATGCAAGGTGGTACCATTGCGCTCGTATCCCGCTGTGCCAGGATACATCCACGAGAAGGAGGGAGCAAAGCAGACGCCAATATTCAGTTTGGCTCCGAAACCATTGTCTTTCTCCAACAACTCGACGGGCGCTTCTGGCTGCAGGTGTGGACGCGGATGACGCGGCCCTCTGGGCGACTTCTGTGCAAAGGCACTGATGCTGAATGTGACGATTAAAAGAATGACCGTAAAAAGATGCTTTGTCATAGTGGTCGGTTTTAAAAAAGTTCTGGTTGATCTGAGGCAAAACGGGTTTTGCCAAGGTGCTGGTATGCCAAGGCTGTCACCTCACGCCCACGCGGAGTGCGCATGAGATAACCCTCTTGGATTAAGAAAGGTTCATAGACCTCCTCAATGGTGCCGGCATCCTCGCTGACCGCTGTCGCAATGGTGGTCAGTCCTACCGGCCCGCCTTTGAACTTGTCTATGATGGTGCTTAGGATGCGGTTGTCCATCTCGTCTAACCCATGCTTGTCAACATTCAGGGCCTCCAAGGCTATCTGTGTGATGGGCAAGGTGATGGCACCGTCTCCCTTCACCTGTGCAAAGTCACGTACCCTGCGCAACAACAGGTTGGCAATACGGGGCGTGCCGCGACTGCGCGAAGCGATCTCATAGGCGGATTCGTCGTTGATGGGTATCTTCAGGATGGCGGCAGACCGCTTGATGATGTTACCTAAAGTGGCAGTGTCGTAGTATTGCAAACGCAAGTTGATACCGAAACGGGACCGAAGCGGTGACGTCAATAGACCTGAACGTGTGGTAGCACCCACCAAGGTGAATGGGTTGATGGCAATTTGAACACTACGGGCACTTGGGCCACTGTCAATCATGATGTCAATCTTGTAGTCCTCCATGGCAGAGTATAGATACTCCTCTACTACAGGGGAAAGACGATGTATCTCATCAATGAATAACACATCGTTGGGCTCCAAGTTGGTGAGCAAACCTGCTAAATCGCCGGGCTTGTCAATGACCGGCCCGGAGGTGGTGCGTACATTCACCCCCATCTCGTTCCCGATAATGTGCGACAATGTGGTCTTGCCTAACCCGGGAGGCCCATGCAGCAGCACATGGTCCAATGCTTCCCCGCGCGCCTTGGCAGCATGCACAAAGACCATGATGTTGTCAATGACCTGTTGCTGCCCCTGAAACTCCTGGAACATCGCAGGCCGTATGGCTCGTTCAAACTCTTTGTCCGAAGAGGATAAACGCTGACTACTCGGATCTAAATGCTCATTCATCTCCTTCTACTTTTGTTTTTCATCAATTCGGTTCAAACCTTTGATGGCAGGCTCAAAGTTGGTCTTCAACATCAAAGCCTTCTTATAGTCGGCCCGCGCTTTCTCATATTCTCCCATATATTCGTAAGCAACCCCTCGATTGCAGTAGGAATAGACAAAGTCTGGATTCGCCAGTATGGCTTGCGTGAACAACTGAGCCGCCTCATCATATTTGGTCTCATCATCCAGATAGATGTATCCCAAATTGTTAAGTGACGGAACATGCTTCGGATCCAAACCAATACTCGTCTTGTATTCCTGAATGGCCTCCTCGGTCTTCCCCAAGTCCTGATACATCTTGCCTAAGTTATAATGTATCTCTACGTTGTTTGGGTCCACGTTGAGCGCATTGTTGTAATAGTCAATGGCCAAAGGATTCTGCTGCTGCTGGTAGAAATATCCTAACTCCAGGTATGCTTTGACCTCTTTGGGATCTTGGTCGATGACCATCTGCAACATTCTCAAGTAGTTGGTGGTGTCACGCTTCTCCTTGAGCATGAAAGCCTTGATGAGATATGCCTTGGGGTTGTAACGCTGCAACTCCAAAGCCTCTTGGAGGGTTTTGTCGCACTGGTCGAACATTCTCTGGTGAAAATAGAGTTCGGCCAACTTCAGGCGGGCCTCATTGTTTCCCGACTCCTTCTGTAACGCCTTCTGTAGCATCTCTTCGGCTAAGTCCGTCTCTCGTTGTGCGAAATACAAGTCCGACAGTTTGATATAATACTTGCTGCTGTCAGGCTGGAGCTGGATGGCCCGCTGGATGTCGTCAATGCCTTTCTGGATATCCTCGTGAAAATAATAATAGTCGGCCCGCTGAAAATACAGCTCCGCGTCCTTCGGATGCTTGTCAATGCTGACACATAATTTGGCCAACTCTTCCGGAAGGTCTGCATATTGCTTCCCGGAATGGCAGCCTGACATGAAGATTAGGAGGCAGCATGCCCAAATAAGCTTATATTTCATGATGGTCTAGTGCTGTTTTTCTTTGATGGCTTCCCGTATTTTAGCTTCCAGTTCATCACACAACTCCGGATTGTCGGCCAGCAACTGCTTGACGCCTTCGCGACCCTGCGCCAGCTTGGAATCGCCATAGGAGAACCAGGATCCGGACTTCTTGATGACATTGTACTCCACACCTAAATCAATGATCTCACCGGTCTTGGAGATACCCTCGCCAAACATGATGTCGAACTCTGCAAAACGGAATGGCGGAGCCACCTTGTTCTTGACAACTTTGACTTTGACATGGTTGCCGATTGACTGGTCGCCATCCTTGATTTGGGTCTGACGGCGGATATCCAAACGCACTGAGGCGTAAAACTTCAAGGCGTTACCACCCGTCGTTGTCTCCGGATTGCCGAACATGACCCCGATTTTTTCACGCAACTGGTTGATGAAAATGCAACAACAACCAGTCTTGTTGATGGTTGCGGTCAGTTTACGGAGGGCTTGCGACATCAGACGCGCCTGAAGGCCCACCTTGGAATCACCCATGTCTCCTTCAATCTCACTCTTGGGTGTCAAGGCCGCCACAGAGTCGATGACGATGATGTCGATGGCTCCGGAACGAATCAGATTGTCGGCAATCTCCAAAGCCTGCTCGCCATTGTCAGGCTGCGAGATGAGCAAATCGTTGGTGTTGACCCCCAACTTCTCCGCATAAAAACGGTCAAAGGCATGCTCCGCATCGATGAAGGCAGCAATGCCTCCCTGCTTCTGAGCTTGCGCGATGGCTGAAATGGCCAACGTGGTCTTTCCGGAAGACTCCGGACCATATATCTCAATCACACGCCCGCGTGGAAAACCTCCTACTCCTAGGGCAATGTCCAGTCCAATAGATCCGGTAGAGATGACATCCATTGCCTCTATATCCGTCTCGCCCATCCGCATGATGGCGCCTTTGCCAAAGGTTTTTTCCAGTTTCTCTAGAGTGGTGTTGAGTACTTTGAGTTTTTCTGCATTGATGCTGCTTTTAGCTTCTTCTTTTGTCATAGTTTTTGTTTTAGTGGATTAATAAGACCGCAAAAATACGCTTTTTTTCTTTATGATTTTACGCGTTATTTAACCGATAATTGTAAAAATCATATAGCGTAAAACGCAGATATATAATGCATTGTTGCATTCTTTTACAATCTACTGTAAAATCTTTTTCGGCACATTTCCCCAGCCATCGACATTTTGGAGGTTCCGCCGCCTTTATGAATGGAATATGTCCTGCTACTTTTCAAAAATGCCGAATATGGCAGACCCACTGCCTGACATGGCTGCATATATGGCCCCTCGTTCGTAGAAGGACTTCTTGATATCCGCAAGTTCGGGATGTTTGGCGAAGACCGTCTCTTCAAAATCGTTGCGGAGACACTCCCTCCAAGAGCTGACAGGCTGCCCGATAATCTGAAGGATGGATTGCGAGGGCTCTCTCGGCACGATGCCACGATAGGCTTCTGCCGTGGAGACGGAGATGCCCGGCTTCACAATCTCTATGCGGTAATCATGTAGGTTGAGCGGAATCTCCTGGAGTCGCTCCCCACGTCCGGTAGCGTAAGCAGGCGTGTTGAGAATGAAAAAGGGGACATCACTGCCCAACTGGGCCGCGTATTCCAAAAGCTTTTCCTGGGAGATGGCAAGACCACAATGATGGGCTACGGCCTTCAAAACACAGGCCGCATCCGAAGACCCTCCACCTAATCCGGCTCCAATCGGGATGTTTTTTTCTAATACGAGCCGGATTCCGTGAATGTGATAATCACCTTTCAGCAGATTAAAGGCTTTCACACAAAGGTTGTCCCGGTCAGGCCCCGTGTCCCAATTACTGTGACATTCAAACTCAAAATCTCCTCTGCAAGGCTCAATAGTCAGCCTGTCTGTAAAAAAGTCCGTGGGGTAAAAGACGGTTTCCAAATCATGATATCCATCGGCACGCTTGCGTACGATGTGCAGTCCTAAGTTTATTTTGCATCCTGCAATGTAGGTGTCCTTCATGATAATTGAATGTCAAAGTGCATGTTATGAGTCTAAAGGATATTGCTGTGGCTAAAGTTTCAGCGTGTCAAAGTTCTTGCCAAACACATTGGAGGTTTTGGTGATGGTGACGAAGGCGGAACTGTCGATTTCCTTGATGATACGGCTCACGCGCACCTTGTCGGTGCGGTGGGCGATGATGAGGAGAACGTCGTTCTCGTGGCGGTCGTAAGCCCCGTAACCTTTGAGGAAGGTGGCGCCTCGGTGCAGTTCCTGGTTGATGCGCTGCGAAATCTCGTCGTTTTTCTTGGAGAAAACCATAAACTGATAGGTCTGGTGGAAACCGTCAATAACGCTGTCGGCCACCAACATACCGACGAAAAGCACCACAAAACTGTACACCAGTCGCTGCACGTCCATCAGGATGAAGAAGGAGGAACCGACAATGAGGAGGTTACACATCATATTCACCTTGCCGTAGGAGATGTTGCGGTATTTGCCCACCATCAGGGCGATGATGTCAAGGCCACCGGTGTTGCCGCCCCAGTTGATGGAGATGCCGGCTCCCAGGGCGCCGAGCGACGCTCCGATGATGACGCTCATAAACATATCATCCAGAATGGGTTGCGTGAAAATGCGCTGCCCGATGTAGAAGAAGACGGACATAATCAGGGTGCATATCAAGGAGTTGATGCAGAATTTGGGACCTAACACCTTCCAAGCGATGGCGATGAGGATGGCATTGAGGGCGAATGTGGTGAAACCAATGGGGATTTTGGTGGCGAAATATAGGATGGAAGCGATGCCGGCCACACCACCGCCAGTGACCTCGAAAGGTGTCATAAATGCGGACCATCCGAAGACAAATATCGCCAAACCGATGGTGATAAAAAAGTAATTCTTGACTTCTTTCAGAATGTCTTTCATCGTAATCTTCATAGGACGGTGTTTTATGTTGTTGGAAATCAGTTGACTAAAAAAAGCTCTGGCATAAAAACTGCTGCAAAAGTAAAAATTTTTTTCGGGTGGTGCACATATTGAAAAAAAATGTATTTTTGCCGCCGTTAACAACCAAGGTTGACAACCCGCTTCCTTAGCTCAGTTGGTTAGAGCATCTGACTGTTAATCAGAGGGTCCAAGGTTCAAGTCCTTGAGGGAGCGCAAAACGAAAGCACCGAATTCCAGCGAGTTCGGTGCTTTTTTTATCTCATTATTCAGAATACTACGCGTTTTCCTCTATTGGTGCTCTTGCTCAAAGACCCACTCCGCGTTGTTGCGCAAACATTGGTCAACACTAATTCTCTTTTCTTTTGCCTGCTTCTTGACACTCTCATACCACGCTGGAGTTCCCTTGATCCGATCCATAATGTCCCGAATAGCTTCTTCCTTGTCGATTTTGTCAAAACCAGGTCCGTCTTTCAAAGCCTGCTCAACAGTGGCAAGGAAATCAAAGAAATAGGAGTATGCATGCATATCGGTGAAAACCAAAAGGATAACATCTGCCTCAGTGATGATTTCATAGCGTGGGAGAAGCGAAATCTTGCCTCTTCTATCCTGCTGGGAGGAGTAGGCTGTCTCATTGTATTTCCAATAATCCACCTGGTTGAAAGCCTTGACAAAGTCGGTGTTTTCCAATTGGGTGAAGTAGCTGTCCCCAACGACTAGCAAATTGGGTTTGGGATTCTTTGTGCCACCTTGCAGGGTGAATGTGGGCATCGGGATCCGCTCGTGCCGTAGAGGAAATAGCAGGTTTAGTTGGGACTCCAACTCTTTGTCACTGTTGCGATAGCGCGTGGTGAGATTACTGTCTGTGCATACAGCATGAGGCATGGGATACCCTTTCACGGATGCGATTTTCTGCAAGATGGTATCCGCTACAAAAGGTATCGTGGAATGCGCCCAATGGGTGCCGAATGGCGTGTAAACAGGGTAAGAGGCACTCTTCTTCAGCTCCAAAAATAGTGGAATGAAGTTGATGTGTGCTATGCCGGCTTGCTCATAAAGACGAGCGTATTCTTCTTGAATGGAGAATGGACAATGCTCTTTCCGGATGTTGTCCGGCAGATATTCCGGATAGATCAGAGGCTTTGAAGGGGCTAAAACCACGATGATGTCGGTGCCGAATTTCTTGAGTGTGTCGATTATCCGGCAGGTCTCCTCGATGTTCCGCTGCATCGCTATCCGCGCACTGTCTTCACTTCCATATTGGTCTCGAAGCGTTTTGCCCGTGTACACATCGGTGTATTGTTTCAAATAGAACTCATGCTTTTTTCCTATGATGAGATTGTTGTTGGTGGACTCATGGAAGAGGTCATAGGTGAATTGGTTGTAAGCTCTGATGTAGATGTTCCTGAAGCCGAAATTCTGCTGAAGATACTTCCGTACATAGTCCTGATACTTTTGTGTCTGATAGTTGTCCAGGCTGAGTTTCACGGGCTCTACAGGGGCCGTGAATCCGTCCAGCTGTCTGAAATGGAACAGATGCCCAACATGCTGAAGCATAGGAAAGCATAGGATGATCATCAGGATCACAAAAAGGATAGTATGCAAACGGGGCTTTTTCATCAGAATCGGAAATAAATGAATGGGTTGAAATCCGTGACGGCGAGCGCCCCGACAGATAGGAAAAACAATACGATGGATGTGATATATAGGATGATGGAAGAACCCTTGGTGGAGGCATCGTTAAAAAACAACCCCATCCATTTGTCTCCAATTTTCAAGGCAGGCAGGAATGAGAAGAGAATCGCTAGAACGAAGAACAGGTAACCTTGACGGGAAATGAACACTGTTGTGCCCGGCCTAAATGCAAATAATGCCTGGTAATAATCGATGGCACCTCCCACGGTGTCGGCACGGAAGATTACCCATCCTAATACCACTATGAAGAATGTCAGTAAGATGGATGGGAAACGCCCTATTTTCTTTAATACATCCAGCATGAATAGTCGGTCGAAAATCAGGAACGCGCCGTGAAAAACGCCCCATAAAACGAAAGTCCAGGAGGCGCCGTGCCAAAGACCTGAAATCAGAAATACTAACCAGAGGTTGAAATAGGTACGACCCTTTGATATCCGGTTACCGCCCAATGGGATGTAAAGATATTCCTTCATGAACCCGCCTAATGTGATATGCCATCGTCTCCAGAACTCACTGATACTTTGGCTGATATAGGGTACTTTAAAGTTCTCGCTGAAGCGGAATCCTAACATCCTGCCGATGCCGATGGCCATGTCGGAGTAACCTGAAAAGTCAAAATATATCTGGAAGGTGTAAGCCAGAATCCCGATCCAGGCAGTGCCTGACGACATGCTGTGGAAATCCATAGCGAAAACGTCATCTGCCACTATCGCCAGTGTGTTGGCAATCAGAACTTTTTTGCCTAATCCGATGGCGAAGCGACGAAAACCTTCCACCCTCCCAACTATTGGGATGTCCCGGTCAACGAGTTGGTCGGCAATGGTGTTGTATCGGATGATAGGGCCCGCAATCAACTGTGGAAAGAGGGAGATGTAAAGCATATAGTCGTACCAGCGCCGCAAAGGCTCCGACACTTTGCGATAGACATCTACCGTGTAACTGATGGACTGAAAAGTGAAAAACGAGATGCCAATGGGTAGGGCTACTCGGGTAAATCGAAGGGTGGAGAGGTGAGAATATTCCAAGATGGCGTTCAAGTTGTCCATGAAAAAGTTCATGTACTTGAAATAGGCCAGGAGACCAATGTTCAATATCAGGGACAACGCCAGCCATATCTTTCTTGGCATTACATTCTGGGTGCTGTGCATTTTCTTGGTGATCAGAAAATTACATATCATCGAGAATATGAAAATGAGGAAGAAATCGGGTGCTCCCCATGCGTAAAATGCCAAAGAGGCAATTAACAGCACGACATTCTTTGCCCTTTTGGGTACCAGATAGTAAATCAGTAGTACTATCGGAAGAAAGTAGAATATAAACTCGATACTGCTAAATACCATTGTTTAAAGCCGATTCAATGCTTCTGTGGGGGGCTTGTGTGTAGCCTTTGTTTTTTTGGCAAAAGTACATAAATTTCAAACACATGTCAACTTAGTCAAGGTCTGTGTAAGGTTTTGCCAAGTAAAGTTCAGACAAGACAAATATTTTATATTTTTGCCTGCTAAAACACTTGGATATGACCCGTTCAAAAAGAACACCCTTGTCGGAGCGCCCTTTGCCTAATTATTCTCTGAAAGAGGAGAGGATGAATATGTACAGTCATCTCTTTGGCGTGTTATGTGCGTTGGTGATGTTGGGAATAGTAATCCAAGCCACAAGCCAACATCCGCTTCCTTATGCTAGGCTGAGCAGTGTGGTATATGTCTTGTCTGTTTTGGCCATGCTGGTTGTGTCCAGTGTCTATCATGGTCTTCCTAAAGGGATGTCCAAACAGGTAATGCGGGTGGTGGATCATTGTGTCATCTTTTTCACGATAGCTGGCACGTATACACCCATCACCTTGTTGGGCATTCGGCTGATCAATCCGGTTATGGCGTGGTCTATTCTTGGAGTCGAGTGGGTGTTAGCCATTCTCGGAGCCATCCTCAACGCCATAGATTTGCATAAATACTCCAGGTTTTCCATGGCCTGTTATCTCGGAATGGGCTGGTGCGTCATCATCAGCCTCAAGCCAGCCATCCAAGCCATGACTCTTTCCGGCTTTATGTGGATATTGGGTGGCGGTATTGCCTACACAATCGGAGCCATACTCTATCAGATCGGGAAAAAGAAGCCATATCGGCACGCCGTGTTCCATATCTTTGTCTTGCTTGGCGTGCTGATACAATTTGTCGGCGTTTGGAAATATCTCCTGTAAGCAGACTACTCCTCTTTGGGTAACGCTTTGAAGCCTTGTCCCATAATCTCCGCACTTTCAATCAGGTTGACGAAGGCGGTGGGGTCAATGCGGTGGAGGTTGTCTTTCAATTTCACGAAGTCTGCACGGTCAAGGGATACGTAGATCATGTTACGTTCCACTCCCGCATATAGGCCTTTCCCCACGAACAAGGTGCCTCCGCGTTTCAAGTCGTCAATGATGAAGCTTCGCATGTTGTCCACTTCGTTGGTGACGATGAAAGCGGTTTTGTAGGATTTGAATCCCTCCACGATGAGGTCGATGATCTTTCCTTCGATATAGATCAAAAGAATAGAGTAGATGGGCAGCCGAATCTGTTTGAAAGCAATGAGCGTGGTGAGTGTGATGATGGAGTCCACCACCATGACCAGCGTGCCTAAAGATATCTTGGTATATTTGTGGATGATCATGGAGATGATGTCACTGCCTCCCGAAGTGGCTCCTGACTTGAATATAAGTCCGATGGCAACACCATAGATGAGACCTGCCACCACCGTGTTCAAAAAGTAGTCTGGCATAAAGAACATCTCGCTATGTGGAATCTGCACCATGTTGGGCAGCTGCTCGGCAGCGGAGACAATACCTTCATGAATGACGGGATTGTATCCCCAGAAGGTCTCAATGATCCAGGTGAAAGCGAAAATCATGATCGTGGAAAGCACGGTCTTGAAGCCGAATTTGGGGCCTAAAATCCAAGTGCCTATGAGCAGCAGCGGAATGTCCATACAGATGGCATAATAGCTGATCTTCCAAGGCCATACGGTGTTCAGCACGTTGGAGAGACCATAGGTCCCGCCAGGCGCCAGAAGATATGGGTTGACGAACATAACGTCTCCGACGGCAAAGAGGAAACTGCCGGCAATAAGCATCAAATATGCGATAATCAGGTCCTTAACATTCTTTTTCTGTTCCATATTACGCGTGAGATTTTCGGCCGCAAAGATAGCATTTTGTGACGAAACAAAAAAAAATGACGCATTTATGATGCGTCATTTTTTGATTTTGTTGTTGCCCCGATAGGATTCGAACCCATACAAACAGAACCAGAATCTGCGGTGCTACCATTACACAACAGGGCAAGCGTGAAAAGGTGCGCAAAAATACATTTTTTTTAGTATCCTGCGCACCTTGGCGATATTTTTTTTTATTTTTTTTCTTTAGGCAACGAAGACCACTTCGTACCAGAGGTATCCACTTACGATAACTTCCTTGTAGTAAACGTTATCCACTTTGAAGTAGAGGTTGCCGTCCAGGACAATTTCCTCGTAGGTGCTGGGGAGTTCTGCCACTCTTGCTCCGATAGGAGGTGCTACCACTTCGTAATCGATCTTGTTGGAGTGACGTCTGTAGAAGGTTCCGTCGTCGTAATAGTAGCTAACGTTCTTGTAGACTACGATGATGGGTCTCCAGGTGTTGAAGATGCTGTAGGCAATCACGGCTCCGATAGGCGGGCGGCAGATGATGTAGCGGCCATTGATGTAGCGGCAGAAGATGCTGTTGTAGAAGTAATAGGGCACGCCATGATAGTAAACTGGACGGATGCGAGGAGGGATGTTCATGTAGTAGCCAAAGTTGTGGTAGTTCGGGTGCATGTAGGGATGGCATTTCGGAGCGTTGGAGTTGTTGTTGTGCACCGGAGCGGGTTGCGGTTTGGGCTGACCCTGGTCGTTGTATCCCCTTTGAGGAGCAGGATTGTTTGCTGCGCTAGATCCACCACGCTGATTGCTGGTGTGAGCTGTAGAATTGCTCTCTCTGGCAGAAGTGGAGGTGGCTGCAGGAGTTCCTGTGGTAGTTCTGTTGGTTGCTGCCGAAGAGGACGTCGCAGGTTTGGTGGTGGCGGAGGTGGCAGGTCTTGTCGTAGTACTGGAAGTGGCGGGTTTCGTCGTCACCGGTCTGGTTGTCGTGGAAGAGGAAGCGGGTCTTGCCGTAGTGCTGGAAGTAGCAGGTCTTGCCGTGGAGGTAGAGGTTCTGGAAGAGTTGTTAGCCGGGACGGTGGCTGGTCTTGTATTAGGAGTGCTACTGATGGTCTGAGCTCTTTGATAGCTGCTGTTGGCTTTATTCAGCTGTACATCGCCTTTCTTCACCTGACGCGCAGCTTGGCTAGACGCGCTGGAAGTGGTTTGTGTCCGACTACTTGAAGAAGTAGTTTGCCGTGCGGCGGGATTCTGACCCATAACATCTGTCGTGGCCAAACCTACCATGCAGAATACGCACAACATTGCAATTAACTTTTTCATAGCGATATGTTTTTAATGATGAAACAATACGAAACGTAAGACACCCTATATAGGGGTGAAGTTTAACGCGCTATGATTAATTTTTGTGTCTTTGAGGAAGAAGACCCTTGAATGCGGACCATATAGATGCCGTTGGCCAAACCGCTAACATCCATGTCGGTGGAGCCATCCATGTCCGGAGTGACAGTTTGGAGGGCTTTGCCGGAGAGATCGTAAATGGTGATGAAGCTGTGGTTGTCGTTCGCGGGGGCGGTCGTGATCGTAATATGGTGTGTGGCTGGATTCGGCTGAATCGTCATATCCTGCCCTTCATAATCCTGAATGCCTTCAGGAACAAAGGCGTTCCAGTGGAAGGTGAATCCATCGGCATGCAGATAATTGTCAGAGATAAAGGTGATTCTGAGTTTGCCAGTATAGAAGGTGATGGGGTCGGGGATAGTATGGCCCGAGAAATCGGCCAGCAAGGTGTTGTTATTGCTCAAATCATAGAAACACAAGTGGTCTTCAGGACTCAAGTCGAATTCATCAAAGTTGATGTCGATATGTTCAGCGTTGTGAACGCGTACGCTCCAGTAGCAGTTGGCGTTATCTTTGTACATGGCATCTCCACTACCATCAGTGATCGTGCCTTGTGGGTCATGGGAGATGACCGTGACACAGTTAGTCACGTTGCGATAAGAGTAGAAACTGAGGTGCCAGCCAGCATCCGTGATGGAGTCATCCGTGTTAAAAGTGATATAAAGGCTGTCCGTATAGAAATTGTAGGAAGGGTGGTTGGAGATATGACCAGACAGTGTCTGTAGCAGGTTGCCTTGAGATGGGTGTCCATCCCAGAAGCTGAGGGTGTCGAGGCCTGCTTGTGTATTGAAGCGGTCGATGTAAACCGAAATCATATAGACATCATCCCCCGTGATGACATGAGTGCAGGATTCGTTGTTCTGATAGTTCAGATTCCGGCTACCGTCATCTAGTGTGCCCGATTTGCTGGTGATGGTCTTTTCGGAACAGTAGAAGGGGAAGTCGTCGTTGTCGGGGTAGATGTTGCGGATGCAGCTTTGCCCGCTGCTATAGCCGCCAACGGCATTGGAATAGGTGTCGGAGTTGTTGAGGGCGTAGAAACCATTGGATGAGCCGCCCCACCCAAAGTTGAAATGGAAATGGTTGTCACTGTTGTAGCCGTCGCAGACAAAGGCATGGCCGCCTTCGCTGGAGTAGCCAGAGTAATAGACAGGCCGGTTGGCGTTAAGATCGGTCTTCAGATAGTTGCGCCATTGGGAATTGTTGGTTCCCCACTTGCTGGAGTAATTGGCTTGGGGAGAATATTGGAAATAGGTGCTGAGCGCGTCAGGCACGTTCTCGGAGTAGGCCCCCGATCCATCGGGCGCGTACGACATATCCACAGAGGTGGCGCAGTCGAAGATCAACTTGGCAACTTCGTTGTTGTAGCCCGACAAGGCATCTTCCATCACCTCGTAGTTGAAAGTCTCATTGCTGTAGTTTACGGTGAAGTTTCCATAGTCCGTGTGGTTGGTGTGTTGGCCGGTGCCTTGGCTGGGATAACGGTAGTAGTAGATGATCTGGGCCATAGCCACAGCTACACAGCCATTCGGAGTGCGGCCGTCATATCCTGATGGTGAATTCTCGTCTTGAGGTGAATACTGGTTGTAGTATTTGGTCTGATTCCACGTGGAGGTCAGCAAAGGAGAAACCACTTCTTCAAGGGTGTTTTTGGCTTGATGGTTCTTTAGCTCCTGCCAGGCTGTCTGAACGTCTTCGGCCGGCTCCAAAGCATGGGAGCGGATGGCGGAAATCTCTTTCTGATATTGCTCCAAAAACATTTTGGCTCCGGGAGCGGCCGTCTCCATGGTGAACTCACCTTCAAATCCGTATGCCAATACCGGGATGGAGGCATCATCAGCAGCCATGATGATAAAGCCATGGCTGAAATTCAAGACTGCCATGAGCGTCTCGTTGTTCTCCTCGATGAAGAAATAGGATTTGATCTCTTCCATGGCTGGATCGTGCTGAATCGCGGCTTTTTTCTGGCGGAATGCCTCTTGACCCAGGGAAAGAAGCTGGCTTTTGTCAATAGGGGAGGCCCATGAAGAAAGCGATAAAACAACAGAAACCAGTAGTGTTAAAAGGGTGAAACGGTAATTGTGACTCATATGTTATATGTAAAACTTAAAGGCGGCAAAGATAAAAAAAATCTTGAAACAGGAAGAGTGATGACGACATGTTTTTTGACAAAACACGAAAAATTATTGACATAATTTCCTAACTGCCATGCGTGGCTTCTTTGCCGGCATGAAAAACGCACATGGTTTTTGTTGAAGGGTTATTCAGGATATAAATGAGGAAGTTTTAGGAGAAGAAAGGCAGGTAGGCGAGGGAGTACTCGACGATGATGGCCACGAGAACGGCGATGAGGGCTACTCGGACCAGTCCGCGGTCGCGCCATGCCAGCAGCAGTGCGACACAAGTGGCCAGTACGGCGGAGAGGGAGATGTGGGGTTCTGTGCCCGTGGCGGAGGTGGAGTAGAAGACGTAGGGGAAGGTCATGGCCGCCAGTACGCAGTAGGGGATATAGAACAGGAAGTCCTGTACCCATTCGTTTTCGAGTTTTTTGCGCACGAACCCGATCGGGATAACTCGGATCAGGTAGGTGGTCAGGAACATCAGAATCATACAGATGATGGGGTGTTTCATGCGACCCTCCTTTCTGCCAGTCGCATTTTCCGGTGGCGTTTCACCTCTTTGATGGAGGCGCAGATGGCAGCGCCCAGGATGGCGGAGATGATGATGGCCCAGCCTCCTCCTCCTTTGGTAGTAAGGACATTAAGACCAGGCATGTATTTGAACAGGCAGGAGAGCAGGATGGAGACCACCACGGCAAGCGTCACCTTGCGGCTTTTGCGTGCCGGTGGGATGATGATGGCAATGAACATGCAGTACAAAGCGATGCCCATACAGCCCTGCATCATGGGGGAAAGGAGGCTCGAGGCGACGGCTCCCAGCAATGTTCCGATGGTCCATCCGAAGATGGGCGGAGCCATCAGGCCTCCGAAGAAGGGGAAAGACACTTCGTCGGGTTCCATGGAGGCGAGGGCGAAGACTTCGTCGGTGATGCAGTAAGCCATCACGGCCCGTTTATAGAAAGGCATGTCAGGATCTATCTTCTGAGAAAGAGAGAGTGACATGAGGAAATATCGTAAGTTGATGACGAAGGTGGTGACAATCAACTCGATATAAGGCGCCCCACCTTCGATGAGGCGGATGCCGGCGAATTGTCCAGCTGAAGCCATGTTGGAGAAGGAGATAAGGGTGGCCTCCAATGGGGAGAAGCCCATTTTGACGGCTATCAGTCCGAATGTAAAGGAGACGGGAATGTATCCCAAACAGATGGGGATGCCCTTTTTTAATCCTCTAACAAACTCATTCATAGCACGTTGTTGTTTTTCCTTATCGAACGGCAAAGATAGTAAAAATAATGATAGAAAGATGGTGTGGTCAAGATTCCGCTACAAAGTGGGTTGGCAGGTTGCGGCGATGGCGCTTTTCAGTCCGTCAATGGCGGCGCTCATGATGCCTCCGGCGTAGCCTGCGCCTTCTCCGATAGGATAGATTCCGGCCACTTTACACATCCTGTCAGCGCCACGAAGTATGCGAACGGGCGATGAGGAGCGGCTCTCGATGCCAGTCAGGACAGCGTCGGGGTGGGTGAAGCCATGCATTTTCTTGTCAAAGAGCGGAAGGGCTTCCCGCAGAGAGTTCACGATGTAGTCGGGAAGACATTGCCGGAAGTCGCAGAAGACGAGCCCGTGGGGGTAGGAGGGTTTGATGCTTCGTATCTCTTTGGCGATGGTTTTGGCGAGAAATTCCTTCATGAGGTTGCCGGGGGCCCGGTAGTCGCCTCCGATTTCGAAAGCTTTCCGCTCATAGAGTTCCTGGTAGGCGAGGCCGTCAAGAGGGTTGTCATGGAGAAAGTCTTCGGGGCGGACGTTGACGAGCAGGGCGCTGTTGGCATTGGCCTTGTCGCGGCTGTGTTCGCTCATGCCGTTGGTGACGATGGTCTTAGGGTCATTGGTGGAGGCCATCACAGTGCCGCCGGGGCACATGCAGAAGGTATAGACGCTCCTTTCGGCAAGGTGCACCACTCCTTTGTAGGATGCTGGGGGCAGGAAACGAGCGGCGGGGCCGTATTGTATCTTGTTGATAAGCGTTTGCGGGTGCTCTATACGCACACCCATGGAGAAGCCTTTGGCCTCCATGTCCAGTCCTTGGGCGTGAAGCGCCCGGATGGTGTCGCGTGCGGAGTGGCCGATGCCCAGGAAGAGATGCTGTGTTTGGAGATCCATCTCGGGGGTGCAGTGAATGTGAAGACAATCCTCTTTTGGAAGGAAACCAGTAAATAGGGTGTTGAAATGAAACTCTCCACCTAAAGATTCTATTTCCTGACGGATATTCCTGACGACCTGCTCGAGGTAGTCGGTGCCGACGTGTGGGTTCTGCATATAGGTCACGTCTTCGTTGGCGCCATGGAGATAGAATTCTCTCAGTACAAAGGCGTTGTATTCGCTGTGGACGTTTGTGTTCAGTTTGCCATCCGAGAAGGTGCCGGCACCGCCCTCTCCGAATTGTACGTTAGATTCCGAATTCAGGATCTTGTCGGACAGGAACAGGGCGACGGATTGTTTTCGCTCCTCGATCTTTTGTCCTCGTTCCAGGATGATGGGGCGGGCTTGGCAGCGTGCGAGGTAGAGGGCTGCAAACATGCCTGCGGGCCCGAAACCCACCACCACTGGTCGGTCTGGATGCGGCCATTTCGGATAGGTCATCGGAACTGCTTCCGGAAGAAGAGTCACCGAATCGTGTTGCAACAGGTCCTGACGATGGTCAGGAGCAGAAAGGCTCACCTGGAAATCGTACCAGATGTTGGGCTTTTTCCGGGCATCAATAGCCTGTCGGAGAATCCTGAAATCTGTGATCTCCGACTTGTCAAGATGCAACATACGGCAGATCTTGGCGGTCAGGTCAGTCTGATCGTTGACCGGGATTCGGATATTGGCGACCTTGATGCGCATCCGTTCCGCAGGGATTTAGTAGATGAAGGGGAAGACGCGCTTGAGGTGTTTGGCTTTCATCTCTTCGGGGAACTCAGCCTGGTAGCGTTTGTAGATGTTATGGGCTCTGGGTACGAGATTGGCGAAGGTCCACCAGAAGAAGACGAGGCCGGGCAGAGACCATGTCAGGATGGCGAAGCCGAGCCATTCCAAGAGCTCGCCCAGGTAATTGGCGCTGGTCACATACTCGAACAGGAAACCGCTAGGCAGGTAGTGTTTGGTGTCGTTCTCATCTTTCCGGAGATGGCGGATGATATAGTCGGAACGAAGGTTGACGATGAATCCGAAGAGGAAGATGCAGGTTCCGATGATGAAGTGGGGTGACCACAGCCATTCAATGTCGGAATAAGAGAGACCGAAGACATGGTAATTGGAGTTGTAGGACTCAAAGAAAATCCAATAGCCTTGCATCATGGCGTTCAAGATGTTGAAGGCGATACCCATGAACATGACGGCCAACGACATCTGGCTTTTGCCCTTCAGCATCCAGGGGAATATGATGGATCTTTGGAAGTAGTGAATCTCGAAGATGAGCAGAAACACCATGGGGACGATGTCAAAACGGTGAGGCGAAGCCAGCCAGATGATGATCATGGCGAGGAAGATGGGAAATTCCATCAGGAACCAGGCCAGTTTGTTGTTGATGGTCTTGCCCCATCGGTTGTTCAAGAACATGCCGTAGCCGGCGTTGACGAAGTAGAGGGAAATGAAGACGACCACACCCATGGCGATCATGACCCAAAGATATATGTTAAAAGCTGAAGTGAAAAATTCAGGTGACATAATGATAAGGATTGATGGTTATTATTGAATGGATAATTCGAAAGGCAGGCGGGCTTGAACTCCCTCCATACGGGCAATCTGTTCAAGGCCTTGATAGGTGAAGTAGAGATGTCCGAGTCGGGAGGCGATTTTGCCTTCGGTATCGTTCATGTTGTGGAAGAGGAGTTCAAAGAAGGTTTGCTCTTTGGGGTAATATTCGAGGGAGTAGTTGGAGATGTTAGCCAGTTCGGCAGCCTTGTTGATGGCGTCATCGATAGAGCCGAGTCGGTCCACGAGGCCGATCTTGATGGCATCGGCGCCAGCCCATACACGTCCTTGGCCGATGCTGTCCACTTGGGCAACTGTCATCTTGCGACCGTTGGCCACGCGGGACAGGAAGGTGCCGTAAGTGCTTTCCACAGATTGTTGCATCACATCCAACTCCGCTTGGTTGAGGGTGCGCATGCCCGAGGCAAAGTCTGCATGGTCATGCGTCTTGGCCACATCCAGGGTGATGCCGAGGTTAGACTTGAGGGCATTTTCGAAGGAGGGTATCATGCCAAAGACGCCGATGGAACCCGTGAGGGTGTTGGGTTGGGCGATGATGTAGTCTGAGTTGCAGGCGATATAGTAACCGCCGGAGGCTGCGTAGTCACCCATGGAGGTGACGATGATCTTGCCGGCTTTCTTGGCGGCTTCAATTTCTTGCCAGATGTTCTCGGAGGCTACAGCGCTGCCGCCGGGAGAGTTGATTCTCAATACGATAGCCTTTACTTTATCGGACTTGTAGGCTTTTCGGAATGTCTTGATGAAACTATCGGAATAGATATTTCTGGATTCATCGCCTTTGCCGTCATAGATGCTGCCTGTGGCATAGACAACGGCAATGCGGTCTTTTTGAGCTTTAGCTTCGGGGATGGAGGATTTGTATTTGGTGATGGATATAAAAGAAATATCTTCCTTGTCGCTGATATTCAATGCTTTGCGCAGCATGGCTTCTGCGTCAGCCGTATAGGCGAGGCGGTCCACCAGCCCTTTGTCAAATGCGGTCTCGGCAAGATAGCCACTTAACTGGTTGGTGATCTGGTTGAGGGAGTCCAGGGATATCTTGCGGGCAGCGGCAATCTCATTGGCGATGGTATTCCAGAGAGTCCCTGCCAGGACATTCATCTGGGTGCGGTTGGCTTCGCTCATCTTGTCAAGGATATAGGGCTCGACGGCGCTTTTGAACTGGCCGTGGCGCACCACCTGCACGTCCACATTGAACTTGTCCAGCAGTCCTTTGTAGAACATCAGCTGGAAGGCATAGCCGCGGAGGTCAATGGAGCCGCAGGGGTTCAGCAGGATGCTATCGGCGACCGTTGCAATGTAATAGCCATTTTGGCTATAGCTGTCGCTGAAGGCATAGATGAACTTGCCGGACTTCTTGAATTCTACCAGGGCGTCGTGGATCTCCTTGAGGCTGGCCGGGGATGCGGAAACACTGGAACTGTTGATGTAGATACCCTTGATCCTATGGTCACCGGCAGCATGTTTGATGGCTGCCAGAACATCGTTCAAGCCTAATTGACTGTTATATCCGTAATTGCTCAAGTTGAAAGGTATGTCAACAGCCCGTTCCGAGATGGGCTGGTTTAAGTCCAGTTTGAGCACACTGTTGGGCTGAACCTTGGTCGTGTCCTTGGAGGAAGCGGAGGCTAGGATGCCCAACACGAAAAGGATGTAGCACGCACTGATGATGATCATGGCAAGGACAAAGCCTACCATGGAACCCAGCACGATGCGCCAGAATTTGCGGGCGCGGCTTTCGGGTTTGTTCTGAGATGGATTTTCGGTATTCATAATGTGAACATTTAATAATTATCTGAAAAAATGTCTTCGCTGACTATGACAACCGGCTTTGAAGAATGAGATGTATTCCAAAAAGATGTCGGTTGTATTATCCAGCGAGGGAAGGCTCAGCAGTTTGTTGAGGATGTTGAGTTGGGCAATGTTGTGATAGGGTAGTGGGCAGTCGGTGTCGGGAACGCTTTGGTGAGGGATCCGGGCTGAGTCGGTGAAGCTGCCGGCAATCTCTTCCGGGAGAGCGGCGGGGATGAGGAGGTCAAAGGTAGAGTCCTGGCCATCCCAATGAGCTGTCTGGAGCATGGAGAAAGAGCAGTGTTCAGCCTGATGGAGAACATCTGACGGGATCTCTTGCCCTGTCCCGTTGAAAACTAGACAATGGGAAAAGTTATGGTTTTTCAGCGCTGTCGTCACATCGATAGGATCTGTGTGGACTGGCTGATGCCACAGTTGTTCAGATTGTTGGCGTAGTGCCTCGTCCCAGGCCTCACCGCCAACGGCGAGGGAGGGGAAGCATCCCATATCGTACAGCCCTTGTGCGTTAAGAGACGGCTTGATACAGAGGAACCCTGCGGCGGGTTTCGCTTGGATATCCAGTAACATACACAGATTCTCCAATTCAATGATGCCGCGGTTGTCCAAGAGGGGTTCCCACACCACGAAAGCAACGGTCTTGTCTTTTAACACCAAAGAGGTGAACGCTGCCACTTGAGCATCTGAGAGATTGTTCTGCGAGCGTAGCCGATCGTAGTCGTCGTTGAGCAGCTGGTTTTTGTAGGATTCGTAGTTCTTGCCCAGACCGTTCACATAGATGCCTTCCGCGAGGTCGTGCTGGATGAGGTATCGGTTGAGGCATCTGAAAAAGGCGGCATAGTCTTGAATGTGCAGATTCCCGGGTTCGTTGAACCGATATTGGGGGATCTCCTTCAGTGCCTCCAGCAACTGGGTGGTTGCGATGGCAGAGGGGGTGTTGGCATCTGGAGACCATGCTAGGAAGATGCGGGAGGAGCCTGCGATCTCGGCAAAGGGCAGGATGTCATTCTTGTCCAGGAAGAAGTCGGTGCCCTTGTGCAGGTACTCTAGCGAGGAAATGGCGTTGGTGTGAAGGCCGGTACGGGCTATGCGTTGGATGAGGTAAAGTTCCTCGTTGCTGTAATCACCGGAGACCATTACCAGGGTTTGGTTTGCTTTGGCCGACGAGCAGCGGGAGGCAACAATAGAATAGGCTTCCTCGAAGGAGATGGGACGATAGGTTCGTCCCTCTTTCAACATCGGTTGTAGCAATCGCGTCATCCAGGAGCTTATTTGGTGAGTACTTGAAATAGTTCCTCCATGGCGGCAGCGTCAAGATGGTCAGTGCACTTGATACCTTTGGCCTTGGCCAGGTTGGGAAGATTCTTGACGGGTTCGTCGGCCACCAGCACGCCTTTGTTGATGATGACCACATGGTCGCACATGGCGCTCACCTCCTGCATGATATGCGTGGAGAGCAGCACGGTCTTGTCTTTTCCGTAGGTCTTGATCAGGGAGCGAATCTCCACCAGCTGGTTGGGGTCGAGGCCGGTGGTCGGTTCATCCAGGATGAGGACCTCCGGGTTGTGAATCAGGGCCTGGGCGATGCCAACGCGTTGTTTGTAGCCGCGCGACAGAGCGCCGATTTTCTTATGCTTTTCCGGGGTCAGACCGGTTTTTTCGATCATGTCTGCCACTTGGGCTTTCAGATTCTTGATATGATAGATGCCGCCGGTGAATTCCAGAAATTCGCTCACATACATATCATAATATAAAGGATTGGCTTCTGACAGATAGCCAATTTTTTTCCTCAGTTCCAAGGAATCGCGCCAGATGTCCAGTCCGCACACTGACACTTCGCCGGAAGTGGGCGGGATGAGGCAGGTGATGATCTTCATCATGGTGGTCTTGCCGGCGCCATTGGGGCCTAAGAATCCGACTATTTCGCCCTTTTTGGCTTCAAAACTAACATTGTTTAAGGCATATTGTTTTCCAAAAACTTTCGTTACGTTTTTTACTACTATGGACATTCTATCAATTTTTGAAACAAACCGCAAAAATAAAAAAAATGTCCGTTTATGCAAGAATTAATCGGTTGTTAGCCGTTAGCCATTAGCTGGCATGTCAGTGAGAAGCAGAACTGAAGGGTAAAAACGTTGAAAATCGGCCTCATAGGTTGACAGTCTGCCGTCAGGTGTATAATTCCCTATTTTTTACTATTTTTGCAGCCGATATGCATGGTTCAGAGCAAACGGACAATGCGCCCGATGTGCGCCGGTGGTACAAGCGGATTCCTCAACTCCTCTTGTTCGTGGGGCTGGGTGTCTTCTTTATCTGGCTTTCGCTGCGCCATCTGACGATTGAGGACAGAAAGTCCATCACCGCCGTCATTGGCTCTGTGAACACGCCTAAAGGTTGGCTTATGTTGGGCCTTGCTGCCTTTTTCGCTTTGTTGGCGGATTATTTCAGGGCTATGAGAGGGAAGATTCTGCTTCAGCCGCTTCATTATGAGGTGCGCACCTCCATGATGTTCTATTCCGTGATGGTCTGCTTTATGGCGAACCTCGCCTTGCCACGTCTCGGTGAGGTGATGAGATGCTCGTTTTTGCAACGCTACGAGAAGGTGCCCTTCCAGAAATCTTTGGGCACGGTCATCACGGAGCGGGCGGTGGACTTGGTTTTTTGGCTTGTTATGTTTGTGCTGGCTATCTTGATCAACACCGATTTGCTGAATAATCTGATTGTGGATGCAGATGCGGGTCTTACTGTTCGCCAATGGATGGAGGCCAAAGGACTGTCCCTGATTGGTAACCATCTGCTGCTGATCTTGATCGGTGTGGCTTTCCTTCTGGTGTTGGCGTTGTGGCTGACGCGGAAATGGTGGATGAAGAATCGTTTCTTCCTGAAGATATGGCATTTCTGCCAGGGTTTGTGGCAAGGTTTCATTTCTATCAAGGATCTGAAAAGACCTTGGCGGTACTGGTTCTGGACCGTGATGATGTGGGTGGCCTATTTCTTTGGCACATACATCTTTTTCTTTGCGATGCCTTGTCTGGCCAACGTCAGTCCCTCCGCCGGCTATTCCGTTTTGATATTCGGCACGATTGCCTTCATGGTGGCGCAGGGCGGCATCGGAGCCTACCCGCTGATTGTTGCAGGCGTGCTGCTGCTTTATGGCGTGGACTATACCAGCGGCCTCGCTGCCGGATGGGTGGGCTGGATCTTGCAGACCGTTGTGGCCTTGGCCGGCGGCTTCGTCTCCCTGGTGCTGGCGTCGTTTGCCGACAAAAGAAACTCTTTAGTGATAACAGAAAATGATGAGCAGAAATGATGGATAAGATACAACAGAAAATAGTGACGAAGGACTTCTTCGAGCAGCAGGCGGAAGCATTGCACCGGCAGAAGATCGTCTTCACCAACGGCTGCTTCGATGTGTTGCACTATGGGCATGTCCACTATCTGGCGCAGGCCCGACAGTTGGGTGACCTTCTGGTGGTGGGCCTGAACAGCGATGCTTCGGTGCGCCGTCTGAAGGGAGAGAGTCGGCCGGTGAATCCCGAGCAGGCCCGAGCATTCGTGTTGGCCGCCTTGGAGATGGTGGACTATGTCTGTCTTTTTGAGGAGGACACCCCCTATGAGCTGATTGCCGCCGTGAAGCCTGATGTGCTGGTGAAAGGCGGGGATTATGCCGTGGACAATATTGTGGGCAGTGATATCGTTAAAGGCCGTGACGGAAAAGTGGTGGTGCTGCCTTTTGTAGAAGGATTTTCATCTTCATCGATTATAGAAAAATTGAAATAATGTTCAGAAATATAATAATTTGGATATCGCTCAGCCTGCTGGCGTGTGTCAGTCTGTCAGCCCAGACATTGGATGTTACGGTGTTCTCCCAGAATATTGCCCTTCGCGACTCCGCGTCCCAGGGGGTGTCGCAAGACCATCAGCGGGTGGCGACCTATCCCACCGTCTCGGAAGTCTATCAGATTCCGTGCTATGACCTTTATGACCGGTATTGGGATGTGCATAACCTGCGCAGCCGCCTGTTGGAGATTCCTTTTTCCGATGACCGTCTGATGCTGATATTGGTCCAGTCCGAAAACAGCCCTTTTGAAATCCCTTGTGTGTATGATGATGTGGTGATGCGCTACGGCCCTACCAAGAAGGGTCTTTTCCATCCCGGCGTGGATTTGAAGGTTACGCCCCAGTCCCTTGTGAAGAGTTGTTTTGATGGCGTGGTCAGGATGGTTGCGGATTATGGGGACTATGGCTTGACCGTGGTGGTCCGTCACTATAATGGATTGGAAACGGTGTATGCCCATCTTGACAAAACCTGTGTGAAGCCGGGGCATATCGTCAAGGCAGGCGATGTGATTGGACAGGCGGGCCGTTCGGGTAACGCCCAAGATGACATTCTGCATTTTGAGGTCCGTTTCATGAATGAGAGTCTTGATCCGGAACATGTGATCAATTTTGAATACGAGTCCTTGGTGAAAAACACTTTGGTGTTGCAATCGTCGGATTTTATCGAGGTGCCATTGAATCAATACAGCCTGAACGGTTCGACACCTCTTGCCCCCAAGGCTGCTGCACCGAAGGTAAACCCGGTCATGACCGAAAAGCCCAAACTGGAAGAGGCGCCCGTGATGTCCGTGAAGCCGGAGTCGGCTGCCGCTCCTGCCCAGCCGGAATCAAAGGTGTTTGATGAAGAGAAGTCGGAGACTCGTGAAGCACCGGCGGTACCCCAGTCTGTGGAAGAGGCCGAGTATTATGTGGTCAAGAAGGGGGAGGGGCTCTACCGGATAGCCCTCAACCACAAGACAACGGTTGACAAGCTGATAAAACTCAATAACATCAGCAATCCTGATCAGATTCAGGAGGGGCAGCGGTTACGGGTGCGATAATCTTTTAGGTGATTACCAGCCAAAGGGATGCTTGACGGTAGGCTGTTTGGCTAGCGGGTGGTAGTCGCCTTTCAGACCCACCGGTGTGGCATTGCGAATGTCATAGACCGTCTGGATGCAGGAACGTACCTCGTCGAGGCCGAATCCTTCCCCAGCCAGTATCTTCTTGTAGCTTTCTGTATGAAGGTCTGTAAATCCCTGGCTAAACTCCAGCTGTTCGTTGCCGACGGTGATGGAGCGGTAGGTGCGTTGGCCTTGTTGTGCAACCTCGGCGGGCAGGGTCTCGCTGTTGATGCTGAGGAAGTAGCGCACGCGGGCGCGTTTCAGCCGCAGGAAGCCGGCCACACGGTCGTGGGTAGCCACATGGACAATGTTGTCTTCCACGGGTCCGAAGACATAGCTGAGCATGTCATAAAAGTGGATGCCGATGTTGGTGGCGATGCCGCCGCTCTTGTGCACATCCCCTTTCCAGGAGGCGTAGTACCAATAACCCCGCGAGGTGATGTAAGTCAGATCCACGTCGTAGATTTTGTCGGGGTCGCCATGCTCGATCTCGTTCTTCAGGGCGATGACTGTGGGGTGGAGGCGCAACTGCAGAATGTTATAGATGCGATGTCCGGTTTCTTTTTCCACTTGGGCCAGTCCGTCCACATTCCAGGGGTTCAGCACCAGAGGTTTCTCGCAGATGACGTCAGTGCCCAAGCGCAAAGCGTAGCGCGTGTGGGAGTCGTGGAGATAGTTGGGGGTGCAGACAGCGACCATGTCGAGTTGCTGGTAGGTGTTTTTCAGTTTGGAGCAATGACGGTCGAAGAGCTCCATCTCGGTGAAGAAGGAGGCGTCGGGAAAATAGCTGTCGATGATGCCGACGCTGTCAGACTTGTCGTAGGCGGCGATCATGCGATTGCCGGTGTCTGCGATGGCTTTGAGATGGCGCGGGGCAACGAAGCCTCCGACTCCTATAATGGCAAAATTCTTCATATACTGTTCAATCTTATTCTTTAACATAGATTCTCGGCACGCGGCTGGACAGGGCGGTGAGCAGCTCGTAGGGGATGCGCCCGACGCGGTTGGCGGCGTCTTGGGCGGTGTTGCCTTCACCATATACGATGACCTCATCGCCTTCGTGCACAGAGAGGCCGGTGACATCCAGCATGCACATGTCCATGCAGATTTTGCCCACCACGGGGACGAGATGCCCCTGTACCATCACGAATCCTTTTCCATTGCTGAAGTCGCGGGGGTATCCGTCTGCATAGCCGATCGGGATGATGGCCACCTGCATGTCGTGCTGCACGTGGAAACTGCGCCCGTAGCCAATGGTCTCGCCGGCTTTGACGGTCTTCACTTGCGTGACCAGCGTCTTGAGGGTGGCCACATTGTGCAGGTTGGCTTGTACGGACGGCATGTCGGAAAATCCGTACAGCCCTATGCCCAAGCGGACCATGTCGAACTGAGCCTCGGGGAATCTGACGATGCCGGCGGAGTTGAGGATATGGCGGAGAAACGGGTATCCTAACCCTTGCCGTAGTTGGTCGGTCATGGTGGCGAACCGCTGGATCTGAAGCCTGGTGAACTCGTCTTCGGACGGGTCGTCCGCGACGGCGAGATGGGAGAAGACAGAGGCTACTTTCACTCGGGGGTTGTCGATCAGCAGCTGAGTCAGCCGGGGCAGGTCTTCGAGGTCAAAGCCCAGGCGGTGCATGCCGGTGTCCAGTTTGAGGTGGATGGGGAAGGTGGTGATCTCGGGGAAATCCGTCAGTACGTTCAGAAACTCTTGGAGGTAGTAGAAGTTGAAGATCTCAGGTTCCAGATGGTGTTGCACCATCACTTCAAAGCTGTGTGCCTCGGCGCCCAGCACGATGATGGGGGTTTGGATGTGGCGTTTGCGCAGGCGTACGCCCTCATCGGTGTAGGCAACAGCAAGGTAGTCTATCTTTTGATGGATGAGCTCGTTGATGATCTCAGCGTCTCCCAGTCCGTAAGAAAGGGCCTTGACCATGGCTACCATCTTGGTCTCGGGTCGGATGAGCGATCGATAGTAGTGGAGGTTGTGGGTGATGGCAGGCAGGCTGACATTGAGGGTGGTGAGATGGGTCTTGTGTAGCAGATGGTTGACGATATCTTCGAAGTGAAAACTGCGGGCTCCCTTGACCAATATCGCCTCATAGGCGAAGGAGTGCTCTGCCAGCCGAGCCAGAAAAGATGCGGTGTCGGGATAGAAATATTGCTGCCGGACATGAAACAGATGCTGGTGTTGGATGAACTCCTGGCCGATGGCTATCAGCTTGCCAATGTGGTGATGCTGTAACAGCTCATCTATCTGGGAGAAGTCTTCCGGGAGGAGTCTTCCGGCCTGTTCGAAGTCGGAGATGATCAAGGTTTTGTCGGGCAGTTGCGTCTGGGTGTCCAGATAGTTGAGGGCCATGGCGAGGGAGGTCCGGTCCAAGCTATAGGTGTCGTCCAGGATGAGAGAGTGCTGTTTGCCCTCCTGGATGGCCATGCGCATGCGCACAGGGGAGATCCATTGCAATCGTTCGTCAATGATAGAGGGCTCGTAGCCCAGGACCAGCATGGTGACGATCACATGGGTGGCATTCTCTATGGAGGCACTATCCACAAAAGGTATATGGTATGTGTGGTTGTGGATGGTCAGCGAGGTGGTGTTGGCCACATGTTGCTCCTCGGTGATGGGATAGGCTGCGGCACCATGGCCCCAGGAGATGAGCTCCAGATGGGCAAAGGCAGGTTCCGCCAAGACCTTTTTTATCAGCGGATTGTCATTGCTATATATTAAGGTGTGGGCATGGAGAAAGAGCTGGAGTTTCTCGCGCAGTTTTTGTTCGGTGTCATGGAAGAACTGGGCGTGGGCCATGCCGATGTTGGTCAGGATGCCGATGGTGGGGGCGATGATACTGGCGATGCGGGCCATCTCGCCAGGTCTGGAAATGCCAGCCTCGAAGATGCCGAGGGTGTGCTCTTTGCGCATCTGCCAGACGGAAAGCGGGACCCCTAGCTGGGAGTTGTAGCTGTCAGGACTCTTCACTAGATGCCGGTCGGGTGACAGGGTGGTGGAGAGCCACTCTTTGACAATCGTCTTGCCATTGCTGCCGGTGATGCCGATGACTGGGTAGGAGAATTGCTGCCGATGGGATCTGGCGATGGTCTGCAAAGCTACAATTGCGTCATCAACTTGCAGAAAATTTCCCTCTTTCAGCGAAGAAAAGTGCGACACGGGGGTGGTGACGATAAAGTTGCGCACCCCTTTTTGATACAACTCCGGGATGTAGCGATGGCCGTCATCGTGTGTGGTGCGGATGGCGAAGAAGAGCGTGCCGGCAGGATTTGAAATCTTCCTACTGTCAATGCAGAGGCCCGTTACGGCCTGGTCGGGCTGAGGCATTACCACCTGGATGGCGCGAACCAGCGTTGATATTTTTGCGATTGTCATACCGGTAAAATAGAGGCTGCAAAGGTATAAAATATTTTTTTGATGCATTGTATTTTTTTATTGAGAAAAAATTGTATTTTTGCCGTCCAAATTTCAAAGCAAATAAAAAACTATAAGAATATGAAAAAAGATATCCATCCTAAGGAGTATAGAACGGTGGTTTTCAAAGACATGTCAAATGATTACGCATTCCTGACCAAGTCCACCGTCAACACGAAAGATACCATTCAATGGGAAGACGGAAATGAATATCCCTTGGTAAAATTAGAGATTTCCAACACCTCTCACCCCTTCTTCACCGGTAAGATGAAGCTGGTTGATACCGCAGGTCGTGTGGATAAATTCCGTAACAAATACGCCCGTCATTTGGATGCTGGCAAAAAATAGGAATTCCATAAGAATTTTATATCTTTGCTGACCTTTTTCCTGATTCGAAAAAGGTCAGTTTTTTTTTATTAATAAGCGAATAATGAAAGAGATATCGTTGCTAGATGAGATAATGAACAGTGAGGCGAACTTCATCCCGCTGTTCTCTTTGGAAGATGAGAAGAAGATCAGAGACGAGCAAGTGCCGGAGGATATAGCCATATTACCATTACGAAACACATTGCTTTTTCCGGGTATGGTGATCCCTATCAATGTGGGTCGCGCCAGATCCATACGCTTGGCGCAGGAATATGCTCATAGAAACGAGCCCATCGGTGTCGTGGCGCAACGGACCAATGAAGTGGATGAGCCCACTCTTGGAGATCTGTACCGCGTCGGCACGCTGGCCCATATCCTTAAATATATCTCCATGCCTGATGGCGGCGTGACTATCATCGTGCAGGGCATCAAGCAGTTCAATGTGGAGTCCTTGACACAGACAGAGCCCTACTATCGCTGTCGCGTCACTCCCTTCGAATCCAACGATTTCGACCATAAATTGCTGGATGATAAGAATTTCCAGGCTTTAATATCGTCTATTAAGGATGTGGCTAACAAGATGGTGCATGTGAGTAACAACATGCCCCGTGAAGCCGCCTTTGCGTTAAAGAATATTGAGAGCCATGTTTTCCTGCTGAATTTCCTGGCGACCAACCTCTCCATTTCGCTGGATGAGAAACAAAAGTTGTTGGAAACCCCCGACATTCGGGTGCGTGCCTCACAGCTTCTTTCCTATCTTCATCGTGACCTGCAGATGTTGGAGTTGAAGAACCAGATACAGGATAAGTCCAGAAGGGAGATGGATAAGCAACAGCGCGAGTACTTCCTGAACCAGCAGATCAAGACTATTCAGGAGGAGTTGGGCGGATCGCCAATGGAGAAGGACTACCAGTCGTTGGTGGAGCGTGCCAAGAAGAAAAAATGGGATGAGGAGACATCGGCTTTGTTCTATAAGGAACTGGACAAGCTGCAGCGCACCAACGTGATGGCTCCAGACTATGCCATCCAGTTGAACTATCTGGAGCTTTTTGTGGAGCTTCCTTGGAATGAATACAGCAAGGATAATTTTGACTTGGTGAAGGCACGTAAGATTCTGGATAAGGACCACTACGGCTTATACAAGGTCAAAGACCGTATCTTGGAACACTTGGCTGTTTTGTCGATGCGGAAGGATATGCGTGCGCCGATCCTCTGTCTTGTCGGACCTCCGGGTGTGGGTAAGACCTCCTTGGGCCGGTCCATTGCCAATGCCATCGGTCGTAAGTACGTCCGCATCTCCTTGGGTGGCTTGCGTGATGAATCCGAGATCCGCGGTCACCGTAAGACTTACATTGGTGCCATGCCGGGCCGGATCGTGCAGAATCTCCGGAAGGCTGGTTATGCCAACCCGGTGTTTGTGTTGGATGAGATTGACAAAGTGATTGGTGCGAATGTGCAGGGTGACCCCTCGGCTGCCCTCTTGGAGGTGATGGATCCCGAACAGAACAGCACCTTCTACGACAACTATCTGGAGACCTCCTTCGACTTGTCAAAGGTGCTCTTCATTGCAACTGCCAACTCTCTGAGCAACATACACCCAGCCTTGTTGGACCGTATGGAAATCATTGAACTCTCAGGCTATGTGGCAGAGGAAAAACTTCAGATAGCCATGCATCACCTGATTCCCAAACAGCTGAAGGAACACGGCTTGAACAAACGTCAGTTGCAGATTCCAGCCAAAACGGTCCAAGAGATCATCAATTCCTATACTCGTGAGGCCGGTGTGCGTAATCTGGAACGCAACATTGCGAAGGTGATCCGCAAGCATACCGTGGAGATAGTGAAGAAAACGCCTGATTTGAAGAGGACCATTGACGTGTCAGATCTCAAGGAGTTACTGGGAGCTCCGGTTTTCCAATCCGACAAGAAGATCGAACATGCGGTCCCCGGAGTGGCCACTGGGCTTGCTTGGACTGCCGTGGGCGGCGAGATCCTCTTTGTGGAGGCGATCACCAGCCCGGGCAAGGAGGGAATGACGATGACAGGTCAGTTGGGAGATGTGATGAAAGAGTCGGCCACGATAGCCTACGAGTATCTGAAAGCCCATGCTGCGGAATATGCCATCGATGTCAAGACATTTGAGCAGAATAAAGTGCATATTCATGTGCCCGAGGGTGCCACTCCCAAAGATGGCCCTTCCGCGGGTGTGACGATTTTGACGGCTCTGATATCCGCCTTCACGAAGAAGCTGGTGCGGAGCGATGTGGCTATGACGGGTGAGATTACCTTGCGGGGACAGATTCTCCCGGTGGGAGGTATCAAAGATAAGATCCTGGCGGCCAAGCGTCAACAGATATTCCACATTGTCTTGCCTGAGGAAAACAAGAAAGATGTGGAAGAGATAGAGGATATCTATATCTCTGACATGCATTTTCACTATTTCTCATCGATGAAAGAGGCTGTTTCGTTTAATTTTAAAGGTCAATTCAACTAATGGATAATACGTTTAAGTCAGCATTGGAGGAGCGTCCGGGAGTAGACCAGCCGGTGTCTGTAAATCCTAATCTGGTCAGAAAGAAGCGGCAGGAGTTGTCGGTTGGCGACTATGTGGCGGGGATTGTGCGTGGCGATTGGATGGTGCTGAGTCGGGCTATCACCATGATAGAGAGTTCCAAGCCGGAGCATCTGCATACGGCGCAGTTGATCATAGAACGTTGTCTGCCCCATTCCGGTCGTTCCTTGCGCATAGGCATTACCGGCGTCCCGGGAGTGGGGAAGAGTACTTTTATCGAGGCTTTTGGGAATCTGCTCACCCAGGAAGGACACAAGGTCGCTGTGTTGGCCATTGACCCCAGCAGTGAACGTACTAAAGGCAGTATTCTAGGCGATAAAACCCGTATGGAGAGTCTGTCGGTCAACCCAAAAGCCTTCATCCGCCCTTCTCCGTCGGGTAGCACTTTAGGGGGTGTGGCTCGGAAAACCCGAGAATCCATTATCCTCTGCGAGGCGGCTGGCTATGATGTTATCATCGTGGAGACCGTTGGCGTGGGACAGTCCGAGACAGCTGTTAAGTCTATGGTGGACTTTTTTCTGCTTCTCATGTTGGCCGGGGCGGGGGATGAACTGCAGGGCATTAAAAGAGGCATTATGGAGATGGCTGATGCGCTGATCATCAACAAGGCCGATGGCGACAACAAACAGAAGGCTTTCCAAGCCCAATCCCAGTACCGGGCGGCCTTGAAGCTATTTCCTCAGACGGATAGCCAATGGACTGTGCCAGTGGAGGTATGTTCCGCCCTGGAGAACTTCGCCATCGACAAGGTCTGGGAGATGATCCGGCAGTACGAAGATCATACGAAAGCCAATGGTTACTTTGAGAAAAACAGATCTGAACAGTTGGTGAATATCTTCCATAATTGGATTCAGTTTACCCTGCAGCATAATTTTTACAATCAGCCTCAGACAGAAGAGGAGATTGAACGCCTTTTGCCTATGATTCGCAACAAGGTGATTTCTCCGTATATGGCGGCTACCCGTTTGATTGAACAGGTGAGTCCTATCAAGGCTGAAGAATGTCATCTGAAATAGCACATCCAGATATGTTCCCGGCATGGTCTCGACTTTTTACGATGACCTTGCAAGATGTACTTTGCCAAGGCACTTGGGTGCCTGGCGCGGTCTGCGTCAGGGTGGTGGTGTGCCAAATGTCTTTCTGACAGGTGCTTAGTCTGCTGATGACATATAGTGTGTACTGGTAGTCGGCCAATCCGGACTCCTGATCCACTACGTCCTCCCAACAAAAGCTGATGGGGATGCCATCCACTCGACTGTTGTTAGAATACACTTTCCATCCCATGATGCGGAGGGGCACAGGGGGCGGGGTGTAGTCAACTTTTACTAGGCATTCAGCTAATTCAGAAAAATGCAGTGTGCTGTCCAGCACCAAGGACTTCACCTTGCAGCGTGCCTCGCCAAGGTGCGCCTGCGTGCGTAAGATGCAGGTGTCGGAAGGGCCTACCGAGATTCCGGTGGTTTCCTCCCTCCCTGCATATACGCGCAAGTTGTCCAAGGTGATGGGCGTCTCGCATTCGAAGCCTATCGCGACCTCAGAATGGTCTGTTCCGCAAGTGTCGGCCGCAAGATCCCATACCAGACTGTTGTGACGGAACAGTAATATCCGGTTTTGTTCCCTGTCCCAAAGAATACGATACAGATAGCTTGTGTTGTCGGAATAATAGAGCGGTCTCCCGCTGTCAATCAAAGAAGCGACACCGCCGTAAATCTTATAGAGCGATGCGGAGTGATGCATCTTGTCGAACCTGATTTCATATCCGTGTTTTGGCTTCAGTGCGCTGTCGTATTGCATGTGAAAGAAGAAAGAACAACGGTCTCCTGTATTCATGTTTAGGTGGAAGTCATAAAGAAAATAGGGTGAAGAGCTGTCGTGGTGTCTTGCCCAGATTCTTCGCTTGTCTCCTTGCTGGGAGGTGCAAGTGAGTTTGTGGTTGACAATGTGCCATTGGCTGTCGTGTTGCCAAATGTCGGGGTCCAGAGCATTGTCAAAGTTGTCGCAGAGGAAGCCGTGGTGAGGATTGCTTTGCCATCCGAAGGTGTCTTGTTCCATGACCTGCCACAGTCGGTAGAGAATACCGGAGTCATCTGTGTCTTCAAAGGCTAGAGTGAAATTGCCGGTTATCCAAGTTGTATCGTTGTGAAGAATGTGGGTGACGGGTGCGGAAGTGTCGGCTGTGCTAGGCGTTGTTGACGAGGTGGGAAAACATTCCCATGTTGCCTGCCATCCGGACAGGTTGGTGGCGCAGTCGGACCGGAACTCTGCCAGTAGTGCGTCTCCCGTGCTGACTATCCGTCCAGGAGAGGTGGTGTTCCATCGTCCCAATCGTGGGGCTTGAGTGTTGTCTCCACCATAGAGCCACAAGAAGTCGTAGTTGGGCTCGAGTTCAAAAAGGGTGAAGTTTAGCGCTATGCTGTCTGCACCTGTATGTCGGATCAGAAAGTACCGATGCTCTGTCGACTGGTAGCTGCTACCGGGCCCACCTGAGTCATAAAAACTGCCCGTGGTGGAGGTGTCGGTGACGATGGGTGTCTGAATGTTCAATAGATGGTAATAACGATTCCAATCCCAGAAAGGACCAGGGTCGGTGTGTGTCTGGCTGGGATAGTGCTGGTGCCCCCGGATCTGGGTGCAGGCATTGGAGCCTCCTAGATTGTGCACGCCAAGGTTTAGGATGGTCCCATCATCCAAGGTGTCCCGATAAAAGGTTCGTCGGGTGTCGATGGAGGGACGCCGAAGGCAGATGTTGCGGACCAGCTTGGCGGAAGCCTGGTACATGGTGTCTGTGAAGAAGCTGGCAATATTCCCGTAAGCCTCGTGCTCCACCCCGATGGTGTAGCCGTTGGCAACACCCACATGCCAAGCCTTGTCCTGCTCTCGTACCATTTGGGCTATCTGGCCATCGGATGACCGGATAACATAATGCGCTGAGGCATTGGCACTGCAGTTTTGAAACCATGCTAATGTGCCAGCGTAGGTTCCTTGTGTATAATGGATGGTCACTCCTGTGATGGCCACTCCATTTCTGCCGGAGGTGTAATTGCACGAGGCAGCGGGAAACCATGTGGCTCCGTTGTAATCCACATTCGCATGAGTGCCTTTCCCAAAGTCTGGCAGTTGAATGCGGTCTTGGCGGAGTCGCTCCCAGTCTTCACCAAAGAGTCTTCCGAAGTCTACTTTCCAATGATGATGCGTGAAAGCCACCATGGCAGTGTCAGAGAGAAAGCGGTAGGTCTCATAAAGGGAGCTGTTCATGGGGTAGTTTTGACTCCACGAATCCGGGTTTGGATCATAGGGTAGTTCTGAGAGCTCTATGAGGATGGTTTTATAGTCCTCTATGCGGTTGCTGTAGCAAGAATCTCTTTTTTGCAGCGTTGCAAAAGCTTCCGCATAGGCCAAGACGGCGATTCGGGGACTCCGTAAAATTTCTGTTGCCGGATAGGAGGATAGCTCCTCAACGCGAGACAGGCTCTCTCGGAAGACTCCTTTCCCATCTGCTGTCAGCCCCATGACGGTGTGATTCTGAGGGATGGTATGCCCGTCCCCATCTTCATATTCGGGCTCCAAGAGCGAAAATCTCCGGTATTGAAAGGATATGGCTTCCAGCACTCCCCTCGGCAGGTCTGGATGAAGCCGATAGGCTTCCTCAAAGAAAGGTTCTACTTTCTGATAGTCCTCCCATAAGGAGGCCTCTACCATGGTGTTTCCTGACTTCTTCTCTTGGGCTATGATATCTGTCAGGCCGCCTGGCGTGATGAGTAGTGTCAGAAAGAGCAGTTTAGTCGAGATTGCAGGAGCGTTTTTCATAGTAGTCAGAGTTCGTTCTTCTTAGGGGCAAATATATAATGAAATATAGCGCTTGTCAATACTTGTTGAAAAATATTTTATTTTTAGTTAAGTATATATTAATCAATGTGTATATTTGACAAAATTAAGGATTGATTGTTAAACATATGGCATGGAAAAGGGCCGAAGGGCGTGTGAGTGGATGAATTTTGGAAATAATTCCGCAAGAAAGGGCGGGTTTAGTTGTTTTTTTATGTAAGTTTGCGCCATCAAAAATCATCCGTATGTTAGTAGTAGGTATAGCAGGAGGTTCCGGATCTGGAAAGACCTCCATCGTGAATAAAATCATAGAAAAGTTCCCGCAAGATTGCGTCAGTGTTCTTTCGCAAGACTCTTATTATAAGGATAATGGAAGTCTTACCCAGGAAGAAAAGGAAAATTTCAACTTTGACCATCCCTCAGCCATTGAGTTTTCGTTGTTAAACAACCATATTCAGGCTTTGAAGGCTGGTCATACGATACAGATGCCTACTTACTCATACGTTACATGTGCGCGTGGGGAGGAGACTATCCCGGTAAAGCCGAGCAGCGTATTGATTGTGGAAGGTATTTTGATATTCACCAATCAGGCCCTATGTGAATTGTTGGATTTGAAGGTTTTTGTGGATACGGATGCTGACGAGCGTTTGATTCGCATCATCCAGCGTGATGTGCAACAACGCGGCCGTGGGTTGGACAAATCCATCCGGCATTACAAACATTTCGTAAAGCCAATGCACGAATTGTTCATTGAGCCTACCAAGCGTCATGCAGACATCATCATTCCGATTGGTGGTGAAAATGAGAAAGGTATTGACATCCTGACGACCAAGATTCAGCATGTCATTGAGAAAAGCATGCGCTAATCACGTTTTTTGTTCCTGCTTTTTGGCGGCAGGGAATAGTACATTGTTGAGAATCAGACGATAACCCGCCGAATTGGGAAAGAGATCCAAGTTGGTGGGCGGGTCGTTAATGAGGTGCTGATAGTCTTCGGGGTCATGGCCGGAGTAGAAGGTCCAGGTTCCTTGGCCGAATTCTCCATGGATATAGCGAGCTTCGTTAAAGATTTGGGTCTCGCCCATGATGGTGACGGTGGGCTTGATCAGATCTTTTCTGAATGCGGTGGTTTGGCCCATGAAGCCAGGGATGACGTTCATGTGGTTTTGGCACAGCATGGTAGGGACGGGATCCCATTTGGCGGAGAATTCAAAGAGCGTGAAGAAATCGTTGGATTTATTGGTCAGATGGGTGGTGGGATCAACGTCGATATCGGATACTTCATATTCGTATGGGTTGGTGACAATCTGGAAGTCGGTGAAAGCAAAGCAGTTGTCATAGTCGAGTTTGCTTTGCGCCTGGGGATCCATAGGGTCACCATCGAACATGACATCGCAGATGTCCACTCCTTCAGCTGCGAGGGCGATATCATAGCTGTCGGGACCGGAGCACATGGCGAAAAGATAACCGCCGCCCGCCACGAAATCGCGGATTCCCTTGGCCACGGCCAACTTCATTTGGGAAACTTTGGCAAACCCCAGCTGGGCAGCCCGGCTCTCGTTTTCTTGTACATCCTCAATGTACCATTGTGCGCTGCGGTAGTGTGCCCAGAATTTGCCATATTGCCCAGTGAAGTCTTCGTGGTGGAGGTGCAGCCAGTCGTATTTGGGCAGCTCACCATGGATGACCTCTTCGTCATATATCACAGTGTAAGGAATTTCGGCATAGGTGAGCACTAATGTCACGGCATCATCCCATGGCAGTTTGTTCTTGGGAGAGTAAACGGCAATCTTGGGCTCTTTGGTCAGCCTGATCTCGTTCATGTTGTTCTCAACGGCGGCAATCTCGTTCAGAATCTGTTGGGCGGCCAGGTCGGCAATGACTTGGTAGGAGACGCCCCGCACCACACATTCGTTTTCCACATCGCTATTGTAGGAGCACATGAAACTGCCTCCCCGATAGTTCAGCAGCCAGCTCATATCAATCTGATGGGCCACAGCATAGTAGGCAATGCCGTATGCCTTCAGGTGATTGCTCTGCTCCATGTCCATGGGAATGAAGAGATAGGACGCCCGTGCGCAAAAGAGGCTTTGTGTCAAGATAATGACTAATATGAGATTTTTTTTGAAGTTCATCATTTTCATCTTCTGATCGATAATTTGTCAATTGATCCGTTTGAACTAAGTAAATACCAATTGCTCAATACTTTGGAGAAGGCTATGAGGCCGCCATGCCAAACAATTATACTGGGAGACCAAAGGGTGTTCAGGTCGTTGCTATAGATACTGTCATCTTTCAAATAGTATAATATGTTGTTCTGAAGTTGCAGATATTGAATACCTTGGACGGGAATCCATTTCTGGAAAGAGGCGAAGCGATCGTAGATGGCAATGCCGGCAGCCGAATCCGACAGGAGCAGTTGCTCAAAGTTATGGTCGGCCACCATGAATTGGGGGTGAAACTCCATGTCGAATTGGCAGTTGACCACCTCAACCTGGCTCATATCCAGGTCTATCAGGATGATTTGTTGGTTCGTCTCATTGTAGCAAGCCAGTCTGTTGATGCCGAACATGGCGGGCAGGATAGGAGTTTGGATTTGGAAGTCAATGAGATGGATTGGATTCCCGATGGGGGCCAGTTTGTTGTTAAGGAGCACGATAGTGTTGGACTCTTCGTGGTACACCATGATTTTGGTTGGGATGGAGGCGTCCACTTTGGAGATAAAGCCCAAAGAAGGGTTGGTGTAATAATAGAGCAGTTTACCATCCGCATCATACAGGTCAAGCCGGTTGTTTTTCCAGCCGTAGACATGCTCTTGAATATCTGTGGTGATATGGTCGTAGGATTGGGATATAAAAGGTCGCCCTTGCGCCAAGGCGTTAAGGGCGACTATAAAGGAAAAGAATATGCAGAGGATACGATGCGGCATCGCGGGTTAGAACTTGAATCCGACGGTGGCGATGATGCGGTGGTAGGTGCTGCTTACCCGGGCAGGATCTACATAGTAGGAGTTGTAGAGCCAAGTGTCGTCTTTGGACAGACCTAAGACGTATGCCATATCGAAGAACACTCTCTTGGCGCGGATGCCGAAGCCGGCGGAAGCGTAATGGGCGCTGCCAACCTTCTTGTCATCCACTAGTTTGTACGGAGACATCTTGAAGTTGTATCCAGCACGTACATAGAGCATTTGAGACAGGGCCACCTCGCCGCCGATACGGAAGGAGTGTCCCAAACCATATTTGGTGACGATGTTGTCATTCTCCGTGTTGAAGCTATAGTCATCGGCGGAGAGCTTAGCCAGGGAGTAGTCGGTCAACTCATACTCAGCGGACACGAAGGCGCGCTTGTTGAGGATGAAGGCCACGCTGACGTTCGCTTTCAATGGAGTGGTCAAGGCAAAGTGGTAAAGATTGCTATAGTCGGAGAATTCATTGCTGTTGTTCACCCAGTTGGAGGAGAAGGAGCGGTAGAAGGAGTCTTTGATCTTCCAGAAGAAGGAGGGGGTTTGGAAGCCAAGGCCGAAGCGGAAGAAGCTGACAGGCTGGTAGATCAAGCCCAACTTGAAGTTGATGCCCGAGCCGGTATTGCGCTGTTTGGTGGTCACGGTGTAGTCAGTGATGCCAGCCAAAGCCTCGCCGCTGGCGGCAGATTCGTTGAGGACGGTATATTGGGTGATGTCCAGGATGGGGAATCCGAGGCCTGCACCGATGAAGAGTTGATCGTTGTAGTTACCACCAAAGTTGATGGTGATTTCATCCAGGGCGCCGGAGGTTTTGACGGAGGCATTCTGGTTGAGGTCTCGAGCGTGGAAGGGGCTCCAGAACTGGCTGTTGTTGCCAGGGATGGTGTCTATTACCCAGGTGTCGTAGGCTAGCTGTGCGTCCAGTCCCAAGGATGCGGAACTGTTGGCAGCATCCAAAAGAGGATCCGAGAATGAGGAGTTGGAGATGCCCTCAACGCCATAGGAGTTGTTGTAGTCTTTAAGACGGTTGTATCCGAAGCCGAAGTGCCAGTAGCGCCAGTTGGAGTTCTCGCGGTTGATGCTCGTGCTGAGCACCATGCCCACTTGGGGAACGGCATACTTCATCTTCTTGCTGCTGCGAATGTTGCCGTAGTAGGTCGCGTCATTTTGCAGGATAGAGAGTGACATGGGGGTGAAGGAGACCTCCGATTTCTTGTAGAGTCCGATAGCGGCGGGGTTGCTTATGAGGGCCGAGAAATCGCCACCCACTGCACCGAAAGCTCTGCCGGCACCCATGTAACGGGCGGTCCCGACGGGATCATTCTGAGAAAAAAGGTATGCTTCGTAGTCATTTTGGCCCAGCATGGTGCTGAAAAGGCCTATACAGATGGCAAAAACAAGGATTCTTTTCATTTTTTTATGTTCTTAATAAATTATGCTATTTTGAAAATGAGGTTGCATTATCGATGGCCGCCACTGCTGCGGGAGGAACTGCTGCTGCTACTGTGAGAAGATCCGCTGCTGTGGGAGGAAGAACCGCTATAACTGCTGCGAGATGAAGATGATCCGCTATAGCTACTTCTGGAAGAGGAACTTCCGCTGTTGTAACTGCTGCTTCTGGACGAAGAGCTGCTGGGCGAATAACTGCTTCTAGGGGAAGAGCTGCCACTGTTATAGCTGTTGCTTCTGGAAGAGGAACTGCTCGGAGTGTAGCCGCTTCTGGAGCTGGAGGAAGAGCTGCCGCTTTGGTAATTGCCACTTCTGGAAGAGGAGCTACTGGGCGCATAACCACTTCTGGAGCTGGAAGAGCCGTTGTTGTAGCTGGAAGAAGGTCTGGTCGTCGTCGTTCTGGAACTGCCATCGGAAGAACGGATGATGGTCGTGGTGGCAGGTTTGGGAGAAGCACTGCTAGAGGCCGGACGGGTAGTAGAAGAGGCAGGCGTCGTCGTTCTGGACGGAGTTGTCGGAGTCGTTGTGGTGGTTCTGGCCGGAGTGGTTGTCGTTGTACTCGTTCTGGCAGGAGTGGTCGTCGTTGTAGTAGTGCTCGTTCTGGCCGGAGTCGTGGTGGTCGTCGTGTTGGTTCTGGAAGTGGCTGTAGGCGTGGTTGTGGTCGTTCTGGCCGGAGCGGTGGCAGTGGAAGAAGAGACGTTCGTTCTGGTAGCGGTTGTATTGTGCGAGTTGGCCGTGGAAGTGGCGGTGCGAGCATTGGCAGTTGTGGAGCCAGAGGCGCTGTGCGTTGCCGCCATCGTCTGGTATGTCTGGTTGAAAGAGGCCGGAGAGCTGACCGTAGAGTAGCGGTTGTTGTTGTCGTTGTTGGTGTAGGTGGATCCGAAGAGGTTGTTATCCAGGTCTCTTTCTCTGTGACGGCCGTTGCCTACGGAAAGTCCGACAGACTCGCGATGGCCATAGTGGAAGGTGTTGTTCTGATCGTGGTTGTTGTGATAGAAGTTGCTGGCCCAGTGACTGCCCGGATGGTTCCAGTAGTCAAAATGACCATAGTGCCCGTGGTGATGATGGTACCAAGGATGGAAGTGATGATAGTGGAACGGATCGTAGTAACCCCAGCCCCAGCCATAGTTGAAGCCCCAGTAGTCATAACCATAATAGTAGGGACGAACATAATAGCTCGGCCACCACCAGTTATAACCCAAGTAGATGCTGTAGCCCCAGCTGTAGGGATTGTAGTCATACCAGTAGGTGTTGGTGTACCAAGGATCATAGTAGCTCCAGCCGTAATTGATGCCGGTATGGAATCTGCGGAGTCTGGAGGTGTAATAATAATCGTAATAGTCATCATCGTTGTAGGACGACAATGTATAAGTGGGGCTTTCAACCATGTAGTTTTTCACTACAGGCTCTGACATTCCGGCGTAAAAACTCTGGGTCCGCAGCAGGTTACCCTCCTCATCATATTCGTACACGATGGAGTCGGGCTGCAGCTCCGTGGTTTTCGCATTGCTCTCAGACAAGCCTTTGGATGCGACCGCAGACTTGTATTGGGCGTCACTTGAGGATGAATAAACGTCATCGTAGACGGCATAATTCTCTGTCATGCAGGCAGAAAGAAGGAATGCCAAAGATACTGATGCGATAAGAAATAGTTTTTTCATAAAGTCCTCCGTATGTTTTGAAATTTAGTATTTTTGCAACAAAGTTTATAGACGGCAAAGATACTAAAAAGTTAATTCTTTGTCGGAAAAAAATCTAAGCCTAATAATTAAAAATCCTTAATAGATAAATACTGAATAATATGGCAAAAAATTCAACTACTCGTGAAGAGAATTATTCCCAATGGTACAATGATATTGTGAAGAATGCAGACTTGGCGGAGAATTCGTCCGTTCGTGGATGTATGGTCATAAAACCCTATGGATATGCTATTTGGGAAAAGGTTCACGACTCTCTGGACAAGATGTTTAAGGATACGGGGCACGTGAATGCCTATTTCCCGTTGTTCATCCCGAAGTCTTTTTTCAGCCGTGAGGCCAGTCATGTGGAGGGCTTTGCCAAGGAGTGTGCGGTGGTGACGCATTATCGTCTGAAGAATGCAGAAGATGGTAGCGGTGTGGTCGTGGATCCTGAGGCAAAACTGGAGGAGGAATTGATTGTCCGCCCCACTTCCGAGACGATCATCTGGAACACCTATAAGAATTGGATTCAGTCATACCGTGATCTTCCGATCCTTTGTAACCAGTGGGCCAACGTGGTCCGTTGGGAGATGCGTACCCGTTTGTTCCTGCGTACGGCTGAGTTCTTGTGGCAGGAGGGACACACCGCCCACGCCACCCGCGAGGAGGCGGTGGCTGAAACTGAGCGCATGCTGCATGTGTATGCCGATTTTGTAGAGAATTTCATGGCTATTCCGGTGATCAAGGGCGTGAAATCTCCCAATGAGCGCTTCGCAGGTGCTTTGGATACTTACTGTATCGAAGCGTTGATGCAGGATGGTAAGGCTCTTCAGGCCGGCACCTCACACTTCTTGGGCCAGAACTTTGCCAAGGCTTTCGATGTCAAGTTCCTCAACAAAGAGAATCAGTTGGAGTATGTTTGGGCTACCTCTTGGGGTGTTTCCACCCGTCTGATCGGCGCTCTCATTATGACCCACTCCGATGACAATGGATTGGTTCTTCCTCCGAAACTTGCTCCTACACAAGTTGTTATCGTGCCTATTTACAAAAATGAAGAACAACGTCAAGCTATCGCCGAGAAGGTTGATTCCTTGGTCCAAGAGCTGAAGGCCTTGAATATCACGGTCAAGTTTGATAATGACGACACCAAGCGTTCCGGATGGAAGTTCAATGAGTATGAGCAGAAAGGCGTTCCTGTCCGGGTGGCTATCGGCCCGCGCGACTTGGAGAACAACCAGGCAGAAGTTGCCCGTCGAGACACCCTGACCAAGGAGGTCATCTCTTTCGACGGCTTGGCATCCTATATTCAAAAATTATTGGTTGACATACAAAATAATCTCTTCCAAAAAGCGTTAACATTCAGAGAGACACACACCTATAAGGCTGACACGTGGGACGAATTCATCGATTTGCTGGATAACAAGCCTGGTTTTGTGTACGCTCACTGGGATGGTACCGCCGAGACGGAAGACAAGATCAAGGAACTTTCCAAGGCCACCATACGTTGCATCCCCTTTGACAATCCGAAGGAAGATGGCAAGTGCATCCTGACCGGCAAGCCTTCCACCCAGCGAGTACTCTTTGCTAGAGCCTATTAGTAGATACGATATATGGATGAAAGACTGCAGGCCTTTGAGCGCCTATTGAATATCATGGACGACCTGCGTGCCCAGTGCCCGTGGGATCGCGAGCAGACCTTCGACACGTTGCGCTGCCTCACCATTGAGGAAACCTATGAGTTGTCGGATGCCATCGTGGAGAAGAACTATGCCGACATGTGCAAGGAGTTGGGCGACCTGCTCCTGCACGTGGTCTTCTATGCTAAAATCGCAGACGAAGAGCAACGTTTTGATATAACGAAAGTTATAAACCAACTCTGCGACAAGCTGATCCGCCGTCACCCCCATATCTATGGCAATGTTGAGTCGAACACGGCTACAGAAGTCCATCAAAACTGGGAAAAAATCAAGTTGCAGAAAGAGGGGAACCGATCCGTATTGGGTGGTGTGCCCCAGTCGCTGCCTGCTTTGATCAAAGCTTTCCGTATTCAAGAAAAGGTCAGCGGAGTGGGTTTTGATTGGAATAACCGCGACGAAGTGTGGGATAAGGTGCAGGAAGAGATGGGTGAACTTCAGCAGGAGGTCTCGCAAAACTCTGATAAAGTGGAAGATGAACTGGGCGACCTCTTCTTTGCCCTCATCAACTACGCCCGTTTCCTGAATCTGAATCCTGAGGATGCTTTGGAGAAAACCAACCGCAAATTCATCCGCCGTTTTCAGTATATTGAACAGCAGGCCAAAGCTAACAATCAGAAAATCACTGATTTGTCTTTGGACACCATGGAGTCCTACTGGCAAGAGGCTAAAACAAAGGAATAATCTATTTATAATAACTATATATGAATAATAAAATAATAGTATATATAATTATATTGTTACTTGGCTTCATGCCAGTCGAGGTGTTGGCGCAAAAGCGTTCCAAGGCCGCCGACTATTGCGAGAAAGCCGAGAAGGCCCTCAACCAGCGTGATTTCGGCAAGGCGATTGCCTATTTGAAGCAGGCTCTTCAGAAGGATCCTCTCTATGCGGATGCTTATATTTTGATGGGTGATGCTTACAACTTCACCTTGAAGTCTGATTCAGCGGCAAGTTGTTATGATCGGGCTGTCGAGTTGATTGGGGAGCCTGACCCCTTGTTGTATCATATTACCGCCACGGAGTTCATGAAGTGTGGGCGTTATGATAAGGCTGCCCGTCATTTTGAGACTTTCCTAAAAAAAGGACTTCAATATACGGATGTGTTGACGGAAGCCCAGAAGGGTTTAGCCAATTGCAAGTTCGCGCTCGAGGCGATGAAGAATCCTGTCAATTACCAATTGCAGAATATGGGTCCCAACATCAATTCCGAATGGGATGAGTCATTGGCAGCCCTTACGGCTGATGATGAGACCATCATCTTCACGGTGAGAAGGCCGAAAGATGCGCATACGGTTTGTGCTTTTTGCATGAATGAGGAAGACTTGTACAGTGCTGAGCAGCGTGACAATGCCTGGACAGTGCGCAAGGTGCTGGCCTCACCAGTGACCACGGGCTATAACGAGGGTGCGCAGAGCATCTCGCCCGATGGCAACTACCTGCTCTATACCATGTGCAATGCCGACTATGGTATCGGCAGCTGTGATCTCTATTGGGCCAAGCGCATTGGAGACCGCTGGTCACGGCCCCGCAACTTTGGCACGCCGGTCAACTCGGGAGCTTGGGAGAGCCAGCCCTCCATGGCCGCCGATGGGGTCACCATCTATTTTGCCTCCTCCCGCCCCGGCGGCTTTGGGGGTATGGACATCTGGAAGACCACGATGACTTCTGAAGGCGCCTTCACCGCACCGGAGAACCTGGGCGCCACCATCAATACACCCGAGGATGATGCCGCCCCGTTCATCCATAGCGACGGGCACACCCTCTACTTCGCCTCTAATGGCCGGGTGGGCATGGGTGGCTACGACCTCTACTATTCCACCTTGCAGCCTGATGGAAGTTGGAGTGAACCGCAGAATCTCGGTTATCCGATCAACACCTGGAATGACGAGATCAATATCTTCATCAATGCCAAGGGTACTACCGCCTATATCGCCTCGGACAAGGAAGGCGGCCTGGGTGGCCTTGACCTTTATAGTTTCGAGTTGGACGACAACCTGCGTCCCAGTCCGGTTACCTATATTAAAGGACGGGTGCGGGATGCCGAGACGGGTGCCCCTCTGCAGGCCGAGTTGCAGATGATCGATCTGGAGACCAACCGACTGCTTACCGGTACCACCTCCGACGTCGAGACTGGTGAGTATCTTGCCTGTATCCACACGGGAAAGAATGTGCTGCTCAACGTCTCCCATCCGGGATACCCCTTCTATTCGGAGAACTTCCAGCTGGAGCAGTCCTACAACCAGCTTCAACCCTATTTGAAAGACATTACCCTGCAGCGTGCAGAGGTGGGGACGGTGGTTGTTTTGAAGAATATCTTCTTCGACTTTGACAAGAGCGAGCTCAAGGCTGAATCGTATGTGGAGCTTGACAAGCTGGTGGAGTACCTGCATCATAATAAGGTAAGGATCGAGATTGGCGGCCATACCGACAATACGGGCAGTCGCGAATACAACGAAAAGCTCTCCCAGGACCGTGCCAAGTCGGTATATGACTACCTGGTGGCGCACGGGATTGCTGCTGACAGGCTCCAATATCGGGGCTATGGGATGCAAAAACCCATCGATACCAACGACACGGAAGAGGGTAGAGCCAACAATCGGCGTACCGAATTCACGATTATACGCTAAAAAAATGTTGATAAGCTATTGGGATATGGCTTGACGGATGTGTTTTCTAAAATAGTCTATCTCAGCAATATAAGGGCGTTCTCATTTGGGGACGCCCTAGTTTTTCACAATGCTGCCCCTTTATTTTTTCAGAATTGTTGAAAAAAAATTTTCTCAAGAGTATATGAATAAAAAAAAAATGTATTTTTGCAAGTTGAATTTTTAGTGTAATGTATAGTTCTGTAGTATGCTAAATAGTAAGACAATACGAACGATAAAGAAGAAAAAATAATAATTAATAATAACAAACAATAAAAAACAGTATGAAAAAATTATTATCAATTTGCTTTTTAAGCATTCTGCTGGCGCTGATGAACGTCCCCGTTCACGCGCAAACAACACAATCATGCTGCTTCTGGTTGGAGAATCTTCAACCCCAAACGTTGCATGATATCTCCAACGTTCCTGGTGGTGGCGCTGCCCATCTGCCTGGCACGGGTGGTGATGTTGTGTTGAACAACACCATGAATCCGGTGTTGCATGGTATCGACCCTGCTACTGGTCAATGCCAACAGGTGGACTATTACAAGATCCGCTTCGCGAATACTTGTAACCTTCCGGCCAACACGAAAGTGTCCCTGGAATGGAAGCTGTATCGCGATGGACAACTTGTAAATGACGACCTCGCTAATTATGCTGACTTCCGTATCTATACCAGATATGGTAGATTGCATAACAGCATGAACCCGATGTCTGCCGGTCAGACCTATTGTGATACCTTAGGTTGGATTGGTGGTCGTGTTAGCGGTCTCGGTACCTGTTTGTATAACACGAGCACGGATCTTTATCCGAACTACCCGAACTACAATGATGTGTATTGTGTAGGCGGATATCCTGGTGCTACCGAGGTGGAACCCCTTCCGTTGGATTATGCTAACGAGTCTGCCCAGGCTTGGGGCTATACCTTCTTCAACAATGAGATGGGCTTGGATTATTTCAACCTGCCTTTCTTCGAAGCTACTGACCATGTGATTGTGATTTGCTGGAAGCAAGTTGGTAACTACTCTTTGGTTGTCGGTCTGCGCGAGCGCGTAGGTGGTACTGACTGGGGTTCTCTCTATTGGGATGAGGCACAACAGCACGCCATCGGTGGTCACCAGAGCTGCTGCGGCGCCCTGCTGGCCCAAGACTCCATCCACTATCTTGTTGAGACGAACTTCAAAAAAGCCGTTTGCGACGGCGAGACCTGGGACTTTGGTAGTCCTATCGCTACTTACTCCGTTGAGAATCCTTACCTCGTGATCTTTGGTGACTCTGTATGTGATCACTTCAGAGTTGACAGTTTGGTACATTTGGATTTCTACACTCGTATCAATCCTGACATCATCGCTGACGACTTCGAGATTTGCGTCGGTCTTCCTTTGACCTCCGCTGAGGTTCTCACCCACACCCCTGCCGTTCACACCGATGCTCCTGGTATCATCGACTATGCTATTTGGTGGTCACAGGACGGTACCAACTGGGATACCATCGCCCCCAGCTATGCAGCTGTCGAGGTAGGTACCTATACTTGGTATGTGAAACAGATCAACCATTATGACGCCGTTACTCCGGACGATTTCTATTGCGAGGGCGCAGTTGACACCCTGACCATCACGGTGCTTCCGCTCTACCCGCCGGTAATCGATCCGTTAGTATACAACTTCTGCTATAACGAAATGCCTGCCGTATTCCCGATCCTCTCTGAATATGATGAGCGTGAGGAATGCGCTACCGGTATTGTATGGCAATTTGGTACGACCAACCTCGACACGATTGCCGATGGCGAGTCCTACCCGGTTGCTATGACCGACTATTTCACCAGCAACGTGAACAAGACTATCACCTTCAACGTATTCACGACGAACGTATATGCCAACTCCGATCCTACCGTTGTTACGATCGTGTTGCACGCTTCTCCTGAACTCGTGGGTGACAACTCCTTGGTTCACGATACCATCTGTCCGCGTGGCGAATCCTTGTTGAAGACTCAATTCACGGATGCCAACATTGCCCAGACCCACAGCACCATCGCTTACTACTGGACACTGAATGGCACCGCCATCAATGAGAACACTGCCACCATCACCGGTTATGCTCCGAACGCTTGTACGGGTGACAATACTTATGTTGTGACGGCTGTCGCCACTAGCGATGCTGGTTGTACGGACACCTTGATCCGCACTTTCATCCTGACCGCTCAGGATACCAACGCTATCGTGGTTTCCCCGAAACCGACTACCCTCACCAACATCACCGTTTCCGGTTGCGACACCACCGCCGTTGCTTTCGTGGATGGCCGTCGTACCTTGGCTGACCTGCAGAACCTCCTCAACATTGACGATCACTGCAGCAACCTGGCTATCGTTCATTATACCGCTACCGTTACTCCTGGTCTCTGCGAAACCTATGTGACCAGAACCTACATCCTCGAAGATGAGTGCGGTAATGTTTCCAATCCTTATGTTGAGAACTGGACCATCAAGAATGACTACAAACCCGTCGTGGTTGGCAACGTCTTCAATGTTGCTCCTGTACCTGTTCAAAACTGTCAGTTCCAAGTTCCTGCTTATGAAGTATTGTTAGCTGCTTTCACTGAGTCCCACACTGTTGCTTTCGAATGCACCGGCACCGAGACTCAGAGCATCGCTTTCTATTTGGATGCCAACGCTACCATTTCTGCTCCTGGTCATCTGATTTTCGAAGAGAGCGATACCGCTTATGTATATGCTATCGTTACCGACAACTGTGGTAACAATTCTTTGAATACGATGGTATTCATCCTGCAACGTCCTCCTCGTATGGTTATCGACGGTGGTGTTTTGGCAGTTCCTGCTGACATCTGTTTGCATGACACCGTATTCTTGTCTTTCGACACCTCTTTCGTACACAATGCTACTCCGTTAATCGATGGTAATGGCGAAAGCTTCTATCAACTTGAGTGGACTGCTCAACCGAACGACGGTAGTATCATCTATCACACCAGTCCTAACGCTTATGGTGTGCCTGCTACGCCTAATACTGATTATGTATATACCATTCATGTGACCGACTACTATGGTTGTGTGGATTCCATCAGCGCTGATCCTGTTCATGTACACGGTCTTCCTACCGTTGCTATCGAAGAGATCATCCTCAATGGTTCTACCTTCCCGTTGTGTCCTAACTATGGTAACTTGACCATCCACTCCATCACCGAACCGGGTAACGGCGGCGAAATCGTTCGTCACATCTGGAGCGGTGAGAGTGTGAACCTGCCTCTCGAGCCGAACATGGATACCACCTTCGTGGCCATCCTTCCGGACAGCTGTAACAAGACTTACACTGCTTACCTGACCGTTTTCAACGATGACGGTTGTAAAGCTTCCACCTCCTACTCCTTCGACGTTGTGGATAGCATCGCTCCTGTTGTGGGCAACGTGGTTTCTGAGGTTATCCTCGATCCGGGTGCCAACTGTATGATGACTGTTCCGAACCTGCTTCCTTATTTCAATAATGAGAATGTTACGGATAACTGCTACGGTTTCGGTAACCTGACCATCACCCAAAGTGTTGCCGCCGGTTCTCTGATCGCCGTTGCTACTCCTGTCACCATGACCATCACCGACCGTTGTGGTAACTCCACCACTCATGTGATCGTTTTGAGATCCAGCGCTCCTCTCACCGTGACCATCACGGCTGACGAACCTGAGATTTGCCAAGGTGAGACTGTTAACTTGACCACCACCGTTGAGAATGCTATCGTTCCTGTGATCTACACTTGGAGCACCGCTTCTCACGACGCTGGCATCACCGTTCAACCTACTGAGGCTGCTCATACCTACACGGTGACTGTCCAAGACAACATCGGTTGTAGCGCTGCTGCTTCTATCGACATTCTCGTTCACCACACTCCGGTGGCCGAAGATGTTACCTTGATCCAAACTGCCAACACCTATTGTGAGAATGAAGATGGTATCTATGACGGTACCGTTTCCATCGCCGCTATCCATCCTGACATCGTCGCTTGGAGAATGACAGGTGAGACTACTTGGCAAAATCTTGACTATGTTTATACCGGCCTGCAAGAGGGTACCTACTGGTTCGACCTCTTGACCAGCTTCGATTGTGAGTCCGCTCACATCGCCAGCGTGGTTGTGGCTCGCGATACCAATGTGATCGTTCCGATTACTACTACTACTCCGAATGCATGGTGTGTTCCTCCTTATGACGGTTCCATCACCATCACCAATCCTCAACTGGGTTACACCTATGAGATCATCAACCTCCCGAACTCCGACGTTCTTTACGAAGGTGGCGACCTCATCTATGACAACTTGATTTATGGTCACTATTCTATCCACGTGACTACTGACAAGTATTGTACCTACGTTAAGGAAGACATCATCGTGGACAGCACGAGAGTTTATCCTATCGTTGCCATTTCTACTACGCCGAAGACCCGTTGCGACGAGCCCGATGGTACTATTACCGTTACCAACGCAATGCCTGGTTATACCTACACTTTGAATGGTACTACCATCGTTGGCGCTCCTGCCGTTTTCACTGGCTTGAACAATGGCACCTATGCTCTCTTTGCTACGACTGATTTCGGATGTCAGAAGACCTTCGTTGTGACGGTTAACTCCACCACGGAAGATCCTATCCATCCTGTTGCTGTCTTCACCCCGAACTCTGTTTGTGACGAGGCTATCACCCCGAACGGTTCCGTTGGCATCAACGCTCCGATCGCCGGTTATACCTATATTATGAATGACGAGACCGTTGTTTCCGATGGTACTCCTATCGTATTCGACGAACTCGGTATCAATGGTGAGACTGCTTATTACACCTTGACGATCATCTCTGAGATCGGTTGTACTTCCGTATTCACCGATTCTATCAAGTTCGTTCCTTTCGAGCCTGTATTCAACAATGAGATCACGCTCACTCCGAATGTAAATTGTGCTGGTACTACTCCGAATGGCGCTATCAACATTGCTGCCGAGACGGGTTATACCTATTATACTTATACTCTCGCTGGTAACACTCCGATGTTGCTCGCCGCTACCTACAACTTGCCTGCTGGCAACTACCGCGTGGTGAAAGTTCATGACGCTACCGGTTGTCAAGTTGACACGATCGTTGAGATCAAGTTTGTGAAAGCTCCTTACAACTGGGCTGTCACTTTGACTCCGGATCAGAACTGCGACATCGAAGAGGGTAATGGTACCATCACGGTGACCAGCGCTACGAATAATTTCGTCTTCTTGTTGACGAATGAAGACCTGGAATTCATTGCTCAGAACACCAATGGCGTTTTCGTTTCCTTGAACAGCGGTGATTATTATCTCGCTGCCACCAACACCAACACCACTTGTGTTTATGACACTGTGATTACGATTCAAGAGAACTTCGTTTATCCGAATATCACGGTTACCTCTTCTGCTAACCACAATTGTAAAGAAGAGAAAGACGGTGTAATCACGGTTACCAATACTGGCAACGCTGTTCTTCCTATCACCTATAACTTGTACGATGAAGAGTTTGAGTTGGTCGCCTCCAATACCACTGGCATCTTTGCAGGTGTTAACTCCGGTGACTATGTCATCGAGGCTATCAGCGCTATGAATTGTGGCGACGTTGAAGAGCATCATGTTGTCGACAGCGCTTTCTTGCCTGACCTCGTACATTATTCTACCCCGAACACCATGTGTGCTCCTACCTTCGAGAAACCGGGTAACGGTACTATCGTGGTAACCGCTCCTATGGATACCAACTACATCTATTACTTCGAGAACAGCAATGAGCCGAACGTTCTGGATACCGTTGGTTACTTCACTCCTGATTCTTATGTGATGTACTGGTTGACTCACGACCTCTACACCATCCACGTATATGATCCGCTTACTGGCTGTTCTTTGGAGGATACCGCTTATGTTCCTTATGACACCGTTCACATCACCTTCGATCCTGAAGTTATCGACAACGTGAACTGCGAAGGACCTTACACGGGTATTATTATCCTCCACGCTACCAGCGAGAATCCGGATGCTGACTTCGTTTACTCTATCGATGGCATCAACTATGGTTCTAACAACATGTTCCAACAGTTGGCCGCTGGTACCTACACCATCTATGTGAAAGACCTTGACCTCGGTTGTAGCTATGAGGCTGCCAACATTATCGTGGAAGACAGCACCGAGTTCAAACCGATCATCGAGATTGAGGGTAACACGGTTTACTGTCTCAACGCTGAGGGTCAGCTGATCGCTTCTGCTACCAGCACGCTTCCTGGTGACACCATCTTCCACTATTCTTGGTACTCTGTATGTACCGGTACTGTGGATGGTCCTGTCCTTGACATCTACACCGGCCACACCGGCATCTGTACTTATTACATTACGGTTGTGAGCGAACTCACCGGTTGTACGAGCATCGACTCTATCAACGTTGAGGTTGAGCCGAACCCGACCATCACCTTCCTTGTTAACCAAGAGCCTTACTATGAGGATGAAGTGAACGTTTGTCACAACGACTTCCCGATCAACCTCGGTGTTGTTCCGGATGGTTTGGTTGCCTTCCAGTGGTCTAACCAAGTGACCGAGTCCAACTTCGACGTAACCCTCCCGAACGGCAACTACTGCTTCTACAAGGTTACCGTAACGGATGAGTACGGTTGTCAGAATGTTGACTCCATCGGTGTGTTCTCCATGCCGACCTACAAGATCGATCTGATGGATTCCATCTGTATCAATGAGATGGATTATCAATTCTACGCTTTCTCTGAGTTGGATTCTGCTTATACTGATACGATTGTTGGTATGCCTGATGACTTCCTTAGCTTCAACGCACAGCACTTTACTTGGGTTGACAGCTTGGAGACCATCTACGGTTGCGACAGCGTGGTTTACCACCATGTGACGCTCCAAACCATTCCTGAGGTTACTCCTGTTGACTCCCTCGTTACGGATTACTGCCACGGTGAGACCTTCAAGAACTTCACGTTCGACATCGTGGACAACAACTCTCCTGTAACCGCTTCCGGCTGGCGTATCTACAACCCTGAGACCCAAACTTGGGACGAGTTGGATGTTACGCTTCCTGTTACCTTCGCTATGAATGGTGCCATGGTTATGCCGTACGCTATCAACAATTGCGGCGAGTCCACCACCGAGCCTCTGACGCTCACCGTTGACTCTCTGCCTGCCGTTGATGAGTTGTTGTTGATGTGTGAAGCTCAACTTGGTTTGATTCCTCCTGCTATACACATTGGTGTTGGTTATACCTTCTCTCAACATTATGATGGTAATAATGTATCTGTTGAAGGTGGTACTATCGATAATGTACTTTCTTACACTACTGAAGGTTCTGTGTCTAATGGTAGTTATTTATCTCCTAAGTTCTACACAAACGAAGGTAGTACCCTTAGAATTTACAATGGTAATAAATTCACCATCTCCGCAAATGAAGGTTATCATGTAACTCGTATTATACTCAATACCTCTAATAATGCTTACATTCCCACTCTGTCTGTTTCTCAGAACGGTGGTGAATTTACGAATGCTTATCCTGCCAACTATATCTACGAATTCAATAATCTTGACGCTTCTACCTTCACCTTTAGTCCTCAAGCTCAGCTGAGACTTACTGGCATGTGGATTGAGTATGAGAATAACTATGATGACTATGAGCCTGAGGAGTGTGCTGCTGAGTTCTGTGATGGTGATGATGTTTCTGAGATGTTCGCTACTCCTGAATACGAGTGTAATCACGATGGTGAGTTGGCCTGCACAGGTGCTTGGGTTTACTCTGCCAATGCTGATGGTCCTTGGACTCCGATCGACAACAACATCTTGACCTACGCTATGAACGGTGGCTATGTGGCTTACCAAGTAACCAACGACTGCGGTTCTACTGTATCTACGCCTCGTCAGATTGTGATTGACACGATTCCGGTTGCTACTATCGAGCCTGTTACCATTTGTAAGGGTGACACCCTCAATACTACTGCCAACTCTCTCAACCTGACTTGGATTGCTGGTAATACTACTACCGCTGCTCCTCTCACTATGGAGATTATGCCTACGAATGTTCCTACGGCTACTGGCAGCATCTATGTGGCTCTTACCAACAAGTGTGGTTCCAACAATACCAATACTGTCACGGTTACTGTGAACGATGTTCCTTCCATGACCGATTTCGCACAGCCTGGTCCTTGTATCGATTACTTCGAACTGACGATCCCGACTGTCACCTGGAATGGTTCTGAGGGCACTACGGATCTCCAGTACTATGATGATGATGAAGATGAGTGGGTAAGCACTACCGTTGCTGCTTTGGCTAATGTTGATATGAACGGTACGCTCGTTCGTTACATCGCCACCAACGACTGCGGTTCTACTGCTGATACGCTCACCTTGGCTGTGATTGCTACTCCGGAGATTTCCTTGACTGCTGAGCCTACTTTGATTTGCCAAGACAATGAGGTTAGCTTGTCCTACGAGGCTAACTGGACTCCTTCTTCAGACCAGATTATCTATCAAATGAGTACTGATCAACAGACTTGGACGGATGTTGAAACTAACAATGAACCTATCTCTGTTTCGATGACCACAGCTGGTACCTTCTACTTCAGAATCTCTGTTGTCAACAACAACTGTGCTCCTGATGGTTTACTTTCCGACGTTGTCACGGTGACTGTTGAACCTACTCCTGTACTTGAGCTCGTTACCGACACTACTATCTGTAACAATGCTGAGCCGGTTGTGATTCCTGTTACCACGAATATGGAACTGACTCTCGATAGCGATTATGACTGGATTACGCTGGATGGTACCAACATTACCATCACACCGAACACCTCTATCGCTGCTGGTGAATACACCTTCGATGTGACTACAGTGACTGAAGTATGTGATGCTCTTACCGAGACTGTCACTATTACGATGAATTCTGTTCCTGTCATCAACTCCTTCACTGTAAATCAAGATACCTTCTGTGTTGGCGATGATCTGACCGTTGCGATAGATATTACCTTTAATTCTGAGACTAACATTACTCATGCTATCACAGCATACCATGGTAATGAGGTTATCACTCTCTCCTTCCCGCATGAGATTACTGAGGCTGATACCAACCTGATACTGGTTCTGTCTGCAAGCAATGACTGCGGTACTGTTTCGAGTACTCTCAATATCAACGTTTCCGCACCTGTTGAGTTGGAGATTACCGGTGTTGACACCTGCCACGGTTTGACCATTGCCGACTTCGTTCCGGCTCCTGAGTATGAACTCTATGGTGCTACTGAAGTCATCAGCGAAGGCTGGATGGTTGACCTCGGTGAAGGTGAGGTTGAATTCGCTGCCACGGATACCCTCGCTGCCGGTGATGTTGCTATCGTTTACTACTATGTTGAGACCAAGTGCGACATCTATACCTCCAATGAGGTTGTGGTTGAAGCCTTCGAGGATCCTGATGTCTACAATGACGTTGAATTCAAGATTTGCGACGGTCAACCGATTCCTACGCCGACCTATGGTTACAACTTTGAAATCACCTCTGGTGGTGCTATGATCTTAGATACTACTTGGACTATCAAACATGATGGAATCGATGAAGAAATCGATTGGGATGCTCCTTATGATGTTACTTATGATCAAGATACCATCACCTGCACAATCGAGACCTCTTGCGGTTCCTTCCCGTTCGAGTTTATCCTTACCGTTGATACGCTTCCTGTTCCTGTCCTCCTGCAAGATACGATTATCTGTCATGACGGTTCTACCACCTTGTCTGTGACTGAAGAGTATGTATCTTACCAGTGGTACATGAATGGTGAGATCATTGATGGTGCTTCTGAGCAAACCTACACCGTAAACGCTGCCGACCTGGCTGCTGAAGATGCCTTCTACACCTTCACTGCTGTTGTGACGGATGATAACGGTTGTGTTTCCCAAACCTCTGTCAACGGTTCTTACCAAGCTCTCGATGCTAATGAGGTTACGGTACAAGTTACCAACTCCCCGAGATTCATCTTCAAGTATCAAGGTGTTGAGACTCATTACATCGACGGTATCGAGACCATCGATCCTAACGATCCTACTGTCTTGAACAACAACCTCGTTTACACTTGGGAAGTTTACAATCCTTGCTTCGATGAAGATACCTTGGTATATGTCACCTTCGACATCTATCACAATGATACCTTGATTGACAACAACACTATCGGTAACTACCTGACCAATGCTGCTATTCCTAACAGCTACAATGAGTTCTGGAACACTTCTATCGAGTTCTCTTATCAGTATGGTAGTGCTATTAGCCACACCACCTCTTCTCCTCTGACTCGTTACAACAAGGCTCAGGCCGGTGTTACCAACCAGTACGATAACCACTTCCCGTACACCAAGGTTTATGGTAGTGCTACCTTCGATGACTTCTACTTGCACTTCTTGGCTGACAATGTCTATACGCAGACTGTCCGTCCGTTCAGAACCCCGGGTGAGTACAAGATTATCTACAAGCTGTATGCTACCAGCAACACCAATACGCATGGTTATCCTTACTATAGCGAAAGCATCGATGTTACTGAGTATCCTAATCAGTCCCGCATCATCGGTGGTTGGAACTCTCTCGTTGAAGGCGCTATCCAAACCCTCCTCAACATTGACTCTATCATGATCACTGTTACGGGTGACGATCACAGTGGTGCTATTGCAGACAATCCTGCTCCTGCTCCGATGACTCCGACCTATGGTGACGATGCTACTCTGAACATCTACCCGAACCCGACTACCGACGATATCAATGCTGAGATCAGCGGTATCACTGGTGAGACTACCATCCAAATTGTCAACCTCACGGGTTCTGTCCTTTCTACCGACAAGGTTAACATCCCGGCTACTGGCAAGTATCTGTATCGCAGCACTGCCAAGAACCTCGCTCCTGGTGTGTACTTCATGTACATCATCAACGACAGCGCTACCTTGTCCAAGAAATTGGTTGTTAGACGTTAATTTTAACCTCTGAATATGTAAGGGAGTTGTGCCTTCGCAACTCCCTTTTTTATTGTCATGACGAAATACAGCAATCTCTATCGCCGGTTCGTGAAACCCTTCCCCGGGCGTTTGATTGCTGTATTTCTTTTTAATGTCCTGTCGGTGTCGGCTTCCATCCTCATCTTCTTGATGCTGGAACCCTTCACCCGACTTTTGTTTTATGGAAATCTGGATCAACTGAGTCCTATTTCCACTTTCGTGGTTGCGCAACTCTCCCGGTTCGGCATTTTCCAATCCGCTTCCGTTTCCGTGTTGGTGTTGATTGTGTTTGTGCTGTCGCTCTACTTTTTGAAGAGTCTGTTCTATTATCTCTCGCAATGGGTCATGGCGCACGTGCGCAGCCGGGTTATCGCCGATCTTCGGATGAGCCTTTATGCTAAACTACTCACCTTGTCCTTAAGCAATCTGTCTCAACAACGTCGTGGCGACTTGGTCTCCCGAGCTGTCAGTGACACACAAGAGGTTGAGTTTACCATTCTCACGGCTATCCGGCAATTCCTTACGGAGCCCATCACGATTATCCTGTATCTGCTTATTCTCCTCTATATCTCTGTCCCTTTGACACTGATCTCTGTAGGACTCTTGCCTATCTCTTTTGTGTTGATCGGGTGGGCCACCTCTCCCTTGCGTCGCAATGCCCGAACCTCCAAACAACGGCTGGGGTCCTTGCTCTCTCATGTCGAGCAGACCCTCTCCGGCCTCCGGATCGTCAAATCGTTGAATGCTTTCCAGTCGGTGCGTGACCAATTCGAACAGCTGAATGATGAATTTGCCCGTACCCAAAAGAAGATTTATCGCCAGTCGGACTTGGCCTCACCCTTGAGTGAGTTCCTCAGTGTGGTAGCCGTCATGATTGTTCTGGTCATAGGGGGCACGATGGCGTTGCGCGGCGATTCCTCGCTTACGCCGTCTCTCTTTATCACCTATATAGCATTGGTCTCGATGTTGATCACACCGGTCAAGAATCTCTCCACTGCCATGACCAGCTTCAAGCGTGGACTTTCTGCCCTTGACCGTATTGACGAGGTTCTTGCGATGGAAGAGGTGGTGAAGGATTGTGCGCAACCGTTGGAGGTTGCCCGTTTTCAGGAGTGTGTCGCTTTCCAGGATGTCTCCTTCCGTTATGAAGAGAAGGATGTCCTTTCCAAAGTCAGTCTTGAGCTCCGCAAGGGCGAGTTTGTGGCTCTTGTCGGCGAGTCCGGCTCAGGCAAATCCACCTTGGCTGATTTGATGATGCGCTTTTACGACCCCGTCGAAGGCACCGTCCTGCTTGACGGGCAGGATGTCCGCAAGTACCGTCTTGCGTCCTATCGTTCCCTGTTCGGTTTGGTCTCCCAAGACGTGGTTCTCTTCAACGACACCTTGTTCCAGAACATCACGATGGGGCTGAAGGGTGTTACGGAGGAGCAGGTGTGGGATGCCTTGCGGGTTGCCGGCATGTCAGATTATGTGGAAAGCCTGCCAGATGGTTTGCATTATGCCCTCACTGATCGGGGTATGAACCTGTCGGGTGGGCAGCGTCAACGGATCAGCATTGCCCGTGCTGTCCTGCGTGGAGCGCCCATTCTCATTTTGGACGAGGCCACCTCCGCTATGGATACCGAGTCGGAGCAGGCCTTCATGCAGTCATTGGTTCGCCTGCGCGAGCATCATACCCTGTTGGTTATTGCGCACCGGCTCTCCACCATCCGGAATGCCGACCGCATCTATGTGCTGGAGAATGGCAGGGTGGTGCAGGAGGGCAGTCATGACTCCTTGAAGAGTCAGCCTGGAAAATATCAAATGTTGTTAAATATTAATAGATTATAGCGAATGGCAAAACATAAGTTACAGCGTTTTGCTGAGAACAAGACCTTTGGCAATCTGTTCCAGCATACCGATTATGATCGTGAGCAGCCTAATTTCCCCCTGCGTGGGAGATGGCGGGAAGAGTATTTTCACAACGACCATCCTATCGTGTTGGAGTTAGGTTGTGGCAAGGGGGATTACACGTTGGCGTTGGCCCGGCGGAACCCGAACTGTAACTATATTGGCATTGACCGCAAGGGGGCCCGTTTGTGGAGAGGATGCAAGGATGCTTTGGAAGAGCAGTTGGCCAATGTCGCCTTCTTGAGAATCACGATTGACAAGTTGTCGGACTATTTTGCGCCGGGCGAGGTGGACGAGATATGGGTCACCTTTCCGGACCCGCAGTTGCGCAGTGAGCGCAAACGGCTGGTGTCGCCGCGTTTTGTCGGTTACTACAAGGCCATCATGAAGGATGGGGGAGGGGTGTTGAACCTGAAGACCGACAGTCGCGAGTTATACGCCTATGTGTGTGAGAGTGCGGATGGTTACGGATGGCAGTTGCTGGAGTCAGTGGAGGATGTGTATCAGGAGCCGTGTGATCCTATCTTGACGGAGGTGCAGACCTTTTACGAGCGCATGTGGCTGACGGAGGGGCGCACCATTTCGTATGTGAAAATGAGGGTCTGATGGGGGCTTGAGAAGGGCAAATTTCGGTTTATAAAAAAAATTTTTTTCATTGTTTGGTGGAATTAAAAAAATACTATATTTGCCAACTTATTGAAGAATAGGCAAATGATGCAGCTATGCCCTGTTGGAATTGTCTATAAATGTGTGGTTGACAATGTGTTGCAAGGATGTGTTGTAAACAATTGCATGTTGGTATAGGGTGTTGAAAATGTCATTTTTCAGTGGGGAATTATCTAAAATATCGGAATAATAAAAAAATACAAAGAGATGAAAATAGTGAATTATTTTAAGGACATGTATGATGAATTGGTTCACAAGACGACGTGGCCGACCATGCAGGAGCTTGGAAATAGTGTGATTGTGGTATCCATTGCTTCCCTTATAATCGCGTTAATCGTGTTTTTGATGGATTTCATTTTCAATGTGGGCATGAATTTAATGTTCCCTGCTATTTAATTTCTTTGTAGTTGGTAATATATCCTTAAATAACTTATTATGGCTGAAGCTGATCGCAAGTGGTACGTCATCAAGGCTGTGACGGGTTCGGAGAAGAAGGTGAAGAATAACATCGAGATCGAGTTAGAGCTCACTGGAAAGACGGACTTGGTCAGGGTTTTGATACCCACAGAGAAGGTTTACCACACCACCAAGAGTGGCAAGAAGGTTTACACGGAGCGCAATTATTTTCCGAGTTACATTTTCGTGGAGACGGAGATGACGGATGAGATTCGCGGTTTGTTGTTGAATGTTCCTGGCGTTTTAGGTTTTGTGGGGTGCAAGCGCAAGACGGATCCTCCGGTTGCGTTGCGTCCGGCCGAGGTCTCCCGCTTGTTGGGCAAGGTGGATGAGTTGATGTCTGAGGACAGTTCATACATCCAGCCGTTTGTCGAGGGTGAGGAGATCAGGGTTATTGACGGGCCTTTCAACACTTTCAACGGTATCATTGAGCAAATAGATACCGAGCGGAAGAAGCTGAAGATTATGGTGAAAATCTTCGGCCGTAAAACTCCAGTTGAGCTGAATTTTATGCAGGTTGAAAAAATATAGTGCCAACGAAGTAGTTACAAACAATCAAAATTTTTACAAACAATGGCAAAAGAAGTAGCTGGCTTAATTAAGTTACAAATTAAGGGAGGTGCCGCCAATCCGTCACCGCCAGTGGGACCTGCATTAGGTTCGAAGGGCGTGAACATCATGGAATTTTGCAAGCAGTTCAATTCTCGTACGCAGGATTTAGCTGGCAAGATCATCCCCGTGGTGATTACGGTTTACAAGGATAAATCCTTTGACTTCATCACGAAAACGCCCCCGGTGGCTGTACAGATTAAGGAGGCTGCCAAACTTCAAAAGGGTTCCGGAGAGCCTAACCGTTCCAAGGTAGGCACCATCACCTGGGATCAGGTACGTGCTATTGCGGAGTTGAAGATGCCGGATTTGAACTGTTTCGAGGTTGAATCCGCCATGTCCATGGTAGCTGGTACTGCCCGCAGTATGGGTGTCGTTGTGAAGGGTGGCCAGAATCCCTTTGAACAAAATTAATTAACTCGTAAAATCAAATCAAATGGCTAAAATATCCAAAAAACGCAAAGAGGCTTTTGCTAAATTTGACAAGAGCAAGCTCTATGCTTTGCCGGAGGCTGTTCAAGTGGTAAAGGACCTTACCTACACCAAGTTTGACGCTTCTTTCGATATCGACGTTCGTTTGGGCGTGGATCCCCGAAAGGCCAATCAGATGGTGCGTGGTATCGTCACGTTGCCGCACGGCACTGGTAAGGAAGTGAGAGTGCTGGTACTCTGTACCCCCGACAAGGAGGAGGAGGCAAAGGCTGCGGGAGCAGATTACGTTGGTCTGGAAGAGTATGTTGACAAGATCAAACAAGGCTGGACAGACGTGGACGTGATCATCACCATGCCGAGCGTGATGCCGAAGATCGGTGCCCTTGGTAGAGTGTTGGGTCCTCGCGGTTTGATGCCGAACCCCAAATCCGGTACGGTCACGATGGAAATCGGAAAGGCTGTCACGGAGGTGAAGGCCGGTAAGATCGACTTCAAGGTTGACAAATATGGTATCATCCATTCTTCTGTCGGCAAGAACCGCTTCACGGTGGAGCAGTTGACGGAGAACGTTCGCGAAATGATGAGCACCATCCTCAAATTGAAACCGACTTCCGCCAAAGGTACCTATGTCAAGAGCATTTACCTCTCCACGACTATGAGTCCTGGCGTACAGGTGGATCCCAAAACAGTTACATTGTAATTAAAGTTTAGTTAGTATGAAAAAAGAACAGAAAGGTCAAATTATAGAAGAAATCGCTCAAGACTTGGCTAACTATGCTAATGTATATGTAATCGATATTGCCGGTTTCACCGTTAGTACAGTTAATCAGTTGCGCAGAAACTGTTTCAAGCGTGACGTGAAGTTGAAGGTGGTGAAGAACACCCTTCTGAAACGTGCGATGGAGCAGTCTGCATCCGATTATTCCGAGCTTTATGACACTTTGCATGGCTCCACGGCCATCATGCTTTGCAACACGGGCAACGTGCCTGCCAAGCTGATCAAGGAGTTCCGTGCCAAGAATGCGAAGCCGATCGTGAAGGGTGCTTTCATTGAGGAGACCGCCTACATTGGCGACGAGAACCTCGAAGCTCTCTGCAGCATCAAGTCTCGCGATGAGTTGCTCGGTGACATCATCGGGCTCTTGCAATCCCCTGCAAAGAACGTTGTTTCTGCATTGCAGTCTGGCGGTGGCAAGTTAGCAGGTATCGTGAAAACGTTATCTGAGAGATAAAAATTAAAATCAAGAATAATTAATCAAGTAAAAACAATTAAAAAAAATACCATTATGGCAGATTTAAAAGCATTTGCAGAACAATTAGTGAACCTGACCGTTAAAGAAGTTAACGAATTAGCTCAGATTTTGAAAGATGAATACGGCATTGAGCCCGCAGCCGCTGCTGTGGCAGTCGCCGCTGGTCCCGCCGCAGGCGCTGGTCCTGCCGCTGAGGAGAAGACCGAGTTCGACGTGATCCTGAAAGCCGCTGGCGCTCAGAAGTTGCAAGTCGTGAAGTTGGTGAAGGAACTCACCAGCCTCGGACTGAAAGAAGCCAAGGAATTGGTGGATGGCGCTCCTAAGGCCGTCAAAGAAGGCGTTTCTAAAGATGAGGCTGAGTCTCTCAAGAAGTCTCTCGAAGAAGCCGGCGCCGAAGTGGAAATTAAATAGTTTTTCCAACTTCTATTCCAATAGTACAACACTTCCACTTCGGTGGAAGTATTGTACTTATTGTTGTTTATAATGCCCGCTGATTGGCATTCCCATCATAAGTCAGTATCTTTTTTTCAACGAAAAACTTACAGCCTTGGCAAAGAATAAAAATCAAAGAATAAGTTTTGCAACCACCAGACCTGTTGAGTTTCCTGATTTTCTGGACATTCAGCTCAAGTCTTTCCAAGAGTTCTTTCAAATAGACACCGATGCTGAGTGTCGTCAGAACGAAGGCCTTTACCGCGCCTTCGCCGAGAACTTCCCGATCACGGATGCCAGAGGCACCTTCGTCCTCGAGTTCCTCGACTACTCTATTGAGGGACCGCGCTATTCCATGGACGAGTGTCTGGAAAGAGGTCTGACCTACAGCGTCCCCTTGAAAGCAAAACTGAAACTCTCCTGCACGGACCAGGAGCATGAGGATTTTGAAACCCGCATTCAAGACGTCTATTTGGGCATGATTCCGTATATGACCCCCAGCGGCACCTTTATCATCAACGGTGCTGAGCGCGTGGTTGTCTCCCAATTGCACCGTTCTCCGGGCGTCTTCTTCGGTTTCTCCTATCACACGAACGGCACGATGCTCTACTCCGCCCGTATCATCCCCTTCAAGGGCTCATGGATGGAGTTCACCACCGACATCAACAACGTGATGTACGCCTACATCGACCGTAAAAAGAAATTACCCGTCACCACATTGTTGCGCGCTATCGGCTACGAGACCGACAAGGATATCCTCAGCATTTTCGATATCGCCTACGAGGTGAAAGCTACCAAGGCTAATCTGAAGAAACACATCGGTGAGAAATTCGCCGCCGCCGTCACCAAGACCTGGAACGAGGAGTTCGGCGACGAAGAGACCGGTGAGATCTCCAACATCGAGCGTTCCGAGGTCATCATCGACCGCGAGACCGTGCTGGAGAAAGAACATATCAACTTGATCATGAATTCCAACATCAAGTCTGTCCTTTTCCACAAGGAAGACCCGAAGCAGTTGGACTATTCCGTGATCTTCAATACGTTACAGAAAGACCCGACCCATACCGGCAAGGGTGCCATCGAGTACATCTACCAACAGCTCAAGAGCACCATCCCGCCTGATGAGGAGACTGCCCGCGCCACGCTCGACAAGCTCTTCTTCTCCGAGAACCGTTATGATCTGGGAGAGGTCGGTCGTTATCGTATCAACAAAAAACTGAATTTGGACATCCCGATCACTACGGGCGTGCTGACCAATGAGGATATCATCTCCATCATCCGTTATCTCATCGAGTTGATCAACTCTCGCACGGAGGTGGATGATATCGACCACTTGAGCAACCGTCGTGTCCGTACTGTCGGCGAACAATTATATAACCAGTTCAGCTTGGGTTTGAACCGCATGTCGCGTACCATCCGTGAGAAGATGAACGTCCGCGACCATGAGCTGTTTGCCCCGGTGGATTTGATCAATGCCAAGACGCTCTCCTCCGTGGTGAACTCCTTCTTCGGTACCAACCAGCTGAGCCAATTCATGGACCAGACCAACCCGCTGTCCGAGATCACGCACAAGCGCAGAATCTCCGCTTTGGGACCTGGCGGTCTGTCACGTGAGCGCGCCGGTTTCGAGGTGCGTGACGTACACTACACACACTATGGTCGTCTCTGTACCATCGAGACCCCTGAAGGACCGAACATCGGTTTGATCTCTTCTCTGTGTGTGTTTGCTAAGATTAACAACCTGGGTTTCATCGCCACCCCGTACCGTAGAGTTGTCAACGGTCAGGTGCAGTTCGATGAGGAGCCGGTATTCTTGACCGCTGAGGAAGAGGATAACCTGCGTATCGCCCAGGCCAACACTCCCATGGACAAGAACGGATTGCTTGGCGAGAAGGTGAAAGCCCGTCGTCTGGCCGACTACCCGATCTTGCCGCGTGAGGATATCGACATGATCGACATCGCTCCGAACCAGATTGCCTCTTTGGCTGCATCCTTGATTCCTTTCTTGGAGAATGATGACGCAAACCGTGCGTTGATGGGATCTAACATGATGCGCCAGGCCGTGCCGCTCTTGCGCCCTGAAGCGCCTATCGTAGGTACCGGTCTGGAACACCAAGTGGCTGTCGACTCCCGTGTGGTGCTCGTGGCTGAAGGCAATGGCGTAGTCACTTCCGTGGATGCCCTCCACATCGAGATCGACTACGAGCGTTCCGAGATTGAAGAGCTGGTCAGCTTCGAATCCAACGTGAAGAGATACGACCTGCTGAAGTTCAGAAGAACGAACCAGAACTCCTGCTTCAACCAGCGTCCGATCGTGGTGAAAGGACAGAAAGTCAAGAAGGGTGATGTGCTGACCGACGGCTATGCCACCGACAATGGCGAGCTGGCCCTGGGTCGCAACCTGATGGTCGCCTTCATGCCTTGGAAGGGATACAACTTCGAGGATGCTGTCGTGATTTCCGAGAAGGCAGTGACCGAGGATCTGTACACCTCCATCCATATCGAATCCTTCACCTTGGAGGTTCGTGACACCAAGCGCGGTGTCGAGGTGCTGACCAACGACATCCCGAACGTGTCCAACGAGGCTACCAAAGACCTGAATGAGAACGGTCTTATCCGCGTGGGTGCGGAGGTGACGGAAGGTGACATCCTCATCGGTAAGATCACCCCGAAGGGCGAGTCCTATCCGACTCCGGAAGAGAAGTTGCTCCGTGCCATCTTCGGCGACAAGGCCGGCGATGTGAAGGATGCTTCCCTCAAGGCACCCCCATCCATGAAGGGTGTGGTCATCGGAGCCAAGTCTCTCCAACGTCCGTTGAAGAACAGAAGCTCCAAGAGCAAAGACAAAGAGCAAGTGGCGGAGATTGAAGCCAGATACCAAGTGCAGTTTGACGCACTGCGTGAGAAGGCCATCGCCAAGTTGTACAAGGTGTTGGAAGGAAAGATTTCCACCAATATCTACAACAACGTCAAAGAGGTGGTCATCCCCAAGGGTTCCAAGTTCTCATTGAAGTTGTTGCGCGGTGAGCGTGTCGACTTGAACAATGTGACGATTTCCAAGTGGACCAACGATGCCAAACTGAATACGATCGTGGCTCAGATCATCCGTAACTATCAAATTCAATATCGAGATATTCATGCGAAGAAGACCCGTGAGATTTTCGATGTGACCATCGGTACCGAATTGCCAAGCGGTATTGTGGAGCTGGCCAAGGTCTATATTGCTGACAAGCGTAAGCTGCGTATCGGTGACAAGATGGCTGGTCGTCACGGTAACAAGGGTTGCGTGGCCAAGATTGTGAAGCAGGAAGACCTGCCGTTCCTGGCTGACGGCCGTCCTGTTGACGTGGTGTTGAACCCGCTGGGTGTGCCTTCCCGTATGAACTTGGGACAGATTTACGAGACTGTCCTTGGCTGGGCTGGCAAGCAGCTGGGTTGCAAATTCGCCACCCCGATTTTCGACGGTGCTTCCATTGACCAGATCAATGATTATATGAAGCAAGCCGGTCTGCCCGAGAACGGCAGCACGCAGTTGTACGATGGTGAGACGGGTGAGCCGTTCCACCAGAAGGCTACGGTAGGCTATATCTACTACCTGAAGCTGCACCACATGGTGGACGACAAGATGCACGCCCGTTCCATTGGACCGTACTCTCTCATCACGCAACAGCCGTTAGGCGGTAAAGCCCAATTTGGTGGTCAGCGTTTCGGTGAGATGGAGGTCTGGGCTATCGAGGCCTATGGCGCTTCCAATGTGCTGCAGGAGATCCTGACGGTGAAGTCTGATGATGTCATCGGCAGAGCCAAGACCTACGAGGCCATCGTGAAGGGCGACAATATGCCGGTGGCCGGTATTCCCGAGTCTTTCAACGTGCTCGTTCACGAGTTGCGTGGTCTGTGCTTAGATATTAAATTTGAATAAGATTGTATAAATAACAGGAAATTATGGCATCTTTTAGCAAAAAAGATAATAATACAAGAAAAGAGTTTCAAAGAATTACCATCAGTCTGGCCTCTCCGCAGACCATCTTTGAGCAATCCCACGGCGAGGTGGTGAAGCCTGAGACGATCAACTACAGGACTTACAAGCCGGAGCGTGATGGTCTGTTCTGTGAAAAGATTTTCGGACCGACCAAGGACTGGGAATGCCATTGTGGTAAATACAAGAGAATCCGTTATAAAGGCGTGGTCTGCGACCGTTGTGGCGTGGAAGTCACCGAGCGCAAAGTACGTCGTGAGCGTATGGGCCATATCCAATTGGTGGTGCCCGTAGCCCACATCTGGTTTTTCAAGTCCCTGCCCAACAAGATTGCCGCTTTATTGGGTCTCTCTTCCAAAGAGGTGGACGCCATCGTCTATTACGAGAAATACATCGTCATCCAACCGGGTGTCCTGGAGAGCGACAAGATCAAGAAGAACACGTTGCTCACCGAGGAGGAGTATTTTGAATTGACGGAGAATCTGCCGGCCGAGAACCGTCAGCTGGAGGATTCCGATCCCGACAAGTTCATCGCCAAGATGGGTGCCGAGGCTTTGTACGACCTGCTCTGCAAGGTGGACCTCGATGCTGAATCTTATGAGTTGCGCGACAAGGCCAATCATGAGACTTCCCAGCAGAGAAAGAAGGACTATCTCAAGCGTCTGCATGTCTTTGAGGCTTTCAGAGACAGCCGCAAACGTGCTGAGAACCGTCCTGAATGGATGATCATCAACATGTTGCCGGTGATCCCGCCGGAGTTGCGTCCTTTGGTTCCGCTGGATGGCGGTCGTTTCGCCACCTCCGACCTGAATGACCTCTATCGTCGTGTCATCATCCGTAACAATCGTCTGAAACGACTCATCGAGATCAAGGCTCCCGATGTGATCATGCGTAATGAGAAACGTATGCTTCAGGAGGCTGTGGACTCTCTGTTGGATAACTCCAAGAAGTCCAGTGCTGTGAAGACCGACTCCAACCGCGCGCTGAAGTCTCTGTCTGACAGCTTGAAGGGTAAGCAAGGTCGTTTCCGTCAGAACCTGTTGGGTAAGCGTGTCGACTATTCTGGTCGTTCCGTGATCGTGGTAGGTCCTGAATTGCACCTCAACGAATGCGGTCTGCCCAAAGATATGGCGGCTGAGTTGTTCAAGCCGTTCATCATCCGTAAGATCCTCGAAAGAGGCATCGTCAAAACGGTGAAGTCTGCCAAGAAGATCGTGGATCGTAAGGAACCCGTCGTTTGGGAGATCCTGGAGAACATTTTGAAGGGTCACCCTGTCTTGTTGAACCGTGCTCCTACGTTGCACCGTCTGGGTATCCAGGCTTTCCAGCCGCGTTTGGTGGAAGGTAAGGCTATCCGTCTGCACCCCTTGTGCTGTACCGCTTTCAACGCCGACTTTGATGGTGACCAGATGGCTGTGCACGTGCCCCTGGGCAATGCTGCCATCCTGGAGGCCCAGATGCTGATGATGGCTTCCCATAACATCCTCAACCCTGCCAACGGTGCACCTGTCACGGTGCCTTCCCAGGACATGGTGTTGGGTCTGTACTATATCACGAAAGAGCTGCCCTCCACCCCGGATCATAAGGTGCTGGGCGAAGGACGTATATTCTACGGTCCCGAGGAGGTGATGATTGCCTACAATGAGAAGAAGGTGCATCTGAATGCCAAGATCAAATGCCGTGTGAATATCGATGGCAACGGTACCCGTCAGCTGATTGACACGACCGTGGGCCGCGTGATGTTCAACCAGGTGGTTCCCGAGGATTATGGTTTCGTGAATATGCTGCTGACCAAGAAGGCGCTGCGTGATATCATCGGCGACATCCTCGCCAAGTGCGGAAACAAGGCTTGTGCCCAGTTCCTTGACGATATCATGACCATGGGTTACCGCATGGCTTTCGAAGGTGGTATGTCCTTCAACTTGGGTGATGTCATCATCCCTGCTGAAAAGCCCAAACTCATCGAAGAGGCCAATGCCCAGATCGATGAGATCACGATGAACTACAACATGGGTTTCATCACCAATACTGAGCGTTACAACCAGGTGATCGACGTTTGGTCACAGTGCAACGCCCGTCTTTCCAAGATTTTGATGAAGGAGATCGAGGCCGACCGCCAAGGCTTCAACCCGGTGCACATGATGAGAGACTCCGGAGCCCGTGGTTCTGCAGAGCAGATTCGTCAGTTGTCCGGTATGCGTGGTTTGATGGCAAAGCCGTCCAAAGCCGGCTCTTCCGGTGGTGAGATTATCGAGAACCCCATTCTCTCCAACTTCAAGGAGGGTCTGTCTGTGCAAGAGTACTTCATCTCTACGCACGGTGCTCGTAAGGGTTTGGCCGATACCGCTTTGAAGACCGCTGACGCTGGTTATCTGACCCGTCGTCTGGTCGATGTCTCCCACGATGTCATCATCACGGAAGAGGACTGCGGCACGTTGCGTGGCATGACGGTTAGCGCCCTCAAGAAGAATGAGGAGGTGGTAGAGACCCTCTACGACCGTCTGCTGGGCCGTGTTACTTTGCATGACGTGTATCATCCTCAGACCGGCGAACTGATTATCAAGGCCGGTGAGGAATTGACCGAGAAATATTGCCAGATGATTGAAGACTCTCCGATTGAAGAGGTCGAGATCCGTTCAGTGCCGACGTGTGAGTCCAAGCACGGTATCTGTCGTAAATGCTATGGTCGTAACCTGGCCACCGGTAAGATGGTTCAGATCGGTGAGGCTGTCGGCGTGATCGCTGCCCAGTCCATCGGTGAGCCTGGTACTCAGCTGACCCTCCGTACGTTCCACGTCGGTGGTGTGGCCGGTAACGTGGCTGCCAACAGCTCCATCACGGCTACCTACGACGGTGTGCTGAGCATTGACGAGCTCCGTGCCCTGGAAAAGACCGATGCCCTTGGACAAGTTTACTATAAGGTTATCGGCCGTACTGCTGAAATCAAGATTATCGATGTTACCACAGGCATTGCGCTGGCTTCCTCCAACGTGCCTTACGGTTCTAACTTATACTTCAAACACGGCGATACCGTGAAGAAGGGCGACCTGATTGCCGATTGGGATCCGTTCAATGCCGTCATCCTTTCCGACGTGCCGGGTACCATCCAATTCAATGATATCATTGAGGGTGTTACCTACCGTGTGGAAACCGACGAGCAGACCAACATTCACGACAAGGTGATCATCGAGAGCCGTCTGAAGACCAAGAACCCGAGCATTTCCGTTTTGGATGAGTCCGGTGAGGTGCTGAAGAGCTTCGACGTTCCTGTGGGTGCCCGTCTGGCCGTTGAAGAGGGACAGAAGATTGACTCTGGTGAAATCCTTGTCAAGATCCTGCGTTCCTTCGGTAAATCCGGCGATATCACGGGCGGTCTGCCGCGTGTGACGGAACTCTTTGAGGCCCGTAACCCGTCAGATCCCGCTGTGGTCTCCGAAATCGACGGTGTGGTCTCCTTCGAGAAGAAGCTCAAACGTGGTAACCGTGTCGTCAAGATTACGCCGCGTAACGACTCCGGCGAAGGCGCCAAGGTATATCTCATCCCGACTTCCAAGCAGATCCTGGCTCAGGAGAACGACTTCGTCAAGGCTGGAACGCCGCTGTCCGAAGGTTCTCTCACGCCTATGGATATCCTGAATATCAAGGGTGCCCAGAAGGTGCAAGAGTACATCATCAACGAGATCCAGGAGGTGTATCGTCTCCAAGGTGTGAAGATCAACGATAAGCACTTCGAGGTTATCGTCCGCCAGATGATGCGCAAGATGGAAATTGATGATCCGGGCGACACGAAGTTCCTGCAAGGTGAGTTGATCAACAAGATCGACTTCCAAGAGGAGAACGACGACATCTGGGAAAAGAAGGTGGTGACCGACAGTGGAGACTCCGAGGATGTCCGCGTGGGTCAGATCATCACGGCCAAGAAGCTGCGTGATGTGAACTCTGCTTTGAAGCGTAAGGACCTCAAGCTGGTTGTGGTGCGTGATGCACGTCCTGCCACCGGTAAGCCGATCCTGCAAGGTATCACCCGCGCTTCCCTGCAAACCCACAGCTTTATCTCCGCAGCCTCCTTCCAGGAGACTACCAAGGTGCTCACCGAGGCCGCTATCAACGCCAAGTCTGACGACCTCATCGGTATGAAGGAGAATGTCATCGTCGGCCAGAAGATTCCGGCCGGTACCGGCATCCGCTCCTACCAGCATATCGAGGTTGGCTCCATGGAAGAGTACGAGTCCCTGATGGCATCCAAAGAGATGGAATAACCTGTTAATTGTTTGCGATTATGGAAGAACAAAAAATAGATATCAACTTAACTGATGAGGTGGCACAAGGCCATTACTCTAACCTGACTATCATCACCCATTCTGACAATGAGTTCGTCATGGACTTTGTGCAGATGATGCCCGGTGTGAACAAGGGACAGGTCCGCTCGCGCGTGATCATGACCCCGAAGAATGCCAAGCGTCTGTTGCGTGCCCTGACGGAAAATCTCGGATCCTACGAGAAGAAAATGGGCGTGATTGATGAAGGTCCTGCGCCGCAAGGCTTTCCTCCATTAACAGGAGGGCAGGGTTTAGCTTAGCGAAATACGTTCAAATTGCTAAATATTTTCCGGAAAGAGGATGATGTCGTGAATGTCATCCTCTTTTTTTACGCGGAAATGACTGAAATGTTAGATGGTGTGGGGAAAAAGTGGACGGCAGTGTGACAAATGCTATCGTTATCCGTTATAGTAATTGTTTGTATCACGATTTTGAGAAAAGGCCTTTTATCGCATATATTATTCTGCCTCATGCTGCTGTTGTTCATGAGTGTGTGTCCGCTTCCCGCACAGCCGGGATGTTCGCCCATCTCATTGCCCTATTATGAGGATTTTGAGAATGGATTTGTGCTGAATAATGGTTGGTTCAATGCCACATACTTAGATACCTCCTATGTACTTGTCGATAACTGCTGGTTGCAATGCCGGAGACGGGAAGGCGGCTGGAACAGTATGTGTAGCTTTGAATATTTTTTTCCTGGTCCGACGCGCAACGTTTACCTGCGTTTTGGCCAACGCTATAAGAATCATGCCTCGGGATTGAGTCCGACGGAAGCCATCTCGTCCACTCCTGTTTTAGCGAGTTCGCCATCGGGGATTTCGTTTAAGGCATGCTACTATTATGGTATGTCGGGGCCGAATGGAGACTCTACTTCCGCGGGTGTCCAAATGGTGGTGGGCTATACAGTGCAGGATGAACCACTCCAAATTGTTCCTAATCCTCATCATGATGGGATTGACCATGTAAATCTCAGCTGGGATCCGTTGCCCTATATGGTGACCAATTATGATCCAGACCATAATTTTGTGCCCATAGACACGATTACGGTTTATAGTATGAACTATTTGCATTACGATGTGTGTCGCTCCAATTTCGTGTGCAAAGGGATCACGGTGCCGCCTAACAGTCGCCTTGTGTTCAAGGCAGCTATGCCAGATAGTGTGCAAGTGGTCTTCCAGTTGGACAGCCTGACCATCTATGGCGATTACATGGAGCCTGATATCACTATGAATTATAGCGATACTATCTGTTCCGGTGAGCATTATGAAGGTTATGGATTCTCGTTGGGATATCAGCCCCCGGGCACGCATGTCTATACGCGTTGGGAGTGTACCGATACTGCTGCTATCTTGCACCGGTTAACAATCGTGGCGAAATCCCAAAGTTTCCAGCAAATCACGGCCTATATCTTCCCAGGCGATTCGTACCAATATGAGGACAGTGTCTTCACGCACCCCGGCTATTATACCTTCACCTATCCCGCTGCCAACGGTTGCGATTCGGTGATACAGATCCATGTGATGTACGATATGAGTGCCATTGACAAGTGCCAGATGTGGATTCCCAGCGCCTTTACGCCCGATGGTGATGGCGTGAACGATCTCTTTCAGCCAGTGTTTTCTTGTCCCGACTTTCTGGAGTATTACAATCTGAGCATTTTTGACAGGGTGGGGAGCATGATCTTTTACACCACTGACTTGGATAAGGGCTGGGATGCCGATCGGGTGCCGATCGGGTGTTATCCCTATGTGGTGCGTTATAAGTTGTTGGGTGAGCCCAAACAGGAAGAGCGGGGCGCCGTGACGCTTATCCGTTAGTTGCTGTAAGAAGAGGCGTCGTTGTCTTTTCTGAGGTTGTTGACCTTGCTGATGTTGAGCAGGATGCCGACGGCTATACCTGAGACGCCCAGGGATGCACCGCCGCTGCTGATAAAGGGCAGGGTCTGTCCGGTGGCCGGCAGCAGGTCGCAATTCACGCCGATGTGAACCAAAGCCTGGCAGGTGAGCCAGAAACCTATGGTGAAGGCGAAGAGCCTCCCGAAAGGCCCTCCTGAATTCTTGGAGATCTCCCGGGCCCGGTAGAAGAAGATCAGGTATGCCATGATGATGAGGATGCCAATGAAGATGCCTAACTCTTCGTAAAGGGAGGCGAAGGCGTAGTCGGTGGAATTCTCGGGCAGACGGTACTTGATAACCCCTTTGCCCGGACCTGTCGGATGGAAACTGCCTCGCGCTATGGCGGCACGCGACAGCACCATCTGGTCTCCGTAGCCGTTGACGTTGTCTTTGGTGATGTAATAGGTGATACGGTTCACGAACGTACTCATACGCCCGATCTCTATGTTCCGGTCAGACTTCATGCCGATGAGTACGACGCTGGCTATCAACACGGCCCCCAAAACCCCAGTGCCCACATACGCCAGCAACCATTTAGTCTTGATCTTGGCTATGAAGAAGATGATGGCACAGGTGGTGAAGAAGATGATGGCCGTGGACATGTTCAACTTGGCCATGCCAATGCTGAAAACCCCTGCCAGACCCAATAAATACAATGTGTTACGGTCCGTCAGCTCCTGCCCGTTGTTATATTTGTGCGCGATGTAGTTGGTGATGTAGAACAACACCAGAAACCCAATCAGATAGAAGGTCTGCACATCATGACCGAAGATGGTGACCCCTCGGACAGCCTGGGAGATGATGGTCAGTACCAACAGCGTTGCGGCAAAGAGGAGCATTAAGGGGGTTAATATGGCTATGATACGGTAATCCAGCAGGTAGCAGACAATCATCAAGGCATAACAGACGGCAATGTGTGTCAGATGGGAAAGCACTCGCATATTGCTGGTGCTGAAGACCATCAAGACGGACAAGAGACTCAGGAACACGACGATCATGAGGATGATCTTGTCCCCTTTGAATTGCCATTTGAGATTGAGTTTGCGCATCATGGATCTAGAGTTGTGCCACGGCGGTTTTGAAATTCCGTCCACGCTCATCGGCCGAACCTTCAGAACAGGGTGAATACAAGACAGCGTACCCCTTGTCGGCAGCGTAGAAGGCCTGTCTGACGGCATCTTCCATGTTCATCTCCATGGAGTAGGGGATTTCCAAGTCGGAGATGAGCTCATAGACGTCCGCATGGTACACGCCTTGGATGACGATGAACTTCACCTTCTCATACACGGCTTTGAGCAGGTCGTCGGTCATCTCGTTGACGTTGTTCATGTTGCAGATCCAGACGGTCGGTTTGTTCATCCGTTGCAAGGAGAACCAGGTGGCGTTGGCGTTGGTGGAGCTGGCGTCGTCAATGAAGTCGATGCCACTCAGCGTCTTGACCTGCTCCAGCTTGTGGCCACAGCCTTGGAATGCCGACAGCCGTTGGGCGATGTTCCTTTTGCGGATTTCGATGAGGCGTTCGTTGACGGAGGCCACCATCGGGTTGTTGAACTCTTGCTCCAGTTCGAAGATTTTGAAATTGTTGGTTTTATTGCTTGCCATAGGTATATTTTGGTTTGATTGTGATTATCTTACTTTTAAGGTTACCAGCGTCAGGACGGCCAGAAGCAGTCCGATGACGATGAAGTGTTGCACGATTTTAGGCTCAGGCACCCCTTTCTTCTGGTAGTGGTGATGAAGCGGTGACATGAGGAATACCCGTCTTCCTTCGCCGTATCTTTTCTTGGTGTATTTGAAATAGTAGCGTTGAATCAGCACGGAGACAGCCTCGGCAAGGTATATGCCGCAGAGGATGGGGATGAGGAACTCCTTGCGGATGATGATGCAGGAGACGGCCACAATGCCACCCAAAGTCAGGCTGCCGGTGTCGCCCATGAAGATTTGGGCGGGATAGCAGTTCCACCAATAGAAGCCGATGCAGGCGCCAATCACCGAGGATATGAAGATTACCAGCTCTCCAATGTTGGGCAGGTACATGATGTTCAGATAATTGGCAAAGATCACGTTGCCCGACACGTAGGCGAGCAGGGCAATGCCCACCGCTATGACAGAGGTCGTTCCCGTGGCCAGTCCGTCCAAACCATCGGTCAGGTTAGCCCCGTTGGATACCGCCGCGATGATGAAGACCACGATGAGGATGTAGATGATGAAAGACCATTTGCCAGTGGTGTCACCCAGCCAGCGGGTGAACCAGGCGTAGTCGAATTCATTGTTCTTGATAAACGGGATGGTGGTTTTGGTGGAGTGGTGAGGTGCGTCAAAGACATTGTGGGTGTTGACCACATCCGAGTTGGAGATCTGGATTGCCGACTCCACAGGGGTGATGGCGTTTTTGGCATTTGACTTCTCACAGATCTTTGCATCCGGATGGAAATAGACGACGGCGCCCACCAAGATGCCCAGGAGAATCTGGCCGAGCAGTTTGGTGCGTGGGGAGAGGCCCTCCTTGTTCTTTTTGAAGACCTTGATGTAGTCATCGCTGAAGCCCAGAGCGCCCAGCCATACGGTGGTGAAGATCATGAGCAGGACGTAGATATTGTGCAGCTTGCAGAACAGCAATGCCGGAATCAGGATGGCGGCGATGATGATGATACCTCCCATGGTGGGGGTGCCCGCCTTCTGGCTTTGCCCTTCCAAACCCAACTCGCGGATGGTCTCCCCGATCTGTTTCCTTCTTAAAAATCCGATGAAATATTTGCCTATCCAAATGGAGATGATGAGCGAGAAGACAAAAGCCAAGGCAGACCGGAAGGAGATGTATTGGAACATTCCTGAGCCCGGGAGCCCGATTTTTTGCAGCCAAGTGAATAAATAGTACAACATACGATCTTACATTATTGGTTAAAACAGTTTGTTATCTCTTCCATGTCGTCAAAATGGTGCTTGACATGGTTGATTTCCTGGTAGGTCTCATGTCCTTTGCCGGCGATGAGCAGCACGCCACCGTCATGGAGGAGCATGTTGCCGGTCTTGATGGCCTCATGGCGGTTCTCGATCACGGAGACCTGTTTTTTCTTGTTGTCGGGCACCCCGGCCATCATCTCGTCCAGAATGGCTGAGGGCTCCTCGGTGCGCGGGTTGTCGGAGGTCAGGATGACCTTGTCGCTATACTTGCAGGCTATCTCTGCCATCTCCGGCCGTTTGGTCCGGTCGCGGTCGCCGCCACACCCCACGATGGTGATGACCTCCTGTTTGTGGCCGGTCACGTCCACGATGGTCTCCAGCACGTTCTGCAACGCGTCGGGGGTGTGCGCATAGTCCACGATGGCCGTGCAGCCATCCTTGCGGCGCACGATCTGAAAACGCCCTGAGGCGCTGTCTAACATGCTCATTTGCCGAAGTACATCCTCGGAGTCCATGCCTAACAGGATGGCAGTTCCATAGATGGCTAACAGGTTGTAGGCGTTGAACTTTCCGACCAGCTTGAAGAAGACCTCATACCCGTTGATGCGCATCTGCAGTCCCTCGAAGTTGTTGTCGATGATCTGTCCTTTGAAGGTGGCCAGGGAACGCAGACTATAGGTGCTCACCTTGCCCTTGCAGTTCTGGGTCATTACCAGTCCGTTCTTGTCGTCGAGGTTGGTCAGCGCGAAGGCGGAGGAGGGAAGATGGTCGAAGAAGGTCTTCTTGGCGGCAATGTAGTTGGCGAAGGTCTTGTGGAAATCGAGATGGTCGTGGGTGATGTTGCTGAAGATGCCGCCCGTGAACTGCAGTCCGTCGATGCGATGCTGGCAGATGGCGTGGGAGCTGACCTCCATGAAGGCGTATTCGCAGCCGGCCTCCACCATGCGGGCGAGCAGACTGTTGAGCTCAACCGCGTCGGGGGTGGTGTGGGTGGCTGGCACCTTTTCCTCCCCAATCTTGTTGACGATAGTGGAGAGAAGTCCTGCCTTGTGACCCATCATGTTGAAGAGCCGGTGCAGGAGCGTGACGGTTGTCGTCTTGCCGTTGGTGCCCGTGATGCCCACCAGCCGTAGCTGTTTGCTGGGGTGTCCGTAGAAGGCCGAGGCCAGATGTCCCAAAGCGGCCATGCTGTCAGGGACCTGTATGTAGGTGACATGCTTGTCCATCACCTCGGGTAACTCTTCGCAGACGATGACGGAGCAGCCCTGTTCAATCACCTGTCCGATGAAGCGGTGTCCGTCGGTCTGGGTGCCGCGCTGGGCCACATAGAGGTCGCTGCAGCCTTTCTCTTGCGAGGGAGTGATCTTGCGGGAATCGAAGCATATTGCGGTGATGTTCCATTCCGGGCTTCCGAAGAGCTGGTGCTTTTTAAGCGCTTTTAATATGTCTTTTAATGGTTTCAAGTAGGTTATAGGTTTTAGGTTTGTGATCTTTTCTAGGGTGTCAGGGTCAGGGTGACGGTCTTGGTGGCGGGGTCGAGCGATTGTCCTCTCACGATGCCGCGGCCTACCAGTCTGACCTTATAGCCGGCCCTGTTCAGTTCCGCGACGGCGTCGGATGCGATCATCTGCCGCACATTTGGCATCCGGCCCTCCTGCTGGATGACCCATGCTTTGGATTGGATGGTTGCCACCGTGTCTCGCAACGGCACGAAGAAGTTGTAAGTGTTTGACAAGGTCGTTGTATCATAGCCCATGCCGGCACAGAGGGTGTTGAAGAATCTCCGGTTGATGGGACAGTTCTCCAGGGATGGTTGGAATGGCAGCTCCTGCGTATTGCGCATGGCGCTGTAGTTGGACCTGTTCATCATGGCGCGGGCGATCTTGGCGAAGGCATCCACGGCCACCTCACTATGCTGTGGCACGAAGTAGATGTACACGATCATCGTATATTGGGGATCCTCCATCGGGAAATAGCCGCAGAAGGATACCGCATTGTGGTCATAATCCCACGTCCTGCGCACCGGATCCCAGATGTCGCGGGTGCCGGTCTTGCCCGCAAAGTGGCAGGTGGAGTCCTTGTAACGGCGGCCCGTGCCGTATTTGCCCCAGACCACGCTCTCCAGATACTTCTTCGCCTTGGCGACATTGGTGGGGGAGACGAGCTGCTCGTTCAGCACCTCCGCCTCAAAGCGCTGGATGGTGTCGTAGTTGTTGGTCACATACTTGACGAAAAGCGGCGCCACCATCTTGCCGTTGTTGGCGATGGCGTTGTAATAGACTAGCGTGTGGAGGATGGGGATGTTGAAGCCGGCCCCGAAGCAGACGCCGTAATAGTTGTCAAAACGTCCGTCATTGCGGATGGAGGCGGGCAGGATGTCGCCCAGCTGCGTGTGGATGGTGTCCATGAGCCCCAGCTTGATGAGCTGTTTGCGATAGTCGGCGAATCGGGTGATGCCGTATGCATCGAAGATCATGGAGGCCACGCCGATGTTGGAGGAGCGTTGGATGATCTCGCTGACAGTGCCCAGCGTCTCACCATGTACCTTGGAATCCTGCTTGTGGTATCTGCGGTAGTTGCCCGACTTCAGCGGATATTCGAAGGTGTGCACAAACATAGGGTAGGTGCAGGTGGTGTCGTCGGACCGTTTTTCCAGGAAGGAGAGCAGCGAGGCCAGCTTGAAGGTGGAGCCTGGCTCAACCTTGGCGTTGAAGGCGTATTCCATGCTCTCGTTGTAGTGCCCGTCGGCATCGCGTTTCAAGTTGGAGATGGCCTTGATCTCTCCGGTCTTGGTCTCCATGACGATGGCACAACCCCAGTGCGCACCCAGCTCGGTGAGCTTCAAGGCTAACTCGTTGTGTACGTAGTTCTGTATCTCCGCATCGATGGTGGTGTGGAGGTTGTAGCCGTCGATGGGCTCCACGCGGTCTTTCAGAGGCACCACCGTCTTGTTGAGGCGCAGGTATTTCTTACTGCCCTGTTGGCCCGCCAGCAGCTTGTCCATGAAGTACTCCAGGCCGTAGTGCTTGCCCTCCACGTTCATGCCGAGTGTGCGGCGCGCGATGTCGCCATAGGGATTGATGCGCACCGAGGTCGGCACGTAGTTGAGGTGCGCATGGATCTTACGCCCGTTTACTTTCCAGCACTCCAGGTTCTTGATGTAGGAGGTGTCGCGCCCGCTTACCCACGACTTCTCATCCCACTCCTTGACGGAAAACAGGGTCTTGTACTTCTTGTTCTGTACCGCCTGGCTGAAGAAGCTTGTGTAGTAGCTCTCGGTATATTTTGGGAAACGGGATTTGAATTGCTCGTAGAGCGCTTTCCCTAACGTGGAGAAGAGGTCGTCGAAGGCTTTTGGGTTTTTGGACAGGGTGTCGCCGTATTCCAAGGCAAAACGACGTCCGTCGAAGGCGACTTCAAAGACGGTGAAGTTGCCTACGAGCAGACGGCCGTGGTCGTCGTAGATCTCGCCGCGGATGGGGGAGAGGTTGTTGTTGAGCACGAAGCAGTTGAAGAGGCTGTCCTCTGGTGAAGGCACATAGGAGGTGTCGGTGGTGTCCAACACCTTGGACCCGTTGCCGTTGGCCATGGCCCCTTCTGTGATGCCCAACTTGAGAATCATGAACAGACAGGCTGCCCCTAACACCATCAGCGCCCCGAAGACAACAAAGCTGCGGGTCTTGAAGGACTTCATCAATTCTTCGCTATTTTGATTCCTTTTCCGCATCTTTGTTCTTTTTGAATATTTTTTTCAGCCATTGGAACTTCTCCTCCTGAGGAGTGGTGATGGTGACGGTGTAATCAGACTTCTCGTCAAAGACAAATCCGCGCTCTTTGAGGACCTCGATGAGGGCCTTGTTTTCCTCGTAGGGGATGAACTGGTTGTTGGCTTTCAGCCGGCTGATCTCCGCCTTGTATTCCTGCTCCAATCGGTTTATTTTCTTTTGTTTCTGTGCAATGCGCTGCTCGCTGAAGATGGCTATGCCGATGAGCAGCAGTAAGATGACGATGTACAGATACCACGGGCGCATCTTCGGGTTGGTGAGGAACTCTCCGCCGAAGACCTTGTTGAAGAAGTTCTCCGACTTGGGGTCCCGCTCTTTTTCCGGTATGTTGGTCGTGGTTCTCATCGTGCAATCGGGGTTATTTTTTCGGCCGCACGTAACTTGCCGCTACGCGCGCGCGGGTTGGTGGATATCTCTTGTTCATTGGGGGTTATGGCCTTGCGGGTGACAGGCTTGAACGGGCTCAGCGGGTTGCCGAAGAAGTCCTTCTCCACTTCCCCGTCCAGTTTGCCCGACCGCATGATGTTTTTCACGAGGCGGTCTTCCAGGGAGTGGTAGGAGATCACGACCAGCCGGCCGCCGTCACGAAGGGCGTCGGCGGTCTGCAGCAGCATGGACTCCAGCACCTCCAGTTCGTGGTTGACCTCGATGCGCAGTGCTTGGAAGACCTTGGAGAGCACTTTGGAAGGAGCATTCTTGGGAAGGCTGGGCTCCAAAACTTTCACCAGCTCGAAGGTGGTGGCTATCTCGCCGGCTTCCCGTGCGCGGACGATGTACCGGGCCAGCTGGCGACCGTTGGAGAGCTCTCCGTAGGTGTAAAACACCCGGCTGAGCTGCGCCTCGTCGTAGCTATTGACCACCTCCTTGGCCGTCAAGGCCTGTTGGCGGTTCATGCGCATGTCCAGTTCGCCATCCTGTCGGTAGGAAAAGCCCCGCTCGGCAGTATCGATCTGATGGGAGGAGATGCCCAGGTCGGCCAGGATCCCGTCGGCCGGATAGGCTTTATGATATTGTAAAAAACGGGTCAGGTTCTTGAAGTTGGAAGCCACAAAGCAGAACCGCGGGTCGTCGATGAGGTTGGCGGTGCTGTCGGCGTCCTGGTCGAAGGCGATCAGCCGGCCGTCCGGGGCGAGACGGTCCAGGATGGCACGCGAATGGCCGCCGCCACCGAAGGTGAGGTCCACGTAGGTCCCGGAAGGATGGGTGATGAGAAGGTCAACAGATTCATGCAGGAGCACCGGATTATGATAACTCATCCGACACCTCCTTTTCTGCCTCGAAACGGCCAAGATGAATTTCTTCGTTCAACTTCTCCAGAGCCTCCGGCGTCATGTCGAACTTCTCGTGGTAACGACTGCTGTTCCAGAGCTCGATCTTGCCATTGTCCAACAGGAGCACGATCTCCTTGTCGATGTGATACAGCTCCATCAGAGGCTTGGGGATGACGATGCGGTGCTGCGCGTCGCTTTCCAGATAGGCGGTGTTGCGCAAAAAAGCGTTCCGGTACTGTTTGATCCGCGTCAGGTTGCGGTCTAGCGAGTTGAGGAACTCCATCTGCTCCCGATAGGCCTCCTCGGACCAGAGCATGATGTGCTCGCCAAATCCGTGTGTCACGTAGAAAGCCCGGCGCCCGTCTTCCGGCAAGGCACGCAGGAGGGCCGTCGGCAATTTCAGCCGGCCGCTTTTCTCGATGGAGACTTCCCAATACCCGTAACTCAGATTTGACATGTTGATTATTTTGAAAACGTGACAAAAATATACTTTTTTTCGTTACATTTCCATAAATCTAGATTATATTTCCAAAAATCGAAAATTTATCATATAACTATCTGATTATCAGTTTGGAAATTTTTGGATTTTTTTATTAACAATAATACTTATAAACAATAATATGCTGATAACGTGATATTTACAATCGATTTGTTATAAACTATGTTAATTTATTGATTTATAATATGATATTGATTTTATTGTAACAACTTATTGTTGATAAGTGATGGTTTTTGGATTGTTTTCTCCAAAATATGGAAAAAAATGGAAATAAATGGGCGCGAAAGGAAGGCTTTTTTCGAGGGCTGAAGGCAATAACCAACCCCTGAATTTCGTTTTGTATTGCTGATTTGTTTATCTTTGCCGTCTTTAAATCTACATCATCATGAAGCGATTCCTCCTCTTATCCGTATTCTCCCTCTTCCTGCTGGTGAGTGCGAATGCCCAATGGAACACCGATTTCTATACCGACAACCGTGTTTATCAGTCGGGCATCCATAGCGTGGACCTCCATCCTAGTGACACCCGCCTGGGCGAGCCCGTCGCTCTGCTCGGCGAATACAACCAGCTGGTGCTCGAGTTTGATGATGTGGAGACCGACGACCACTATCTCAAGTATACCTTCATTCATTGCACCCACGACTGGCAGATATCCGATATGAACCAGATGGAATACATCAGTGGTTTTAACGAGGATATGATCGAGCAGTACGACTACTCATTCAACACGATTGTGCATTATACCCACTATCATTTCTCTTTTCCTAATGAGAATATGACCTTTACCAAAAGTGGTAACTATATCTTGTTGGTCTATGATGACACGCCCGACCATCCCGTGTTGACCCGTCGTTTCATGGTGCTGGAGAACTCTCCCGCCAAGGTGAATGCTGTCGTGCATTACGCTACGGATGTGAATCAGCGTTTCACCCATCAGGAGGTGGACTTCGAGGTGCTGCCCGCCTCGTATTCGGTGCGTAACCCGGCCATGACCCTCCATGCCACCATCCGGCAGAACGGACGGTGGGACAATGCCAAGTACGGCCTCACCTATCACTCGTTTTCCAACAACACCTTCAGCTTTGACTATGACGACGGACGCAACGTCTTTCCCGGCGGGGCCGAGTTCCGTACCTTCGACATCAGCACCCTGCGCTCCAATGGTGATCGAATTGTCAGCATCGACTTCGAACACCGTCGCAACCAGGCTTACGTCCTCATGGATGAAGCCCGCCCATACAGCGCCTACGAGACCCGCAGCACGATGAACGGTGCCTGCGTCTATTATAACCGCGACCTTCCCAATCCTTACTCCGAGGACTATGTGAACACCTACTTCACCCTCAAGAGCCAATACCCTTTCACCGATGGCGATGTGTATGTCTTTGGGGAACTGACAGACTGGAGAATCATGGAAGATGCCAAGTTGCATTATGTCCGGGAGCAGAACTACTGGGAGGCCTCCTTCTATATCAAGCAAGGACGCTACAATTACCAGTATGTGTATGTGCCCCATGGATCGAAGGAGATTGACGCCACCTACGTGGAAGGCAGTCATTATGAGACCCAGAATCAATATACGATCCTGGTCTATTTCCGCGAGGAGGGCACCTCTTACGACAAGCTGATTGCGGTGGAGCACTGCTCTGTTCAATAGATTTGTTGGCTCTTGGTGATGAAGCATGCCACCACTGCTCCTCGAAACAACAAATAAACAATTCAACAATTCAACAATTTTCATACCTTTGCGCCCTTGTTGTTAAATTTAATTAATGTACTATTTATATGAAAAAGTTTTTACTGCTTATCATCGTGTTAACTACAGTGTTGTGCTCTTTTGGTCAAGGCAAGAAGATCAGTGTTGAGAGCATCTGGGACGATTTTATGTTTTATCCGCGCGGAGTGGCCGGCTATACGGCGATGCCCTCCAGCGACTACTACACGGTCGTGAAGCGCGGTGGCATCGAGCGCTACTCCTTTGAAACGGGTGACCGCATCGACATGTTGTTGTCCAACGAGACACTCAGCAAGCTCAGTGGCGGCGAACTCAATACGGGCCGTCTTAGCGGATACTCCTTCTCCAAGGATGAGAAGAACATCATCCTCTCCTTCGATGAGGAGAGCATCTGGCGCCGTTCCTCGCTGGCGTACTACTATGTGTACAATGTGGAGAACAAGACTTTGAAGATGGTGGCAGACACCAACACCAAGTTGCATTTCGCAGACCTTTCCGAAGATGGCCAGCGCGTGCTCTTCGCCCGCGACTGCGACCTCTTCATCCAGGATATGAACAGTGGCGCCATCACCCAGATCACCCATGACGGGGAGCCCAACGCCATCCTGAACGGCTATGCCGACTGGGTGTATGAGGAGGAACTCGACATGTCGCAGGCCGCCTCCTGGTCGCCCGACGGCAGCAAGGTGGCCTTCCTGCGCTTCGACGAGCGCCGCGTCAAGGAGTTCACTATGCCCATCTACGACGAGCTTTATCCCACCGACTTCACCTACAAGTACCCGAAGGCCGGTGAGGACAACTCCCTCGTGGATGTCTATATCTACGATGTGGCCAGCAAGAGCCTTACGCGCGTGGACTTGGGCGACAACACCAACTGCTACTTCCCGCGTGTCTATTGGCAGCCGAACAGCCGCGACGCCATCATCCTCAAGCTGAACCGCCATCAGAACCGTCTCGACTTCATACGCTATAACACTGTCACCAAACAGCAGGATGTGGTCTATACCGACGAGAACGACAAGTGGCTTGACATCACCGACGACTACTACTTCCTTAGCGATGGCAAGACGATGATTGTCACTTCCGAGCGCGACGGCTTCAACCATATCTACAAGGTCACCCTTGGCGGCGGGCGTGTGCAGCTGACCTCCGGCAACTGGGAGGTGAACGGCATCCAGTTCGTCAACGAGAAGAAGAAACTCATCTACTATCAATCCAACGAGTCCGGCGTGCTCAACCGCGACCTCTACGTCATCAACTTCGACGGCAAGAAAAAGAAGATGCTCAGCAGTGGCGACGGCTGGAACGAGAGCTCCTTCTGTCCTACGGGCAACTATTATCGTAACCAATACTCCAATCTGAACACGTTGCTGGTCTATACCATCTGCAATGCTGCCGGCAAGCAGTTGCGTGTCTTGAACGACAACAAGGCGGTGAAGGAGACGATGGACGAGTATGGCTTCCAGCCGCGGGAGATCATCAGCTTCACCACGCCCGACGGCACGGTGCTGTACGGCTGGATGCTGAAGCCGGCCAACTTCAACCCCAACAAACGCTATCCGGTGATGATGAACTGCTACGGCGGTCCCGGCAGCCAGCAGGTGATGAACGCCTATAGCAGTGCGCAGGATCTGGCCTTCTATCAGATGTTGGCGCAGCACGGCTACATCTCTGTCTGTGTCGATGGTCGTGGCACGGCCACCCGCGGTGACGCCTTCAAGAAGGTGATCTATCAGCAGATGGGCAAGTATGAGGCTATCGACCAGATCGCAGCGGCCAACTACCTGAAGACGCTGCCCTATGTGGATGGCGACCGTATCGGCATCTGGGGCTGGAGCTTCGGCGGCTATCTTTCCGCACTCTCCATGTTCCGCGGCGAGGGCGCCTTCAAGATGGCCATCTCTGTGGCTCCCGTGACCAACTGGCGCTACTACGACAACATCTACACCGAGCGGTTCATGCGCACCCCGCAGGAGAACCCCGACGGCTACGACCTCAACTCCCCAACCACCTACGCCGACCAGCTCAACGGCAAGTATCTCCTCATCCATGGCACCGCCGACGACAACGTGCACTTCCAGAACGCCATGGAGTTGGTGAAGGGCCTCAACGAGGCGGGCAAAGAGTACGACCAGTTCTTCTTCCCCAACAAGAACCACTTCATCATGGGCGGGAATACGAGAACGTTCCTGTACAACAAGTTGGCGAAGTATATCATGAACAACTTGTAGGTGCCGACGCTTCCAAGCATTGCAAAGGAGTCGACAGCGTCCTCGCAGTCGGACAATAATCTGAAACAACATCCAAATCTGCGTGTGGAATACGGGATTTGGATGTTATTTGATATCCTCCATCTTCTCATACGATTCCACCAATCTTCCTTTTGAGAATAGAAGGAAACGATGGTGGGAAACACTTTCTTTTTTGTCATTCGGGATAAGTTCCGACAGAAACCGCTTCATATAGGAATTGCAATAACTTGTTTTGTAATGCAACTCATCGACACTCAGCATGGGATGTGTCAGAAAGTCATTCTGCATGAATGCGTCAGTGTAATACTCGGTTAAAACGTAAAGCTGAAGATTCGCCTTGTCACAATCATCTTGGATGGTACTTAAAGGAATGCAAACGCTGCTCGAGCAATGGGGTGACCACAGGTAAAGTAACGCGTTTTCAGTTCTTGTTAATAGGGCTGACAGTTGCTTGGCGGTGACGGCCATGATTCTGCCGTCATTTTGGTCAGGAATTTCATCGACTGAACTCACAAAGCAAACTTTATTCTGTTCCTCAGCGGTTAGACGTCTATAACCGCTGTTGAACCCTGGCGTATGATAGATGGCACAAGACTGGATCGTCACGGCAACAAGAAGATACAGTAGGGACTTTTTCATCTGAGAAGTTTGTAGAATTCAGGAAGATGTAACGGATGTTGGCTTCGGATTATTGTAAATTGAAAACATCAGAACTCGTACCCCACACCCAAATTAACAAACCCCTTGATGCCGAATCCTGCCTCGAAGCTGCCGAACCAATGTTTCGCGCCGGCTTTTAACCCGAAGGCGGTCAGCTGGAACGCGGAGAACACTCTGTTATGGTCAGTAGTTATCGGCCGGATAAGACAATCATCATCTAGGTATTCTCGTCCGTGTTTGATAAACAAACCCACGGAAAGCCCAGAGTAAAGGGTCAGATGCGGACGGTTAAGATAGGAGAACCGCAAAGAGGGCATTATCAGGATATGATGCTCTTTATACTGCCACGTAAGATTCTCTGGTTCACCATAGCCTTTCTCTTTATATAAATTATAACCAGCGGTAAGGCCTAACCAAAACCATTTTGAGGCACGGTAATGATAGTCCATGGAGAACACGGGAGTGAATATTTGCTTTGTGGGTGAGATGCCGTCTATCGGTTCTCCCAAAATAGGCGAGGCAAACAATTCCCTCAGATAGGTAAAGCCCAAGGGATCGCTCACCCCTAACCGCAACTCGTGACGATAAAATGACTTGTCCTCGTTCCAGTGCGGTTGTGCCTGTTTAAGAGCCCTCTGCTTGCTGAAACTGTGCACGTAGGCAATTTGACCGTAAAGGTAGTGATTTCGTTGGGAGAAATATAAATCGTCATATCCCTCGCTTGAGTACATTCTCACACTGCCTCTTGCAAAATCTGTGGTTGCGATATTCAGCCCTAACAAAAATCGAAGGTAATCCTGATTAGGTAATTGGAAATACAATCCGACATCAGCCATTATATCTGCGTAAAAAACGTATCTATTATAGTAGCCTTCA
>JAGCGA010000001.1 GCA_017649855.1 Bacteroidales bacterium
CGATAGCAGCCAGGTGGGCCACAGGGGCGAGGTCCATAATCTCTTGCACGGAACCGGTTGCCAGCATCGCGAAACCGGTCTGGCGGGCGCTCATCACGTCGGCGTGGTCACCGAAGATGGACAAAGCCTGGGCAGCCAGGGCACGTGCGGAGACGTGGAACACACCGGGCAGCAATTCGCCGGCAATCTTGTACATATTGGGGATCATCAGCAAGAGACCTTGTGATGCGGTGTAGGTGGTGGTCAGGGCACCAGCTTGGAGGGAACCGTGCACGGCGCCAGCGGCACCGGCCTCGGACTGCATCTCCACGACCTTCACGGTCTCACCGAAAATGTTCTTTCTGCCGCCTGCACTCCACTCGTCGATGTACTCAGCCATCGGGGAAGAGGGGGTGATAGGATAGATGGCGGCGACTTCGCTGAACATGTAGGCCACGTGCGCAGCCGCGCAGTTACCGTCGCATGTCATAAATTTTTTTTCTGCCATAAGTTGTTGTTTTGTTGATTATTATATAAGTTATTTTTATTTTTGATAATAGGCCGCAAAGGTACAAAATATATTGGGATAAAACAATAAATATTTTGGGGAGAGGGTGGGTGATGGAAGATATGGTAATTATGAAAGGAAACACTTCTTATCAGTTCTTTTATTTCCAATAATTACTTGTTGACTGTAATAGTGTCTCGAAAACTCATTTTATATACGTTGAAATGTTAAATAATTACCCTACTGCTGTTTTTCGAGGACTTACGATACAATAAGGTATCACGCGGTTTGTTCTGTTCATGGCAATGCCAAATCTTGCTTCGTTCGATTTGTGTTGATTGTTACGTCTGAATAAAGCTTCGTAAACATATCGATGAAAATGAGATGATGAAATATAATGGCAAACACCCATCACCATTCGCTTGATTTGTTGCCATAGTCCATCCACAATAAATTGTCTATCAACATCTTCCTTGCATCCTATTGGATAGGGGTCTTCTATCCGGAATGAGTTTTTTTCACTCTCAAACAATGTTTGGATACAAATCCGCTGATCCAAGAATATTCGACTCCTGGGGATAATGTTCTTGTTCAAAATGGGATGAATTTGAAGAGGTCCTTCATGCAGTCTGATCTTGAATAATTTGCCTTTTTTGCTCCTCTTTTCTTTAATATCTCCCTGTACAATATCTGGGAAGGTGTCATTTTTTTCTTTTAATATCATTCTGATTTTCTGTAGAATAAACCAAGCAGTCTTTTGTGTTATACCTAGAATCATAGAAAGTTGGCATGATGATATGCCTTTTTTGCTGTTGCAAATCAGAAAGATGGCTCTAAACCAAACGGTTAGAGGTAGTTTTGTATTTTGGAAGATTGTTCCTACAAGCACAGAAAAGGTATTCTTGCAATTACCACAGGCGTAGCGACCATCTTTTTTGTGATAAATCCTATTGCATCCACAATAGGGGCATTTAGGCTTCCCATGCCACCTGATCCATGCAAGATATTCTTTACATTTGTTTTGGTTTGTTAGTTGTCTAGTTAGTTCAGCAAACGAGTTGAATGTAGTGTCGGAGTTCATTTTTAATAAATATTATTGATGTTATTATTTTGCTTGCAAAAATACAATAATATTTAACAAATGTCAATGAGTTGTGATTTTTTTATTTTGCTAAAAAACAATTAGATATGACTTTGTGGTCAACTTCTACCTATTGGATGATAACAGAAATATTAAATTTTTGTTGCCAACCTCCACTTCCTACAACAATACTATCTCCTCCGTCTCATAGTCTATCCTGAAAAATATCTGATTCACCCCGTTGGTCACACCTAGTATCGGGGCACGTAGTGTCTTATTGTATCTTCCTGCCTGCTCAACAACATCCTGAGTCAACTCAACATATGGTGCCTTACACTCCACGACCATCCAAGGCTTCCCATCCTGGTCGAAAACAACCAGGTCATATCGTTGCGTCATGCCGTTCACTTGAATGGCTTTCTCAATGGAGATGTGAGAGATAGGTATCCCCCGCACATTCAATAGGTAGAGAACAAAAGTCTGACGCACCTGTTCCTCAGGAGTCTTGGCCACCCATTTGTGCCTGACAGGGTCGAAGAGTTCCTCTCGCCCTTCTCTTGTCCGTTGCTTGAGTGTATAGGTCATTATCCCAACTTAGCTTTATAGGAAGGGTAATCTCCAGGTTCAGCCAGTAATTCAAACTCCCCATCAGCGTGGATGATGCCTATGGACGGATGGGGTACCCCATTGAAAAAGGTGGTCTTGACCATCGTGTAATGGATCATGTCGTCGAAGACGATACGGTCGCCAACCTCAAGTGGCTCGTCGAATGCAAAGTCACCCATGCCAATGTAGTCGCCAGCAAGGCAGGAACAACCGCCCAAGCGATAGACGAACTTGTCTCCTTCAGCTGGCTCGTGCGCACCCAAGACAGTCGGCTTGTAAGGCATCTCCAGGCAGTCGGGCATGTGACAGGCAAACGAGACGTTGAGCATGGCAATCTTGATGCCCTTGTTTTCTATAATGTCTTCTACCGTGGAAGTAAGCACGCCAGTCTGCCAGCCCACGGCCTCGCCCGGCTCTAAGATCACCTCTTCCACGTTGGGATAGCGGCTTCGGAAGTCTTTCAGCAGCTGGATGAGGTGCGGAATGTTGTAGTCGGCCCGAGTGATGTGATGACCGCCGCCGAAGTTGACCCACCGGCACTGACGGATGTAACGCGCAAAACGCTGCTCGAAGGCCTCCAGACAGTGTTCCAATGCGTAACTGTCGTTCTCGCAGAGTACGTGAAAGTGCAATCCCTCAATGCCCTCCGGCAGCGTGTCGGGCATGTTCTCGGCCAAAATGCCCAACCGGGATCCCGGGAGCGCCGGATTGTAGAGGTCGGTCTCAATCTCCGAGTATTCAGGATTCACACGTAGACCGAAACTCACTTTCTTAGGACTGTTGAGTGCTACCTCCTTATATTTGTCCCACTGACTTAACGAGTTGAATGTCAGGTGACTGCTATATATGAGCAGTTGTGGAAACTCGTGTTCGAAATAGACGGGCGCGTAGGTGTGAGCGTCGCAGCACATCTCCTCCGAGATGAGACGCGCCTCATTGAGCGACGAGGCCGTGGCGCCGGCTAAGTACTGTTTGATGAGCGGGAAGGACCGCCAAAACGACATGCCTTTCAAAGCGCAGATGATGGAGACGTTGGCCTCCTGTTCTACCAGATTCAACAACTGCAGGTTCGCCAATAGGGCTTCCTCCGAAAGGATGTAACAAGGAGAGGGGAGTGCTTCGTATCTGTTCATGATTTTGAATTACAAAATATGAATGAAAAATGGATTTTGCCTCTTATCGTCATTAATTAACTTTTGGACATGGGGAATCTACCCGATTATTTTCCCGAGAAGGTAAAATATTGCCCAAAAGACGAGTGTGCCGCCGCCGACAATGGTCATCACGGTACCTCCAGGCAATTTGCATACCCAAAAAATAATCCCTAAGACAAGGACAATCATTGCGTAGATCAGGAGTTTTTTCATAAATGCCCTGTAAGCGGCAGAATGGAATAAATCTTTAAGATTGGCCATAATGATACTGTATTGAAAGTGCAAAGGTACAAAAAAAGTGGTTTCTTGCTGATAATTATCTTTGCGAATTACAACCATAAAAAAAGGAGGACTCTTTCGAATCCTCCATATCTTATTACGGTTGTCTTTTAGCCGTGATTTTCTTTGAAAAGCTTCAGTCTTTCCTCGAGTATCGGGAACTGGCGGCGCGGGGTCAGGGAGACGCAGGCGCGCAGACCTTCGGCGCGTTCGCTGCCGCAGGTACTCAAGGAGATGGCGCTGATACCATAGTAGAGCAGCTCTTTCAAGAGTTCATTGCCGCTCATGCCCGGGTAAGCCACGGTGAAATAGAATCCATCGGCCAAAGATTTTTCCCCGTCTTTGTCGTAAACGATTTCAAAGCCGTTGTCAGTGAACATCTTCTTCATGATCTTGGCCTTTTCACCGTACTCTTTCACGTCTTCAATGTAGTTGTAGGTGCCATCGTTGCAAGCTTTTAAGATGGCAGCCATGGCGTATTGTGCGGAATGTGCCACGCCGGAGCTGATGGCATAAACGGTGCCGTAAATGATGGCGCGACCCAACTGCTTCATGTTGAAGTAGGGCACTAAGTCGTCGAATTCGCGCTTGAAGAGCTTGTTGGACATGATCATCAGGGCGATACGCTCGCCGGCATAGCTGAATGCTTTGGAACCGGAGATCAACAGTGCGTAGTTGTCCGTGTATTTGCCGACGCTGGGTTGGTAGGGCGGGATGCCCGGTGCGGAGATGTTCTGACGGAAGTCCATGCCGAAATAGGCCAGGTCTTCAAATACGAAGACATCGTATTTGTTAGCCACATCGCCGATGATTTGCAACTCCTCTTCCGTGAAGCAGATCCACGACGGGTTGTTGGGGTTGGAGTACATGATGGTGTGGATGTTGCCTTTCTCGAGATAGCTCTCCAGCTTGGCTCTCAATTTGGGACCGCGGAAGTTATATACATCGAAGGTTTCGTATTTGAGACCCATGACTCGATGCTGTTGTTTCTGTACGGGGAAGCCGGGATCGATGAAAAGGGTCGTGTCACGCTCCTTGCGACAGCGCACGAAGGTCATGAAGCCGGCCATACCGCCCATCATGGAGCCCACGGTGGGGATACAGTTCTCCGGATTGACCTCCAGATCGATGAAGTTCTTGACAAAGCGGGCGGCCTCTTTCTTGATCTCAGGAATACCTTCGATGTCCGGATAAATAGCGGCTACACCTTTTTTGAGGGCTTCGATCTGAGCCTCCACACCCACATGGCAGGGGGGAAGTCCCGGGATGCCCATCTCCATGCGGACAAACTCTTGTCCGCTGGCCTTCTCTATATCATTAATAAGTCGTTTGATTTCGCGGATGGAAGCCTTGCTCACCTCTTTGATGCCGCGTTCTGTCACAATCTGATCTACGATGTCTGCAGGAATAGGAGTATTTTTCATTATCAGTGTTTTATAATTGTCTTATTATTATTGAAATATCAAGAAGCCTCGGAGCCTTTGAAAACGGTGCAAAGGTACACAATTTTCAAATACAAACCAACAATTGAAATCGTTCTCCCCTGGACGGCCGGCGCATTCTCAGTGAAAGATGTTCCTTGAATCCGGCAGATACAAAAAAAGGGACCGTTTTAGGTCCCTTTTTTGTTTGAAAGATAAAAATTATCTTCTTTTCTTAGATTGAATTTGTTGAGTAGCGTTGCTCTCAGCTTGGTCAATAGCAGCGTTAGCTACATTTTCAGCAGCTTGCTGAGCGTGTTGTTGAACGGTCGGCTTCGGTTTCGGTTTAGAAGCAGTGTTGGCTTTGGTCTCTTGAACGGGTTCAGCAACCTCAGCAACTTCAGGTTCTGCACATACTTCAGGCTCGTCCACAACTTGCTCTTGACAAGCGGTCGTGTCAACTGCGGGTTCTTCAGCAGTTTTCTTGTTACCACAAGCGAAGAACAAACCAGCGCATAATAATGCTAAGAATAATTTTTTCATTGTAATAAGATTTAGGGTTTATAGGATTTAAAAATTATTTGGCAGGAACATAGGTCAAGTAGAAGGTGTACTCACCCTTGGCAGGATCGTCATCCTTGAAGGTGTAAGCCAGCTTCATCTCGGTATCGTTGATGTAGAGAATCTTGGCATTTTCGAGCTCAGCATCGAAAGAAGTGCCATTGTTGTCATAGAAGAACGGGATTTGGAAATAAAGCATGGTGGTGTCAGCATTGAAATGCCAAGTGGAACCAACCTCTTGTTGATAACCGTAAACAGGATCAACGTTGTTACCCGGTTTGATGGACATTGTACCGTTGGCGTTGAAGGTGATGATGTCATCCAACTCATAATCATAGAGGTAACCTTCGGTCATCAGGTCGGTGATGTGTGTACCATCGCTTAAGTCATAAGCGGGGGTAGAGGTAGCAGCAGAAAGAACCCAACCTTTGGTTTGGCAAAGATAATCTGCAGCAGTCTTCTCAGGATCACCACAAGAACTGAAAGTGAACACAAACATGGCAGCGATGGCCATTACGCTAAATAACTTTTTCATTTTTTTGTTGAATTTAATGTGAATAATAAGTTGATTAAAAATCGATTTTAAATAGACTGCAAAAGTATGTTTTTTTTTAATGTGTCTATCATAAAAAATCAAAATTTTTTTTCATAAAAATATGTTCAAAAAAAATAGTGGTTTGTCTAAAAAAAAATTGTACTTTTACCGCCTTAATTAGGAATGATGGGAGAGTGGCAAACCGCGCATGTCGGACTTACGATGAAAGAAAGGAGCGGTTCTCCGGATTCGGATTCCAGAAAGTCCTAAGAAGTTGAAAAGCAATCAAATTAAGATATTATATATTAAAAAGTTATTTTAAAAATTAAAACATTAAAGTCATTATGAAAAAGCTAATCGCCTTACTTACCGTTTTCGGTTTCTTAACCTTCGGTATTGCAAACAACGCATTTGCTCAAAATTCCAAAAAAGCAGACAAACCCGCCACAGAGCAGACCGTGGATACCACACAAGCTGCCCCTGAGGCTGCTCCTGCAGAATTGACTTCTGATCCCGATGAGGCAGAAAATCACGGCTTGCATTACGTTTTGAAAGACAAATTCATCCAAGGTGGTGCCGTGTGGATGACCCCGGTGCTCATCTGTTTGATCCTGGGTCTTGCCTTCGTCATTGAGCGTATTTTCTATCTCAACCTCTCTTCTGTGAACTCCAAGAAGTTGTTGAACAAGGTAGAGGATGCCATCAAGAATGGTGGTATTGAAAAAGCTAAAGAGGTTTGCCGCGATACCAAAGGCCCGCTCGCAGCTGTCTTCTATCAAGGTCTCGACCGTTATGATGAAGGTCTCGACTCTGTAGAGAAAGCCCTCACCTCCTATGGTGGCGTTCAGATGGCCAACCTGGAAACCAACATGACTTGGATCAGTTTGTTCATCGCCCTTTCTCCTTCCTTGGGATTCTTGGGTACTGTGATCGGTATGGTACAGGCATTCGATGATATCGAGCGCGCTGGTGATATCTCCCCGACCATCGTGGCTGGTGGTATGAAAACCGCTTTGTTGACCACCGTGTTCGGTTTGATCTCCGCCATGATTCTCCAAGTGTTCTACAACTATCTGCTTACCAAGATCGATAGCATCGTGAACGATATGGAAGATGCTACCATCTCTTTCATGGATATCTTAGTAAAGAATAAGTAATCCAATATTATTATATATACAATAATATATCTTGTTAACTTTATAAAGCTACTCTAATGTCTAATAAAATATTAAAAATCGTCATATTTGCAGTAGCCATTTTGGATTGCTTGTTAGCACTGGTCTTCTCCTTTGGTTTCAATAATGATAAGAAGGACCAATTTGTGCAAGTACGCCAGATTGAGGCTCAAAATCCACAAGTGGTGGATGAGCTCCTGACTGCAACCCCTGAGAACCTGAATGCTTGGATTAATTCCAATTCCGAGACTATTGACAAAGCCAACAAAGACTTGAAGGCTGTCCAAATGCAGAAAGATATCCTCTACACATTCCTTTCTGAGTTGAAAAGAATCAACTCTGAGGAAGCATTGGCAGACTATAAAGCCAAATTCCCCGACCATGCTGCCAGTCTTTTTGCCAAATGTGACAAGAAAGATGACTATACGCAAGGTTTCAACAATGTGAACACACTGAAAGATCTGGATTCTTACATCCGCAAGTTGGAAGCTGAATATGATGTGATCAAACAGGACTATCTGGTTGAACGCAACTATCTCAAAGCAGCCAACTCTCTGGTCTCCACTGCCACTAACATTGATCAGACCCCATCTGCCAACAAGAAAGCTACGGATTTGGAGGCTTTACAGAATGACTTGCGCGGATTCAGAAAGAGCGCAACACTTCAGAACATCTTTATCATCTTGGCCTATTGCTTGGCCATCGTTACAGTGCTCTTGCTGTTAACTTTTGCGTTGATCAAGATCGTCAAGAACTTCCGTTCTTCCTACAAGATCCTGGTGGCATTGGCATTGGTCGCTGTGGTGGTCTTAATAGGCTACATGATCGGTTCTTCAACGCTGACACCAGTCGCCCTGAAGAATGGTTTGACAGCCTCTGGTTTCAAGATGGTGAATGCCGCAGCCTTTACTCTGTATGTGGCTCTCTTCGCTGCCATCTTCTCCATTGTGGTTTCCGCTATTATGAACGCTATTAAAAATAGAAATTAAAATGAGTAAGAGAAAAACGCCAGGTTTGAATACAGGCGCAATGTCAGATATTTCATTTCTGCTGTTGACCTTCTTTCTGTTGACCTCTTCCATCAATACGGAGCAAGGTATTCCCCGTAAGTTGCCGCCTCCAAAAACGGATGATACCGAGGAACAGATTATCGATATCAAGAGAAGAAATGTGTTGAATGTCGAGGTGAACTATCTTGATCAGATCTCCTGCAACGGGGAAATCATCATGATTTCAGAGTTGAAGGATAAAGCAAAGGAATTCTTTGCCAACCCGACCAACTCCGACGAGCTTCCTGAGAAACAGAACAAACTCATCGAGGGTATCGGTGACTATGCTGTTTCCAAAGGTGTGGTTTCTCTGAGAAATGACCAAGGCACCAGCTACGACATGTATGTTCAGGTGCAGAACGAACTGCAACGTGCCGTGAACGAATTGCGTGACGAGGCTGCTCTGCAGTACTTCGGCAAGAAGTTCAGCGTGTTGGATTCCGCTGCACAAAAATCAGTTTCCACGGCTATTCCGATGAGTATTTCTGAGGCTCCTCCTATGGACTATGGTACTCAGGGAGCCGCTCAATAACCTAAGCTAATTTGATGGATTATGTCTAGATTTAAATCAAACGAGAAGAAGGAGACGCCGGAACTGAATATGGGTTCCATGTCCGATATCATCTTCATGTTTTTGTTCTTCTTCATGGTGATTACCACGATGCGTGAGGCCTCCCTGAAGGTGCACTTCACCCCGCCAAAAGCCACGGAGATTCAAAAACTGGAGAAGAAATCTTTGGTTGCCAATATCTATATCGGTGCTCCTATTAATAAAAATGAGAACACGCTTCCTCCCGGTGAGGTTTCCGTACAGTTGAACGACCAGACTATCAAAGCTGAGGAGTTGGTGACGGAAGTTCAAAACTTCATCGGTACCGAAAAAGAGTCTCGTGATGCTGAGGATCGTGACAAGCTGACCTTCTCCCTTAAAGTGGACAAGGGCGTTCAGATGCGCTATGTCAACACGATTAAGAATGAGTTGCGTAAAAACAACGCCTTGAAGATCAACTACACTGCCAGCAAACGAGAAAATTAATATCTATGAAGGGTTCGCAGGATGATGGTGTCCTGCAACCCTTTTTTTATTTTGAATCAAATACAATTTAATCATTAAAAACCCGAATTATGAAAAAAGTTTTACTTGCTGTTGTTTCTTTGTTTCTTGTGGGTTCTCTGATGGCTCAGAATGCACCCATGCAGAAAATGAGTAAGAAGGATGCTGCCAAGATTGCTGTCACGCATCCTCAGATTTTGAAAGGTACTGAGTACAATGCTGTTCCCCGCAATTTTACCTCTATGTTGGGTAATGGTAATGCTATCGGTGCTACCTATTATGACTTGCAGACCAATGGCTCTATGGCTCCGAGAATGATTTCCTGGCCGGATGGCGCCATTTCCGCCGTTTGGACAACCTGTACGTCGGCAAGCACGGGCCGTGGTACTGGCTACAACTATTTTGACGGTTCAGCATGGATTAACAGTCCTTCCGCTACAGAAAGACTGGAGACCATGAAAACTGGTTGGCCCACCATGGCTGCTCTCGGCAATGGCGAGATCATGGCTTCCCATAACGGTTCTGATGCCTTGGTTATCGGCGTACGTCCTCAAAAGGGCACCGGAGACTGGACTTTCACCAACCTCTATGGTCCTGCTGCTTCTACTGGCTCTGCAACGAGTACCTGCCTCTTGTGGCCCCAGATGGTCACCAATGGCAATACGATCCACCTGATTGCTTGTACAGAGTCTGATGATGGATATCTTTATCAAGGAATTCAGACCTGTCTTGTGTACATCCGTGGTACGTATGACCCTTCTTCCAACACTGTCAATTGGGAGGCTCCTCGTATCGTGGGTGATGTTACCCCAACCCAGATCGCCCAGTTCTCCGGCGATTCCTATTCCATCGCTTCTAATGGCGACTATGTGGCCATCTTGGTTGCTGACTCTTGGAATGACGCGTTCATGTGGAAGAGTTCTGACAATGGTGTAACCTTCACGAAGACCACTATTGTGGATTCTCCTATTCCTGATGGTTATAACGAGTCTACCACTGAGGTTCTGGATACCCCGTACGTGGCTGACGGTAGCTGCAGCATCGCTCTTTCCGCCACGGGTACCGCTCATGTCGCCTTCGGTCTTTCCCGCGTCATGAATGATGTGTTGGGTGATGGTCAATACTCCTATTTCCCGGGTGTTTCAGGCTTATTCTATTGGAACGAATCTATGCCTACCATCACGGCTTCTATAAACACCATGGATCCTGACTCCTTGGCATTGGCCGGTTATACTGTCTTTGTCAAGGAAGATATGGACGGTGACGATACTGTTTGGTATCTGAATAATGGAAACTGGCCTTCCTATGGCGTCGGTGGTGTCTCCATGCCGCAGTTGTTGGTAGATGGTGATAATGTATATCTGATTTATGTCCAAACATTGGATTATCCTTTTGTTGACATCAATTCTTCTTCCTACTATCGTGGTGTGTTTGGTAAAAAATCCACCGATGGTGGTACTACTTGGAGTGATGGTACTTCTTGGCTCTCCTATAACAAAGACTGCTTCTACATCGAAGATTGGGCTAATTACTCCATTGATACCTATTCCGATTGTCTCTGGGTGGATGGTGAGAGTGTGTTCCCTGTAGTGGCCCCCAAGGTTGTCAATGGCAAGATTGCCATGACGTGGCAATGGGATTACTTTGCCGGTAATGAGATTAAAGATAACAACGTTGCTGTTGCCGGTCAAGAGTCCTCTATCTATTTCATGCAGTTGGATGCTGCCGATATGGGCGTTTACAACAAGATCACTGATGTCTATAATGGTCTCTGCATCGATCATACCGGCATCGTGGACAACACGCTGACCAGCATGAATATTTATCCTAACCCGGCCAGCAATATGGTTACGATTGCTCTTTCTTCCACGGAGACGGCTAACGCATCTCTCTCCATCTACAATCTGATGGGTCAGTGTGTTTACACCGAGTCCCTCAATGTGATGGAAGGCAACAGTTTCCATCAGCTGAATATCAGCAATCTGAATGCCGGTATCTATATGGTGAACGTTAAGACCGCCCAAGGTACCTCTACTCAGAAGCTGATCGTGAAATAATTGCATTTCATGATGAACTCTAAAGGGCAGGCTGTCAAGCCTGCCCTTTATTTTTGTATCTTTGCGCCCATAAAAAATTGCTGCTATGATTAAATCCATGACCGGCTTCGGTCGCACCACTTTTGATATGGAGGGCAAATCCGTGATTGTCGAAATCCGTACGCTGAACAGCAAGCAGATGGATATGAACACGCGCATTGCCCCTCTTTTCCGTTCTAAGGAAATTGAGATACGCGCATTGATTTCCCGACTTCTGGAACGGGGTAAAGTAGATGTAAGTATCTATTTTGAGAAGGGCTTCACGGACGATGTGACCATCAATACTGAATTGGCCAAGTCCTATTATACCGCTCTCAAGCAGCTCTCCGCGGAGATAGGGAATCCGGTGGAAAGTGATATCTTCTTGCATGTGTTGCGCATGCCGGATGTGGTGACGACCGTGCAGGAGGAGTTGACCGAAGCGCAATGGGAAGTCCTTTCAAACGCCGTTGCCGGAGCCTGCCGGATGGTGGATGATTTCCGTGTTCAGGAGGGGGAGATCCTCGCCCGCGATTTTGAGAAGCGTATCTGCCTGATCCGCGATATGATTGACGAGGTGACACCCTTGGAGGAGAACCGCATCGCCACGCTGCGTGCCAAATTTGAGAAGGGGTTGGAGGAATCAAAGCTTAAAGCGCAATATGATCCGAACCGTTTTGAGCAGGAGTTGTTCTACTATATTGAAAAGCTGGATATCACAGAAGAGAAGGTCCGCCTGCGCAAGCATTGCAATTACTTCCTGGAGACGATGCGGGATGCCAATGCCAATGGTAAAAAACTTGCCTTCATCGTGCAGGAGTGCGGGCGCGAGATCAACACCCTTGGCTCAAAGTCCAATGATTTTCTCATACAGCAGATTGTAGTGAGGATGAAGGATGAGTTGGAAAAGATGAAAGAACAACTTGCCAATATCCTATAAAAAAAAGCCCGTCCAATGACGGGCTTTTTTTGTATGTCTTGTATCTTATAAAACAAAATGCAGAATGGCAAAAACGATGCCGATGATGAAGGTGGAGATGAGGATGCCACGCCCAGTCTTGTCGTATTTCAGATTCAGCAGATAATGCCGCAACAACAGGACGGAAGGGATAATGCCAATCAGAACAAATTTGGGCAGGATGGTCCGCATCAAATGGGGGTTGTTAACCAGCATGTCGGGCTTGAAGTGGATCAGAAGTGCCAATATGCCATAAAGGATGCCGAAGCAGACGGCAGGGACGATTACGCCGAGCAGAATGCCAATCACATAGGAGTCTTTTCTTAATTTATTGAACATTTTCCAGATATTTTAAGTCATTAATATATTGGTGAGCCGTCATGTCGTATTGGACTGGCTGCACCGAGATGTAGTTGTGAGACAGAGCCCACTCGCAGGTGTCCTCATGCGGGTCGGTGTTGACGAGGTGTCCGGTAAGCCAGTAGTATTTGCGGCCGTGCGGGTCGGTGCGCTCCTCCAGATCCTGATACCAGTAACCGTCTGTCTGGCGTGTCACGCGGATACCTTTGATTTCCTCCATGGGCACGTTAGGGAAGTTGACGTTGAGGCAGGTGTGGGCAGGTAGCCCATGCTTCAAGACCTCGCCGACAATGATCTTCCCGTAGTGGACAGCGGCTGTGAAGTCAGCGTTCGGGGAGTAGTCGAGCAGTGACAATCCCACGGCAGGGTGGGAGAAGGAGGCCTCAATGGCTGCCCCGATGGTGCCGGAGTAAAGGACACTCACCGAAGAGTTGGAGCCGTGGTTGATGCCGGAGAGCACCAGGTCGATATGGCGGTCGCGCAAAACAACCCGCTCTCCCACTTTGACACAGTCCACAGGGGTGCCATTGGTGCGCCAGTAGCTGACACCATCCTCTTGTTTGTATTGTCGCACGTGTAGCGGCTCATTCATGGTGATGGCATGGCTCATGGCCGAGCGTGTCCGGTCAGGGACTACCACCACCACCTCTCCATATGTCTTGGCGATTTCCACCATGGCTTCCAGTCCGGTAGCCTCGTAACCGTCGTCGTTGACGATCAATATGAGTGGTTTGTTTGTCATTATTGTTTGATGATCTTAGCATTATGGAGAACGGATTCGGCATCCCGAATCACAAGGTAGTACATGCCGCTGGCATATCTGCCTAACGAGAGAATGGTGTTATAGTCTGTCAGCATGTTCTGTTGCAGCAAGCGGCCAGTGTGATCGTAAAGTTGGTATTGGATATGGCTGAGATCGGCATCGTCGTTGAGGAGGATGCGGACGTTGTCGGTGGTCGGGTTCGGCATGACAGCTATGGTGGTGACCACGGCAAGGTCTTCCACGCTCGTGGGGGTGTTGCTGTTGGGGAACTCCACGAGATCAATCATGGCCAAATCGCTGCCACCGGTCATCATATAGTCCTTGGTGTATGTCCACGTGAACTTGTGTTGTCCGGCGGTTACGGGGTAGGCGGCACGGGTCCAGCCTACTTCACCACTCCAACTGCCTTGCTCCACATTGTCGATTTTGAAAGAGAACATGTCATAGTTTGCTTCTGAAGAGACCAGATAGTAGAAGGAGATTGTGTCGGCGGTGGCACAGTTCCAATTGATAGAGAGAGAGGAAGAGGAACTATTGTTGATGGTGCCAGAGCGGGCGGCATAGGTTCCTTCGTAAGGATTCTGTGTGGTGATGGTCCAAGGTTTGCTGCCTGATTGGCTCCAACTGAAAGCATTGAAGTCGCCAGCCTCCCAGTCTTCCAGCACAATGCCGACTTTCAAGCTGATCATCTTTTCGATGGCATAGTCGCCTACCCGGTAGATGGCTCTCAGCGTTGTGATAGTGGGTTGGGTGACAGAAGGATCTACTTGGATACGATATTGGGTGGTATGCACTCCATTGACGGCCACGACCGGAATGTCTTGCGGCAGTCGGTACAGATGAATCTTGCCGTCGGTGGAGTTGAGATAAAAGGTTCCTTCGCCTGCCTGCCCGTTGCCGGTGTTGGAGACATCGACGTTCAGGTAGGCCATCTCGCCGAAGTCGAGACGGAGGTTGCCGTTGCCCATCGTGGCGTCGTTGATCCGAGCAGTCTCATGGATGCCCAAAATGGGAGCATGGAGGGGGATGACAAAGTCTCTCTCTTGGGTGCTGTTGCCGTAGTGGATGGTCATATGGACGATGGCATTGTGGAAGGCCGGAACGTTGGAAGCCACATGGAAGGAGAAGGTGTTGCTGCGGGTCTCTGTGGCATTGGGCCCCAATTGGCTAATGCTGTGAGTGCTGTTCAGAATAGTGAGATAGGGATCGTTAGAGGTGACGGAGACAGACACATTTTGGGCCGGTTCATTACCCACATTGGCAAAGATGGCATTGACGTTGACGTCCTCACCATAGTCGGCTTCTCCGTTTTGGTTGCCGTTATCATAAAATTCGAAGTTCTTGCAGACGACGTAGGGGCCGTTTTGGACGAAGAGTTGGATGGTGCCCTCCATAGGGATGTAGTTAGGGGCGGCGGCCACCACGAAGATGGTGTCGTCAGGCGTCAAGGAGGTGGGAATGCTCAGGGTGAGGTTCCCGTTGCTGACGAGGCCGGTGCTGAGGATCTCGTTGTGGCTGGTCAGGGTGATGCGGGTGCCCTCCACCATGCAGGAGAAGGGGATGTCGGTGGTTCCCAGAGGGAGCATCTCATCATAGTTGACGGTCAGTGCTTGGGGCTCTGCCGTGCGGACCATCATGGCTGGGTCGCCGAAGAGGATCCACGTGCGGGCCACCTCATAGTCGTGATAGTTGTCGAGCATCTTGATGATGCCGTTGACGGCAATGCCACCGAAGGTCCGCTTTTGGCTCACGGCGGAGGTGCCGGTCAGAATCTGGTTCATGTGGTCTTGCGCGCACATGGGGGAGTTCCAAGGCTGGTTGATGGTGGACATCAAGGTGCCCACGGCACCGGTTGGTTGCCCATTGTGGGTGGCGCGCAACCAAGCCTCCGCAAAACAGGTCTTGCCGGAGTAATCACCATTCACACATGCCACGGAGAAGATGAACGGCAGCATATTGTCGTTGGTGAGGTTGTTGACGTGCGAGTTGCTGAAGCTGGTGGTGACAAACATCGTCACATCCCCGTGACCCGTGTAGTTGATGATGCCCGCGCCTGCATTGACAGCGGTGCTGAGCATGGCTGCGGTAGGATTGCCACTGGCATCCAAGCCGCCTTGAGAGCCTTCGAACAACTCATAACCACTCGTGTAAGTGTAGCTTTGCAGAAGGTTGTCAATGTTGCGGATATGCTGGTAGTCGTATTCATTGTTGTCGCCCGGGCCCTGCTCGGAGGCGATGCCGATGAATTTGCTGAAGTGGGAGGTCACGACGGGGTTGCGCTCATATTGGATGAATTTGTTGACCTGTGTGGTCACCTGCGCTACTGTCTCGGCAGAGATCTTGCCCAGGATGACATCCGGATAAGAATCGTTGCCGGCCACCTCCACGTAATAGTTGTCGCTCACATTGCCACCCGCGCTGATGGTCGGGAACTGCTGGTTGTCGCCCACGATGACCACGAAAGCCAAGTTGTGGGAGTTATAATAGGAGGTGATGTAGTTCTTGATGGCGGAACTGGTGCTGCCAGCTACAGACAGAGGGACGATCTCCGTCGGGTAACCATTCTTGATTTTCCAATTGGCGTAAGGCTGCATGGCACTGCAGAAGTTGTCGGGGGCGAGAATGAGAATCTCACCGAACTCCACCAATGGAGTGGATTTCATTTGGTTGTAGTTGAGGAAATGATCTTGGTAGATGTCGTTGAAGACGCTGGCCACCTTGCTTACTTGCCGCACAGTGCCGGTGGCGTTGAACTTCACCCGGACCGTGATTTCGGAATAGACTTTCAGTTTTTGCTGTGCCGGATTGTAGGCAAAGGGGAAGAATTGAAGGGAAACTCCCTGAAAATCACGCAATTGATAAATATCTCCTACAACCACGGTGTCTTCATACAGCATTTGGTCGCGACTGTAAACTTTGTTCTTGGCATAAGGAACGGTGGCGGGGTTCGTATTGCGGAGAAGACGTCCCTTGGAAGGGATTAGGTTAAAGTTGTTGACGGTATAGGAATCAGAGGAGAGCACTTCTACCGTCGGATGACTGTTCTCGGGAACAATGAGCGAGGTGGCCGTCTCCAGCAGCTCGGGAGCGCCGGCGACAAGCAAAGGGTAGGCTCCTTGCATCTGCAGGCGATACATGGTGGTGCCAGCCTCAGAAATGCCTTCGGTCTGAAACGCGGGAAAAGAAACGTGAATGATGGCTTCCTGATTGTTGGAACTGACCAAGGTGAATTGTGGTGTTTGGGCTTGTAATAGATTGATTAACAGTAAGGATACTGCAATAGTCCAAAGTTTTTTCATGTGGGTAATAATGGTTATATGCATGAATAATAAATACCTTAAAAAGGAAGGTGCGAAAATACATTTTTTATTGGATTTTTGTCGCTTTTTTTTGCTTTCTTGTCCGATTGACAGATAGAAACAGGATAATTAGAGTGAGAAGCGGATTGGAATGTGTGCTCTTGGTGACTATCCCTGAAAATATTCCCATGAATTTTGGATTTCCTGGAAGTTATGAGATGTTTGTTTTCTTGTAATGAGTTGGAAATCCATATTTTACGAATTAAGTTTTTTTTTCAGTGCGTGAAAAATAGAAATTGAAAAAAATAGTATATTTGCGGGCTTGAAATATAGTGACAAATATCATTTTTTAAATCAATAATTATTCACAAAATTCAAAAAACAAATGAAAAAGCTTTTTACACTTTTAGCAGCTGTTTTGATTGTCTCCGTGAGTTTTGCACAGGTGATGCCTGCTCCAAAAGTCATTAAAAACACTCGTGAGACTATCAAAATCGGTAATCCTGAGATGAGATCTCACAATGATTCCAAGTCGGCCACTTCAGCTTGGTTTAACTATGTCGCTGACCTCGAGAATTATTGGGGTGAGGAATTGGAAGGCTTTGCACCTCCTATTTTGTGTGATTCCGTTGGTTTGTATCCGTACTCTGACGGCAACTCTCCTGTACAAATCTTTGGTGTCGGTCATACTCACAACCTTAATTGGAATGACTGGATTGAGTTCTATCAAGAAACAGCTAGTATGGGAGAAAATGTTCCTGCTCTCGTTACAGGAAGTTCCTACAGCATAGATTCCGTCCAAATCTTGGCCAGATATACCCGTGGTACTGCCATGGATGCCAATGTTGTAGATACATTGATCTTCTCCTATGTTATCAACATGGATGACGAAAGCGCTTATAATCTTTCTATTAGTCAAAGTCCTGCTTTTGCAACGTACTATGTTCCCTATAACAGCAATACCCACTCAGCATCTAATCTTTCCAATATCAATAGCTCCATGGCTTATACCCATGCCACTGTAGTGCTTGACACTATCCTGCTTACGGCTGAAGATGCAGCTACAGACGAAGAAGGTTATTTCTATTACTGGAACTTCCCTGCTCCTGCTGGTTTGACCAACGTTACGGGCAAAGTGAATGCCATCACCTATACCTTTGTTCCTGGCGTTGCCAGAACAACCACATCCTTGATCGGAACCGACATGAGCAGTTTCCGTATTTTCATCAATGAGGATCCGCGTTCTGAATACACGACCTTGGGTTCTGACGAACTGATGAACTACCTCTGCAACGGTTTGGTGTTGAATGATTGGTCTATTTATGGTCCTAGCACTATCTTCTGTTATGGCGCATATTGCCCTGGTGAGGTTTATCAAGATCAGAATGGTAATATGGTTGTCTATCACCCGTACGTTAGCTTCTATGCTACCTGCAACGATTGCTCTAACGTGAATGTTGAGGATATGGAGAAGGATAACATCACGGTTTATCCGAACCCTGCTTCCACGAATCTCACCGTTACCCTCGCAGGTAATGAGGCCGCTACCGTTCAACTCTTCAACCTCGTTGGTCAGCAAGTTTACAGCGAGACCGCTGTTAACACCGCTAACATCAACGTTAACAACTTCAAAGCTGGTGTTTACATGTTGAAGGTTTCCCAAAATGGTAAAGTTTACACTTCTAAAGTTGTTGTGAAATAATTTTAGCAGTTAATCTTATAATCAACACTAAGAGCGGGCACCCTTTCGGGCGCCCGCTCTTGTTTTGTATAGTGTGTTGAGATTTAGAATCGCTTTGGCATGGGAATCAGGCACGAGCAGACTCTTCCTCCGATGGTTTTTCCTTTGCTTTCTTGGGCAGCCGCCCTGCCTTCTTTAACGAGGTGGACAGGATCCACTCGATCTGGCCGTTGACACTGCGGAATTCATCGGTGGCCCATCGTTCCAGCGCTTCAAAAATCTCGGCATCTACTCGTAATGCAAAACTCTTCTTCATAGGTTCGGTGTTTATGCAGAGACGTTCCATTGAACGTCTCTACAGTTTATTGGTACAAGGTGCCGGTATTGATGACCGGAGAGGCGGACTCGTCGGCGCAGAGCACCACGAGCAGATTGGAGACCATGGCGGCCTTCCGCTCCTCGTCCAACTCCACAATCTTATCGTCGGAGAGTTTCTTCAAGGCAAGGTCCACCATGCTGACAGCTCCCTCCACAATCTTCTCGCGAGCCGAGATGATGGCGTCGGCCTGCTGGCGGCGCAACATCACACTGGCGATCTCCGCGGCATAGGCCAGATAGTTGATGCGGGCCTCCACCACTTCGATGCCGGCAATTTCCAGATGCTTGCGGAGTTCTTCCTCCAAGCGTTCGTTAATCTCCTCACCACCCGAACGCAGCGTGATCTGCTCATCATCACGATCCATGTTGTCGTAGGCATACATGCCCGCCACCTTGCGCAATGCGGCGTCACTCTGCACCCGCACAAAGGAGTCGAAACTCTTGACAGACTTCATCGAGTTCTCTGTGATGGTGCTGCGCACATCCGAATCAACTTCAAAACATGCTTTGTAGGTATCGTTGATCTTCCATACCAACACCAACCCGATCATGATGGGGTTGCCGTTCTTGTCGTTGACCTTGATGGGCTCCACATCCATGTTCTTGGCGCGCAACGAGAGCTTCTCCTTGCTGAAGAAAGGGTTGACCCAGAAGAAACCGTTCTCCTTGACCGTGCCAGAGTACTTGCCGAAGAAGGTGAGTACCCGCGACTCGTTGGGCTGTACAATTATGAACCCGCATAAATGAAGGATCCAGACCAAAAGCAGCAGGAATCCGATGCATATAGGAAGCAGAATCCAAGGTGTCACTTCCCCTTTGGCATCTAACATACAACCCAGTTTAGATAATCTCACCACTATCCATACCGAAATAATGAATAGGGCAAGGTTGATCAGCAAATGAAGAAAACCATTGTTTTCAGTTGCCATTTTTTTGTTGAATTCATTGTAATTCATAACTTTAAGATTTAAAATTGTGATTGAAATAATATCATTTTAATATCACCACAAAAATACATTTTTTTTAATATCTGCCACATTTTCCAAAAAAAAATTTTTAGCGTCCCTTATCATGCCCTGTTTGTTGGAAACGGCTGAGGGTGTGGAGATTTTTATTATCTTTGCACCCTTAAAAATCTATAGTATCATGGCAGAGTTATCCGAACAAGAAATTATCCGTAGAAAGAAATTAGACGATCTGTTGCAGATGGGTATAGATCCCTATCCAGCAGCTGAATATGAAGTGAATGCAACCACCCAGGAGATTCTGGAGAAATTTCCCCAAGACAATTCCCTCTTTCAGGAAGTCAGCATCGCCGGCCGTATCATGAGCCAGCGTATCATGGGGGCCGTCTCCTTTTACGTCATCCAAGACGCGGTGGGCAAAATCCAGATTTACGCCAAGCGGGATGAGATCTGTCCGGGTGACGACAAGACCATGTACAATAATGTTTTTAAGAAACTCGACATTGGCGACATCATCGGAGTGAAGGGATTTGTATTCACCACACAGACTGGTGAGACGAGCATACATGTCAAGGAGTTCACCATCCTCTGCAAGTCGGTGTGCCCGCTGCCCATCGTGAAGGAGAAGGACGGGGTGGTATATGACGCCTTCCAGGATCCGGAGCAACGCTATCGTCAGCGCTACATCGACCTGATTGTCAACCCGCAGATCAAGGACACCTTCATCAAGCGCACCTTGCTGGTCAATACCATGCGCAACTATCTGAACGAGAAAGGCTACTTGGAGGTGGAGACCCCCATCTTGCAACCGCTTTACGGTGGTGCTGCCGCCCGTCCGTTCAAGACCCATCACAACACCTTGGACATGACGCTCTATCTGCGTATTGCCGATGAGCTCTATCTCAAGAAACTGATTGTCGGTGGCTTCAACGGTGTCTATGAGTTCTCCAAGGACTTCCGCAACGAGGGTATGGACCGTTTCCACAACCCCGAGTTCACCCAGATGGAGCTCTACGTGCCGTATAAGGACTATGAGTGGATGATGAATACCGTGGAGGAGATGGTCGAGCGCATCGCGTTGGCTTTGCACGGCACCACACAAGTGCAGGTGGGCGACAATGTGATCGACTTCAAGCGCCCGTGGAAACGCTATACCATGTTCGAGGCCATTGAGCACTTCACTGGCACCGACATCTCCGAGATGGACGAGGCTCAGCTGGCCAAATTCGCCGCCACCCAAGGCGTGAAGGTGGACGAGACCATGGGCAAGGGCAAGCTCATCGACGAGATCTTCGGCGAGACCTGCGAGTCCAAACTCATCCAGCCGACCTTCATCTACGACTATCCGATTGAGATGTCGCCGCTGACCAAGAAACATCGCAGCAAACCTGGTCTGACCGAGCGTTTTGAGGCCATGTGCAACGGCAAGGAGATCTGCAACGCCTACTCCGAGTTGAACGACCCTATCGACCAGCGCAAGCGTTTCGAAGACCAACTCGAGCTGGGCAAACGTGGCGACACCGAGTCCATGGTGTTGGACGAGGACTTCCTCCGCTCCCTGGAGATCGGTATGCCGCCGACCGCCGGCTTGGGCATCGGCATTGACCGTCTGGCCATGATCATGACCAACTCACCTTCCATCCAGGATGTGCTCTTCTTCCCGCAGATGCGTCCGGAGAAGAAAGCACCGGTGGCCAACGACGAGGACTTCCTCGCTTTGGGCATTGATGCCGCTTGGTTGCCCGCGCTCAAGAAGTTGAACATCCTGACCGTGGAACAGCTCAAAGAGGCCAATCCCAACAAGTTGCTCAACGACCTGGGCGGCCTCCGAAAGAAGCTGAAACTGGAAGTGCCGGCGGCCACGTTGGAAACCATCAAGAGTTGGCAAGGACAGTAAAAAAACGAATAAAAACAGCCAATAGCCAATAGCTAACGGCCAATAGCTAATATACAACTCATCACAAAACAACTACTATGGCAGAATGTAATCACGATTGTAGCAATTGTGCTCAAAAAGGGGACTGCTCCGTTCAGGATCTCCGCGAGCAACCGAATAAAAAAAGTACGATCAGAAAAGTCATTGGCGTGGTCAGTGGCAAAGGCGGTGTGGGCAAGAGCTCCGTCACCTCCCTGCTGGCTGTCCAACTCCAACGTAAAGGCTATCATGTAGGCATCTTGGATGCTGACATTACCGGGCCTTCCATCCCCAAGATGTTCAACTTGCACACGCTTCTCAGCGGCAATGAAGAGGGTGTGATTCCCGCCAAGACGGAGACGGGCATTCAGGTGGTCTCCGCCAACCTGCTCACTCACGACGAGAAGACGCCTGTGGTGTGGCGCGGTCCGTTGGTGGCCGGCATGGTGAAGCAGTTCTGGACCGATGTGATTTGGGATAATATCGACTTTCTGTTGGTAGATATGCCTCCCGGCACGGGCGATGTGCCCTTGACCGTCTTCCAGAGCGTGGCGGTGGACGGCATCATCATGGTGACCTCCCCGCAGGATCTGGTCTCCCTCATCGTCTCCAAGGCCGTCAATATGGCCGACATGATGAATATCCCCGTGTTGGGCTTGGTGGAAAACTACAGCTATGCCATCTGTCCGCATTGTGGCGAGAAGATCCGCATCTTCGGCGAGAGCCACACCGCGGAGGTGGGTCGCGAGTTCGACATCGACTTGCTGGCCGAGATGCCGATGGACTCCAACCTGGCCGCTCTTTGCGACAAGGGTGAGGTGGAGAAGGCAGAGGTGAATTATCTCGACAAGGTCGTGGAGATGCTGGAGGGACTGGAGAGCAAATAGACATTAACTGATAACTCCAAACTTCTAACTGTTAACTTTATATGTATCAATATCAGCAACTATTGCGCACCATTTTGGAGCAGGGTTCCTTCAAGGGCGACCGCACCGGCACGGGCACGAAGAGCATCTTCGGCTACCAGATGCGTTTTGACCTTTCGGAGGGCTTTCCCTTGCTCACGACCAAGAAGCTGCACCTGCGCTCCATCATCTACGAGTTGTTATGGTTTTTGCAGGGCAGCACCAACATCGCCTATCTGAAGGACCACAAGGTCACTATTTGGGACGAGTGGGCGGATGAGAATGGCGACTTGGGGCCGGTATATGGCAAGCAGTGGCGTTCCTGGACGGCCCCCGACGGCCGCACGATCGACCAGATTGCGCAGCTGATAGAGCAGATCAAGACGAATCCCGACTCGCGCCGGCTGATGGTCTGTGCGTGGAATGTGGGGGAGATCGACCAGATGGCCTTGCCGCCGTGTCACGCGCTCTTCCAGTTCTATGTCTGCAATGGGGAGATCTCCTGCCAGCTGTACCAGCGCAGTGCGGATGTCTTTCTCGGCGTGCCCTTCAACATCGCCTCTTATTCGTTGTTGCTGATGATGGTGGCGCAGGTGTGCGGCCTCAAGCCCAAGGAGTTCATCCACACGTTGGGCGATGCGCATCTCTACACCAACCATCTGGAGCAGGCTCAGCTACAGCTCACGCGCGACCCGCGCCCCCTGCCCACGATGAAACTCAACCCGGAGGTGAAGGACATCTTCTCCTTCCAGTACGAAGACTTCCAGTTGGAAAACTACGACCCCCACCCGCACATCAAAGCGGAGGTGTCGGTGTAATGGCAAATAGTAATCTTTAAAATATTATCATTATGAAATCCATTGACGCTTTCAATTTTTCAAACCAAAGAGTTTTACTTCGTGTTGACTATAACGTGCCCTTGAATGAGAACTTTGAGGCCACAGACATCACACGCATCGTGCGTACGCGCAAGACCATCGGCAAAATCATCGAGGATGGCGGATCCATTATCCTGATGTCCCACCTGGGTCGTCCCAAAGGCGAAGCCAATGACAAATACTCTCTGCGTCACATCGTATCCACCGTCTCCGAGGTGCTGGGCCGTCCGGTGCAGTTCGCTGGCGACGTACTCTCCGAAGAGGCCGCCAAAATGGCTGCGGACATGAAGCCCGGTGACATCATCTTGCTCGAGAACCTCCGTTTCCATGCGGAAGAGGAGAAGGGCGATGTGGAGTTTGCCAAACAGATTGCCCGCCTGGGAGATGTCTATGTGAACGACGCTTTCGGCACGGCTCACCGTGAGCACGCCTCCACGGCTACCGTGGCCCGCTGCTTCCCTGGCAAGGCCTTCGCCGGCTACCTGATGTATGAGGAGGTGATGAGTTTGGAGAAGGTGCTGAATGAGCCCGACAGACCTTTCACCGCTATCATCGGTGGATCCAAAGTGTCTACCAAGATCAACATCCTCACCAACCTGCTGCCTAAGGTGGACAACCTGATCGTGGGCGGCGGCCTGAGCTACACCTTCTTGGCCGCTATGGGCCTGAAGATCGGCAACTCACTCTATGAGCCCGACATGTTGCCCGTTGCCAAGGAGATCCTCGACAAAGTGAATGCCACCGCCGGCACCAATTTCTATTGCCGTGTCGACAGTATCTGTGGCGACAAGTTCGGCGATGACGCCAACGTGTTGATTCCTGCCGACAACAATATTCCCGACGGTTGGGAAGGCTTGGACATCGGTCCCAAGACCCAACGCAACATCGCCCAGATCCTGAAGAACTCTGACACGATCCTCTGGAACGGTCCTGTTGGCGTCTTTGAGTTGGAGAAATTCAGCCAAGGTACCAAGTCTGTGGCCATCAGCGTGGCGGCTGCCACCTTGACGGGCGCTTACTCCGTTATCGGTGGTGGCGACTCCATTGCCGCCATCAACAAGTACAACCTTGGCGACTATGTCTCCTATATCAGCACGGGCGGTGGCGCTATGCTCGAGTATCTCGAAGGCAAGGTGCTCCCAGGCGTGGCTGCCTTGAACGAGATGGAGTAGTCCGTCCTATAGATGTTGTTAAATTCTTATCCAACAAAGTTATGGCAATTATGAAAAGATATTTGCTTCTGTTGGTGTTGTGCATGGTGGCGGGAAGCCTCTCTGCCCAACCCATGAAGATCAACACCTTCACCCTGAAGAACGGCATGCAAGTGATGCTATGTGAAGACCACCAGCAACCTTCCATTTACGGTGCGGTGCTGGTCCATGTGGGTGGTAAGAACGACCCCGCCGACAATACCGGCATGGCCCACTATCTGGAACATCTGATGTTTAAAGGCACAGACCGTATTGGCACCACTGATTGGGATGCGGAGAAGCCGTTGCTTGATGAGATCGATAAACTGTACGATGCCTTGCATGAGGAAAAAGACCCAGCCAGACGCAACGAGATCCTGAAGAAAATTAACGATGCGAGTTCCCAGGCTGCGCAGTATGCCATCCCCAATGAGGTGGATGTAATCCTGAGCAAGATGGGTGGCACGGGGGTGAACGCTTTTACCTCCAATGATGTGACCTGTTATCATAACATGTTCCCTTCCAATCAGCTGGAGAAATGGCTTACCGTATATGCGGAGCGTTTCCGCCGTCCAGTCTTCCGCCTCTTCCAGTCAGAGTTGGAAGCTGTATATGAGGAGTTCAACATGTATGCCGACCAGCCGACCAGCGTTTTCTTTGAGGATGCCATTGCCGCTGCCTACGGAGGTCATCCCTACGGCCGCCCGGTCATCGGCTACCAGGAGCATCTGAAGAACCCGCAGACATCTGCCATGGAGAAGTTTTTCGTCACCTATTATCATCCTTATAATATGACCCTGATCTTGGCAGGCGATTTTGATGCCGAAGGGATCAAGCCTCTTCTCGAAAGTACGATGGGTAAGCTTCGCAATGAATATGTGAAAGAGTTTCACGGTTCACGGCTTCGTGAGGCTCCTGTGGTGAAGAAAAACCTGGATACCAAGGTGGTTCCATTTAATGGCGTCCAGACGGTAACTGTTGCCGAGACACCCGTCAAGATGGGTGTTGTTGAGTTCCAGACGGTAGGCAGTGCTGACAAGGAGGCCTTTTATCTGGATATTTTGAGCGGACTGCTCAACAATGAAGCCGGAACAGGCCTTTTGGATGGGTTGGTGAAGGAGAACAAGCTGATGGAGGCCAGTGCTTTCAACTATGCCATGCTGGAACACGGCCTGTTCGCGCTCTTCTATGTTCCCAAACTCACCGGTCAATCGCACGAAGATGCCGAGAAAATGGTTCTTGCCGAACTTGATCGGCTGCGCAAAGGGGACTTTAGCGATGAGCTGTTCGAGGCAGTCAAGATGGAGTATCTGCGCGATTATTACGAAAGCATGGAGTCGCTGACCAGCAAGTTCTATACAATGGTGGATCTGTCCACTAACTATCTCGATCCCCAAGTCTATTACGAGCGTGAGAAGATGATCCGGCTCTTGACAAAAGATCAGTTGGTTGAGTTGTCCAGACATTTTTTTGGTTCCGACTACCTCTGTTTCCGATCCAATGTCGGACAAAAGGATATCAAACGGCTGGAGAAGCCCTCGTGGAAACCTATCGTGACCAAGAATGCCGAGATGTCGTCCAAATATGCTAAGGAAATTGCGGATATGCCGGTCCGGGAGATTGAAAGTCAGGTCGTTGAGTTGGACAAGGATGTCTTCAAACAGCAAATCGAGAGCGGTACGACCTTATATTACAAGGAAAATCCTTACAACGATATCTTTACCCTGCAGTTGATCTTCCAATATGGCAGTTTACAGGACCCTATGTTGCCGGTGGCGGTGGACTATGTATCCTATCAAGGTTCTGGGAAGAATTACTCAGGAGCTCAGTTCCAGTTGGATTTGCAGAAGTTAGGGGCCAGCATGACCATCAGCACTTCTGACAGGGAGACGTATGTCACCATCTCCGGATTTGACGAGTCCCTGCCGCAAGTGTTGCAATTGTGCAGCCAGAAGCTTATGGACCCAGGTAATGAGGAGAAGTATCTGGATCTGATCGTGGAGCAACGCCGTTCCGAGGCGGAAATGAACCATTCCGATGCGGAAGTCTGGGGCTCTGCGCTTTATTACTACGCCCTGTATGGAAAGAACTCCCCCTATCTGACCCGTCCTTCCTTGAAGAGTATCGAGAAGCAGTCGGGAAAGCAATTGCTGGATGTATTCTCAAATGTCTTGCGTAGTGCCATGGATGTCACCTATGTGGGTCGTGTTCCTATGGAGGAAATGGCTGAGTGGATCAGAGAGATTTTTGCTTTCCAGCATAATCCTGCGGAGAAGAAGAGTCCCGTCCGGGAGCAAGTTCGCCATAGCGAGTCCAAGGTGTTGCTGGCCGACAATAAGCAGTTCATGCAGAGCAACATCTATTTCCTCATCAATGGGGAGCCACTGAATCGCCAGTCTCTGGTGACCAAGACATTATACAATGAGTATATGGGCGGCAGCATGGCCGGTGTCATCTTCCAGGAGATTCGTGAGTTGCGTTCTTTGGGCTATTCCGCCTATGGTACTTACAATTTTGATGAGATTACGCGTCAACCAGGCTACATGATGGGCTATTTGGGCACTCAGGCCGACAAGACCAATGAGGGCGTGGTGGCGATGAGCGAGCTTTTGTCAACTTTCCCTAAGCGGCCGGAGAAGTTCGAGATGGCCAAAGAGTCCGCCATTCGCCAAATGGAGTCTTCTTATCTCTCTTTCCGCCAGATGCCCAACCAAATGCGCGTCTGGGAGGAGATGGGCTATGGGAAAGACCCGCGCTCTGAGCGTCTGAAACTGCTCAAATCGATCAATATGGACGATGTGCAGAAGTTCCATCAGGCCAACATGGCGGGCCGTCCGATTGTCATCACCATCGCCGGCGACACAAGGCGCTTTGATACCAAAGCCTTGAAGAAAATCGGCAAAGTGGTGAAGGTGAAGTACACAGACATCATCGTCGATTAACACGCTGTCGTGTATGGAAATTCCAAGGCTGTTCTTCGGAATGGCCTTTTTTTATTATTTTTGCAACCTTGAAAATCTTGAAAGATGGGCGTCATCATCAAACAGAGCATCAAAGGAACCTTGGTCAACGCCATCGGTATCGGTGTCGGCTTCTTGACCACCTTCTTTGTCATCACCCACTACCTGACTTCCGAGGTGGTGGGCTTGACACGCATCATGATTGACGCGGCGGTGCTCTTCTCCAGTTTCGCCCAGTTGGGAACTACCTCCTCCATCATCCGTTTCTTTCCCTACTTTAAGGATGAGGAGTCTAAGAACCACGGCTTCTTTTTCTGGACACTGGTGGTGCCATTGGTTGGCTTTCTGCTCTTTATGGTGGTGCTGACCATCTTCAAGCGGCCCATCTTGAATGTATATGCCGACAAGTCGCCGCTCTTTGTGCAGTACTTCAAGTTCGTCATCCCGCTGTCGCTCTTCATGTTGTATCAATCGGTGTTCGAGACCAACTGCAACGTGCTGATGCGCATTGTGGTGCCGAAGTTCGTGCGCGAGGTGGGCGTGCGGGTGGCGCTGCTGGTCATCTATATCCTCTATGGTACCCACCATATCACGCTCGACGGACTGGTGGTGGGCTTCTGTCTCACCTATCTCCTGGCCGTTGTGGTGGATCTGGTCTATCTGTTCACCTTGGGCAAGATATCACTCAAGCCTGACCTCAGGTTCCTGACCAAGCCGCTGGTGAAAGACTTTCTGTTCTACACCTCTTTCTTGATCCTTGCCGCCATCGCGGGTGGTATCACCCCCTTGCTGAACACCTTCTTCGTGAGTGCCAAACTGGGTCTGTCTTTCACGGGTGTCTTTGCCATTGCCAACTACATCGCGACTGTTATCGAGATTCCCAACCGCTCCCTGAACGCTATTGCGCAGCCCAACCTGGCAGAGGCCATCAAGAACAAAGACATGGAGAAGGCCACCAACCTGTGCCGTTCCGTGACGCTGCATCTGCTGCTTTCTAGCACCTTGATATTTTTCTTTATCTGGATTAACATTGATTTGCTATTCAATATCTTACCTAATGGCGAAGAGTATGCTGCCGGCAAGTGGGTGGTCTTCATTCTGGGATTGGCACGACTCTCCAACTCCGCCTTAAGTATCAGCAATAACGCCTTGTCCTATTCCCGTTACTACTATTTCTCCCTCTTCTTCACGCTTCTCCTGACGATCTCTGCGATCTTGCTCAACTTGTGTTTGATTCCCAGAATGGGTATTGAAGGAGCTGCTCTTTCCACCCTCGTCTCTTACCTATTCTATTATTTGTTGATGCTGGTTATTGTCAAGTGGAAGCTGGATATCTCTTTCCTGAGCCGTCAGCATTTGAAGGTCCTGGTGATAGGGGTAGCCCTGTTTGTTGCCGACTATCTTCTGACGCACGGGCTCATCCAACCGCGCTTGCACATCGCGGAACAAAGCCTGTGGGTCCAGATTGGGGAGGCCGTCGTGCGCTCGCTGGCGTGGCTGGCCATTGCCACCTGGGTGGTCTATCACTGGCACATCTCCGAAGAGGTGAACAGGATTTTGGACAAGATGCTGAGAAAGGCAAAAGCATAGTATCCCATGAACCCTCTTCGCGTTTGCAAAATAGTGTATCTTTGCACCATGATAGCCCCATGACGCTATCGCTGTTTTTTGATAATTGTAAAACTTGATAATATGAAGATAAAAGCTTTGTTATGCACACTGATTTGTGCTTTGTTATTTGGTTGGTCCTATGCCCAAGAGACTGAACTTGTGGGTGCCAACTGTACCTCCATCATGGTGGGATGCAAGGCCTCCACGGACGGTTCCGTCATCACGTCGCACACCTGTGACAGCAAATACCGCACCTGGGTGAAGATGGAGCCGGCTGCCGACCATGCGCCAGGCACCATGCACAAGGTCTATAAGGGCACCATGCACACCAGCACGCCCAACAGCATGGAGAATGTGACCCTGGCGGGCGAGATCCCCGAGGTGGCGCACACCTATGCCTACATGAACACGGCCTATCCTTGCATGAACGAAAAACAGCTGGCCATGGGCGAGAGCACCTTCTCCGGTCCTGATACCCTGATGAATGAGAAGGGCATGTTCCTCATCGAGGAGTTGCAGCGCGTAGCCTTGCAACGGTGCGATAACGCCCGCGACGCCATCCGGCTGATTGGCGACCTGATTGCGCAATATGGCTACGGCGACGGGGGCGAGTGCATCACCATTGCCGACAAGAAAGAGGTGTGGCAGATGGAGATCCTGGGCGAGGGCCCCGACAAGATCGGCGGCATCTGGGTGGCGCAACGCGTGCCCGACGATGAGGTGGCCGTCAGCTGCAACGTGGCCCGCATCGGCAAGCTCGACCGCAAGAACAAAGACTACTTCATGTGCTCCGACAATATCGAGAAGGTAGCCAAGAAATATGGCCTCTGGGATGGCAAGGGCGACTTTATCTGGTGGAAGGCCTTCCCCTCCAGCTATAGCGGCAACAAGAACTTCAAAGAGCGCGAGTGGTACATCTTCACCCAGCTGGCGCCGTCGCAGCACTTTGCCCTCGATGCCGACGAGCTGCCCTTCTCCATCAAGCCCGACCAGAAAGTGTCTCCGCAACGTGTGATGGAGCTCTTCCGTGCCAACTATGAGGGCTGTCCGGAACTCGACCAGACTCAGAACCTCCTCTACCCGCGCAAGCGCAGGGTGGATGGCGAGATCGTGACCGACACTGTCGTGTGCCCCAACGCCAACCCTTGGATGGACGGCAACGAGCGCGCCATGTACAACATGCTCAAACCCGGCGCGGTGACCTTCTACCGCGGCGTGGCCATGTCGTGGTGTTCCTACTCCTTCATCATCCAGTGTCGTAGCTGGCTGCCTGATGAGATAGGCGGCCTCTGCTGGTTCTCCCTCGAGAATCCCGGCCAGAGCCCGCGCATCCCCATCTATGCCGGGGAGACCTCCCTGCCCGCCGGCTTTAACATCTGCGGTCACTTCGGCTACAATGAGAATGCGGTCCTCTGGCACTATCGCAAAGCCAACAAGCTGGCTCAGGTGCGCTGGGGTTCCACCAAGGATATGGTCTATGGCAATATCCTCCACTATGAAGAGAAGGCCATGAAGGAGTTGCCCGACCTGGAAAAACAGGCAACCGCCCTGCTCAAGGATGGGAAGAAGAAAGAGGCTGTCAAGATGCTGAACCAATACACTTCCGATTTCGCCGGTGCCACCCGCCAGACCTGGCAGGAGATGGAACACAAGATCTGGGAGATGTTCTGGACGGGATTTTAAGAGAGTTAGGACTTAGCAGTTGTCAGTTAACAGTTAGAAGTTTCGTAAAAGCCAATGGCTAATAGCCAACGGCCAAAAGCCAATAGTCAATGGACAAGAAAGAATTACGACAATATATCCGACAGCAGAAGAAACTGCGCACGCCGGAGGAGCTGGCGCAGCAGTCGGTCCGCATCATGCAGAAACTGGCGGTGCATCCGCTCTTTGTCACTGCCCAGCGCGTGATGCTCTATGCCTCGCTGCCCGATGAGGTGCAGACGCTCGACTTTTTGCGCGACTGGTACACGCGGAAGACCATCATCCTGCCTACAGTGGTGGGTGACGACATTGTGCCGGTGATGATGCGCCCAGAGGACGTCATGAGGGTGGGGGAGTACAATATCCTGGAACCCACTGGCGAGCCTTACGAGGGCACGTTTGACCTGATTGTGGTGCCCGGCATGGCCTTCGATGATCGGGGTCATCGGCTGGGGCGTGGCAAAGGCTACTATGACCGCTTTCTGGCCCAGCATCCAGCGGTGCCGACCATCGGACTCTGTTTTGACTTCCAACAGGTAGAAGAGATTCCCGTGGAGCCGCACGACAAGCCCGTTGGCGATGTGCTGACTTTGAGTTAGCGTTTAGCTGAATGTAAAGTGATGAGGATGATCTCCGGCTTGGTGCCGAAACGGAAAGCGATGGTGCCGCCGGCCCCTTCGCTGACGTATAGTTGTTGCTCCCCCTCCTGGTAAAGTCCACTCCATTCTTTGAAAAGCCATTGCGCCGGTGACCAGCCGAAAAGCTTGATCTGAGCTGCATGGGTGTGCCCGGCCAAGGTTAGCGGAATATGGGTGTTGGGCACCACCTCCATCTTCCAGTGGGCTGGATTATGATCCAACAGAAGGATGAAGATGCTGTCAGGGATACCTTGGATGGCCGCGGGCAGGTCCACAAAGGAGTTCACGTTCATGCCTCCGCAGTACTCCACTCCTGCCACGGCAATGGAGTCGTCCCCTCGATGAATATAACGATGCTCGTTGCGTAGTAAGGTCCATCCCAATGAGCGCTCTCTTGCCGCCACCTCTTCGGTTGCACGTCGCCAATCCCGTTCATCATGGTAGCCATACATGCAATAGTCGTGGTTTCCTAAGATCGAAAAGACTCCGTCAGGCGCAGAAAGAGAGGAAAGGGTCTCCTGATAGCGATCCAACTCGTCAGGATGGAGATTGACCAGATCCCCTGTGAAAACGACCACATCGGGATGGGCGTCATTCACCTGCTCCACCACTTTGTGGATGAACTTGCTTCTTTTGCTATGGGTGCCTACATGCAAATCTGACAGATGGGCGATCTGATATCCCTCAAAAGATTCAGGAAGGCCGGAAACCGTGAGGTCCACATGGCGGACCCGCAAATCGGTAAAGCCGAAGATCATACCATAACCTACTATGACCAAAGCTGTCATGAAGAGCCCCACTCCTATCCAGTTGAAAATGGGGAATGCGGGGTGCCAGAACAGTCCTATCAGTCTGCCTACCAGCGATAAGGCAGCGACGATGATCTGCAGCAGAAAGAAAATCAGCAGAGGCAGCCAGATGTTCATGGAAAACCGGTTGCCGGCAAGGCTGATCACCATCATCACCACAAAAAGCAGTGTTGGAAGCCAATAGAGGATCTTCCAGATGAGTGCGGAGTGGCGTACGAAGGAAAACCAAAGGTAAAGATCTGCGCAAAACCAGCAGGAGAGGAATGCGATCAGGAAAAAGCGTAACATGGCAGGGTGTCGGGGCTATTTGGCGGCTTTCTCTTCGGCGGGCTCCTCAGGATAAGGGCAGGTGGGGTAGTTGGTCCTGACAAAGGAGTAGATGAGCAGACCCAAGCCCAGGAGGATGGCGGGGATGCTGAGCCATTGCCCGTTGTTGAGCAGGTGTCCCACTTCGGTTTCCACCTGAACCTCTTTGAAAAACTCGATGATGAAGCGCGCTATGAAGATGACTGTCAAGGTGATGCCGGAAGTCCGGCCAGCAGCCACCTTGCCCTTGGCGAATTTGAAATAATAGATGGCCAGACAGGCGAAGAGTGTCAGATAGACGATGGCTTCATAGATCTGGGCGGGGTGTCGGAAGGTGCCCGCAATGCCAAAGCCCCCGAGGGTGAAGTCAAAAGCCCAAGGCACATCGGTGATCTTGCCCACGATCTCATGGTTCATCAGGTTGCCGCAGCGTACCAGCCCGGCCGCAATGGGTATCGCGATGGCCAGACGGTCCAACAACCACAGGAAGTTGATTTTATGACGCCAAGTGTAATAGATGACAAACAGGATGATGGCGATAACACCGCCATGACTGGCCAATCCTTGGTAGCCCACAAAATGACCGTCATGGATGGGCAGGATGATCTCCAACGGGTTGGTGATGAACATCTTCGGCTCATAAAAGAGGAAGTGACCCAACCGTAAGCCCACGATGGTCCAAAGAATGGTCCAGAAGGAGATCTTGTCGAGCAGCTTCTGGGAGAGGTGCTCCGTCTTGAAGATGCGTTGGAGGGTGTAGTAGGCCAGCAGGAATCCGACAGCCAGCAGGATGCCGTACCAACGGACCTCCATGGATCCGATATGGAAAGCGACAGGATTCACCGTCCAGGTGACCGTTGCCAGTATATGATTTAAAATGCTATTCATATTCTCATCTTTTTTTGAGGTGCAAAAATACGCTTTTTTACGAAAAATGGGGTGTGGCTCTCATCATTCTTGGGTGAGCAGTTGGTAGAAGAGGTTGACTCCTGTGGGGATGAGGGTGTCAGGGAAGTCGAAGTCGGGGTGGTGGAGGGAGGGCTGTTGCTCTCCGGAGCCCAGTCCGAACAGAATTCCTGGGTATTGCTGCGTGAGCAGGCCGAAGTCCTCACCCCAGGAGAAGGGAGTCTCCTTCTGAAGGTAGGGGATTCTCAAGGCTTTGCAGGCTTCTTGGAGCTGGCGGACCACCTCGGGATGGTTCTTTGAGGCGGCAAAGTATTCTTTCCAGCCTATGTTATGCTGCAGGCTGTCGCGCTGTGCCAGCATGGCGGCCTGTTTCTCAATCTCACGTTTGGTTTCTTGCAACAAGGCATCGTCCTTGGCGCGGATGGTGAAGCGCAGGATGGCATGTCCTGCCGCCACCCCGTAGGCCGGCTCTCCGACATGGAACTCAATCAGGGTGGCAATGCGGTAGTCGTCCCGCAGCATGTCGTGTTGGCAAAGGGACAGGATATGGTCGGTCAGTTCTTTGGCGGCGGGGTAGGGTGACAAGGCCTTCAGCGGCTCGGCGGCGTGGGCGGTGTGCCCATGAAGCGCTATGTCGCAGCTGATGACGGAGCAGGTGAAACTGTCGGGACGGCAGATGACGCTTCCCAAGGGAATGCTGGGGATGTTGTGCAGGGCCAGGACTCTGTCGGGCGTGTGCTGATGCAGGAATCCGGAAGCTAGCAGCTGGGCTGCTCCTTCGCCAGTCTCCTCCGCACCTTGGAAGAACAGCAGTACCTTGCCCCGCGGCAGTGGCTGTCGCATCAGTCGCTCGGCAAGACCGAGCAGGATGGTGGTGTGCCCGTCGTGGCCGCACTTGTGGGAGACGCCTGGCGTGTCCGCCTTGTAGGGCAGCGGCAGCGTCTCTTCCACCCGCACCGCGTCAAAGTCACCACGCACCAATGTCACCGGACCCTCGCCGAAATCGTATTCGGCCACCAGATGGTAAGTGTTGGGTATGGTGTGGATGTGGGTGGGCCCCAAGGTCTCCAATATCCGTAAGATGTAGGCGCTGGTGCGCTCTTCGCAGTTGGAAGGCTCTGCCAGCCGGTGCAGGTCGTGACGTGTCTTTTCGTAGTCCATAAGTGCCCAGTTTCAGTGATGATAGGGTTCCCCTTTCAGGATGGTGAAAGCCCGGTATAGCTGTTCGTTGAAGATGGCCCGCGTCATGATGTGGGGGAAGGTGAGCTGCGACAGGGCAATCTTGGCATTGCCCCGCGCATATACGTCGCCCGAGAACCCGTAAGCCCCGCCGATGATAAATACCAACGTCTTGACTCCGCTGAGCAAATGCGATTGTATATAGTTGGCAAAGCCTTGAGAGGTGTATTCCTTTCCCCGCTCATCTAACAGCACCACATAGTCGGAAGGCTCTATCTTCTTGAGTATCAGCTCTCCCTCTCGTTTGCGCTGCTCGTCTTGCGATAAGGATTTGGTGTTTTTCAGATAGGGGATGGCAATCGGCTCATAAGGGACATAGAACCGGATTTTCTGTACATAGTCCTGAATGGCCTTGTCGAAGAGGTCGCCATCCGTCTTGCCAATCCATATCAACTTGATCTTCATGCTCAGATTTTGGAGGGGTCGATAGGAAATACGAAATCGCGATGATCGGCATCGGAGAGCATACATTGGTCACAGATGGTCAGCTCACCGTTGAGGCGGCGTTGAACCATGTCGCCCAACCTTTCCTGAAGGGCGCTGATTTCCACATAGTTGACAATGTCGTTGGCAAAGGCGAACATCAGCAGCTTGCGGGCGTTGCGCTCACTGATGCCGCGGGAGCGCAGGTAGAAGAGCGCCTCGTCGTCCAACTGTCCCACCGTGGCGCCATGACTGCATTGCACATCATCGGCATAGATCTCCAAAAAGGGTGTCGTGTTGACCTTGGCCTTGTCGGTTAACAGGATGTTGCGGTTGGTCTGGAAGGCTGCAGTGCGCTGCGCATCGGGATGAACCACCACGTGCCCGTGAAATCCGGCCACGGCCTCGTCGTCCATGATGCCCTTGTAGAGCTGCTTGCTGGTGCAGTCGGTCGCGATGTGGTGCACCTTGAGGAAGTTGTCGCATCGCTGGCTCTTGTCCACCAGATAGAGACCGTACAACTCGGCGTCGGCAAAGGGCTCGCTCAGGTTGACCACGATATTGTTGCGGATGTAGCCCGCATTGAAGGTCACAGTGTTGGAATGGAAGTGGGTGTGCCCCTGCTGATGCACAAACAGATGGTTGAACAACTGCGATTCAGGCTCTTTGTTCTCTGTCTTGTAGTAGTGCATCTGCGACTGCTCCGACATGAATACTTCCGTCACGATGTTGAGGAAGGTGTTGCCGTATCTGACAGAGTCGTCGCACTGTATCAGCGACATCTCCGCACCTTTGCCCAAGAAGATGACATGTCGGTTCTGTACCAGCAGGTTGTCTTGGGTGTTGACGATGGAGATGATCTGGAAGGGACTGGCGACCTTCACCCCGTCGGGGACATAAAGGAAGATCCCGTCGGTATATTGTGATTCATTGAGGATGGTCAGTTCGTCTTTTTCAGTCTTGCTGAAGGCATTATGGCATTGTTGGACGATGTCGGGGTGCTGCTTGGCGGCGGCGCGCAGGCTGCCGTAGATAACACCGTTGTCGAGATGGGTAAGCGGCTGGTTGTCATGCATATACCACCCGTTGAGCATAGGCAGCGTGATGGTGTCCAGATTCCAGACATGGCATTGGAAGATCTCCTCCAAGGGACGATACGCATTCGGGGTCGCCTGCAACTGATACTGTGATAGTTTCGGTAGATATGACGGTTCGGATTTCATCAGCCTCTATTTTGCAGATTCATACTCTTCTTTGATCCAGTCGTAACCGCGTTTCTCCAACTCCAAGGCCAGCTCTTTGGTGCCGGTCTTGACAATCTTGCCGTCAAAGAGAACATGCACCACATCAGGGACGATATAGTCGAGCAGACGCTGGTAGTGGGTGATGACGATGGTGGCATTGTCCTTGGTCTTCAGGTGGTTGACACCATTGGCCACGATGCGGAGAGCGTCGATGTCCAGTCCGGAATCCGTCTCGTCCAAGATGGACAAGGTGGGCTCGAGCATAGCCATCTGGAAGATCTCGTTGCGCTTTGTCTCACCACCGGAAAAGCCCTCGTTGACAGAGCGGTTGCTCAGCTTGTCCGTCAACTCCACCACCTTCTGTTTCTCATTCATCAGCCGCAGGAACTGGGCACCGTTGAGCGGGTCCAGACCGCGGTACTCGCGAATCTCGTTCAAGGCCGTCCGCATGAAGTTGGCAATGCTCACGCCAGGGATCTCCACGGGATACTGGAAGCCAATGAAGATGCCTTCCCGGGCCCGATCCTCGATGGAAAGGCTCAGCAGATCCCGTCCTTTGTAATAGATCCGGCCCTCCGTAACTTCATACCCTTCCTTGCCGGCAATGACCGACGCCAAGGTACTTTTGCCCGTACCATTGGGGCCCATAATAGCATGAACTTCACCCGCATTGACTTGTAAATCAACACCTTTCAGGATTTCTCTCCCTTTGATGGAGACATGTAGATTTTCTATCTTCAGCATAACTCAATTATTCATATTGTAAGAAACGGCAAAAGTACAAAAAAAAGGATGCCGATTTTAGGCGGAAATGGTTATTTTTGCTTTCTCAAAAAAAGTGTAGCATATGTTAAAAACCTATTCTGCTTCAGCGGGTTCCGGAAAGACCTTCAGCCTGGTGGTCGAATATCTGACCATCTGCTTGAAGAATCTCTGTCGTCGGGATCTGCCCTCGGCACCCTCCTCTTCGGTCTATCCCTCCCGAGAGGCTTTCCGCCAGATCTTGGCCATCACCTTTACCAACAATGCTGCCGCGGAGATGAAAAAACGCATCATGGATGTGTTGAGGGAATTTGCCTTCACCCCTGCAGAAGAACCCTTGCCCAAATGCCAACGCTATTTTGAGAAGATATCCGAAAAGATATTCGCCGACATGCCCGATATGGATGAGAGACAGCAGAGACAGACTGTCCGGATGGCCTCGGTTCTCCAACTCCAGAGTATCTTATATGACTATGATCGCTTTGCAGTCACCACCATCGACAGTTTTAACCAGCGCATCATCCGCTCTTCGGCACTTCGCCTCGGCCTGGATCTGAACTATGCCGTGGAGGTGGATCTCGATGAGTTTTATGCCCAGATTATCGATCAGATTATCGATGAGCTGAAAAAAGACCAGGATTTCACGCAGAGCATCCTATGGATCTTGAATAGCGAGATGTCTGAGTCCGGAAAATCGGATATGAGCAAAGTTCTGCTCTCCACGTTAGATATCCTCTACAACAAGGCAGAGGCGGGTTACGACTATATTGAAAGGCTGCGCTACATAGATAAAAACAAATTCGAGGCACAGATTAAAGAATGGCATCAGTATGTCCATGAAACCATTCCTAAAGAGTTGAAAACAACGTTGTTGCCGCTGTTCTCCGAGGTGCGGGATGCCTTGGAACAAGAAAAAGGAGTGCCAAAAGACGGGGTGGCGGTAAACCCCTATAACCGCATTGGTAAATTTATAAAAGACATAAATCTCTTCCTTTCCAGAAAGAAGGAGGAGCAGCTTTCTAATCAACGGAATCTGGACCTGTTCCGCAGTAAAGGGTATCTGAAGAAGAATGCCTCCCTGGATGAGGATTCCGAAGCGATTATTGAACGGAAAATGGCCGAGCTGGACCAGTGGATAGACCAGTATATGGTCCCCTACTATAATGCTTGTCTGCTACTCAAGTATTCCGACAAGTTGTTGATTCTCTTTGATGTTCAGCAGAAGATGCAAGAATTGAAGGAGCTGCGGGGACTGTTCTTCCTGGCAGAGTCGAATATCCTGTTGCATCAGGAGTTGTCACAAACGCCCAAGGGTCTTTCCCCCGTCATCTATGAGAAACAGGGCTTCAACCATTTCTTTTTCGATGAATTTCAGGACACATCGCGCATGCAATGGCATAACCTGCAACCCTTGGTGGAGAACAATGCCATCACGCAGCAGGGCGATGTCTTTCTGTTTGGTGATGTGAAACAGGCTATCTACCGGTGGAGAAACGGCGATGCCCAGATCTTGCGTGACCTCTCGGCCTATGAGACGCAGAATGCACACGGGTTCGGGTTCGCCACGCTCGACAAATCCGCTTTCAGCCTTGAGCCCTTGAAAACCAATTATCGTACGCTTAAGATGATTGTGAACTTTAACAATGGGTTCTTCCGAGACTATTCAAAGGCCCTTTCGTGCTCGGAAATGTACGATAATGTGGAGCAGGATGCCAAAAGCGACGAGCCTGGGCTGGTGCAGGTCTCCTTTTACGGAACGAAAGAGTCGAAGGCATGGCCGGTGGTGGCGGAGCTGCCGGAGAAATATGCATCCCTGGACCGTTTTTTGGAGGAGCAGGCGCAGTCGATTTCCGACTGCGATCGCGAAACACTGTATGCGGTCCGCGATGCCTTGTCACGCGGTTATCTCTGTAGCGACATTCTGATACTGGCCAGAATGCATACGGCTTTGGACGACCTGGCACAATTGCTCATCAAGGCGGGACTACAGGCCGAGACTAAACAATCGTTGAGTCTGGAAGAAGCGCCCGAGGTGATGGCTGTCGTGAACACCCTGCGCCTGTTGCTCGACCCGGAGGATAAGATTGCCAAAACGATGGTGCTGTACACCCTCTCCCGTTGCCGGAATGGTATGGCGGATTTTGTTGCCCAGATACCGTCCGGCGCCAGTAGCATGGAGCGTTTTCAGGAGACCATGGAGCAGCAGTGCGGGCAACGGCTTCCTTTGGAGAAATGGCAGCAGGAACCGCTTTATGTGACCGTATTGGATATCATCCGGCTCTATGGGTTGGATCAAAGGCAGAGCCCTTTCCTAAATGACTTTCTGGATTTTGTCTTGGATGATGTGACCAATCGAAAGGGGAATGTGCAGACCTTCCTTGCCCGTTGGGATTTCCTGTCCGAAAAAGAGAAGATCCCCAGCGTGAAGGCCTTCATGAAAAATGATGCAGTGAGCCTGATGACGATACATGGGGCTAAAGGGCTGGAGCGTCCAGTGGTTATCTATCAAGTGAGGAAAGAGAAAGCGAAGGATCTGAGCTTTTGGACCGAGGATGTCACGGACTTGGACCACAAACGGGTAGCCTATCTGGAAGGCAATGAGCAGCTCTTCTCCCATTCCGACTTCTATGCTCTCTATCAGCAGCAACAGCAGAAGGCCAGGGAAGACGCCCTGAATCTGGCCTATGTGGCTCACACCCGTCCCAAGGAGATGCTTTATATCATTTCCAACCAATTGAAAACGGAGCCTGACAATGAGAGCTACGTGTCTTTCTTGCAGAAGTTTGTGAAAGGGGAAACGGAGACCTCCCGGGAAGATCCATCCCTTTTAGCTTCGAAATGCTTGTCAGAAGCCCACTATTGTTTCGGTGATTATGATTGGCGAAAGAGAAGGCCGGCCGACGAGGAGGATGCCGAATCGATGGTGGTGCTCCCTCAGGTGAAGATCTCCGACTTTGCCATGGAAGACTTGGTGCCCGTGAAGACCACATCCGAAGAGGATGCCCGAAGCATGGGAACGAAAGTGCACGACTATCTTGCGCGATTGTCCACCTTCCCGCAGACTGATGAAGAGATGGAGGCAGCCAAGGCCGATATTCCCTCGGAGCTGCAATCCGTGGTGATGGGGTTTTTCAAAATGATTAAGGACGATGAGGCCCTCCGGCCTTTCTTCGGCCCCGACGCCAAGGTGTACAACGAAGTCTCCATCCTCACGCCGGATGGCCTGGTGAAACGCCCCGACAGGGTGGCTTTCCTGGATGGCCAAGTGCGCGTGTTTGATTACAAGACAGGGGAGGACAAGCCGCAGTACCATGAACAGATAGAGGAATACTGCCGGCTGCTCCGGGAGATGGGGTATCAGCATGTGCAAGGACAACTGCTCTTCCCCCAATAATTTTTTCAACAATCAGGACGAGCTATGCCAAAAATAATTACTTTTGCAGCCTGAATTTATGAATCCTTAAAAATACAGAACAATGAAAAAGACATTATTCCCCCTTATCGTTCTCCTGATCTTAGGCTTTGCTGCTTGTACGAACAATGATGCAGCCCAATATGCCGGCAAGTACATGGGCACATTCAAGTTTATCTCCAGCAATACCACCAAGGATGGCTCCGTCAGATTGTCCCAAAACCCGCTGTCCACCAACGGACTTTTGCTCTATGCCTGCCTGCCGTTGGATTATTATACCCCCGGTGTGTATAAAGCTAACAGCAACAATGTGGAATATATGACCACGATCCTGTCTTCCATTGCGGGAGCTAGCAACTACATTAACACGGCTACCGAGCAAATCCAGAACATCGAGGTGATTGCCACTGTGGACGGTACAAACCTGAATCTTGTTATCCAGTATAAGGTCGCTCTGCTGAACGACTTGTTGAACTCTTACATCAAGATCATCGAGTTCAACGGAACGAAATAAGTCGTATCTCAGACTCATACTCAAGCGCCATGACACCCTGCGTGTTATGGCGCTTTTTCTATGCCTGCTCGGCAAACTCAAATAAAAATAGTATCTTTGCCGCCTCGTATAGAAGTTCTGGATATTGGAAACGACTGCTCATCATATTGTCAGAAGATTATGGCTGGCCGTCTGGCTGCTTTGCGGGTTGTCCACCCTCAAGGCCCAAGACACATTGCCTTCAGATGGTCATGTCATCTTCTATTACCCTACTGGTGAGAAGTCCAGTGAAGGAACTTTGGTAAACGGCAAGCCCGAAGGCTGGTGGCGTTCCTACAACACTGCCGGGGTGCTCATCTCAGAGGGCAACCGCCGCAACTTCCTCCTCGACAGCCTGTGGTCCTTCTATAATGATGACGGCAAGCTGGTGATGACCACCCACTATCGGGAAAACCAGAAGGATGGCGAACAGGTGGTCTACCGTGACGACGAGTACACGGTTTCCCAATGGAGAGCCGACACCATCGTGGGCGCAGTCCTCACCTATGATCTTCAGAAGCGCCTGAGAAGGAGTGTTCCCTACGAGAATGGAAAGCCGAACGGCTTGGCCAAAGAGTACAACGAGGAAGGATTGGTGGTAGCTGTCACCACGTATTACCGCGGGGTGCAGAGCCGACGTGAGCGGATCAACCGCACCGACAAGCTCGGACTGAAACAGGGCTCCTGGAAACTCTTCTGGGATAACGGGAATCTCCGTATGGAAGGCTCCTATCTCAACGACAACAAGCATGGCTTCTTCAAATATTACGACAATGCCGGCGACTTCCTCTATGTGGAGAAATACGATCATGGCACCCTGGTGACCGATGCCAAGGAGACCAAGCAGATGGATAAACGGGTTGCCTTCCACCCGAATGGCCAACTGGCCATGGAGGCCACCTACTACAAAAATATTCCCGATGGAATTCGCCGCGACTATGACAGCACGGGAAAACTGATCAACGGTTATGTCTATGTGAACGGATGGATGCGATTTGAGGGCATCACCGACGAGAACGGCCTCCGACAGGGCTTGTGGAAAGAGTATTACCCCACGGGTGAGTTGCGCTCGCGTGGCAAATACAAAGACTCCAAACCTACGGGCAACTGGAAGTTCTTCTTCCCGGATCAGACGGTGGAGATTGTCGGCGCTTATACCCCCAAAGGCGAAAAAGACGGCGAGTGGCTTTGGTTTTACCCGACGGGTGATACGCTGATGGCCGCCCATTATGAGGATGGTGATCTGGAAGGGTATTATGTCGAATACGACGAGGAGGGCATTCCGGTGGTGCAAGGCAACTATGTGGCTGGCTATGAGGAGGGAGTGTGGCAATATCGGAATGGCACCTCTGTAGAATCCGGCCATTATGACGGCGGTAAGAAGGAGGGCCTCTGGATCACGACCTTCGACCCGACACACACCGCCTTCGAGATCCGCTACGACCAGGACGTGCGCGACGGCAAATATGTGGCCTATTGGGAAAACGGTACTGTCAAGACCTTGGGGAAATATAACAAAGGACTCCAGGATGGCCTCTGGACCTACTATAACGAAGATGGCCACACCACCTTGACCACTTTGTTTAAAGATGGAAAAGAAATAAAATGGAATGATTATACAATAAAATAGAAAATGGCAAGTTAGTCATTGTGTTGCGCGATGTCTAGAACATTCGCCACTTCGCCTGACGGCTTGCCCCATGATTTTTTGGATTAAAGTAGAGATTATGAGACATAAACATATATTTTGGCTTGCATTGATGATTTTCCTCCTGCTTCCCTCCCGGGCGCAAAACACCCTGCTTAGTGTGCCTGCTGCCGACCCGGAAGATACGGTCGGACTCTATGAGGTGGTCAATGAGGAGGTCCGGATCATGGATTCCCTCTTGTCCGTTTGGTATATTCAAAAAGAACTCCATGCCGGACAGTCTGTGCTCTCCAAACTGCGTGATGACACTACCGTCTATGACAATAACGACTCCCTGATTTTCAAGCGACTCTCCAAGATTGTGACAGCGGTTCCCTTGGCCTACAACGAAAGGGTGAAGCGCTTTATCGAGCTCTACTCCGTCCAACGTAAACGCTCTTCGTCAGTCATGTTGGGCCTGGCCCAGTACTATTATCCTTGGATGAAGGAGATATTCGACAAGTATGACGTGCCCGAAGAGCTGGTGTATATCACCATCATTGAGTCAGCCCTGAATCCGCTGGCCGTTTCCCCTGCCGGGGCGACGGGAATATGGCAGTTCATGTATGGCACGGGCAAGTTATATGGGCTGGAAGTCAACACCTATGTGGATGACCGTCGCGACCCCTACAAGGCCACCGATGCCGCGGCACGCCATCTGCGCGATCTCTATAATATTTTCCACGATTGGGGCCTTGCCATCTCTGCTTACAACTGTGGTGCTGGAAACGTGCGAAAGGCTATCCAGCGCTCCGGTGGCAAAACCGATTTCTGGGGTGTCTCTCCCTACCTGCCCCGCGAGACCCAGAACTATTTCCCCGCCTTCATCGGGGCTCTCTACATGATGACCTACCACAATCTCTATGGCATCCAGCCCGCCAATATCACCCTGCCCCTCAACGTGGACTCCGTGATGGTGAATAAGGAGATCCATTTTGATCAGATAACCGCCCTCTTGAATATCAGCCGGGAGGAGATCGTCTCCCTGAACCCGCAATATAAGAAGTTCATCATCCCTGCCTTCAACGGGCAGTTGTTCCCCTTGCGTCTCCAACCGCACGACCTCATCCGCTTCATCGCCTTACAGGACACCATCCAGAAATATCACTATGATGAGTATTTCAATCCGACGAAGAATCTGACGATCCCAACCACGAGCGCAAATGGTGAGGTGGTACAGGTCACGCCTAACAAATACCATACGGTGAGAAAAGGGGAGACCTTGTCCAAGATCGCTTCCAAATATGGCACGACTGTCAACAAGATCAAGTCTCTCAACCATCTGAGAAGCACGAATCTGCGGGTGGGCCAGAAATTGCTGGTCAGGAAGGGCACTACAATCGTGAAGCCGGCGCCGGTGGTTGCCGACAGCACGGCCACCGCTCCGCAGGACAGCACCCTTGCGGTCAAGGACTCTACTGTGACCCAGCAGCCTGTGGATACGGTCGTGAAGCCGACGCCCGCCCCCAAGCCGACAGGCGGTTATATTACCTACGTCATCAAGAAAGGTGACACCCTCTCCTCCATAGGCCGGAAGTATGGTAAGACGGCTACCGAGATTGCCAAATATAACAACATCACCAATGTGAATGCTATCCGGGAAGGACAGAAGATCAAGATCCCGCGGTAACGTCGTCTCGCTGGGTGGTGTAGAATCGGTAATAATGTCCCTGTAAAGCCATCAGTTCATCGTGGGAGCCCTGTTCCACGATGGTGCCATCTTGGAGAAAACAGATGGTGCCCGCCAGTCGTATGGTGCTCAGCCGATGCGCGATGATGATGGCGGTACGGTTTTGTAGCAGGGGTGCCAGCGCCTCTTGGAAGAGGTATTCGGATTCATTGTCGAGGGCGGAGGTGGCTTCATCCAACACCAAGACTTGCGGGTTGCGCAGCAGGATGCGTGCGATGCTGATACGTTGGCGTTGTCCTCCCGAGAGTCGCATGCCCCGGTCACCTAACACGGTGTCATAACCCTCCTCCATCTCCATGATGAAATCGTGGGCTTGGGCCAGCTTGGCGGCTGCGACAACCTGTTCTCGCGTCACGTCGAGGCCCATGGTGATGTTGTGATAGACAGTGTCATGGAAGAGTATCACATCTTGAGAGACCACCCCGAAGAGGGCCCTGAGATCCCGGATGCTGTAATGTCGACAAGAGATGCCATCAATCAGAATCTCCCCGTAAGGGGCATCGTAGAAGCGGGAGAGCAGATCCACAATGGTGGATTTCCCGGCGCCGGAGGGGCCCACCAAAGCCACGGTCTCCCCTTTGTGGATAGTGAGGTTCAGATGCCGCAACACCTCACACTGCGACTCCTCTTCTACCGGATGATAGGAGAAAGAGACATCCTGGAGACGAATATCGTGTTCCAGTGTTGAAAGATGTATGGGATGCTCCTCTTCCACAATCTCCTCTTCAGCATCCATCACCTCATAGATGCGCTGGGCAGCCGTCAGTCCTTTCTGCATTGTATAATAGGTGGTCACCAAGGCTTTCGCGGGTGCTATCATGCGGGCAAAAACCACAAAGTAGAGCATGAAAAGGGCGCTGGTTCGAAGCAGCAGGGAAGGCATCAGCCATAAGGTGAGTATGGAGATGAGCAAGATGGCCACGATGCATAAGAACTCGATGAGCGGTGCCCCGAGTTCCTGAATGCGGAAAATTCTCTTGTGCAGCTGATAGAAGCGGTTGTTGTGCTTGGCAAACTTCTCCGACGCATACTGCTCGGCATTGTATCCCTGGATGACCCGGAGCCCGCCTATTGCCTCCTCAAAGAGGGCGCTGATATTACCCAATAACTGCTGCAACCGCAAGGAAGAAGCGGATATACGCTTGCCGATGAACCCCAAGAGCAAGCCGATAAGAGGCAGGATCACCAAGGCAATCAAGGTCAGCTTCACACTGATGGAAAACAGGGTGATCAAAAAGACGATGATGAGGAAGGGATCGCGACAGAGCGACTGCAGGGAGGAGAACACTGACCACTCCACCTCCAGCACATCCGCTCCCATGCGACTAAGCATGTCGCCCTTTTTGTATTTGGCGAAAAATGACAAGGGAAGGATCAGCATCCGGTGGTAAAGGTCTCGCCGTAAATCCTGCAGGATGCCTGCGCGGAGCGGAGCCAGCCAGTAGAAACTCATGTAGCGGCAGAAGTTCGAGAGCAGTGAAAGCAGAATCATCACCACGGCAATGTAAATCAACGCCGCATGCGGACCGTGGGCGGTGATGACTTGCCCCATGTAATAGTAAAAGGTGTCGATGAAATACCGCGATGTCAGGGCAAAAGAGGGCTTGGCAGCCACCATCTCCACTTGATTGAAAAGGACCGAAAGAAAAGGAACGACCATCGACAGCGTGAAGATGGAGAAAAGCGCATAGAACAGGTTCGCTAGCACGACCAGCAAAATAAGGCCCTTATATCCCGCCAGATACCGTAATAATCGCTTTAAAAGATGCATCGTAAAAAAACGGTGCAAAATTACGAAAAATAGTGTACCTTTGCCGCGTTAAAAATTCAATATGGCAAAGTATCCCGATACCATTGACAGGATTACCAAAGCACGTCTCCGACTCTCCACCTTTGGGTCCATTATGAGCATAGCCCTGACGATGTTTTTCATCGGCACGCTGACCTTTTTTGCATACTTTTCCACGCATTATATCCGCAATCTTTCCCAGAACATCGAACTGGAAGTGCTGTTCTATGGGGATGTCAAAGAGGCGGACATCAATGCGCTGGAACAACAGTTGAAACTGAAGCCCTATATCACCGCTTCCAGGGTCTCCTCCAAAGAGGAGAATACCGCGATTGCCAAGAAGATTGTGGGCTATAACTATACCGAGATTATCCCCAACAACAATCCGATTAATGCCTCCATCATGCTGAGTGTGTCTCCCGATTATGCCAATACGGATTCAATCGCCAACATCAAAAAGGAGCTGAAACGCAATGAGTTGGTGCAGGATGTGGATTCCCCCGACATTATCGTCAAGTCGTTAAGCGACAATTTCCGCAAGATACAATGGATTATCCTGGGCATTTGCGCGGTCTTCATGATCATCTCTATGCTGCTGATAGCCAACTGTATCCGTCTTAATATCTATGCCCAGCGGTTCAATATCAAGAGCATGTTGCTGGTGGGTGCCACCCCGCGTTTCGTCCGCCGTCCTTTTGTGATGAAAGGTTTTGTGCAAGGCGTCTGGGGAGGTGTCATCGCGGTTATCCTGGTGGCTCTGGCACTCTATTTTGGACATCAGGCTATTCCGGATCTGGTGGACTTCTCCCTGATGGTCCCGATCGCCATCATATTGGGTGCCATCCTGTTGTTTAGCATACTCTTCTCAATCATCATCTCTTCCATGTCTGTCAATCGCTACATCCGTATTAACGACGAACGTCTCTATTTATAATTGATATCCATTTCTTAATCGTAATATGAAATCTGACAATAAAGAAATCAAAGAGGGCAAGGCCCCTCTCTTCAGAACGACCAATTACATCTTGATGGCAGTGGGCTTCATCCTGCTGATTTTAGGTTATCTGCTGCTCCGCGGAGGCCTAGTTTCCGATCCGAACACGTTCGATGGCGAGATTTTCAACACCCGCCGGCTGGTGGTGGCCCCTATCTTGATGTTCCTGGGTATTGTCATGGAGGGTGTGGCTATTATGTGGCACCCCAGAAAGAAATCTGAACCGGAAGCTTAGTCATGACCTGGTTTCAAGCCCTGATATTAGGTATCGTTCAAGGGTTTACGGAGTTCCTGCCCGTTAGCAGCAGCGGTCACCTGATTATTGGTCGGGAGATCTTAGGCGCTGGTGTGGCGGAGAATGTCACCTTTGAAGTGCTGGTGCATACCGCTACCGTGTTAAGTACCTTGACCGTGTTTTGGAAAGAGATCCTGAACCTGTTGGCAAAATTCTTCAAGTTTCAGTGGAATGAGGAGACTCAGTATATCTGCAAGATCTTGGTTTCCATGATCCCGGTTCTCATCGTCGGTCTCTTCTTCAAAGATACGGTCGAGTCCTTCTTTGGGGAAGGTCTTGTGCTGGTGGGTAGTATGTTGCTAGTGACGGCTTTGTTGCTGGCGCTCACCCGCTTTGTCCGTTTTCGGGAAAACAAGCCGCTCACTTTCGGGCGTGCCTTCCTCATCGGCTGTGCCCAAGCGGTTGCGGTGCTCCCAGGTCTCTCCCGTTCCGGCTCCACCATCGCTACCGGCTTGTTGAGTGGGGTCCGCAAGGAGGAAGTGGCCCAGTTCTCATTCCTGATGGTGATCATCCCCATCTTGGGTGAATCATTCCTCGACCTGATTGGCGGCAATTTCTCCTTTTCCCAGTGCGGCCTCTCGGCCCAAGCGCTGATATGCGGTTTTATTTCCGCCTATGTCTGTGGCGTGCTGGCCTGTCGCTTCATGATTAGTATCGTCAAGAAAGCCAACCTCGCCTGGTTCTCTATCTATTGCGCCATTGTCGGCATCATCGCTATCATATTCGGCTTATGCTAAAGAATCCGATTGTGCATGCTACCGTCTTCCAGCTGCCCGAGTTGGAAGTTAATTTTGAGGAGGATGTCCTGCTCGTGGACAAACCTCGTCTGTGTACCTCTTTCGATATCGTCGGCAAGGTGCGCGGCATCGTCCAGCGAAAGGCTAACCGCAGGGTGAAGGTAGGTCATGCCGGCACGTTGGATCCCTTGGCGACGGGTCTGCTCATCATCTGCATCGGCAAGATGACCAAGAAGATAGACCAGATCCAACAGCAAGTGAAAGAATATACGGGTACTTTTTGTCTGGGCGCCACCACCCCTAGTTTCGACTTGGAACATCCTGTCGATGCTACGATGCCCTATGACCATATCACCCGTGAACTTGCAGAGTCGGTGGCGAAAGACTTTGTCGGAGAGCTGGAGCAGGTGCCACCGCTCTTCTCAGCGGTCCGCTATAACGGCCGAAGAGCCTACCACCTTGCCCGTGTGGGCGAGAGCGCACAACTCGAGACCAAGCATGTGACCATCTACGAATTCGAAATCACCCGCTTTGAATTGCCTGAGATAGATTTCCGTATCCGCTGTTCCAAAGGTACTTACATCCGGTCCGTTGCCCGCGATTTTGGAGCGGCACTCCAGTCGGGTGCCCACCTGACCTGCCTGCGCCGTACGATGATTGGCGATTACCGTGTGGAGGATGCTATCAAGCCGATCATCCTTGACAAAAGATAGGTAGCTTCTATACGAATTTTTTCTTGATGATGTCCACGATCCAGTCGGGGGCGATGATGCTTAGGGCTACAAATATGCGGCTCCAGACACCGGGTATGCGACGTTTCCATCCGCGGAAGAGGGCACGCACCCCCTTCTTGGCTACCTGGTGCGGCTTTAACATGAGGCCCAGTCGGCACAGCCACCGGCGCATATTGACGGGCAGGTTGTAGAGGTCGGTGTCCACTGCACCCGGACAGACACAACAGACGTTCACCCCATGGTGCTTCAGCTCGGATGACAGCGCGTAGCTGAACGACATCAGGGCGGTCTTGGTGCTCTCATAGACCGCAATGGTGGGGAACTTCATGAAGGCTGTGATGGAACTGGCATTGAGGATATAACCATGGCCACGGTCTTTCATGGCCTTGCCAAAAAGAAGCGATATCATGACCGGGGTGTGGACGTGAAGTGTCAGCATCTTTTCCGATAGCTTGGTCGGTTTCTCCACGGCAGCTCCGAAGTAGAACATGCCGGCGTTGTTGATGACAACCTCTATGTCAAGCTGTTGCTCATGACAATAGTCGAACAGCTGCTGCGCCGCCTCGGGAACGGCCAGGTCCATCATGAGGGTCTTGACTTCCAGGTTGGGATGCTGGGCGCGGATCTGCTGGGAGGCGGTCTCGTTGAGATCTTCCCGGTTGCTGACAATCAGAATATTGTATTGGCGGGCGGCCATCTCCTCCGCGTATGCCAGTCCGATGCCGGAACTGCCGCCGGTAATAAGTGCGTAACTCATCTTTTTCTTGACTATGATAACATGGATTTTGCTTTGAGGAGGGCTTCTGCCAACCGGTCAATATCTTCTTTGGAACTATACAGTGCCAACGAGGCTCTGGCTGTTCCGGGAATACCATAATGACTCATGATGGGTTGGGTGCAGTGGTGCCCGGTGCGGACGGCCACGCCCTGATGGTCCAACAACACCCCCACATCGTAAGGGTGCGAGGTGCCTAGCAGGAAGGAGATGACCGCAGCCTTGTGCGGTGCCGTTCCGATGAAACGGATTCCCTCAATTTGGCTGAGCCTCTCCATGCCATAGTGAAGGAGCTCCGTCTCGTAGTCGCGGATGCGCTCCACCCCGATGGATTGCATGTACTCAATGGCAATGCGGAGACCGATCACGTCGCCCACAGCCGGGGTGCCCGCCTCAAACTTGAAGGGCAGATCGTTGTAGGTGGTCTTCTCAAAGGTCACGGAGCTGATCATTTCCCCGCCACCCTGATAGGGCTTCATCTCGTTGAGCCACCGCTCCTTGCCGTACATCACGCCCACGCCCATCGGGGCATACATCTTATGGCCGGAAAAACAGTAGAAGTCGCAGTCCAAAGCCTGGACATCCACGGGCTCGTGTGCCACCGCCTGGGCACCGTCCAACATGACCGGCACGCCGTGACCATGTGCGATGCGTACTATCTCTGCCACATCGTTAATGGTTCCCAAGGTGTTGGAGACATGCGTGACCGCCACTATCTTGGTCTTTTCGGTGAAAAGTGACGTGTAAGCTTCCATGTCCAGCATACCTTCATCGCTTATCGGGATGACTCTCAGCACGGCACCGCGATCTTCACACAAGAACTGCCAGGGCACTATGTTGGAGTGGTGCTCCATCTCGGAGATGATGATCTCGTCGCCACGCTGGATATAGGTTCTGCCAAAAGAGGCTGCCACTAGGTTGATCGCTTCTGTGGCCCCGCGCGTGAAGATGATCTCATAGTCGTGGGCGGCGTTGATGAACTGTTGTACACAGCGACGGGCCGACTCGAACTCGTTGGTGGCCAGCTGGCTCAGATAGTGCACCCCACGGTGAATGTTGCTGTTGATGGTCTCGTAGTAATGCTGCAAAGCGTCAATGACCACCTGCGGCTTCTGTGTCGTCGCCGCATTATCCAGATAGACTAAAGGCCTGTTGTAGACCTGTTGGGTTAATATTGGGAAATCTTCTCTATTCATCTTGTTCTGTGTTTTCGGTGATTTCATCGGTTTCTTCCCCGTCCGTATCTTTTAGCCGATGCATATACCGCAAATGCATGGCATAAATGGCAATCAGGAACACTACCGTCAGGATGGACGTAAAGTCCATCGTCATATTTCCGCCAATGACAAAGTTCATCATGAGAATGTTGAGTAACTGACCGATGGCATATAGGTGAAAACCAATCTGGTTGAGTTTCCATATCATCAGTAGCGCCCCTGCAAACATCAGCACTTCCACCCCAATCAGCATCAGGTATTGGGAAGGTGTGATGGTAGCGAAAGTCTCTAACAACTTCTCGATGTTCTCCTGACTCAAGCCCATCGTGGCTCCCGCTTGAGGCAACATCTCGGCCATCTTCTGGGGAGCAAGAACACTGAGCAGGTAGGTGAAGATGTTGGAAAGAGCATCCAACATGGAACAGATACTCATGAACCACAGGATGAAGGTCCTTTGGGGCTGTATCACAGGTCTTTGCTCTAGTCTTGGTGCTTCCATTTGTAAAGGTTGATGGGTTTAGGATTTATGTTTGAAAAGGGAAATGCAATAATAGTGGGTGTCGGACTCTTCCACTCTGAAGCGTTCGTCACTTCGGTATCCCACCACCCAGGCAATGTCATCGCCAATGCAGAACAAGGGGACTTGATCCTTGTCGAGGCGGTTCACCTTCTGATCCGTGAAGAAGTCGCTGAGTTTCCGTTTGCCTTTGCCGCCAAAAGGGAAGAAATAGTCGCCTGGCTGCCAATGACGGAGGGTGATGGGGAAGGTGAGTTTGTGTTCAGGGATGATGAAGGTGTTGCTGTCGGCGGGCTTCTGGATGCCATTGACGGTGGTGTGGAGGGTTACGGAAAAGTCCTCCTGCAACTCCTCCAGATTTTGGTAGTGGCGCGCTTCTGACGGTTGGGGTGGGAGAGGGCGCACGATGAATGCATCGCGGTCCACGACCAAAAGATGATTGGGCGCTCGGAAGAGCTTTCCTGGCTGGTCGGTCATCAGCATGTCCTTCACGTCCGACTCCGAGAACTGGTAGGGACGGAGGATCTCATAAAGCAGCACATCGCTGAAGGGGAAGCCGTCAATCTCGGAACGCTGGATGTGGATGGCCCCCTCTTTCTCGGAGAGCGCCCTTCTTGTGAAATCGGCCACGGCATAGTGATACAAGGCGCTTTGCTGCTGAAGGATCTGCTTGTTGTGCGCTATGGTGTGCACCAGGTTGGGGTTCAGCTGCTGCAAGGCCGGAATGACAGTGTGCCGGATCCGGTTGCGCTTGATCTCCTCGTCGGCATTGGTGATGTCCGTCATATAGGCTATCTGATGGAACTTGGCAAAGGTGCGGATCTCCTCGGCACTGAAGGTAAGCAAGGGACGCAGGATGACGCCATTGCGTTCAGGAATGCCCGTCAACCCTTGAAGCCCGGTGCCCCGCGTGAGGTTGAGCAGGATAGTCTCCGCATCGTCATTGGCATGGTGGGCAGTGACGATATAGTCAAAGGGTGTGCTGATTTGGGAAAACCATTGGTAGCGCAGGTCGCGGGCAGTCATCTCGACAGACTTCCCAGAGTCCTGCTGTATGGACATGGTGTCAAACTCCTGCACTTGGCAGGGAATCTGGTGCTCTTCAGCCCACTGTTGCACGAAATGCATGTCACGGTCAGAGTCGGCCCCCCGCAGGTGAAAGTTACAGTGCGCAATTTCGAAGTCATAACCCGACATGTGGAATAGCGTGGCCAGCACCATGGAGTCGGCCCCACCACTGACTGCCAACAAGTACCTGCAGCCGTGTGGATAGCCGACAAGTCGGGTCATCTGTTTCTGAAAGCGTTCAATCATATGGCTGGTCGTGACGACTCTGGTTTGTCCAAATGAAAATATCGGTTGATAATCATTTGCATATATTCAAAATTCCCAAATGGGATGGTCTTGGGCTCCTGACCTTTGCACAGCAAGACAAGACCTTGTTCCAGTGATTCAGTATAGGGTGTGATGTCAGCCTCCAAGGAAAAACTCATGTCATAGTTGTGCAGGACCACACGGTTGTATTCCTGATAAACCTCTTCGAAAAGGATGTTATTCTCCTCGCAATACGACTGAAGCATCTCCATGTATTCATCCCATAATTCGGGCTTGTCGTTGAAGTTGTAGAAAAACACCACCGCTTTGTAGTCGGGGAGGGTGTCCACCTCTACTGCCTCAAAATGGCCCATGTCGTTGATGATGAATTGTTCCGTATAAGTGTGCTGACGGTGATATTTCTCCGGATGCTCCAATACTTGCTGCTTGGTGGCACCGGTCAGCGAGCGTGTCCAGTCGTACTCTTTGACAATCCGAAAGGCGCCGTCGGGTTGTCGGTAGGTGGTCCACTTTTCGGTCTCCAACAGATCACCGTCCTGCTTGGCCAAGTTCACGGCTGCAGGCAGGATGTCCAAGATCCGCTGTGTCCCGTAGCCGGAGGTGACCAGCAGATATTTCCACTCCCGCGACTTGGACTGCACCAACATCAACTCACGTCCTTGCGGCAGACGTTCCACGCACAAAACGCCCCATTCCTCCGGAAAGGCTGTGCGCATGGTCAACTTTTGCCCTTGATATTGGTCGCTTTGGCGGAGGAAATTTTCTAATAACGTCTCTTCCATGGTGTAGAGCACGCTCTCATCTGAAAAACCGGTCTGGATGGTGTCCGGAATCAACCCTACCGGATAGTCGTACTCCTCATTTCTGACAGCATCGTCACGATGCTTGTTGTGACAGCTTGCCGCACATAACAACAAGCTGATAAGAAGCAGATAGATGGTCTTTGTTTGCATAGGTGTAGGTTTTATGATTCTTCAGAGAAGTTGTCCACCTCCTCCCGCAGATTCTCCATGATGAAATTCTGGCGTTCCTGGGTGTTCAATCCCATATAGAAGTCAATAATGTCGTCAATGTTGCTGTTCGGATTGAGCACCACCGGCTCCAATCGGATGGATTTGCCGATAAAGCCTTTGAACTCTTTGGGGTCGATTTCGCCCAAACCTTTGAAACGGGTGATCTCAGGTTTGTTCCCTAACTTCCGGATGGCAGTGACCTTCTCCTCTTCAGAATAGCAATAGATGGTCTCTTTCTTGTTGCGGACGCGGAATAGCGGGGTTTGAAGCACATACACATGGCCGGAGCGCACCACATCAGGGAAGAGTTTCAAGAAGAAAGCGAGCAGCAGCAGACGGATGTGCATGCCGTCCACATCGGCATCGGTGGCGATGACGATGTTGTTGTATCGCAAACCGTCAATGCCGTCTTCCAGATTCAATGCCGCCTGAAGCAGGCTCAACTCCTCATTGTTGTAGATGGCACTCTTGGTTTTGATGACGTTGGCGGGCTTTCCCATCAGACTGAAAACGGCCTGCGTGTTGGCATCCCGTGACTGTGTGATGGAGCCCGAAGCGGAGTCGCCCTCCGTGATGAAGATCATCGTCTCCAATCCGCGCGCATCGTTGGTGTTGAAGTGGTAACGGCAGTCGCGAAGCTTGCTGTTGTGCAGGCTGACCTGCTTCTGAATCTCCTTGGACTGTTTCTTGAGGTTGGCAATGGCGACACGCTCCTTCTCAGCCTCCTGGATCTTTTTCAGGATCACATCGGCCACATCCAAATGCTTGTGCAAGTAGTTGTCCAGCAGTCGGCCAATCATCTCGTTGACATAGTTGCGGATAGTCTGCCCACCTGGTTCCATGTGCTCGGAACCCAGTTTGGTTTTGGTCTGGGAGTCGAAGATGGGGTCCTTGACCTTGATGGACATGTTGGCTACTACGGAGTTGCGCACGTCCCCCGGCTCGAAGTTTTTCTTGAAGAAGTCACGGAAGGTCTTCACGATGGCCTCGCGCATGGCCTGCTGGTGGGTGCCCCCATGCTCCGTGTATTGGCTGTTGACAAACGTGTAGTACTCCTCGCCGTATTTCCGGTTGGTGTGGACCATGGAGAACTCGAAGTTGTCGTCTTTCAGATAGATAGGCTCATACAAGGCGTTGTCGCCCACTTTCTTGTTGAGCAAATCCAAGAGACCGTTTTTGGAGTAGAAGCGCTTGCCGTTGAAGTTGATGGTCAGGCCGCGGTTCAGATAGACGTAGTTCCAGAGCAGGTTCTCGATGTATTCGGTGTACCATTCGTAGTTCTCGAAGATGGTGTTGTCAGGGAGGAAGGAGGCCATCGTACCGTTCTTCTCGTCGGTCGCCTCGATGGGATACTCCTTGGTCAGCAGGCCGGCGGAGAACTCGGCTCTTTTCATTTGGCCATCGCGCACGCTTTGCACGAGCAGGTGCGTGGAGAGCGCGTTCACTGCCTTCACACCCACGCCGTTCATGCCGATGGATGCGAAGTCGCCCTTGAAGTTGCGGCCCGTGTTCATCTTGGAGTAGCAATCGACCACCTTGTTCAAGGGGATGCCGCGCCCGTAGTCGCGCACGGTCACGCGGTTTTCCTTGATGGTGACGTCAATGACCTTGCCATAGCCGTTCATGAACTCATCGATGGCGTTGTCCATCACCTCCTTCAGAAGCACGTAGATGCCGTCGTCGTGCGACGAGCCGTCACCCTTCTTGCCGATGTACATGCCGGGTCTCGTCCGGATGTGCTCGTACCAATTCAGGGTTATAATGTTATCATCTTGATATTCTGCCATATCACTATCTTACAATTGTCAAATCCGGTTTTTCCGGTCTGTAGAGACGTTTCATGAAACGTCTCTACCAGGTTCCATAATGGTTTTGTCGCATTCTTGAAAATGCGGTGCAAAAGTACAAAAAAAATCGGTTGCTTTCGGAGTCACCTGCAAGTCAAAATGTGTTGTGATGCCACGATAAGGAAGCATCGGAGGGTAGCTCTAGCTCTTTTGAAAAAAGTGCTATTTTTGCGGCTCAAATAAAACATGGACAAGACCGTTATTCTCGACCGTTTGCTGGATGTCTTTAAAGACAGTCTGGAGATCACTGGCTGGGTGATTTTGATGATGACGTTGATAGAGCTGATCAATGTGTCGTCATCAGGAAGGCTGTTGGCCAAGGTGCGCAACCGCCCCTTCCTGCAGATTCTCCTTGCCGCTTTGTTGGGTGCTATCCCAGGCTGTGCGGGTGGGTTTGCCGTGGTCTCCATGTTCACCCACGACTTGATCTCTTTTGGTGCGCTCATCTCTGGCATGGTGGCCACTTTTGGCGATGAGGCCTTCTTCCTCTTCGTGCAAAATCCTCGATGGGGAGCGATCCTCACGGCAATTCTTTTTGGCATTGCCATATTGTCAGGTCTGCTCTTTATGCTGATTTCCAAACGATGGAAGTTCACGCTGGAACCTCACAATTTTGATATCCATGAGGAGGTTGACGGTCATGAACCGGCCACTTCGGATGTTCATAAGAATGGTTTCAAGAATCGGGTCCTCCATTTCTTGAAAGAACATTTCTGGCATCACGTGGTGAAACATCATCTGCTGAAGGTCTTCCTATGGTCTTTTGGAGTCTTGTTGCTGCTCATGCTGGTAGGCTTGTTTGTGGATGTAGAGCAACTGCTGCAGGCCAAGCAATGGGCTCGGTATGCCATGTTGTTGGCAGCGGTTTTGGTGGGCTTGATCCCGGAATCGGGACCCAACCTCATCTTTATCGCTATGTTTTTGAATGGAACTATCCCCTTCGGCATCCTGTTGGCCAACTCTATCTCGCAAAACGGCCATGCCGGCCTGCCCCTCCTGGCACAGTCGCGCCGAAACTTTTTCATTGTGAAAACCATCACCCTGGCGCTGGGATTTCTTGTGGGAATGCTGGCCATTTGTGTGTGATGTGAAAATATGCCACATCCCTAAGGGTATTGTAACTACAAAATAAGATCACTGCTCACTATAGTCATAACGTGAAAAAGAGAAAAGGTGACAGCCGGGGGCAAAAATAAAAATGTTGGTCCGTTCACGTTCACTACAACTGTATTTCAAACCTGAAGCCAAGTAATGGTATCGCAATGAAAACATATCCAAAATCGACAGTCCAGCTTGCCCCGAACCACAATTGTTTGTTGTTCCGGTATCGGTAGCTGCAACCAAGATATTGGGATATATAGCCACCCCATCCCCAATAACTCTTGAATTCTCCATCTTGTAACGGGTAGGAAGTCAATTCTATGGACGGACCACCTGCAATGCCTATGACAGGACTCCATTTGAACCTGTTGAACCAACGGTATCGGAAGTCCAAACCCAATTTGAAACCGACGTTTTCAAAAGACCTGAGGCCGTTTTTGGAACCGTTGGAGATACCTTTCATAGGCATAACGAATGTCAAATCTTCGTCGTAGCCATGCGTGTATGCAAATTGAAAATCCAGCGAAAGTATCAGCCAAGGGTTAAATTGGATACCGTTCAGTACATGTAAACGAACCCCCATTTCGTAATATTTCTGATTATCATACTCCATCGCAAAGGGCTGAAGGACATAATCCACCCCAAGAGCATGATAATAGCTGACTTTTGATTTCCGTTTTTCGGGTTGGTTTTTGTCCGTCTGCATCGGGACCAACGTGTCGTGCACTCGCAGCGTGTCGTGCACGAAGAGGGTGTCATAGACCGGCTCTTCCTCCACCACGTACAGGGTGTCGCGGTGCTGGGCGGAGAGGGGAGAGACGAGGGCGAGGAGGACGACGAGGGCCAGACACGCACGTATTGCGCTGCGCGCATACTGTGCTACCGAGCTCTTGCCCCTTCGGGGCTGCTTAAGGAAGTGGTTTCTAATATACATAGCCATATCGGTTTAGCACTGTTCACTGTTCACTGTTCACTGCTCACTAATATCATAACGTGAAAAAGCGAAAAGGTGACAGCCGGGGGCAAAAATAAAATCTTATTTAATCATACAGAATCTGACGGCGAAATTCAGCGAAATGTCATATCCGTGATAAGGATATTCCGTCGGCATACCCGTATAGCAAATCAACCATAACGGATTGTTGTCCAAACTGGTACGTGGCGATTTGGCATTTGCCGATTTCAGAAGGGAACAATAACCTGCCCTGAGGTCTATTTGAAAAGAGAGTTTAGGTCTTTTCAAGACAAACTCCACCCCAAACAAAGGATATACCCCAAGTTTCCAAAGCGTTGGTCGGAGTATTGAAACGCCTCCCGACAAGCCAGCTCCGACCATATAATAGTAAAGCACCCCGTTTTTCTCAGCAATTTGACGTTGATATAAAAAGTTTTGAGAAAGTTCATATACGTACAGTATAAAACTATTCTCCGGAGAATAGTTGTTAATGAAAAATCTGCCTGAAAAATCGGTTTGGAAAACACAATTCTTGGAAATGCCGTATTTGATGGAAGGCCCGCCTCCGAGCACGTTAACATTCAAACCTGCACTAAACTTGTAAAATCCAGTACTATCCGTCTGCATCGGGACCAACGTGTCGTGCACTCGCAGCGTGTCGTGCACGAAGAGGGTGTCATAGACCGGCTCTTCCTCCACCACGTACAGGGTGTCGCGGTGCTGGGCGGAGAGGGGAGAGGCGAGGGCGAGGAGGACGACGATGACGAGGGACAGACACACACGTATTGCGCTGCGCTCACCCGTATCGCTGTCTCCGCAGTCCGAACTTGTCTCTGGTGCCAAGTCCCACACTGCGCTGCGCTTGTATGGGGTTACTTGCGCTTCGCGCGTCTTGCCCCTTCGGGGCTGCTTAAGGAAGTAGTTTCTTATATACATAGCCATATCGGTTTATCACTGTTCACTGCTCACTGTTCACTGCTCACTAATATCATAACGTGAAAAAGTGAAAAGGTGACAGTCGGTGGGGCAAAAATAAAAAAATCGGACAAACAATATTGCATTCGAAAAATATTGTAATTTTGCAGTGGATTTCGAATAAACATAAATATGCAAGCATACGTAAAAAGAGACACCTATCTTAATCGGTTGATTGTCAGGAGAAACAACAACATGGTTAAAGCTATAACAGGACCGCGGCGTGCAGGAAAATCCTTCCTGCTGAATCCTATTTTTAAAGATTATCTATTGGAGCAAGGGGTTCAGGAAGACCACATCATCAGCATTTCTTTTGACATTGAGGATGAAGATACTCCTCGTGAACTGCTGGACAGGGAGAAGCTAAAAGAATATCTGTATTCACGAATCATCTCAAAAACAGAACCTTACTATGTGTTTTTAGATGAGATTCAGGAAGTTGAGAATTTTGAGAAGATTGTCAACGGATTGAACAATCGTCCAAATGTGGACGTGTATATCACGGGCAGCAATTCGAAATTCCTCTCCAACGACATCATCACGATTTTCAGAGGTCGCAGCGATGAGGTGAACATCATGCCTTTCACATTTAAGGAATTTTGTCAGGACCGGCAAGAGTCAGTCGGTGAATTATGGAAGGAGTATTACACCTTCGGAGGACTTCCTGCACTCAGGATGATGCCGACATACGAACAGAAAACCTCGTATCTGCAAAGGCTCTGGAAGAAGACCTATCTCGACGATGTGGTAGAACGGCATCACGTGGAAAACCGAGAGGCACTTGAGGCGATTACCGATGCTTTGTGTTCCTCCGTCGGATCGCTGACAAACACTTCACGAATCACCAACACATTGGCGAGTGTGAGGAAAATTAAAATCTCAGACGATACGGTTTCCAAATATATCGGATATTTGGAAGAGGCGTTCTTGTTCAACGAAGCCAAAAGATACAACATCAAAGGGAATAAGTATTACGAAAACATTAAAAAATACTATTCGGTTGATGTTGGGCTAAGGAATGTCCGTTTGAATTACAGACAACTGGAGCAGACCCACCTGATGGAAAATATTATCTTCAATGAGCTTTTACATCGGGGTTACGTTGTTGATGTCGGGGTGATCGAAGCTCGAGTGATGAAAAATGGGAAATCAGAATACAAACAGTATGAGGTGGATTTTATTGCAACCAACGGGAACGAAAAGTATTACATCCAGTCGGCATACGAGTTGTCCTCCGATACTAAACGCGAGCAGGAACTTAACTCTCTGAATCGAATTGACGATTCTTTCCAGAAGATTGTCATTGTCAAAGACGATATTATGCCTTATCGAGATGAAAAAGGCATTTACTTTACTGGATTGTTTCAGTTCCTGATGAGTGACAAGATAGTGGCAATCTGAAGAATTCGGCAAAAATGCAATTACTTCGCAATCACCACTCCACCTCCTTGATCTCCCCCTCGGGACTGCGGAACACAAAGCGTTTCGTGGCACCTTGGCGCACCAGCAACGTATATGTGCACATATCCGGAATGGGGGTGCCGTCAACGCTGATGAGGTAATCGCCGTTGCGGAGGCCCTTCTCGTAGGCTTTCGTCCCTTTGCGCACAATCGCCTTCACCGCCCCGAGCATGTCGCCCTCCTCGGCAGGAACAAGATTGAGGCCTCTTCCCCTGTTCGCCACGGTGATTTCCGGGTTCCCGTCGTTGGGCAGGAAGTAAAAACTCTTCTTCGGCGCGTCGATAATCAGCGAGACGTGCTCCAACAGGGCCGAACCGACGGCACGGTTGTGCGTGGCGGTCGAGACCCACACCTCTTTGAGAACGATGTCGCCGATTTCAATCTCAGGGAAACAGAGTTCCCCACCAATAACCGTATCGTAGGAGGCGCCGAAAAGACCGGCGTAGGTCATCACGGTCGTATCCACATTCACCGTCATCGAATCCAATTGCCGCTTGATGTTTGGGTTGTCCTTCGCCCACAGATCCAGCAAATCCTGCGGGAGACCGAACCAACCGCCGACAGCGCCCATATCGAAAAGCATTCTCGGGCGGGCAAACGGAATTTTCGTCCACAGGAAGGGTACGTTGCCGTAAACTTTGTAGGGCACCTTGGCGTGTCCTTTCTCCTCTTTGGCGAAAAAGCCCTTGCGGGAGGTCATGATCAGCAGACTGTCACGGGTGTCGAATTTGAACGAGATGCCTTTGGAGACGAGGTCGAAGCCGAAAGCGCCGTCGATGATGCCGCAGGTGTAATTTCCGAGCCCGTCATCCACCACCACCGGATAGCCCTTGATGGTGAGATGTCCCATTTTAAGGGAAGGAATCTTCATCATCGCTTTCTTTTTCGTTCTGTTTTGGGCGTCACGTGTGGTGATACTGGCGCCCATCGGTTGCATCCACGGCTCTTCTTCTCCTATCCAGAACCCTGTCCCGGCACCCGTGTCGAACATCAGGTTCTTGGTTTCCCCCTCGATTTCCACGGGCACAATGATGGCCCCGTCCCACATCTTGATCTTGATGGTATCGACAAAGTCCTGTTCGGAGATGCCGAAATAGCGGTCGCTCAACCGCTGGGCCGTTGCTTGCCAAAATGCCGAAAACAGCAGCAAAACGACCGTTGTGATGATTTTTATCGGATTATTCATTCGCATCTTTTCGGTTTTTAGTCACTTTCCGTGACGATTTGAGGCCGCAAAGATACACTTTTAGACTTTTGGAACCACCGTCCGAATGTATAAAGGTCATACTTTCGCTCTAACTAAAATTCGCATAATTCGTAAAATTCGCCGACACTAGCGCCACTCCGCGAAGCACGAGAAGCCATAGCGCGTTTCAACGCCCTCTGGCAGGAAGAAGTAAAGCACCTTCAAATCCGTCGGCATCCCGTCTTTCTTGACGCTGAAGTAGTTGTCGGAACTTTGGTTGGAGGAGAACTTCTTCCGTCCCAGATGAACGAGCATCCATTCGGCGATGCGGTCGGTGCGCCAGTCGCAGTAGGCGCGGGCCTGAGTCGGCGAAATCCCCAACACGGGGAACTCCTTGTATGCAGGATGCTTCGAATAGTGCTGGGCGATACTGTCGGGGAGCTGCTGCCGGATGATTTGCTCATCGGGCAGTGCGGCGCGGTACTCGGCCGACTCCTTCCCGTAGATATGTTCCAACCAGTAGAGGTATTCCAGCCAATCGACATTAGTGATATGGGCTTGGTCGCAATACACGTTGTCCGCAATCTTGACCATACCGGGCGGGGGCGTTTTCTCCTGGTAATTCTTGACGGTGAGGTGCTGCGCGGAGGCACCGGTGGCGCAGAGCCATAACATCACGAAGAGAAGTTTGCATTTCATAATCTTACATTTTTAAGGGTGGTTCTTTATTTTAAAAACGTAAAATTGGATGGGAATCTTGGGGGGATGAGGGATTTTATTTTGTTGCGGGGGGTGGTATAATATATTGAATGTCAATAAAATACGGGTTGATATTTTGGATTGTAGAGACGCGCCATGGCACGTCTCTACATCGCCCTGTCACCGTTTCACCGCAAACGCCGTAAATGAAATAAATGTATCTTTGCGGTCGTTTACCTAATTGTGGCCCTTTTATGTTTTTTTGCGTCTTAATAAAAAACGAGCATTAATTTCATGAATATGAAAAATATACGATTGACAACCATTTTTCTTACACTTTTACTGTCATATGGACACGTTTGTATGTCCCAGCAGTTAGACAAGCATATTTTGAAGACTCAGCGGGATATTGACTTGTTTTTTGAAAAATATGATGAGATTTATGATGTGTATCATGACTTTTACAAAGATAAACAGTTCGATAAGGCGATTCTCCATCTAAAAGAACTTGTCACATTCTTTGACACAACTGCTATTGACAGTCAGTGGGTGGATGCTAGGATCTACAAGGAAGAAATGACAGCTGATGTATATTATAATCTTGCATGCTGCTACGCATTGACGGCACAAAAGAAACTGGCATTGGAAACACTGGAAAAATCCATACGCGTAGGTTACAAGGATTATCGTAATATGCTTAACGACAGCGATTTTGAGAGTATCAGA
>JAGCGA010000013.1 GCA_017649855.1 Bacteroidales bacterium
AATTATCGGAATCATTTTGTTTCTAGTACTTGAAGTTTTCCTCTTTTTTTACGATCGCATTGCCTTCTTCTCCATGATTATTTGGGGCAGCTTCTTTAATGGCTCCTTTGGTCGCAAAAGAACCCGGGAGGTGACGAATCGCTACGACAAGCTGAGCGAAGAAATCGACGCGTTGCTGAAAGAATAAAAAAATGTGGTATATAATCACCGATGCACAACGCTCATTCGAAAATTATTGTAATTTTGCAGTGGATTTCGAATATACATTGTTATGGATGCATACGTTAAAAGAGATATTTATCTTAACCGTCTGATTGTCAGAAAAGGAAACGGATTAGTAAAAGCCGTAACCGGGCCGCGCAGGGCTGGCAAATCTTTCCTGCTAAACCCAATTTTTAAAGATTACCTTTTGGAGCAAGGGGTACCGGAAGACCATATCATCATCATTTCTTTCGACATTGAAGACGAGGAAACTCCGCAAGAACTACTTGACAGAGAAAAGTTGAAAGAGTATTTGTATTCGCGAATCGATTCAAAGACTGAACCGTATTATATCTTTCTGGATGAAATTCAGGAGGTTGAAGGTTTTGAGAAGATTGTCAATGGATTGAATAGCCGCCCTAATGTGGATGTGTATATCACAGGCAGCAATTCCAAGTTTCTTTCCAACGACATCATCACAATTTTTCGTGGAAGAAGCGATGAGGTAAACATTATGCCCTTCTCTTTCAAGGAGTTTTGTCAGGATCGGCAGGAACCCATCGGTGAATTGTGGAAAGAGTACTACACCTACGGCGGGCTTCCGGCACTCAGAAAGATGCCGACATTTGAGCAGAAGAACACCTATTTGCAAAGACTCTGGAAGAAGACCTATCTTGACGATGTGGTGGAACGGAATCATGTTGAAAATCGTGAAGCATTGGAGGCGATTGCCGACGCTTTGTGCTCATCGGTCGGCTCGCTGACAAATACCACCCGAATCACCAATACACTTGCGAGCGTGAGGAAAATCAGGATAAGCGATGACACCGTTGCCAAGTATATCGGATATCTTGGGGAGGCATTCCTATTCAATGAAGCCAGACGATACAACATCAAGGGCAACAAATATTATGAAAACGTCAAAAAATACTATTCGGTGGATGTTGGATTGAGAAACGCTCGCTTGAACTATAGGCAGTTGGAACAGACTCATCTGATGGAGAACGTCATTTTTAACGAACTCCTGTATCGCGGCTACGCCGTTGATGTTGGAGTAATCGAAGTCAGGGTGACGAAAGACGGAAAATCGGAGTACAAGCAGTATGAGGTTGATTTCATAGCAACCAACGGCAATGAGAAATACTACATACAATCGGCTTATGAGATATCAAGCGATGAAAAGCGTGAGCAGGAACTCAACTCACTGAAACGGATAGATGACTCATTCCAAAAAATTGTCATTGTCAAAGACGACATCATGCCCTATCGCGATGAAAAGGGCATCTACTACACAGGCCTGTTGCAGTTTCTGATGAGTGACAAATTGTAGGGTATAGCTACCACACACCCCTGCAGGCCACAGGCCAGCGGCCTGTCGGGGTGCGTAGGATTGCGCGAGGCATGAACAAAATTTCGCACGCAGGAGGTGTGCGGGGAAAATTAGGAATAAAATATTAGAGCCAAGTTATAAAAACGCTAAAGTATGTGGTTATTTAAAGTAAGATCCTGTTGTTAGTTTATATGCTTCGTATAATTTTGCTGTTTTTGGCGGATTCTTTTCCATTGGTAAATATTCATCCGATATATCAAACACCACCCTATCACCATCAGGATCGTATTCTTCTCGTTTAATAATCTTCTCAATGATTTTTTGACCATCGTATGTTAGTATAGAAACGTGAGAATACCCACAACCACCACATCCATAATCTCCTGACTCACAGACAACACATTTCTCCCCAACACCTATATCGGTAACAACGCCTGGAACGAAATAAATTTCCTTGTATTTTCCTTTTTCAAATGTATATACGAAAAGACCTCTCTCGGCTTTTGTTGTAGCCTCCGTTACAACAATCCACAATTCTGGAGAACCGTCGCCTGTTATGTCAAAGAGGAAGTAATAATTATCATTTTCTTCTTTATAAAAATCACCAAGGTTATTCAAACAAGTATTTATACAATTAGCATACGCAACATAAATATCATTTGGATTAACTGTCCGGACAATAGTTTGTGCAGTTGGCGAGGTTAGACTATGGGGCAAGACAGAGCTATTAACACCATCTTGTCCCGTATTTAAAAAAGGCCGAGCAAACCTGCCAAAGCCCCAATGACGACCACCAAAACAATAAAATCAATGATGGAGATTAAAAATCCTGCCACAGCCAAACCTCGTGGCGATTTGAACAGCCCTATGAAAGAGAATAGAAAACCGAGAAACCATATTACCCAACCAACTACTGGAGCCCAACACACTAAAAGGGATAGAATAGCAAAAATAAATCCAGCAGTTCCGAGACCATTGGATTGCCGTTCTACATAAACAATGCGCTGTTGTGAATTGTTTTCTTCTATCATAATATTATTTATATCTCTTTTAACATTTTTCCCATTCTTGATTCTCTGACATTCCTCTTTTTGTATTGGGACTTATTACTCTATCTGTAGATCGAATGTTGAGCTGATTTTGGTTTTCTGACAGGAAACGACCGATATGCGCATGAGCTGCTCGATAAATACCATTCGATACAGTTATATACGCATATAGGAGGTCCACATATTCCCTTTCAAAATCAATTTTGAATTGTTCAATAAAATCATGGGTGTCAAAAGACGATTGATCTAAATGGCCAATACATTGCTTGGCATTTTCTACGTTTAACATAATAATATCAATTTAAAGATTAGTAAATTTGTCATTTTTTTATTTCAAAAACATCATATGCGTGCATATCTGTATGTCTGAAAAAAATATTCGCTGGTATCTTATTCTTCCAATGATCAAACAGCAACACATTTCCTATATTGGTAAGATATTCTACATTTTCTATATCATCCCAATCCTTAACATAGTCATCAAAAGACACAACATACTCCTCGCCATATTCAGAAAGAACTCTATAATACCAATTAAAATTATAATGTCCATGCATCCATTCTCCATCCACTCCCCAGTCTTGGACGACAAATTCAAGTGTTTTATCATGTTCTTTAACAATCAACTTAAGCGGATTTTGTGTCCAAATCAACTGATACTTCTCCAAAGAATCAATTGCTTCAGTCCCCCACAACGCAGCATTATCCCCAAAATACAAACTTGCGCAATATCGCTTATCCCATTTATATTGAGGTATTGATTCAAAAGGAACGACAATCTCTTTGGAATCATTCCCCAAGATATGTATCCCATCCAAATTCCAATCAAAACTTTTGGAATATAATTCATGATTCATATCTATATCAGATATTTGATCATCAAGGCAGGGACATAAATTCAACATGTTCAAGATCGTATCATATCCAACATCAAAAAAATCGTAACGAGAATCACATATAACACTATTAGATAAAGGATATAATTCAAAATGAGGATGTTCCATAGATAAATGCCTACTCTTACACTCTAATTTTAACTCGTGAGGAGGCGTATGAGAAGCCATATATCTTTGTTTTTCAGCTTCAAACTCACTTTGCCAATCCGGTTTCGTTGATTCCTGTTTCTGAGCTTCCTTAGCCTTCATAACTTCAAAAACTTTAATAAGACATTCGGCAACATCATCCATCCAAACAACCTTATGGCCAAGGGTTACAAAATTGAAGGCTTTTGAAGATCCGCTCATACTAAACTCATAATACTGATAATCACTGTCTCTATTTTGTTTTATGCGGATTTTAACACTGCTTGCCGCCCTAAAATCGCTCCAGAAATCTCTTGACAACCATTCTATACGATAGTAGCCCACTTTTTCATTTTCACTCCATACATAAGAGACATTAAAATCCATATCTGATTTATAATGGTTATAGCCAGTTCCTACTTTTAAAGAAATATCAAACCTGTAAGGTGCTTGTAACTTCCTATAGTGGTCAACAGCCAATATAAGAGGGATATTACCAAAACTCTCATCATCATCCACATGTTGATTTATTGCATTTACACAACTCATACTTAAAAAATCACTTTCGTAACTTTCGTCTAACTCACTTAAAAAATGCAGAACTTCTTCCCCTGCATATCGCCCATTACTAATTCTATTAATTAACTTAAATATTTTGTCATCAAAACTTTGAAAATCCGAGCACCAAATACTATAATCAAAGAATGGCATCCACTCTCCTATCATCAATTGTGCTCTGTTGTTTTCTTCCGTATAGGCTATACGCTCTGCATCGTCAAATTCAGGATCCAACGTTTTGCAAGTCCATTGTGCAGACAAAGAAAAAGAGGATAAAATGAGAGTGGTAAGAATGAATAATATCTTTTTCATAATCCATTTTTTAACATCGCAAACATACAGATTATTCTGTCTCACAATTATTTACAACGCTATCCAATAGGGATGCTGTTTGCTATCCATTTCGGGATTCGGCAAGGGTATGCCTTACTTCCTATAATCGAAACAATCAAAAAAATTATAGTCCAAAATCTTGGAGATCCGCAACAACAAATCGGTACTAATATGCGATTTCCGCATAATCTTGAATACATTATTGCGGGTGCACGGAATCTGTTTCGCCAGCCAGGCGGCTGTGCGGCCCTGCTCCCTTAACTTTTGGTGTATTATGCGCCCGATATGTATGTCTTGACCTGTTTCCATAAAAAAGACGTGAACTGTTTCCGTTGTGTGCTTGTCAGAAACGAAAGGCTCTGGTAAACCATTGACGATGATAAGCACGAAACAATCCACGCCCATAGGCATGAACTTCAGCTTGCTTATTCTCTCGTCATGAAAAATTTACCAGATTTATCGTTTCGAGAATAAGAGCATCAAGCTCAATTATTATTATAGTTTATCTCTATGTCATTCTGCAAACTGATTCATAATAGTGTTAAAAAAACAAGTGCAAAAATAACAAAATAAAAAACACAAAAAACGGCAGACCTAAGGTCTGCCAGATCACATTAGAATATGATATAATCTTATTCTTTAACGAACTTTACCGTATTCACTTTGCTGCCGCTGGCGATCTTCACAAAATAGACACCCGACGACAAATCAGAGACGCTTATTACGGTATTGGCCGCGGCGTTGTCAAAACTTTTCACCTGTTGGCCTGTGGCGTTGTAAACGGCAACACGGGCGCCTTCAACATTGCTGATGTTGAGGGTTTCCACGACCGGATTCGGATAAATGGAAACGGTGTTCGTCCATTCGGCCACGCCTGTGCCCGTGGTGAAATAGCCAAATTCCGTCCAACCGCCTGACACGTTCTTGTCGAACTTAGCGTAACCATATGTATTCGGGGTGCCGGAAAACTTCAATGCAGCATAACCGACATTCATGCCTTGTCCGGAATAGGTGTCCAGCGTGACCATGTTGGATGACCAGGCTGTAGATGAGTTGCATGCGTTCCACACGGCATCCAAGGTGGCAAATTCCGCAACCGTGTACATCTGATCATTGTTAGGAACGGCCACGAAACCAGCCATCGGCTCCAGTTGGACTTCACTGGGATCATAATTCGGGATGGTGATCTGGTCCACCCCATTGACTGTCAGCACACCGTTGACAGGCGTGATTTGGACTGTTGAATAATTTTGGGCGAAAGCGCCAAAGGCACATACCAGACAGAGTGCCACTGTTGTAAAAATGTTTTTCATATAGCTATATTTTATTGTTGTTTATGATAATAACGCAACGAACGTAATAAAAACTACAAAGCAGTGAATCAAGAGTCTTTACTGCTTCGGCTTCCGCATATAGTGCGGCATCTCCATCGGGATTTCCATGGAGAGCTCGATGTAGCCGGCGAACTCGCCGTTCTGGAACCAAGGCGACTGGTAAATCAGCTTTTTCTTGCCGTTCTTCTCGATCGTGTAGGCATTCACGTTGTGGTTCTTCAGCATCTCCGCCAACTTGGTGCGGGCAGGCTCCGGGTGGCAGTCCAAGAGGTTCTGGCCGATAATCTGCTGGCCGTGGCTCAGCACATTCACCGCCATATCGTTCATTTCCAAAATCTTTCCGTCTTTATCGCAAACCGTGACGGAATAGGGCACTTCATTGAAATATTCCAGCATAGTGTCAATTCAATTTTTGTGGTTTCTTTGATAGCGCAAAAGTATAAAAAAGTTAGGAATAGGGCGCCTTCTTAAAAAAGACAATACCTGCTCAAGCATTTTTTTTATCTTTGCCGCACAATCTTAAAAATATCAGAGCCTTATGAAATCCAAACACGCCTTCCGCCTTATCGCCACCCTGCTGTGTCTGTGGAGTGCGTGTGCGTCAGGTCAGAAGTTTCAGGTGCATACTGACACGATTATCATTCATAGCGACAAGGTCCTTTGCGACGGCTTCCTTTTCACGTATGAGCAAGGTTGTTGGAATTGGTTGCCGGAACAGGGATGGCCTTCCATCCTATATCAAGATGCCACCTATACCGTAACCCGAGGCAGCTTTGGTCGCATTTGGTTCACAGAAAACGAACCCAGTTTGTACACCGAAACCCGCCTCGGAGGTTTGCAAAGCGAAATTATCCATCGGCAATACCTTCATCTCGGAAACATCTTTCAAATACTGAGATGGGGTGACTACTATTATCTTGTTGACGAACAGGGTGTGGACAGTATGCTTGTGACTGCCCGTCCAGGCTATATGAAAGTGAAGAACCATCTGCCGTCGCTCTATTCTGATGGCACTGAGAGTGAAACCTATCCTGAAGCAATGTGGTGTGTGCCGGAGGACAACTACTGTACAACACAGGTTTATTATTGCCATATAGGTTGCCATATAGGAGCCCATCGATGGAAAACCTACGATACCACTTATCTTGGTGCCTTCAAAGCTTTTGAACAGCTCTATTATGTTGTTACCATAAAAAATGAGACCTTCATTGCCCAGCGGAGAGGCCTAGAGGTTGTTACGCTTTTATCGTTGGGAAAATCGTGGAATGATCATCGCGAATACGATACGGTATACTATCCCCGCAACCTGGGGCCTGATGACCAACGCTGCCGCATCCCCTTCTACGTTTCATCCTCCATGGCAGGGCTCCTAGACATAGACGGTGGCAATATTGCAATTCACTATATTATAAGGGAATCGCTGTAATAGCTTCGGTAAGAAGAAAATAATTTGCGCTTACTTTTTCAGATGTCCGAACAACGTCGTCTCCACCAGTTCGCAGAGGATATGGCCCACCATGATATGCGACTCTTGGATGCGGGGGGTATCGGTGGAGGGCACGTTGAGACAGAGGTCTGCCAGCTCTTTCATCTTGCCGCCACCACGGCCGGTCAGCGCAATCGTTTGGATGCCCATCTCACGGGCTTTCTCAAAGGCTTTGACGATGTTCTGTGAGTTGCCGGAAGTGGAGATGCCCACCAGCACATCGCCTGCGTGGCCAGTGCCAGCGAGCAGCCGGGAGAAGATATGTTCATAGCCATAATCGTTGCCCACGGCGGTCAGATAGGAGGTGTTGCAGTGCAGGGCCTCGGCATTCAAGGGCGGACGGTCGAAGTAGAAACGTCCGGAGAGTTCCGCGGCCAGATGCTGGGCGTCGGCCGCGCTGCCGCCGTTGCCACAGAAGTGGATCTTGCCCTGATTGCGCAAAGAGGCACACATCATATCGGCAACGGTTGAGATTTTTTTCACGAGGTCTATATCTTGCAATATCAGCTGTTTAACCTGAATACTCTCTTCGATGGAGAGGATGATTCTGTCTGTCATTGTATGTCGATATTTCTGGGCGCAAAGTTACGGAAAAAATGGAGACGGAGGAGAGTTGGCCGATTTTTATTATTCAGATCTGGTCTTTGCAATGTCAACAAGCAGCTCCGCCTTTATCTCCATACGGTTAAACGCAAAAAGTTTCTTCCCCAAGTCCTTGAGCGAAGCTCCAAGATGATAGACTGTGTCATCAATGATGAGGAAGCGGTCGTGATAGCGATCGCTCTCCCAGATGCTAATGGGTGAATATTGCTGGTTGTGACACTGTAGGTCCACCGATAAAATTTCGGAAATGTACCGTGTGATGATTGTTGCGCCAACGCCATCAGTCCGTTTGGCAAGGGTCTTCAATACTGTGTCGTCCACATAGTTGTCGATAAGGACAATGCTCTTTTGTGCTGCACGTACCAAATCAGAAACAAACGTGTGCGCATCAAAGATTTGGCCGTCGTAAAAGATACCCTCTTCGGGCGGGAGAGACGTGCGCACAAAAAAGTCTAACGTTTCGGTATGTTCGGATAGAACCGCATCATGTTCCGCAACTTTTTGTTCCAACTGCTCCAATCGATGATTAACCGCATAGCCCCGCAACAAATAATCTTTCAGCACAGCGTTCGCCCACTGGCGAAAACGTGTTCCTCTGAAACTCTTCACTCGATAACCCACAGAGATTATCACATCTAAATTATAATATAGTGTTTTATATTGTTTGCCATCTGCCGCAGTTGTCAAGAAATCCTTGACTACTGAACTTCTGGACAACTCCTTCTCTTTAAAGATATTATGAATGTGCAAACTAACATTTTGTTTCGTTGTACTAAATAGTATAGCCATCTGCGCCTGCGTGAGCCACACGGTCTCGTTCTCTAGCCAAACCTCCAACCTTATGCTTTCGTCTGGCTGGTACATGATAATTTCTCCTTTTTCCATCTTTTTATTTTTCAAATTTGCTGCAAAAATAACAATTTATCATAACACATTGATAGTCAATTAATTTTAACGATTAATTGTTAAAAATGCGACTTCACAGCCCAACCCGTGGATGCCATACCGCACACACCGGTTGGGTGCAGGTTTTCTCCCACATTTTTATTACCTTTGCACCCTGCAATTTTTCACGTATGGAAATAGAGAAAACACCCATCAACGGCCTGCTCATCCTGCATCCCAAAGTGTTCCAGGATGCCCGCGGCTACTTCTTCGAGAGCTATAATCAACAGACTTGGCAGGAGGCTGGCATCACGGAAACCTTCGTGCAAGACAACCAGTCGTGCTCCCAAAAGGGTGTCGTGCGCGGACTGCACTTCCAGCGCCCGCCCTACGCCCAAGCCAAACTGGTGCGCGTTATCCAAGGCGCCGCCCTCGACTTTGCCGTCGACATCCGCAAGGGCAGTCCCACCTACGGCCAGTACCACAGCGTGCTGCTCACTGCCGACAACTTCGTGCAGTTCTTCCTGCCCGCCGGCTTCGCCCACGGCTTCGCCGCCCTCGAAGACAACACCGTCTTCGCCTACAAGTGCTCCGACTTCTATAACAAAGCCTCCGAAGGCTGCATCCGCTTCGATGATCCCGACCTCCATATCGACTGGCAGGTTTCCGACCCCATCATCTCCGAAAAGGATCTACTCGGTGCCGACTTCGCCACTTTTGACTCCCCCTTTGACTACGACCTCTACAAAAAATGATCCGCTTAGTAATCTTCGACCTCGACGGCACACTGCTGAATACGCTGCAGGACTTGGCAGACTCGGCCAACCACATGCTGGAGAAACATCATTTCCCCACCTATACGGCCGACGCCTACAAATACTTCGTGGGCAACGGCATGCCCAAGCTGATTGAACGCATCCTGCCGGGCGTGTTCCCCGACAAAGCATTGTTTGACACTTGCCTGAAAGAATTTTTAGACCACTATACCATCCACATGTCCGACAAAACCGTCCCTTATGACGGCATTTCGGAACTAACCCGCGAATTAAAACAACGGGGCATCCAAATTGCAGTGGCCACCAACAAGGTACAGGAGGCGCTGCCGGAACTCTTCGCCACCTTCTTCCCGGAAGTCACCTTTGACGTATTGTTGGGCCAACGCCCCGGCATCCCCGTGAAGCCCGACCCGCAGGTAATCTATGACATCCTCGATGCCACTCATTGTGCCCCCGAAGAGACCCTCTACCTGGGCGACACGGGCGTGGACATCCAAACATCCCTCGCTGCCGGTGTAACACCGATAGGCGTACTTTGGGGCTATCGTCCCCGCTCCGAGATGGAGGCCGCCGGCGCCACCCGCTTCATTGATCATCCCCTGGATTTGTTAAACCTCCTACAATAGATAACATGGACAACCAACCCAACGAAACGACCATCCTGAAACAATTGGCCGAGACCACAACCGGCCATCGTGTGAAAGACACGATAGCCTTGGCTCCCTCCGGTTCCCATCGTCGCTACTACCGGTTGGTGATGAATGACAGTTCCTCCCTCATCGGCACCTTCAACGACGATGTGGCAGAGAACATCGCCTTCTTCACCTACACCCGCTTCTTTGAAGACAAAGGCTTCCCCGTGCCTCATCTGATGGCCATCCATGATGACCAAAAACACTATATACAATCCGATTTGGGCGACACCACCCTCTACGACCTGCTCTGCAAAACCCGAAACGGCAGTGAGTTGTCTCCAGAAGTGAAAAGCTATTACGAACAGGTAGTGCGCATACTTCCGGAGTTGCAACTGTCGGGCCGCGACCACTTCGATTTCTCCGTCGCCTACCCACGCCATGCTTTCGACCGCCAGTCGATGCAGTGGGATCTCAACTACTTCAAATACTTCTTCCTCAAACTGGCCAACGTCCCTTTCAACGAGCAGAAGCTGGAAGATGACTATCAGGCTTTGATGGACTACCTCCTCTCCGCACCCAGCGACTACTTCCTCTATCGGGATTTCCAGTCGCGCAACATCATGGTGCAAGACGGGAAGGTCTTCTTCATCGACTACCAAGGCGGCCGCAAGGGAGCGTTACAGTACGACATCGCCTCGCTGCTGTATGATGCCAAGGCAGACCTCTCTGAGGAATTCCGCATGCACCTTTTGAATCTGTATTTGGACACCCTCACCCAAGAGATAGCGGTGGACCGTGAAACTTTTGTCAACTATTTTCACGGCTTTGTTCTCATCCGCATTTTGCAAGCCATGGGTGCCTACGGCTATCGCGGGTACTTCGAGCGCAAGACCCACTTCCTGCAGAGTGTCCCCTACGCCGTCCGCAACCTGGAGCATCTGCTCAACAGGATGCACCTGCCCGTGGAGTTGCCGGAGTTGACCGCCACCCTGCACAGGCTGATTGCCTCCGACCTGGTCAAGCCCTACCAGCCCTCTCAATCCCTGACCGTGGTAGTGCAGAGTTTCTCCTTCAAGAAAGGGTTGCCAGAAGACCCATCCGGCAACGGGGGTGGCTTCGTCTTCGACTGCCGCGCACTGCCCAACCCGGGGCGGGAGAAGGAGTTCGCCCACAACACCGGCCGCGATGAGTGCGTGATCCAGTATCTGGAAAGATACCCGGAGGTGGCTGACTTCAAGAATCACGTCAACGGACTGGTAGATGCCGCCATCACCAACTACCGGGAGCGCCATTTCAACCATCTGATGGTCAGCTTCGGGTGCACAGGCGGGCAACACCGCTCCGTCTATTTCGCCGAACAGACCGCCCGGCATCTTCGAGAGCGGTTTCCTGACATCATCGTGGACTTGCATCACACTGTACATCCCAGCAAATAATCATCATCATGGAAGATATAAGAGACATCACCTACGAACGTTTAGAGGAATATCTAGTCTCCCTCGGGGAGAAGAAGTTCCGCGCCAAACAGATCTGGACCTGGCTATGGCAGAAGGGCGCTGGCAGCTTTGAAGAGATGAGCAACCTGTCGAAACCGCTGCGCGAGCGACTGGAGCGCGGATTCACCTTTCATCGGGCAGAGATCGAGCAAGAGTTGCGCAGCAAGGACACCACCTTGAAGTACGCCATCCGGCTGCACGATGGCAAAGAGGTGGAGGGCGTGCTGATTCCCTCCAAAGACCGGGTCACCGCCTGTGTCTCCTCCCAGGTAGGCTGTCCCTTAGGCTGCGCCTTCTGCGCGACGGGCACCATGGGCTTCATCCGCAACCTGCACTACAGCGAGATTGTGGACGAATATGTGCTGATGAACCGCAAGGCCATCGCGGCATATGGTCACGAAATCTCCAACATCGTCTTCATGGGCATGGGAGAGCCGCTGCTCAACTTCGACAACGTGATGACAGCCATCGACAAGCTGACCGATCCGGAGGGATGGGGCCTCTCGCCCACGCGCATCACGCTCTCCACCGCCGGCATCATCAAGGGCATCAAGGCCCTCGCCGACCGCAACTTCCCCTGCGGCCTGGCCATCTCGCTGCATAGCGCCGACCCCATCGTCCGGGAGACCCTCATGCCTGTCACCCAAGGCAACAGCCTTCACGACCTGCAGGCCGCCCTGCGCTACTATCACCAGAAGACGGGCGACCGCATCACTTTGGAATACCTGCTGCTCTCCTTCGTCAATGACTCCGTGGCCGCCGCCGAACAACTGGCCCGCTTCTGCCGTCCTTTCCCTGTCAAAATCAACATCATAGAGTACAACGAGACCCCCGACGGCAAGTTCCACAAGAGCTATCCCAACCATCGGGAAGCCTTTATCGAGTACCTGAACAGCTGCAACATGGTGGTCCGGGTGCGCGCCAGCAAGGGACAGGACATTGCCGCCGCGTGCGGACAACTGGTCAAAAAACAGGGGGACCATCGCGAATAATCATAGAGACGTTCCGTGGATTTTTGCGAACTTAATTCTTACAATGTTATGGATATTTGCAAACCATTGTAGAGACGTTCCATGGAACGTCTCTACAGGGTGGTTTTGGATATCAGAAATTTATGTACTTTTGCAGCCCCTTTTACAGAACTAACTCATATCATTTATATGGAAAGATTATCTAAACGCGTTACCAGCATGGCCGCCTCCGAAACACTGGCCATGACCGCCTTAGCACGCGAACTGAAAGACCAAGGCAAAGACGTGATCAGCCTCAGTATCGGCGAACCCGACTTCAACACCCCTGACGTGGTCAAGGAGTACGCCAAGAAAGCGATCGACGACAACTACACCCACTATCCTCCTGTGCCGGGCTATGCCGACCTGTTGAAGGCCATCAGCCACAAGTTCAAGAGAGACAACAACCTCGACTATGCAACCAACCAGATTGTCGTCTCCACGGGTGGCAAGCAATCCATCTATCAAGTGGTCATGTCCTTGGTGAACCCGGGCGACGAGGTCATCATCCCGACTCCTTACTGGGTCTCCTACAGAGCAATCGCCGAGATGGCTGAGGGTAAATGTATCTATATCCCCGCCAAGCTGGAGAACGACTTCAAGATCACGGCTGAGCAGTTGAGACAAGCCATCACCCCGAAGACCAAGCTGATGATGTTCAGCAGTCCTTCCAACCCGACCGGCATGGTTTACACCAAAGAGGAGTTGCGTGCCATCGCAGAGGTGGTCAAAGAGAATCCCCAGATGATGGTGATGTCGGATGAGATTTACGAGCATATCAACTATGTGGGCCATCACGAGAGCATCGCCCAATTCGACTTCATCAAGGATCAGGTGGTGACGGTCAACGGTGTGGCCAAGGGCTTTGCCATGACCGGCTGGCGTATCGGCTTCATCGGTGCTCCGGTGGATGTGGCCAAGGCCTGTGGCAAGATGCAAGGACAGATCACCTCTGCTACCGGTTCTATTTCTCAAAGAGCTGCGTTATGTGCCATGGAGATGGACCCTGCCACTTCCGAGGACATCATCGGGATGCGCAAGATCTTCCAACAGCGCCGCGACCTTGTCTTTGGTTTGCTGAAAGAGATCCCCGGCTTTGAAGTACGTCTGCCGCAAGGGGCTTTCTACTTCTTCCCGAAAGTGAACTCACTGTATGGTAAACATGTGCCGGCAAATTCCGAGTTCGCCAAGGCCTACGGGAAAACGGTCATTGAGAACTCCAAAGATCTGAGCTTCTACATCCTGCTGGATGCTGGTGTCTCCACCGTCCAAGGCAGCGCCTTCGGTGATGACGACTGCATCCGTCTCTCCTACGCCACCTCTGAAGACAAGCTGAAAGAGGCCTGCCGCCGTATCAAAGTGGCTGTCGAAGCTTTAAGATAATTCAACATTATATATAATGTATGGTAAAGGACGTTCAAAAGAACGTCCTTATTTTTAATCTTTGCTCTCGTTTATTTTGGCAACTCTGCCAAGATAGCCTGTGCGAGATCTTCGGGTGTAATATCTTCGGCGGATATAATCAGATGTGCTTGCTCATAATATGACGCACGCTTTTTTAAGGTTTCCCGCACATAAGTTTCCAGATCGTCATGGGTAAGGTCTTTGGTCAAGGGGCGAGGTTTTTTACTGTTGGCAAGTCTTTCCACAAGTGCCTCCTCGGAAAGCTTGACATACACGGAAAAACTGTTTTCCACAATTAGTTTCATGGCTTGCGCATAGCAGGGGGCGCCTCCGCCGACAGCTATCAGCTGGCCATCCTCGTCCAACAATTCTTGCAACGCATCGTATTCGCATTTGCGAAAAACAAGTTCCCCATACTGCGAGAAGAGTTGGGGAACTGAATATTGCAACTTCTGCTCGATGTAGTGATCGAGATCCACAAAGCGGAGCCCGAGCAGCGGAGCAGCCTGTTTTCCTAAAGTGGACTTGCCGGCTCCGGAGAAGCCGACAAGCACGACATTGGTTTCCATTACAGATAGCGTAACATAGCCTTAATAAGGTTGTCGGCGCAATCGGCAATGTCGGAAATGCGGGCAGGGAGCATGTAGCAAGGGGTCGTGAAGACGAGATTCTGCTCATCAACCGCCACACCGCCTTGGATTGTCTCCTCGTGCTTGGCACCCATGGCAGCCACATGCGCAGCCGTTCCGGGGTCCTTGCCGATAGTCACGGTGATACCCTCCAGCACCTTGGCCAACATGACCGGGGCAATACAGAGTGCTCCGATGGGCTTGCGAGCCTCATGGAAAGCGCGGACCTGAGCAGCGACATCCTCCCGGACCGTGCAGCCAGGACCCTCCAAAGCATAGGTGAAGAGATTCTTGGCCGAACCGTTGCCACCCGGGAAAACCAGCGCATCGAAGTCCGCCACATGGCACTCCTGGATGGGTTTCACCTTGCCACGGGCAATGCGCGCCGCCTCCAAAAGCATGTTGCGTCGCTCATCCATAGATTCACCCGTGATATGGTTCACCACATGATACTGCCAATCATCGGGGGCAAAAATGGAATACTCACCGCCATTACGGTCGATGGCCAACAATGTCATCACCGATTCGTGAATCTCACTGCCGTCCAACGTGCCGCAACCGCATAATATTACTGCAAATTTTTTCATCTTATTCGTTTTTAGTGTTTTGGACTATGCCGCCTCAGCGGGCTCTTCTTCCTGATCCTGTCTGCCATACAGGAAATTTTTCAGATAAGTACCCAACTGCGGTGACACTTGGTTAATCAGGCTGATCTGGCTGTCAGCAAACTGCGAGATCTTGACGACAGCATTGGTGTTGCCCGTCAACTGGGCCACCTGCATCATCTGCTGGATACCCTGGAAAGCATCTCCAATCTCCCGTTGATCCAGATTGTTGGCAACGGCATTTCTGATCTTGGTCTGATATTGCTGACAAGAGAAATCCATCAGCTTTTCTATCTTGAGCTCTTTGAAACGGGCATTCAGGGCTTGGTCCTTATTGTTGACCGAATTCAAGAAAGCACCGCAGAAAATCCAATCATAGAAGATATCATCGGCATGGAAGTTCAGGGTTTTGTCATCAGCCTTGTCGTACCATTGGAACAACTCCACAAAGCCATCCAGCATGTCATTGGCCATCTTGACACCCTGTTTGGTGGCTTCCGGCATATTCAAGCTGAAGTAATCATCCAAATAGAAGATACAACGTTGCGTGTAGCCATACTGGTAAGACATCTCCGAAACGTAAGGATAGATATCATTAGGCAACAACTCATTACCTTTGTTCAACACCTGCAGGGCCTTGTCGGTCTTGCCTTCTCTAGCCAAAGTAGTGGCCAGACGGCTGTAAATGGAACGGATCAACGGCACCAAGCGAGTGTTGTCCTCACTTTGATAGACGGCAGGATCATTCAGACCGCCCCAGAGATATGGATAGGCCTGGTGTGCAGCGGCATTGGGGTTGTTGACTGCATCGATTCTGGAATGGTCGTCAAACACATTCATCAGGTTATTGTACATAATGTCTGTGTTGATGCTACCAATCTCATATCTGCTCTTGTTGGAATTGGTATTCTTGAAAGGCACCAAACGATAAGCAAAGCCTTCCAGCTGGAAGTACTCTTCCAGACCCAGGTAAGCATCGCTGCCGGTGGTAGAGGCATAGTAGATAGGACGCTCCCAGTTGTTGTTGGCGAGGATATCCATCATGATGATATAGGCCTTGGCATACGTGTTCACGCCATTGGTCTTCATCTGCCATTCCAAACGATCTACTATTTTATCCGTATCTTGCGGAGACACCGTTCCGTTGGCAATAACTTTTTCCTTATCCACCTTCAGGGAGAAGCTGGCAGGTACCGGATAACCGTTGCTCCGGTATCCTTTGTTGGCGGAAAGGAGGAACAGCGCCTTCTGGTGATCAAACTCAGGTGATTTGATATAATCCACGAGCGTATTCAAATCCACAAATTGGTTGTTAGCAGGCTCCAGATACATAATATCACGAGTACCGTCTTTATACTGGTCCCAAGTCATGGAAATCGGTAGAGGATCAGACTGATATGCTTTGCGTTTCATCTGGTCCACATACCAGCTGGTGCTGAGGAGAGAGAGATTGCAGACGCGCACATCGGTACGATATCCCTCAACCTCCTGGGCATACCAAAGTGGGAAGGTGTCGTTATCACCGAGCGTGAACAAGATGGCGTTAGGCGCACAAGAGTCGAGGTAGTTCTTGGCAATGGCCAGCGCCGTGTAACGGTCGGAACGGTCGTGATCGTTCCAATTTTGTTTGGCCATCACACAAGGCACAAGGGCAAGGCACAATACGGTGGTCAGCACAGCGCCACCCACCTGCACACCTTGGTTCTTGATCTTCTCGAAGAGTGCGTAGATGCCCAGCACACCGAAGCCCACCCAGATGGAGAAGGCATAGAAGGAAGCGGCAAAGGCATAGTCACGCTCACGCGGCTGGAAGTTGTACATATTCAGATAGAAGGCAATGGCCAAACCCGTCATGATGAACAACATGAACACCACGAAGGCGTTGGGCGTGTCGCGACGCACCTGGTAGATGATGCCGATGATACCCAACAACAGCGGCAGCAGGTAATAGGTGTTGTGACCCGGACGCTGCATGGACTTCGGCAGATCTTTCTGACTGCCCACCATAGGATTGTCCACGGCAGGAATACCGGAGATCCAGTTGCCGTTCATATAATCGCCATGTCCCTGCAGGTCGTTCTGACGTCCGGCAAAGTTCCACATGAAATAACGCCAGTACATGTAGCCGAACTGGTAGGTCTGCATGAACTTGATATTGCGCTGCCAGGTAGGCAGATCCCCGCGGGACATCGCCCGACGGTTCTCTTTGTCGGAAGCACTGTTGCTGTTATAGCGTGTGTTGAGCCAGTCCACATAGTTGGAACTCTTGTCGGCCGCCCACATTCTCGGGAAAAGCATACACCCGGAGGGGTCATATTTCGGCAACTCTTCCTTGCGGTCGTTAGAAACCACATACTGCTTTTTCTCTTTGTCTTTCACATAGAAAGGCTTTCCATCCTTGGAGCCGACCACACGCGTGTTGTAGCTCTGTCCATAGAACAATGGGTTGGAGCCGTATTGCTCACGATTCAGGTAGGCCAACAAGGCCACCGCATCCTCCGGATTGTTCTCATCGATGGTCGGATTGGCATTGGAACGGATGACCAAGGTGAAGAAGGTGGAATAGCCAATAAGCAGCATCAGGAAGCAGAAGGTGCCGGTCAGCAAGATAGGTCTGCTCTTCTTGTAGCCCGCATAGATACCCCAACCGATGAGGGCGGCAAGCAGGAGGAAGAAGAAGATGGTGCCGGAGTTGAACGGCAGGTGCAATCCATTGACAAAGGCCAGGTCGAACTTACCAGCCAGATTGACAATTTGAGGGATGATACCATATAAGATGAGTCCCAGCAATACAACAGAAAGTACCAGCGCACCAAAGACGCCCCACTCCGCTTTGCTCTTCAACGTTCCTTTCTTGGAACACAAGACGAACAGCGGAACGGTGACAAACACCCAGATCAGCAGCATCCACATGGGAGAGCAGAAGAAAGAGAAGAAGAAGGAAATAATGGCCATGGAGAGCACAGCACCCATGCCGGTAGCTTCCTTGGAGAGCTTGTAATAGACGATGAGCACGATGGCGGGCAACGTCAGCAAGTTCAACAGGTGCACACCAATGGAGAGACCCACCAGATAGGCAATGAAGACAATCCATCGATTGGGGTTCACATTGGCCTTGGGATTGTCATACTCTTCATCCCATCGAAGGATGCACCAAAAGACCAGCGCGGTGAAAAATGACGACATGGCGTAAACCTCACCCTCCACAGCGGAGAACCAGAAGGTGTCGGAGAAGGTGTAGGTCAGTGCACCCACGAGTGCGGCACCGATGATGGCAACAAAACGGGCCAGCGTCATCTCCCCATTCTTCGCAAACAACTTGCGCGCCAGACGCACAATCGTGAAGTAGAGGAACATGATGGTCAAACCGCTGCAAACTGCAGACATACAGTTGACACAATAGGCCATCTTGGTGACATCACCACCTGCAAACAGGGTAGCTATGCGACCAAAAATCTGGAATGTAGGTGCTCCAGGGGGGTGACCCACTAAGAGTTTGGAGGTGGTGGCGATGTACTCACCGCAATCCCACCAGGAGACTGTAGGCTCAGCGGTCATGATATAGACAGCAGAAGCCACAATACCAATAATCAAACCGATGACGGTGTTGATCCATTTTTGTGTTTTTGTCATTATTGTTGCTTTAAAGTTATTATTCGAGATTAAAGATAAAGTCCCTACCGTGTTGCTGCCTTGAACTGCTCCAGGAAGCGGACATCATTTTCAAAATAGAGACGGATGTCGTTGGTCTTGTATTTCAGCATGGTCATACGCTCGATGCCAAGACCGAAGGCAAAACCGGAGTATTTCTTGCTGTCGATACCGCAGTTCTCGAGCACGTTGGGATCCACCATGCCGCAGCCGAGGATCTCAACCCATCCGGTATGCTTGCAGAGGTTGCAGCCCTCGCCACCACAGATATAGCAGGAGATATCCATCTCCGCAGAAGGCTCCGTGAAGGGGAAGTAGGAGGGACGGAGACGTATCCGGACGTCAGGACCGAACATCCGCTGTGCAAAATACAACAGGGTCTGCTTCATGTCGGCAAAGGACACATTCTCAGCGATATATAGGCCTTCCACCTGATGGAAGATACAGTGGGCACGCGAGGTGATGGCCTCGTTGCGGAACACACGACCCGGGCAGATGACACGGATAGGCGGCTTCTGCGCCTCCATCGTCCGCACCTGCAAGGAAGAGGTGTGGGTACGTAACAAAATATCGGGATGCAGCTCGATGAAGAAGGTATCCTGCATGTCACGGGCAGGATGCTCCTCCGGGAAGTTCAGGGCTGTGAACACGTGCCAGTCGTCTTCAATGTCGGGACCGGTGACCGTGGAAAAGCCGATATCTTCAAAGATACGGCGCACCTGGTTCATCATGATGGTGATCGGATGCATGGCACCCACGCTCACCTGCGTGTCGGGGCGCGTGATGTCCGCCACGGTGGACGCAGCGTCGGCCTTGTCGTCATAGGTAGCCTTGAACTCCGCAAAACGGCGGTTGGCGAACTCCTTGATCTCATTGACCATCTGGCCGAATTGTTTGCGCTCATCGGCGGGGATGTTCTTGATCTCCCCGAACATGGCCTGAATCTCGCTCTTTTTACTCAAAAACTGAAGACGGAAGGCTTCCAGAGCCTCTGCATTCTCAATTTGGAATTTCTCAATTTCCTGTCTTAATTCTTCAAAACTCTTCATATGGCCTTATTCAAGAATGGTAGCACTGATAATCTTGATATCCTCCAAGGGTCTGTCGTTGGCATCTTTGGACTGGGCAGCGATCTTGTCCACCACCTCCATGCCCGACAACACGTTGCCGAAAACGGTATAGTCGCCATCCAGGAACGGCGCCCCGCCAACGGTCGTATAGTCTGTGCGCTGCTGCGGGGTGAAGGTCTTGCCCATCCGCTGCTCGATCATCGTCAGATAGTCATTGTCGAACGTCTTGCCATCCACGATGTAGAACTGGGAACCGGAAGAGGCTTTCTGCGGGTTGTTGTCCCGGGCTGCGGCGACTGCCCCACGCTTGTGATACAAAGAAGGCACGAACTCTGCCGGAATACGGTAACTCGGACCGCCCATGCCCAGTCGCTGACCTGGCTTGGCCGTCTTGGAGTCCGGATCTCCCGTCTGAATCATAAAACCTTGGATGATGCGGTGGAACAAAACGCCATCGTAATAGCCCTCCTTCACCAACTTGATGAAGTTGTCACGATGCTGGGGCGTCTCGTTCGAAAGCCCAATGGTGATATCCCCTAAGGATGTCTTGATGAGTATTTTTGTCATATTGTCAGATTTTTGCTGGGTTGTCGTCTGTTGCGCGGCCTCTGCTGTTTTTTCCCCCTCCACTTTCTTCTGGGAAGAGCATCCGCAAAACAAAATAACAAGGCCTAAGATCAAGGCGGATTTTTTCATAAGTGTCTTATTTAGTTATAGTTATGTTAATATTTACCATTCAAAACGGCCTAAAACGCCAAGTTGAATTTTGAAGCCGCAAAGATAAGAAAAAACCATGAATTATGGTACGTATAATCCAATCGGGAATTTATGGATTCCAGCATTATAAAAATGTTGTATCTTTGCAGCCCATAAAATTTATTAAATCTTTTAACAATGTTACAGATTCAATTATTACGCGAAAATTCTCAATATGTTATTGATAGATTGAAAATTAAAAACTTTGATGCCACCGCATTGGTAGAAGAGATCCTGCAATTGGACGCGGAGAACAGAGCTGCCAAGAAAGCGATTGACGACAACCTGATGGAGCAAAACCAAGGGGCCAAGGCTATCGGCGGACTCTTCAAAGAGGGCAAACGGGAAGAGGCGGAGGCCATCAAAGCGCGTATGGCTGACTTGAAAGAGCAAGAGAAGGTGATGCGCGGCAGCTTGCAGGAAAAAGAGCAGTTGCTGCAGTCCAAGATGGTGTTGCTGCCCAACCTGCCACATAGCTCCGTGGCTCCCGGCAAAGGTGCGGAAGACAACGAGATCGTCTATACGGAAGGCGATGCGTCCGACTTTGACCGTCCGGTGCTCCCCCACTGGGATCTGGTTAAGAAATATGACATCATCGATTTTGAGTTAGGCAACAAGATCACGGGTGCCGGATTTCCCGTTTACAAGGGCAAAGGTGCCCGCATCCAGCGCGCCCTCATCGACTTCTTCCTCGACTCCGCCACGGCTGCCGGCTATACCGAAATCCAGCCGCCTTACATGGTCAATGAGGACTCCGCCTATGGCACCGGCCAACTGCCCGACAAGGAGGGACAGATGTACCATGCCACCCTGGACAACTTCTACCTCATCCCGACTGCCGAGGTGCCCGTCACCAACATCTACCGCGATGTCATCCTAAAAGAGAGCGACTTCCCTCTTCGCAACTGCGCCTATTCCGCATGCTTCCGTCGTGAAGCCGGTTCCTATGGCAAGGACGTGCGTGGCCTCAACCGCCTGCATCAGTTCGACAAGATCGAAATCGTCACCATCGAGCACCCCGACCGTTCCTATGAGACCTTGGAGAAGATGACCAACTACGCCAAGAGCCTGCTCACCCAACTGGGCCTGCCCTTCCGTGTGCTGCGTCTCTGCGGTGGCGACATCAGCTTCACCTCCGCCCTGACATACGACCTGGAGGTCTATTCCAAAGCCCAGCAGAAATGGCTGGAAGTCAGCTCCGTATCCAACTTCGAGTCCTACCAGGCCAACCGCCTGAAACTGCGCTTCAAAGACAGCACCGGAAAGACCCGACTGGCACATACGCTCAACGGCAGTGCCCTCGCCCTGCCCCGCGTGCTGGCCGCCATCCTGGAGAACTACCAGACCGACAAGGGCATCGTAGTCCCCGAGGTGCTTCGTCCCTATACCCGTTTCGACATCATAGACTAATTCGGCATGATAAAGAAAATCTTCTCGCTGATATGCCTCCTTTTCACCTGTGGCATACTCCTCGCCCAACAAAGTCAGGACGAGCAGCTGGCCCTGCAGTATTACAAGGATAAAGAGTACGACAAGGCCGTCGAACTGCTCGAGAAGATCCATGCCAAAAACCCCAACTCCTATCTTTACTATTACTATTACTCCTCCCTGCTCAACCTGGAACGGTACAATGATGCGGAGAAAATGGTCAAGAAACAGGTGCGTAACTTCCCCAACGTACTGCGTTACAAAGTGGATCTGGGCTACGTCTATGACAAGGCTGGCGACCATGCCAAAGCGGAAAAGACCTATCAAGACCTACTCAAAGACCTCCCCGCCAAAGAGTCCTCCGTACTGGAACTCTACAACGCTTTCTATTCACGGCTAGAATATGAATATGCTATCGAAGCCATTCAAAAAGGAAGGCGTCTTCTGAACAACAACTATTTGTTATCCAAGGAGTTGTTTTCCATGTATCAGAACCTCCACCAGGACAGCCGGATCATGGAGGAGGTCATCTCGCTTATCAAAGAGGACAAACAGGAACATCTGGAGCCTGCAGAAGTGGCCATTCAGAACATGTTGCTGGACGACGAGGACAACCTGAAATACAACATGGTGCATACCACCCTGCAAAAGTATTCCCAGAAGAACCCTTCCAACATTTGCTGCCTGTCGCTACTCTACTGGATCTATCAGTTGCATAAAGACTACCCCAACGCGCTGCTGATGGCCAAGGCCATCGACAAGCGCACCAAGATGGAAGGCATCAAAACGTACGAGCTGGCGCGGGTAGCCGCCGACAACAAGGATTATGAGACCTCCATCGAAGCACTCAATTTCATCATCGGCAAAGGCGAAAACGCACACAACTATGTGCTAGCCAAGATGAAACTGCTGGATGTGCGCTATCAGATGCTGACCAACACCCTGCCTATCCGAATGGTGGATGCTGTCAACTTGGAACGGGACTTTAAGAAACTGCTCGATGAAAATGGTCTGCACTCCGGCACCACGGACTGGATCCGCAAATACGCCCACTTGTTGGCTTTTTATGTCAACAAGCCCCAGGAGGCCCTTGACTTGTTGACGAAAGCCATGGCCAACACCAACGACCAAAAAGAGAAAAACACCTACAAGTTAGACTTGGCCGATATTCAGCTTTATATGGGCAACATCTGGGATGCATCGCTCAACTACTCGCAGATTGACAAAGACATGCCCACGGATGCTCTGGGCCAGGAGGCCAAGTTCAAGAACGCCAAGCTCTCCTTCTACATCGGGGAGTTCAACTGGGCCAAGAGCCAGCTCGATGTGCTCAGTGCCGCCACCTCCAAGCTAATTTCCAACGATGCCATCTACTTCTCCCTGCTCATCTCTGACAATCTGGAGGAAGAAGACGAAGA
>JAGCGA010000014.1 GCA_017649855.1 Bacteroidales bacterium
CATGGATGATTTGCGTCAGTTCGGATTCCCACTCCTCGAGCGTGATGCATCCCGCCAGTTCGTTTTCATCGACTGTGCGGAAATCACTGCAAGGAGAGGCATTGTACTGAGCTTGAGGCTCATTAACCTCCTGTTTCTCAATGTCTTCTGCAGAATAATCTTTTGCCATTTTTCTATTTCATTTTCTGTCGCAAAGATATACAATTTCATTGCAAAAAAAAATCAATGTTTCTTCCGCACCGCAATCACCCGGAAGCCGATCAGCGGGGAGGGACCGTCGTAGCGCTTCTCGCTGTCGATGCGGATGTCGTAGCCGGGGTCGAGGTAGCTGCCACCGTACGCGATGCCGCGCTCATATACCATCTCCGCCACGTTGCCACTCATATTGTAAAGACCGTAATTATTGGGATAATGCGATTTGGCTATATCCGGAAGGTTATCGCAAAGATGAAAAGGACCATTGTTTATGACAACGACATACTTTCCATCCTGCTTGGTGATATTTTCGTCACCGACTCTTAAAAAGTTGTATAAAGGCTCCCCATTACGATTAGTGAGATATGGTCCTCCTATCGGATAGGTATTATTGATTAAACCACCATGGGCGGCGTGTTTCCACTGGTCTGTGGTAGGCAGGGTGTATTCCCACTCGTCGCCGCCCATTTTTTCCGTAAGCCAACGGCAAAACAGCATCGCGCCCTCATGACTGATGCAGGACACGGGATATGGAGGTAATGGCGGTAATGCTGGATGGGAGAAGTAATGAGTCACAATGATTGTCCGGGCAGTGTCAATCTTCGCCTTCTCATAGTCGGCCATTCGTCCCTGCGCCTTTAGGTCGTCAAGGAAGAGGTTGTATGAGGCATTGGTCACCTCCGTCTCTAACATACGGAACGGTGCGAGCGTCACCCACATCGTGTCCCCTTCGGCGTTATGAGTCAAGAAATGGGCACCCGGAATCTCCACGAAAGTCCCCACGAGCTGTTTCTCCAATTTCGCGGTTTTCTTGTCGGGTTTCTGCGCCCACGCTGCCACCAATGCGGCAGCCCAAAGGATGGTTAGTGTTAATCTTCTCATAGGTTTTAATTTTGGTGAAATACTTCTATGCGGATAAACGTATTCCACGGGGAGAATCTTGGGTGCGAGGATTTCTTTTATAAAAAAGGGGCCGACTGAGTGTTTCAGCCGACCCCTAAACCATTCACATTATATTCTAGTTCCTACGAATCACCACTTTCTTCTGGACGGTACGTCCATCCGTCAGTTCGATGCGTACGACATAGTATCCAGCCGGGTAGTTCACGAATTCAAGACGCGTTTGTGTATCGCTGTCGGCATTCGTGACCATCATCAGCTTGCCCAGAGAGTTGTAGACATACACGCGCTCCATGTTCTCACCTTCGATATTCACATAGGTGGTCGTCGGGTTCGGATAGAGCTTGAACTCCGGCAGTTGTTGTACATATTGGTCAATGCCGTCGTTGAAGACCACGTAGAGGGAGAGATGGATGATACTGTCGCAACCATCTATCGTGTAGTTCTGGATATCATACTCAAAGAGACCTGAGTCGAGAGGCATGAGCGTCAGGCCATAGCCCACATACTCATGCTGACGGATAGCCGTATCTTGAACGAAGATCTCATAGGTCGGCGTGGTCGTCAGCGAGAGCATATAGATACTGTCGCAGCCGTTCACCGTCTGGAAGGTCTCATAATAGACGCCGGCAGAGTCGAACATATTTCCGCGCCACTCGTAAGGCTCATTCTCACAAGTGGAGGCCTCGGTGGTGAAGAGATAGGTTCTGTTCACCGTCAGCAAGAGGGTCACCGTACTGTCGCAGCCGAGCGCACTGGTATGGAGGCTCTGCAGCTGGATGGTGCCGTAGGTGGCCGGGATGGTGTCGAAGCCATACTGGGCATAGTGTTCACCTTGGCAGATGGTGTCATAGAGGGTCGTCTGCTGTGTCTGGTTCACGGTCAGCTGCAACTCGAAGATGTCGGAGCAGCCATAGCTATTCGGCACGGTATCGGTATAATGGCCGGCAGCATTGAGTTGCTGTCCACGCCATACATACGGCAGCTCGCTGGAGCAAACTGCAGCCGTATCAGACTGATGATTGGTCGGGTTCACCGTCAAGGTCAGCGTGTAGACGCTGTCGCAGCCGCTCACGGTCTGCAGGCTGTCGGTATAGACGCCGCTGGCGGTCAGGCTCTGGCCATGCCAGTTGTACGGCGTCTCGTCCGCACAGAGCGTCATCGTCTCCGTGTAGCTGTAGGTCGGGTTCACCAACAAGGTGTACTCATGGATGCTGTCGCAGCCGTTTGTTGTCTGCAGGTTCAGCGTGTAGGTCTCAGCTGCATTGAAGGTGTGGCCGCCCCATACGTACGGCAGCGCGCTCTGGCATACCGTCATCGTGTCATAGAAGTGGTAGGTCGGGTGCATGATGGCATTCACCACGTATACATCGTAGCAGCCTTGGGCGTTCATCACCGTGTCGCGGTACTCGCCGGCCGCGGCGATGGTCTGACCGCGCCAGGTCTGCGTCATGCCCTCGCACAACTCGATGGCATTGTCGGTGAAGACTTGCGACTGGTTCACGGTCAGCGTCAAGGCATAGACACTGTCGCAACCGTTCACGGTCTGCAGGCTGTCGTAGTAGGTGCCCGTGGTGGTCAGGCTCTGACCGTGCCAGGTGTACGGCAGGTCGTAGCTGCACACGTTGGCCGTCTCGCTGAAGCTGTAGGTCGGGTTCACCGTCAAGGTCAGCGTGTATACGCTGTCGCAACCGCTTAACGTCTGCAGGCTGTCGGTATAGACACCGCTGGCGCTCAGGCTCTGGCCATGCCAGCTGTACGGCGTCTCGTCCGCACAGAGCGTCATCGTCTCCGTGTAACTGTAGGTCGGGTTCACCGTCAAGGTCAGCGTGTATATGCTGTCGCAACCAGCGACCGTCAACAGGCTGTCGGTATAGACGCCGCTGGTGGTCAGGCTCTGGCCATGCCAGCTGTATGGTGTCTCGTCAGCACAGAGCGTCATCGTCTCCGTGTAGCTGTAGGTCGGGTTCACCAGCAAGGTGTACTCGCGGATGCTGTCGCAGCCGTTCGTCGTCTGCAGGTTCAGCACGTAGGTCTCGGCCGCATTGAAGGTATGGCCGCCCCATACATACGGCAGCGCGCTCTGGCATACCGTCATCGTGTCATAGAAGTGGTAGGTCGGGTGCATGATGGCGTTCATCACATATACATCGTAGCAGCCTTGGGCGTTCATCACCGTGTCGCGGTACTCGCCGGCCGCGGCGATGGTCTGACCGCGCCAGGTCTGCGTCATGCCCTCGCACAACTCGATGGCAGGATCCTGGATCTCCATGATGGAGGTGACGGTCAAGGTCAACGTATAGATGCTGTCGCAACCATTCACGGTCTGCAGGCTGTCGTAGTAGATGCCACTGACATTCAAGTCACGATTGTGCCATACATACGGCAGGTTGGAGCTACAAACACTTTCACTCTCTTGGAAATGATAGGACGGGTTCACCGTCAGGGTGAGAGCATAGACACTATCACAGCCATTTTGCGTCTGCAGGCTGTCGTAATACACACCCGTAGCATTCAGGCTCTGGCCATGCCAGCTGTACGGTGTCTCATCGGAGCAGAGCGTCATCGTCTCACTGAAGCTGAAGGTCGGGTTCACGGTCAAGGTCAACTGGTAGGTGCTGTCGCAACCGTTCACCGTCTGCAGGCTGTCGGTATAGACACCGCTGGTGGTCAGGCTCTGGCCATGCCAGCTGTACGGTGTCTCGTCGGCACAGATGGTCATCGTCTCCACATAGTCGTAGGAAGGATTCACCACCAGCACCAGACGATAAACGCTATCGCAGAAGGTGACAGTCTGGTAGTTGGCATCATAGGTGCCGGCAGCAGTCAGGGTGCGGTTACGCCACTGATAAGGCAGCTCGTCATCGCAGATGGTCACCGTCTCGGTGAAGAGATAGGTAGGATGGACAGTCACGTCAACCTCGTAGATATCATAACAGCCTTGGGCGTTCATCACCGTGTCGCGATAGAGACCGCTCTCCGTGATGGTGCGCTCACGCCAGGTATAGGTTTCGCCTTGGCAGATATCCACAGGATCAGCGGTGAAGATGGAAGAAGGTTTCACGGTCAAGGTCAGCGTATAGACACTGTCGCAACCGTTCACCGTCTGCAGGCTGTCGTAGTAGGTGCCGGCCGCATCCAGCGTGCGGTTATGCCACAGATAAGGCATATCGTAGCTACATACGGAGGCTTCCTCCTGGAATGCATAGGTCGGGTTCACCGTCAAGGTCAGCGTGATGATGCTATCGCAACCGTAAACAGAAGTTCTGTTGAAAACAATGGTGGAAACACCAGCCGTGGCCACATCCAAAAGGGTGTCAGCAGCGGCGAAGTAGTACGGGGTGTTCGACTGGCACGTTGTCGCAGTCAGGGTCTGTTGATAGGTTGGATGCACCGTCACGATCAGTTGGCAGATGCTGTCGCAACCGGACAGGGACTGCAGTGTATCGGCATAGCTACCGCTTTGGCTGAGCGTTCTGCCATGCCAGCTGTAGGTCTCGCCTTCACAGAGGTCCACATTCTCCGTGGAACGTTTCACATCCGAGATGATCAGGTTGAGCGTATAGGTGCTGTCGCAGCCATAGATGCTCTGGTGGTTGTCGGTGTACTGGCCATTGGCGGTCAGAGACTGGCCATGCCAGAGGTACGGCAGAGCGTTCTCGCAGGTCTCCACCGTCTCCACAGAGTGGAAGACAGGGGCTTCGATGATGGTCAAGGTCACGATGCTGTCGCAAGTAGCCGTGGTGAAGACCACCTCGTAAGTGCCAGCAGCAGCATACTCCTGACCGGCATAGCTGTACGGGAAGGCATCGCTGCACACATGAACCGTCTCGGCGCCCGTCGGGTTCTCGGTCACATTCAAGGTCACCATCACGGTGCTGTCACAACCGTTCACCGTCTGGTAAGACTTGGTGTAGGTGCCGGCAGTGGCCATCGTCATGCCGTCGTAAATATACGGCAGCGTGTTGGCACAGGCCGTCACGGTGTCATAATGCAGGTAGGTCGGGTTGACCGTCAGCGTCAGCGTCACGATGGTATTACAGCCATCGGCCTGCTCTTCCATGATGTCATAGACACCAGCAGCATTGTAGCTGTGGTCGGCATCATAGACATACGGCAGGGCGTCGGCACAGATGGTGACAGCTTCCGTTCTGCGAGCATAAGGCTGCACGCGGAACTGCACATGCCAGATGCTGTCGCAGCCATACTGGGTCGTCAAGGCAACGTCAAAGTTGCCCGCTTCACTGAAGCTATGCGTTGCATCGAACTCATACGGAAGGGCGCCTTGGCATACGGTGATAATGGTATCTTTTTCGTAAGTAGGATGTACCACCAAGGTGAGGTGCCAGATGCTGTCACAGCCAGTAGCCGACTGCAGATTGATGGTATACTCACCTGCTTGATGATAGGTGAATTCCGGTCTGTTGTTCCAGACATACGGGAGTTCATTGTCGCAGATCTCCACCGTCTGGTTGAAGTTGTAGGTCGGATTGATGGTGAGGTCGAGTTCCACGATGCTATCGCAGCCCTGGACCGTCTCGAAGGTATGCGTATAATGACCGCTCGTCGTCAGGGCTTCACCAGCGAACATATAGGGAAGTTCCGTGCTGTTGTCGCACAAGGTGACGGCAACCGTCTGGTGATAAGCAGGAAGTACCGTCAGATGCAAGGTAAAGGTGCTGTCGCAGCCATGCATGCTTTGCAGGTTGTCCTGATAGGTACCGGAAGCGGTGAGGTTTTGGTTATGCCATGCATAAGGAGTTTCATCGGAGCAGATGGTCACATTCTCTTCGTTGTGATATACTGGATAGACGGTCAAGGTGAGGTTCACGGTGCTGTCGCAGCCATAGGAGGTAGGCACCACCTGCTGATAGGTGAAGATACCAGCCTCTGTCGGTGCAACATTGAAGCCATTGGCGTTATAGCTCTCGCCCTCGCAAATCTCAGCAGTCAGGTTGGTGGTAGAGAGTTGGTGAACGGTCAGGTTCAAGACTACCACGCTATCACAGCCATTGGAAGCCACCAGGTTCTGGGAGTAGAAGCCGGTGGTGTTCTCATTGAAGCCATTCTGTATATAGGAAGCGCCTTCACAGATATGAGCCACGATGGTGTCACGATATTCGGCAGCCACAGAGAGGTTCAAGGTCACGATGCTGTCGCAACCATTGACGGTCTGCAGATTGGCCGTGTAAGTACCCGGCTCGGTCAGTGTCTGGCCATTGAACGTGTAAGAAGCCGTCGCACAGATGGTCGTGTTGATGGTCGTAGCCTTCACGGGGTTCACCGTCAAGGTCAAGGTCGTCGTGCTGTCACATCCCAGAGCATTGGTGCTGGTGTGCGTCAAGGTATAGGTGCCAGCCACCATGGCGGTGGTGTCAAAGCCGTAGCCTTGGTAACGTTCACCGGCACACACTTGGCCTTGGTAAGCGGCTGCACTCGTCGGATCAACGGTGATCACCAGCGTCACCAGGCTGTCGCAACCATGAGAAGAGGTCTGACTGAGCACGATGGTGTATTCACCCGGTGCATCATAGGTCGTGTTCTGGCCATGGTTGGTGTAGGTCGTTCCCTGACAGATCACATCGGTGAGGGTGACCGGCTCGTACACCGGATGGATGGTGATTTGGATCTCGCTTCTGGGGCTCTCGCAGGTGGTCGTCTCGTTGTAGTTGCTGACGAAGTAGCTGCGGGAAGCCGTCACATTTTCGGTAGTGTAGGTGTTGGCAGTGGCCAGCGGAGTCTCAACGGTATTGTCCTCATACCAGCGGAACGTGGTATTCGGTGTTGAGGTCACCATATTCTGCAGAGCGAAGACATCGGCACCGCAGTTCTCAACGTTGGTGGTCACAGGAGCCGTCGGGATGGTGTTCATCGTGGCCGTCACCTGCTTACGAGAGCTCTTACAAGTGGTGGTGGCATTGTAGGCCTCCACAAAGAAGTTGGTGGTGGCGGAGAGATTGGTTGTGAATTCCGCACCCTCATACAACGAAGTAGTCGTGGTGTTGTTGGAGTACCAACGGTAGGTCAGGTCGTTGTTGGCAGGATCCACCGTCATCGTCACAGGGCCGGCGCCGCAACGGACCACATCGGCCACTGCGGGCTGGGCAGGCACCTCGTTGATAGTAGCCGTCACCGGCAGACGTCCGCTCTCACAACCCGTGTTGGCATTGTAGGAAGAGACGTAGTAGGTGGTCGTCTCCGTCAGGTTAGCCGTGTAGCTGGCACCCGTGGCAAAAGGCTCCGTAGCCGTCTCGTCCTCATACCAACGACAGATGGTGCCATTGGTACCGAAGGCGGCATGCAAAGTCACATTGCCCGCACCACAACGGCTGTCATCGGTCAAGGTGGGCACCTCAGGTTGCGGGTTCACGGTCACCGTCAAGGTGATGACGCTATCGCAGCCTTGCTGATTCTCGATGGTGATGGTCTTCACACCAGCACTCGTGATCTGCGTGCCGGCGAAGGTGTAAGGAAGCTCGTTGCTGCAGAGGGTCAGCTGCTGCTGACTGGCAGTGCTGTGACGGATGGTCACATAGGCCGTCACGACGCTGTCGCAACTGGTCACAACGGAAGTCAATGTCTGGGTATACTCACCACTCTCGGTGTAGGTCTGACCGTTCCAGGTCCAACTGTCGCACTCATCAACCGTAATCTCTGTATTTTGGATAGGATTGATGGTCAGGTGGAGGGTCACCACGCTGTCGCAGTTGTTCACGGTCTGCAGGGTTCTGGTATAGTCACCCGTAGCGGTAAAGGTCTCGCCATTCCACTCATATTGGACACAAGCAGTGGCGCTGGTCTCCGTTTCGTAGGTCGGATAAACAGTAGCCATCACATTAGCCCCTGCACTTTCGCAGGAAGTAGTGTTATCCACATTCTTCGCGTAGAAGAGCGTGGAGGAAGTAATCGGTGCAGAGACAGAGGCTCCTTCGCCGATGGACTGGGTCATGGCGGCATCCGCATACCAATGGGTGGTCACGCCTGCAACCACAGTAGCGGTCAGCGTAGCATTGCCAGCGCCGCAGATAGGCTCAGCCGACAAGACGGGAGCGTCGGGCAGGGGGTTCACCACCACTTGAACGGTCGTCGGTTGGCTTTCGCAACCAGTGGTCGTATTTTTGTTAGTGGCCTTGTATGAAGTATTCGTATTGAGGTTAGGAGTTTCATAGGTATTGCCTGCTGCCAGGAACTGCAGGTCGGCATTGTACCATTGGATAGCACAGCCGGCAGCAGGAGTAGCAGTCAGCACTGCGCTACCCTCTCCACAGATAGCATCGGGGGTTCCCACTTGAGGAGTCGCCGGGATCTCGTTGATGGTCACCACCAACTCTTGCAAGGCACTCTGACATTGGTTCTGGTCGGTGGCCATCACATAGAAGGAGGTAGTCGCGGACACCTCTTGGGTGGTCGTGGTCAACTCAGTGGTCTGGTCGGCAGCATACCACGTCAAGGTGTTGGTGGATGTAGCCGTCAGGTTCACCGTAGTCGGTCCGCAGTTCGTGATCGGCGTCACCTGAGGAGCCGCCGGCAAGGTGTTGACGGTGGCCGTCACCGCTGTCTTGGCGCTCTCGCAGCCAGTCTCTGTATTGTATGCAGCCACCTGGAAGGTCGTGGTCGTGCTGACCGTAGTCGTATAATCACCCGTCGTGGTTTCGAGGAGGGTGTTGTTGTTGTCATACCATTTGTATTGGATATTGGCAGATGGAGTTGCCGTGAAGGTCACCTCGCCTTCGCCGCAACGGCTCGTGTTGCTGACGACCGGGGCAGTAGGAGGAGTGTTGACCACCACCTCGACAGGGACTGCCGGGCTCTCACATCCGTTCGTGCCAATGGTAGCCACATAATAGGTTGTCGTCGTCGTGATACGGGCATTGTAGGTATTCTGTGTCAAAGCCGTCATGGAAGCATTGTACCATTGGGTATGGTCGCCACCATTGCCGGCAGTGGCCTCTAGGGTCACCTGAACGTTGGAGCCCGTCAGACATTGCGGTGCCGGAGCGGTCACAACAGGTGCTCCCGGAAGGTCTTTCACCGTCACGGTCACCGTGGCCGTGTTTTCACAGCCATTGGCACCGGTACCCGTCACGGTGTAGGTCGTGGTATTGGCAGTCGGGGTCACCGTGATGGTGGTTTCTGTCTCGTTGGTGCTCCATTCATAGCTGTTGGCACCACCGGCCGTCAGGGTCGTGGAGGAGCCCGCACAGACTGCGCTGTTGGCGGCCGTGGCCGTTACGTTCGGCAGGTCTTTCACCGTGGCCACTGCCGTGGTCACCTCGGAGAGACAGCCGCCGGCGCTCATCGCGCGGAGGTAGTAGGTCGTCGTGTTGCTGACGCTCGGAGCGTAGCTCGTGCCCGTGGCCACGTAGGTGCTGCCTGTGCCCGTGAAGGCGTTGGCCGCATTCTGGGTCGCGAACCAGTAGATTGTTCCGTCGGAAGTGGCATTCAGCGTCACCTCGCCCGCGCCGCAGCGGTCGTTGCCCGTGGCGCTGAGGGTCGGGACTGCCTCGTAGGTCACCGTCACCGTGGCGGGCTGGCTTTCGCAGCCGTTCACCTCGTAGGTGGCCGTGTAGGTGGCACTGCCGCTGGCAATGCTGACGTTATAATCCGTCATGACGGTGCCGTTGCTCTTCCATGTCAGCGTGTGAGTGCCGTCGGTGGCAGGCAGCGTGGCACTGCCGCCGCAAGCGTAGATCGGAGTGGTCAATGTGGGGGCGGCAATCTCATCGCCGATGGTCACATTCACCGTGGTGGCCGGACTCTCGCAGCCGTCGGCCTGGGCCGTCACATAGTAGGTGGCGTCATCACTGACGGTGACGTCAATCGTGGCGCCCGTGCCTGCAGAAGTGGTGAGGGCTGCATCGGAGTACCAGGTGTAGGTCATATCGCTGTTAGGGTTGTTCACCGCCAGGGTGGCCGTGCCGGCAGCGCAGAGCGTCACCGCAGGAGCCACAGGTGCGGCAGGGGTCGCTGCCACCGTGATCGTCACCTGTTCGCTCTCGCACTGGGTGGTGGTGTTGTAGGTGGACACATAGTAGGTGCCAACAGCGTTGGCAGTATAGCTTGCACCTTGGGTGTGATTGCCTGTCGGGGAGGTGCGCCAGCGCAAGGTCGTGCCGTTGGCACCTGCCGTGGCCGTCAGGGTCACATTGCCGCTGCCCTTGCAGACAGTCTGGCTGGCCACCGTCGGAACGCCAGGAACCGGATTCATCGTCACGGTCACCGTGGCCGTGTTTTCACAGCCATTGGCACCGGTACCCGTCACGGTGTAGGTCGTCGTTGGAGCGGTCGGGGTCACCGTAACAGTAGTACCCGTCCCTGTGACGCTCCATGCGTAGCTCTCGGCACCACCGGCCGTCAGGGTGGTGTTGTCGCCCGCGCAGACTGCATTATTGGCAGCCGTGGCCGTTACGTTCGGCAGGTCTTTCACCGTGGCCACCACCGTGGTCACCTCGGAGAGACAGCCGCCGGCGCTCATCGCGCGGAGATAGTAGGTCGTCGTGTTGCTGACGCTCGGAGCGTAGCTCGTGCCCGTAGCCACGTAGGTGCTGCCCGTACCCGTGAAGGCGTTGGCCGCATTCTGGGTCGCGAACCAGTAGATGTCGCCCGTGGAGGAGGCCGTCAGGGTCACCTCGCCCGCGCCGCAGCGGTCGTTGCCCGTGGCGCTGAGGGTCGGGACTGCCTCGTAGGTCACCGTCACCGTGGCAGCTTGGCTCTCGCACTCGCCCACCTCGTAGGTGGCCGTGTAGGTGGCACTGCCGCTGGCAATGCTGACGTTCAGATCGCTCACGGTCGTATGGTTATTGTCTTTCCACACCAGCGTGTGGGTGCCGTCGGTGGCAGGCAGTATCGTACTGCCGCCGCAAGCGTATATCGGAGTGGTCAATGTGGGGGCGGCAATCTCATCGCCGATGGTCACATTCACCGTGGTGGCCGGACTCTCGCAGCCGTCGGCCTGGGCCGTCACATAGTAGGTTGCGTCATCACTGACGGTGACGTCAACCGTGGCGCCCGTGCCCACTGCCGTGGTGCAGGCGGCGTCAGAGTACCAGGTGTAGGTCGTGTTCTCGCTGGGGTTGCTCACCGCCAGGGTGGCCGTTCCGGCAGCGCAGAGCGTCACCGCAGGAGCCGTCGGGGCGGCTGGCATGGCCACCACCGTGATCGTCACCTGCTCGCTCTCGCAGGTCGTAGTCTCATTGTAAGTCGACACATAGTAGCTGCCAACAGCGTTGGCAGTATAGCTTGCACCTTGGGTGTGATTGCCTGTCGGGGAGGTGCGCCAGCGCAAGGTCGTGCCGTTGGCACCCGCCGTGGCCGTCAGGGTCACGTTGCCCGTGCCCTTGCAGACAGTCTGGCCGGCCACCGTCGGAACGCCCGGAACAGGGTTCATCGTCACGGTCACCGTGGCCGTGTTCGTACAGTTGTTAGCATCCGTACCCGTAACCGTGTAGGTCGTGGTATTGGCAGTCGGGGTCACAGTGATGGCGGCGTCCGTCCCGCCGTTGCTCCAGCTGTAGGTATTGGCACCACCGGCCGTCAGGGTCGTGGAGGAGCCCGCACAGACTGCATTGTTAGCGGCTGCGGAAGTGGCCGTCACGTTGGGAAGCGCGTTCACCGTGGCCGTCACGGGCACACGGGCAGACTTACAGCCTGCATCAGAGTGTACCTCCACATAGTAGGTTGTATTGTTATTGATACTTGGAGTTGTAAAGCTCGTGCCAACACCAGTCTCGCTCTGGGTCGTCTCAGTAGCATACCAGTGGATCGTCCCCTCATTGGAAGAGGCAGTCAAGGTCACCGTGCCAGCACCACAGCGGGAAGCCGGAGTCACCGTCGGAGCATCCGGAATGCTCGACTCCGTCACCGTCACCGTATAGGAAGCGGAGCAGCCGTCTTTGGTACCCGTCACAGAGTAGGTGCCGCCGGCAGAAACGGAGACAGCGGCATTGGTGCCGAGGCTGTTGGACCATTGGTAAGTCGTATTCAACAAGTTAGAGGTGGCCGTCAGGGTCGTAGAAGCGCCCGCGCAGATGGCCGTCGTAGTGACAGGTGTGTTGTTGATGCATATATCCACATTTGGGGTCGTGTTGACCGTCAGATGGTGGGTGGCAGAAGCGGTACAACCGTGGTTGTCGGTGCCCGTCACCGTATAGTCACCGGTTGTGGTCGGGGTGATAGAAGGGTTGCTTCCCATATTGTTGGCCCACGCGTAGGTGGAGGCGCCAGAGGCCGTCAGCGTGATAGCATCGGCGCTACAGGCAGTGGTGGAACCGTTGGCTGAACCGTTGATAGTCACCGTGGGGGCGTCGTAGGCCGTCACGGTCACAGAAGCAGTATTGCTACAGCCGTTGGCCGTACCTGTGACCGTATAGGTGCCGCCCGTAGAGACATTGATGGAGGTAGCAGAACCGAGGTCGTTAGACCATGCATAAGTAGTAGCACCTGAAGCGGTCAGCGTGGCGCTGGCACCCGAGCAGATGGAGGCCGTTCCACTCACCGCATTGTTGATCTTCACCTCAGGCAGCGGATTCACCGTTACGTAGGCCACGGCTGTGGCGGAACAGCCATAACTATTGGTACCGGTCACCGTGTAGGTGCCGGAAGCGGTCGGATGCGCGGTAGAGGCATTGCCAAGGCCATTGCTCCACACGTAAGAGGAGGCTCCCGAGGCCGTCACATTGATGGCAGTCCCCGCACAGGCGGAATAGGTATCATGATTGGCACCTGAGCCGTTAAGGGTGATGGAAGGGGCAGTGTGAATATTTGTAAAGTTAATTATGTAAGTAAAGGTAGAATTGTCATTATGTGTTACTGTAATCGTAGCCTGCGGGTTTGCAATAGAAGCTTGAGTGACGACAAAATTGGTAATCAACTTAGATTTGGGCATAGCTGCAATTTGTGGAATGTCACTATCTGAAGCGGCACAGATCAACGTTGTATAATCCCATGTGGCCGTACCGCTATTGTTAAAGGAAGGATTGCCGTCTGCATCGTAAGTACGTGCAGGTTCATGCGTGAGGAACTCTTGGGCATTAAAATAATCTTTGGCTGTATTATTTTGGATCCCATTAATGGTCAGGCTCAAAAGACCTTTGTCATAAATACACCAAAGTTCATCAATATATAAAAGATCACCATCCGATTGATTACTATTGCCCGCTTTTTTATCTGTAGAGAAAGATGCCAGCATATAGGATGGCCTATTAAGAGAGGTATAATAATCATACTCAGGATGTACAGATGAATTCTGGCCTAAAAAAGTGTAGCTGGATCCACCTTGACCAGGTGTCGAGTACTTAAAAGAAAATGTTTCTCTTTTCCATGTAGAAGACTGTGAAAATGTATCCACTGATGATCCAATTAGTTTCACGGGAGCGTTGGGGTTAGAACTGGGGATGGTTCCACTATATAAGGAACCATCTGCCCTATCTCTAAACTCACCTGATTGATGCAAAAAAACTTTAAACAAGGGCTGAACAGCAGAATTGTTCATCACTGTATAATAATAATAAGACATTGAGTCTGGGCATCCTACGAAAGCCCAAGAAAATTGACCTGAGGTACTAAATGAACTATTACTTAAATTCGTATAATTATAATTTGAATTACTCGTGGCTGACATACTTCCGATCTCAGTACGTCCAGTTGAAAGAGCCCCATTCGCTTTAATACCCAATACAGAATTACACTGAATTCCTATGTACTTTGTGTTATTTGTTTCACCTCCTAAATATTGCGAAGAATTCGATATTTTATAGTTAACGCTTTTATGGTGATTCGTTCTTGCCGTTCCACAACCGACCCACATACTACAACTGGCTTCATCAAAAGTATGCCAATTAAAAGGAACCCATCTCTCAGTTGTATCGGTATTATAACTTGCAGAGGCATGTCTACTCCACTTTTCAAACCCTGGGTTCGGAAACTGGGTGTTCGTTTGTGTGATGTTTTGTCCCATGGTTACGCTTGCTGTCAAGAACAGCAGTACGCCTAAAAAGGTTAAAGTTTTTTTCATTGCTATAGATTTTAAATTATTATCGAAAACAAAAATTATTATAGACTAATAGGTTAGCAGGTTTTTATAAGATACTTTATAATTATTCCATATATATTAAGTTCAAAAATCCGTGAGGCGCGTTAGCGCCGAACAAATCCGTTTGTCCCAAAATTCAAAAACGGCGGCAAAAATACACTTATCATCCATATATTGTACCCCTGTTGATAACTTTTTATAAAATTTCTTTTGATAATCAACAATTTACATTTCTTAATAAATGTTAATGATGGAATTTTTCTACCAAGCTTCTACCCCTGCGGGGTATTCTTCACTCCGCCATTCTTCATTCAGAAGTTTTTGGAATGATCAGTGAATGAACTAAGCCTTCTTAATTTCTTAGTTTCTTAATTTCTTAGTTCTTCAAGCTGCAAGGACACAACTTACTCCAATCGGCTCACTGATCACTCTTCACATTTAACAATCAATAGTAAAAGTTTAATCAATTGTTATATATTTGAAAAAATATTGTATTTTTGCCGCGTCGTTTATCCTAGATCATCACTCATAAACCATATATCATGTACTACCTCAAAACCAACGACACTATGACCAGCAACGCTTGGGAACAGCACGGCACAAGCCAGAAGCACCTCCGGCATGCCCCACTCCACCGCTTTCTCCTGGCTACCTTCCTATGCTTTAGCATCCACATCCTCACGGCCCAGGAGTGCACCATCCACCTGTCGGCCACAGCCACGCCGGCCACCTGCCAGGGCAACGGCATCATCCAGTGCACCCTGACAGACACCGCCGGCCTGCGGCTGGAGCAGATCCGCTACTCCTACCTCCCCCACACCGGCGCCGACTCCGTATCCAACACCGAGCTGTCCTCTATGCACAACCTGCGTCCAGGCCACTACCGCGTGGCCGTCACGGCCCTCTGCGCCACCGGCATGGCCCAAGGCGAGGCCTTCACCTTCGTCAGCGACACCATCAGGGACGTTTTCATCGACAGCCTCTACCGCATCCCCACAGCCGGCATGCCCTCCCACCTCTTCTCCTTCTCGGAGCCATACGGCATCGTCCCCTCCCTGTCGTGCCAACCCACGGGACGGGCGCAACTGCGCATGGAGGGCGGCACCTTCCCCTACCAGGTGGAACTGTTCCGGATCGATGCCGCTGACACCCTCCCAATCCGCACCCTCCGTTTCGACACCCTGCAACATGACGGCAACAGCCCTCTGCAGTCCGACTACCACGGCTACTACGACCTGGACAGTCTGACGGCGGGCCGCTATCGGGTGCGCGCCTACGACGGCTGCGGCTATCATGTGCCCGACATGGAGGTGCTCATCCCCACCCTGAAGATGGACCCCAATGCTTACAGCCATCTGCTGCGCAACAGCAGCCCCGACCCGACGAGCCACAACGTCATCACCCTCAAGGAGACCTTCCGGATGAGTTCCAGCACGGTCGGCAACGACGACTACTATCGCTACATGAGTCAGGAGAGCAGCCTCTACGAGTATCGCTTCATCAACCCTTCGCGTTGCGCACAGCCAGACACCACCCGCTGGCACGACATGCCGCTGCTGCCCCTCAACGGTAGCACGCTCCTGCACGACACCGTCAGCGCCTTCGACAACTATGGCGACATCTGGTTCCAAACCTGCCAGCTGCAGATCCGGCCCAAACACTGCCAAGACACGCTCATCACCTTCCCCTTCAAGATCTACCCTCAGGGCGGCAATGTGTACGCCATCAACACCCGCATACAATATTTATATCAAGGGAGCGCCTATTACGACTGCTCCGGCTTCCACAATCCAGGGATGGCCTACGAACGCTACGCCATGTCCAACCAGAGCTACCATCAGGTGCAGTCGGTCAACAACTACCACGGCGACAGTGTCAATGTCTGGCATCAGGACTTCTACACGGCGCCAGGCTTCCTTCAGGACAACAAGACCGGCATGAAGTACCACAGCTATATCACCTTGCCACTGACCGTGAAAGTCACCGACATCAGCAGAGACTCGGTGCTTTTCATCCAGGAGAGCACCTCCCCGACCGTGAAATGGAGTGTTGTCAGCGTCATCGACTCCTTGCTGACGGGCGACTCGATCGTCTTTGAGATCTTCGACCGCAACCAATCCCCGCTCTACAGTTATCTCTACAAATACAAGTACAACATGGGGGACAATGTGGTGCCGGCCACCGAGAAGCTCTACCGATGGGAGAACATGCCCGTGGTGGATCATCGCCATTGCGACGGGGTCGAGCGGACCATCGGCATCTTCCAGCGGAACGGCTACACCTACTCGATCGCAGACTCCACCGGCAGCTATTTCATGACCTACGGAAAAGACACCATCCGCATCATCAGCAGTCCGGAGGGCAACCGTTACAACTTCACGGCTGTGCCAAGGCGCTCCACCGACATCGAGTTCACGCAGGCAGACAGCAGTGTGGAGTGGCACTACCGGATTGGGCGCTACTCCCCGAGCGCGAACAGCACCTTTCCCTCCTTTGAGGTCACGGCGACAGACCTGCCCAACGGGCGCTACGTATGGGTAGTCACGCACGACTGCGACAACGAGAACGACACGATCGTCACCGACGTGGAATATCAGCGGATACCGGAGATCGCGGAGCAACCGCAGTTTGCCTTCATTCCGGCCTGTGCGGGCTTGAAGGTCGTGCCGGTAGCTGGGCGATACACCTTGGAATCGGTAGAGACGGCCACCTACTTCAACATCCACCAGACGGAGGCAGTAGCGCACAACGCCAACTCGGGACTTGTCGGTGACACGCTGACCATCGGAGTCCCGGGCACCTACATCCTGAGTATGTATGCTTTGCCGGAAAATGATGGCTCTCTGCTAGACCTGAACCCCTGCTATGTATGGGACACCACCATCGTCTGGGAGGAGCGGACCATTGCCCTGGACCACCTCTATGCTTACGTATGCCATGCTGACGACACCGTCGGGGTGGTGCGCACGCGAGGACGCGAGGGACTGCTCCCATACCAGTACACCCTCTTCCCCGCGGCGGGCAGTCAGGGTGCCCCCCTGGCCGTCAACGACAGCGGCGACTTCCTCGACATGCCCATCCGGCTGGGGCAGACCCTCTCCGTGGAGATGCGTGACGCCTGCGGCGCTCATTTCAGCACCGACATCACCGTGGCCAACCTGGACTTGGCGGGGAAGGCCTGGGCCGAAGACGGGGAGATGTACGCCACCTACTATCTGGGCGACACCTGCCATCTGTACGGCATCTCCTTAGGCGAGGTGCTCTACCATTGGAGCGGGCCCGGCGGATTCCAGGCGGACAGCCAGCAGGCCCAGTTTGTCATCGAGGACGAGGCACAAGCGGGCATCTATCGCCTTGAGATCGAAGGGAGCGGCTGCGGCCTCCTTCACGACAGCCTACTCGTGCGCGTGCTGGAGACGCCCTGTCCCATCGCCATCGACTATGACGGCAACGTGTACGAGACGGTACGCATCGACGGACTCTGCTGGACCCGCGAGAACCTGCACTCCCAACACTACAGCGACGGCCGCGCGGTGCCGCACATCTACCGCTATCAGTCGTACCTCTACCCCGACAGCCTCGAGAACAGCGCCCGGTTCGGCTATCTCTACAACTGGTACGATGCTATGGACACCGTGACGGGCAACACCTATGAGGGGGCGACCCTGCGGCAGGGCATCTGCCCGGCGGGGTGGAGGCTGCCCACGGGGACAGAGATGGAGGCTCTGAGCTCCTGGAACGACGCTTTGCGATCACCCCTCTATTGGTGGGACGGCGGCGGCAGCAACGAGACCGGCTTCTCCGCCCTGCCTGCCGGATTCTTCGATCATCAAAAACAACGCTTCGAGAACCTCTATTTCGAAACCCGTTTTTGGACATCAAAATACGAAAATCATAGTGGCAATGTGACGACTTTGGAGTTCACCAGTCACTGTCCAGAAGGAAAAATCAAAACCAAAAATAGTATGGACGCATATTCAATTCGCTGTGTTTCTGACAATTAATGGTATGTGTAAAAAAATATTCTGAACAGATTGACAATTCGAAAAAAAATACTACTTTTGCGCTCCGATTTATACAAAGATTATTCATACATAAAAACAGATAAGAAATGTCACGAGTTTGTCAAATCACTGGAAAGAAAGCTATTGTTGGCAATAATGTTTCTCACTCTAATATTAAGACCAAAAGAACATTCAAGCCCAACTTACACACCAAGAAATTTTATGTTCCCGAATTGGATGAGTGGATCCTTCTGAAGGTTTCCGCACATGGAATGCGCAACATCAACAAGAAAGGCATCTACCAATGTCTTGTTGAGGCATCTGAAAAGGGCGTTTTATAAGATTTAATAAGGTTTTGAGAAGAAACTGCTATAGTATCGCTATGGCAGTTTTTTTTTGCTTGCACACAATATTTTAAGCCAATTCACGATAGTATAAAATCATATTTCTCCATATTGAACAAGTTACCGGTCATATTAGCTGTGTTTTTAAGTTTGTTAAGCGGTGTCCTGTACGGGCAGCGCGGCACGCTTAAGGGCACGGTCACCGACGACACGGGCGTGCCCGTGGAGAATATGACGGTGATTGCAGTGGACCAGAACGTCTCCACCTTCACCAACCATTACGGCCAGTTCACCATGCAATTACCATCAGGGGTGAACATCCGGCTATTGTTCCAGCAGTTCAGCTATCGCGACACCTTGATCACCATCCAGCTTCATTCCGGCGAGGTGCGCAACTTGTCTGTCGTCTTGCCGGCGCAGGCGAGTTCGTTAGAGATGGTCTCCATCCGGGCGGAGAGCGAGCAAGGCTATGTGAGTGTCAACCCCAAGTTGAGTTTCCAGATGCCTTCCCCTGGGGGCGGCATGGAGTCGATCATCAAGATGCTGCCCGGCACCTACTCCACCAACGAGTTGAGTTCGCAATACAATGTGCGAGGCGGCAACTACGACGAGAACCTCATCTTTGTCAACGACATACAGATCTACCGGCCCTTCCTGATCCGCAATGCGCAGCAAGAGGGCATGAGCTTCGTCAACACCGACCTGGCGGGCAATGTCATCTTCTCGGCAGGTGCCTTTGACGCCAAATATGGAGACAAGATATCTTCGGTGCTCGATGTCCAATACAAAACGCCCACCCAGTATGGCGGCTCCGTCTCTGCCAGCTTTCTAGGGGCCACCGCCCATGCCGAAGGATGCGTGAACGACCGTTTCTCCTTCCTCATCGGGGCCCGCTTCAAGTCGAACACCTACCTGCTGAAGTCGATGGAGACCAAAGGCGACTACAAGCCTCGCTTCTTTGACACCCAGATGCTACTCAAGTGGGACATCACGAAAAAATTCGACATCAGCTTTTTGGGCAACTTGTCGCGCAACAAATACCTATACCAGCCTTTCGATCGCGAGACCGACTTCGGGACCACGCAAGAGATGGTCCGTTGCACCGTCTTTTTCGACGGTCAGGAGGTAGACACCTACGAAAACTACCTAGGCGGGCTCACCTTTGCCTACCATCCCAACGACAAAGACCTCTACAAGCTGATTCTCTCCTCCTACTTCTCAAAGGAAAGTGAGACCTACGATATCCAAAGCCAGTATTTCCTGAATGAGATCAAGCCAGACTTAGGCACTGGTGAAGTCGAGTTGGGGGATGCTCGAGGCTACGGCACCTTCCTGGAGCATGCTCGCAACCATATCCGCTCGGTAGTCTCTGCCGCCAACCTCATCGGCGAGCATCAGCTCCCTCATTACAACACGCTGAGCTGGGGGTTGAAAGCGCAGAACGAGATCATCCACGACCAGATCAAGGAATGGACTATGCGCGACTCCTCGGGTTATTCGTTGCCTTTCCTGCATTCCGACATCGGCATTGGCCTTCCGCTGGACGATCCGGCGCGCATTTTGGACATCGCCGGCAGCAACTACCTGGTCTCCGCCAACGACCTCAACACTTTCCGTTTCACGGGTTACGTGCAGGACAGTTGGAAAATCGACGGGGACAGCCTGACGCGCTTCATCCTCAATGGCGGTTTGCGTTTCCACTACTGGACCTTCAACCCCAAGGAATTCACCGTCTCGCCCAGGCTGGCCTTCACCTATCATCCTCGTTGGCGGCACGACTGGACCTTCGCCTTGCGGACGGGCCTCTACTACCAGCCTGCCTTCTACCGGGAGATGCGTCTTCCTGACGGGAGCCTCAACCACGACATCCGCTCACAACGCTCCTACCAGATCGTGGCCTCGTCGGCCTACAACTTCCTCATCTGGAAGCGACCCTTCAAATTCACCACGGAGGTCTATTACAAATACATGGACCATCTCATCTCCTACACGCTGGACAATGTGCGCATCACCTACAGCGGTCGCAACGATGCCGTCGGATATGCCACCGGCATTGAGATGAAGCTCAGCGGCGAGTTCATCCGCGGCTTGGAATCGTGGGTGGCCGTGTCGCTCATGAAGACCGCGGAAGACATCATCGGGGACTACTATTATGATGACAACGGCCAGCTGGTGGAACCCGGATACATCCCCCGCCCCACCGACCAGCGAGCCTCCTTCAACATCTTCTTTCAAGACCATGTGCCCGGATTCCCGCAGTTCCGCGTCCACCTCAACTTCGTCTTCGCCACGCCCATGCCCTATAGCGCCCCCAACTCACCCACCTACCTGCGCATGAAAGGCGACAGCTGGTACCGTCGCGTCGACCTCGGCTTCTCGTTCATGTTCCTCGAGCAAAGCCGCGACAGGATGCAGCACAAGTCCAAGTTCCTGCGCTCCATCAAAAACGCAGGCGTCTATGTCGAAGCATTCAACCTCCTCGACACATACAATGTATCTTCTTATTTCTGGGTCACCGACATCGAGAACCACCAGTTCAGAGTACCGAACTACCTGACCGGCCGCCTGATCAATGTCAAATTGTCGGTGGAATTCTAGCGCAGGGTCTCTATAGCCTCACGAGTCCAGTTCTGCAAAAACTCCAGCACCGCCTTTTCGCTATACCCCTTATCCTGTTCCAGATAGGCAGAGTTCTGGATGTGTAGCGGTTCTCCCTTTTCATTCAGAATCACAAAAACAGGAAAACCAAAACGGGCCGGATTGCCCAGATAGCGCATCGCCTCCGGATTTTTATTGTCCTTGGACCAGTTGACATGGATATAGACATAGTTATCGTGCATCATCCGGTTCACCGCGGTGTCCTGTTCCACGAAGTTGGCAAAACGGATACACCAAGGGCACCAATTGCCTCCGACCTGGCAAAAGACATATTTTCCCTCCGCCTGGGCTTGGACAACAGCCTCCTTGATCTGGGCCATGGCATCTCTCTGCTCATCGTACAGGGTGACCTGCGCCGAAGCTGTCCATGCCATCCCTATCATCAAAAGGGATATCAAAAATCGTTTCATCATAGCTTATTTGGAGTTTTCAATCATAAAATGCAGACGGTTAAAGACATTCGCCTCAGAGGTGCCCCCGTCGAAATCAATAAAGAGAAGATTTAACTGCGAATAGACCGAGCGGATTTTCTTCTCAATGCCTTTGGAGATGATATGGTTGGCGATACAGGCAAAGGGCTGGAGGCTGAGGATGTTCTTCACCCCGTTTTCAGCCATCGCCGACATCTCGGCCGGGATAAGCCATCCCTCGCCGAAGTTAGCGGCCATATTGATAATGCGAGAGGCCAACTCGGCATCGTGGAACATATCGGCAAACGGCCGGTAGAAGGGGAATCTGCTACAAACCTTGTCGTAGGACTTAGCCATCCGATAGACCAGATGGTAGGCGGCATCATAGACAAAGAGCGGCATGCTGACGGGTTTGATGTGCAACTTCTTGTTAATATGATGGTTAACAAAGCTATTGATGAAGAAATTGTACATCGAGGGGGCGATCACCTCCACGCCTTGGTCAGCCAGCCAGTCGAGCACATCGAGATGGCCGAACGTATTATACTTGATATAGATCTCGCCGACCACACCCACCTGAGGCAGGATCTTGTTTGTGTCGATATGGCGGGTGAAGTCGTCTGCGGCCTGACCCAGCAGTCTCTTCATCGCCCGGTAGTCGCGTTTTTCTATCAGCGGAAGGGCGAGGTCTATATATTTCTGATGCAGCTTCTTAGCCATGCCAGGTTGCAGTTCTCGCGGACGTGATGCGTAGTACATGCGCAGCAGGCAGTCTGCATAGAGCAGCGTGTGCAGCGCGGGCAACGCAAAACTCTTCTCATCGATGGTGAAGCCTGGTTGGTAGTTAGCCAACGACTTTCCTAATGCCATGGAGAGAACCGGTATCTTCTCAAAGCCCGCCGCCACCATCGCCTTCTTGATGAGCATGATATAATTGGTAGCACGGCACTGGCCACCCGTCTGGGTGATGATGACGGCCACATCGTCCAAGTTGTAATCGCCACTTCGCAGGGCCTTCAGGATGCTTCCGACCACGATGGTGGCGGGATAGCAGACCTCATTATTGGCATATTGGAGACCCAGGTCAACACACTCCTTATCGCCAATGGGCAGGTTAACCATCTTATAACCAGCCATCTTGAAGACGGTCGGGATAAACTCCGAATAACCTCCCGCAAAATAGGGGGCCAGGATGGTACGTCGCCGGTCGGGAATCTCGAAGGGCGGTGTGGTCACAAATGGCTTCTCCACCGTCGTCTTCTGACTGAAACGAAGGCTCTCGACCATGGAGCGGACGCGCAGGCGCAGGGAGCCGATATTGTTGACATCATCGACCTTCAACAGCGTGAAACTCTTGCCCTTGCGATCGAGGATGTCGTGCGTCTCATCGATAATGAAAGCATCCGGGCCGCAACCGAAGGAAGTGATCATCATAAAATGCACGTTGTCAGGGCTGTTGGCCACAAAGTGGGCGGCCTTGAAGATACGGTTCGGGTAGGTCCATTGCGTCACAGCCACCAGCTCGTCATAGACCTCCGTATCGTTGTCATCGGCAGCAAACTCGGTAACCACATCGATGCCCATGTCGGCCAGACAGTCAGAGACCTTGTGCTGCACCAAAGGATCGGAGTGGTAAGGACGTCCGGCCAGCACCACGACCATCCGCCCGTTGGCTTTGGCGTCTTTCAGAATCTCCTTGGCACGACTGTGCTGACGGGCGATGAAGGCCTGCTGCTCCTTGATGGCAGCCTCCAAGGCCTTGAGGGCATCTTTCTTGGAGACTCCCAACGTGGCCAAGTAGGCGACACAGGACTTCCGCAACAGCTCCTCATCGTTGAACGTGATGACGGGCGCATCAAAGGGGATATGGAAACGCTCCTCCGTGTCGATGGCATTGCGCATCACATCGGAATAGCCCGCCACGATAGGACAGTTGTAGCTATTGCGCACCTTGTCGTCGGCCTTCGACTCCATCACGATGAAGGGATAGAAGATACGATCCACCCCGCGCGAGGCCAGCTCAAAGACATGCCCATGCATCAGCTTGGCGGGGAAGCAGATGTTCTCCGACATGACCGTATGGATACCCTTTTCATACTGGCGGTTGGTAGAAGGACCGGAGATGACGGGCGCGAAGCCGCACTCCAGGAAGAGGGTGTGCCAGAAGGGATAGAGCTCGAACATGCCCAAAGAACGGGGGATACCGATCTTCAGCTTGGCGTGATGCAGATTGTCGACCGGCCGCTTGTAGAGCAACTTCAGTCGTTCATGATGCTGATTCCGCCCCTTGCGGGCGACCTCCGACTGATTGGCATAGACCTTCTCGCAGTTATTGCCGGCATAGAAGACACTGCCATTGGAAAAACAATATTTAATGACCGTGCAGTGGTTGGGGCAGCCCGGACAGACCTCTTGGGCCGTATCGAACTGCTGTATGGAGAGCAGATCATCCACCGTCAGGCCTCTATCCTCCTGTTGTTCAGCGGCATACAGCGCACAGCCGTAGGCGCCCATCAGCTCTGGGATGTCGGAGAAGCGCACATCCTTGCCTGTCAGCAACTCCAACGCACGCACCACGGCAAGATTCTTGAAGGTGCCGCCTTGCACGACGATATGGTCGCCCAGTTCCTCCACCTTGCGGAGCTTCAGCACCTTGAAGAGACAGTTTTTGATGACCGAATAGGCAAAGCCGGCGGAGATATCCTCGGGCTTGGTGCCCTCGCGCATCGCTTGCTTCACCTTGGAGTTCATAAAGACCGTACAGCGGGTACCCAAGTCGTAGGGATGTTTCGCCTCGCAGGCAATACGGGCAAAGTCACCCACCGTATAGCCCAACATCTTGGCAAAGGTCTCGATGAAGGAACCACATCCGGAAGAGCAAGCCTCGTTCAGTTCCAGCCGACGGATGGCCTGGTTCTCGATGAAGATGGCCTTCATATCCTGGCCACCGATGTCGAGGATGAAGGAGACCTCCGGGGAGACCCGTTTGGCTCCCACGTAATGGGCCATCGTCTCCACGACGCCATGGTGCAGGTTGAAAGCGGTCTTCAAGAGGTTTTCGCCATAGCCGGTCACAGCGCTACTCACGATGACGGGGTTGACATGATGATCGCGGCACTCCTGCTGGAAACGGGTGAGCGCGTCGCGGAAGGCGTTGAAGCTGTCGCCGTTATTGGAGCGGTAATCCGTGAAGAGCAGTCGCCCTTCGTCATCCGTCACCACCACCTTGGTGGTCGTAGAGCCTGAGTCCACGCCGAGGAAGACACGATCCGACTTCCGCTCTTCCCAGGCCACCCGAGGCACAAAGAAGTTCTCTTTCTCCTGTCTCCATTGTTCAAAATGCTGGCTGTCCGTGAAGAGCGGGGCCAGGCGGTTGCTCATCACCACACTATTGTCAACTTCCACCTTGGACACCTTTTGGAGGAACTCCTGCAAGGAGAAGGTCTCTTTGCAGACGGTATGCGACAGGATGGCAGTACCGTGAGCGGAGACGATTCGGGCGTCGGCGACCTCCACGCAATCAGCCTCCGTGAGGCGCAGATTGTCCAGAAAGCTCTGCCGCAGCATGGGCAGGAAAGCAAAAGGACCGCCGCAGAAGAAGATCGGTGCTTTGGCATCCAGTCCGCGCGAGAGGGTGCCGATGACCTGCAAGGCCACCGCGTGAAAGACCGAGAGCGCCACATCTTCCTTGCTGACGTGACGCGCGAGCAGGTTCTGGATGTCCGTCTTGGAGAAGACGCCGCAACGGGAAGCGATGGGATAGACATGCTGGGCCGAGGTGGCCAGACTATTCAGCTCCGACGGGGATACATTCAGCAGTCCTGCGGTCTGATCGATGAAAGCGCCCGTGCCGCCGGCGCAGTTGCCGTTCATACGGATATCTGGCACGCGGCCCTCTTCAAAGAAGATCATCTTGCTGTCCTCGCCACCGATGTCCACCAGCGTCTTGGTCTGAGGGTATTGTTGTTTGATGAGGGTGGCGGCGGCAATGACCTCCTGCACAAAAGGCAGGTTCCAGAAGCCGGCATAGCCCATGCCCACAGAACCGGTCACCGCAATCTTCACCTCGACATCGCCCAGCTGTTCATATAAAGGTTCCAGAGAATCCTTTACGGTTCCACGGATGTTCATGTTATGACGACGATAATCCGCAAACACCACACTTCCCGCCTCGTCGATGACCGCCATCTTCACCGTTGTGGAGCCAATATCTATTCCTATATAATACATACTATTCCTTAGATATAAAAATTACGGGCGGCAAAAATAACATTTTTTGAGTGAAAAAAACACAAGATGTGTAATGAATACACGCTGTCGCTTTACGACAATAAAAGTACCCCGATTATGTAAGAAAATTATATTTTTGCCGTTCTTTCTTATCATATTGATGAAAATAGAAAACGACATACAATATCCTTGGGTCCTGACGGTTGAGCAGACGCGGGCATGCGAGCGACACACCATGGAAAGTGAGCCCATCGCCTCTCTCGATCTGATGGAGCGGGCGGGAGAGCGTTGCGCCCGCGAGATAGCCACCTGCCTGGAAAATCAGGGGTGGCAACGGATTCTGCTCTTCTGCGGCACTGGCAACAATGGCGGCGACGGACTTGTCATCGCGCGCCGGCTGGCCGAAGAAGCCGGCTGGGAGGACATGTCCATCCACGTGGTGGTTTGCGAATCCGACAACCCACATTATAGCGAGGAGATGTCCGCCAACCTGGAACGCTGGAAGAAGCTTTGCGAGAAAGACAGTCGACTGGCCTGGAGTCTGTTGGACCCCGACCAGCCAATCATTGCAGAGAAGGAAGACCTCCTCATAGACGCTATCTTCGGTATCGGTCTGCAACGCAAGATCGAAGGTCGGCTTGCAAAGGCTGTCGCCATGATGAACGCCTCCGATGCTTACACCATCGCCATTGACATCCCTTCGGGTTTATTCGCCGACAAGCCCACGCCACCAGACCAACCCATGGTCATGGCCGACATGACCTTGACCATCCAATATCCGAAGATGGCATTTTTCACACCGGAGGCTTTCCCATTCTACGGAGAGGTACGTGTAATGGACATTATGATGAATCCGCCGAAAACGATGGAGTGCCAATGTGAATATCTGACACACCAGGCCGTGCATCCGCTGTTACACTTCAACAACATCTATGCCCACAAGGGCACTTTCGGGCACGGACTGCTGATCAGCGGCAGTGCGGCCATGCCTGGGGCTGCCATTCTCGCCGCCACTGCGGCCATGCGCGGAGGCATTGGCAAGCTGACCGTGCACAGCGCGGGCGCCGTCACTCGCATTCTGCCCACCGTATTGCCGGAAGCTATCTTGCATGCGGATGAGGACGAGCAGGTCGTGAGCCGGCTGGACTGGAACACCCTGCCCGCAAGCATCAACGCCGTGGCCATCGGGCCGGGATTGGGCTCCGCGAAAGCAACCGTCAACGTCATCAAAGAGGTACTCGACAGCTATAAAGCCCCGCTGATCATCGACGCGGATGCGCTGAATATGCTAGCAGACAACAAGACCTGGCTCGCCTTCCTGCCTCCCTATAGTATTCTGACCCCACATCTCGGGGAGTTTGAACGGCTGGCCGGCCCCGCCGCCAACCATTTCGAGCGCATGGAGCAAGCCCGAGCCTTCGCCGAACGCTACCAGGTGATCCTGATTCTCAAAGGGCATCACACCCTCATCAGCCTCCCCGACGGGGCACAGTTCTTCAACACCACCGGCAACAGCGGCATGGCCACTGCCGGAAGTGGCGACACCCTCACCGGACTGCTTCTTTCACTTCTTGCCCAACGGTACAACCCCGTGGAGACCGCCATCTTGGGCGTCTATCTGCACGGCCTCGCTGGCGACCTCTACATCCAAGACAATGCCTCACAGAGCCTCATCGCTTCCGACCTACCCAAGTTCTTCGGCAAAGCCTTCCTTGAATTAACCTGACATAACCATTCACCAACACCCTCGTTATGAAAAGACATATCCTCACTATCCTCTGGGTCCTATCCGCTTCCCTGCCCCTTTTCGGGCAAATGGAGATAACCGTGAAAATACCTGACAAAAAGGTAGATACCGTACGCATTTACGGATATCGGGACGGGAAACAGGTGGAACAATATGCGAAGGCATACCAGCCGGTCCTCGTTTTCCAAGACAAACAGAGCCTGGAGCCCGGCATCTATTGGATCATGCCTGACTCCACCACCCTGCTGGACGCATTCCTCATCAGTTCTCCTAAAAACCAGAAGTTCACCGTCACCATCACCGACACAGCCAACACCTATCTGAACAGCAAGGAGAACACCCTCTATCATGACTATATGAAGGGAATGGAGAAATTTGACCAAGAGATGGCAAGCCTGGACCTCGAATTTCAGCAGGCGCAACAAGGAGGCATGCCGCAGTATATGTTGAGGGTGCTGGTAGACTCCCTCATGGCCCAGGCTTCCCGAATTGCCCTCGCCAAGATCGACTTCCAACTTCAAGAAGCGGAAAAGGCCAAAGGCTATCTGCTCTCCTCGGTGATCAGAGCCAACACCTCCGCCCCGAATCCCCCGCGCGAAGCCATCAGCACAGAGGAGATGTACCTAACCTATGTGGTGGAACACTTCTTCGACCACTTCCCTTGGGATGACCCCAGAATCTTCAACACTATGATTGCCGAAAACAAATTCAAACAATATTGCAGCACCATCTATCAGCTAGACAGACCATCCTTAGACACCTTTGTGACGGCAACGCTGAAGGCCGCCATGGTGAACGACGAATCTTTCAACAAACTGTTCGACAGACTCGAGAAGGTGCTGGGCAGCATTGTTTCCCCCTACAAGGTAGAGCACACCTATATCAAGATGCTGCAGACGGCACTGGAGTACCCCAAACTGGAGAAGGCCAGACGGGTACGCTACGAGAAAGAGCTGGAGCGTATCAACCGAAACCTCACCGGCTCCATCGTGCCCAACTTCAACCTGGTGATGAGCAATGGCGACACCACCACCCTCTACGACATCCAGAGTGAGTATATGTTGCTTTACCTGCAACATCCGACCTGCCCCACCTGTCGCGAGGTGCGTAGCAAGATGGCCAACTTCAGCGCACTGAACCAAGCCATAGCCAGTGGCAAACTCAAGGTGCTGACGGTCTATTTTGAAGGGGACGCGGAGATCTGGAACAACTTCATCCGCTCCTCCGAAGCCAATCCCAGCTACCTCCACGGTTGGAATTACGACCTTCAGATTGAAGAGCAAGGACTCTACGACACCCGCACCATCCCTTTCATGTTTCTTCTGGACAAAGACAAGCGGGTCATCCGCAAAGACCTCTTATGGAACGAGATCGAGGACTATGTGAGGAGTCTGCGATAAGACAGGAGTCGGCTGTTAGCTGTTAGCCATTAGCCGTTAGCTATTAGCTATTAGCTAGTGGGTGAATGGTTCGTTATTTTAACAGTTGTTTGTAAATATTAAATAAATTACAAATTATTTTCTTACTTTCAGTTAATTTTATTGTGCGATATAATAAAAATTGTATTTTTGCAGCCTGATTTAAAGACTGCAAACTATGTTAGTAAGAGCGTACAATTGTGCCCTGATGGGGGTGGCGGCGATACACATCACGGTGGAAGTGAATGTGGACATCGGGATAGGATTTCATTTGGTGGGTTTGCCGGACAGTGCCATCAAGGAGAGTCAGCAGCGGATAGAGACTGCGATCAAGTGTTATGGTTTTCACATGCCAGGCCGCAAAATCGTGGTCAACATGGCGCCGGCGGACATCCGCAAGGAAGGCAGTGCCTTTGACCTGACGTTGGCGGTCGGGATCTTGGCGGCGTCGGAGCAGATCAAGGGAGGGCATCTTCTCTCGGACTACTACATTGCGGGGGAGTTGGCCTTGGATGGCAGTCTGCGGCCCATCCGCGGCGCCTTGCCCATCGCCATCGAGGCTCGTCGCCACAAGAAGAAGGGGGTCATCCTGCCCATTCAGAATGCGCGGGAGGCGGCCATCGTCACCGGCCTGGACATTCTCGGCGTGGAGAACATCGGGCAGGTCACCGACTTCTTCGACAAGGGGACTCCCATCGCGCCCACCACCGTGGACATCGAGCAGGAGTTCACCCGCAACTTGAATGAGTACGAGTTTGACTTTTCGGATGTGAAGGGGCAGGAGAACATCAAGCGGGCGTTGGAGATTGCGGCGGCAGGTGGCCACAACGTCATCCTCATCGGTCCACCGGGCTCGGGCAAGACCATGTTGGCCAAGCGCTTGCCCTCGATCCTGCCGCCACTGACCCTAAGCGAAGCTCTGGAAACGACCAAGATACACTCCGTGGCGGGCAAGATGAGCCGTTATGCCTCCCTCATTTCCGTCCGCCCCTTCCGTTCCCCCCACCACACGATTTCGGATGTCGCCTTGGTCGGTGGAGGCACCCACCCGCAGCCCGGGGAAATCAGCCTCGCCCATAATGGCGTGCTCTTTCTAGACGAGCTCCCCGAGTTCAAACGGCAGGTGCTGGAGGTCATGCGCCAGCCGCTGGAAGACCGGCGGGTCACCATCTCGCGTTCCCAGTATTCGGTCGAGTTCCCGGCCTCCTTCATGTTTGTGGCGGCCATGAATCCTTGTCCATGCGGCAACTACAACCATCCGACCATCGCCTGCACCTGCAAGAGCCACGAGGTGCAGAACTACCTCAACAAAGTGTCGGGGCCGCTCATGGACCGCATCGATCTGCACGTGGAAGTCGTGCCTGTCAGCCACGCAGAACTGGCCTCCAACAAGCCGACAGAGCAGAGTTGCGAGATCCGGAAACGGGTTGTGGCAGCGCGCGAGATCCAGAAACAGCGCTTCCTGAACTTCCCCAACATCTTCTGCAATGCCCAGATGCCCAGCCGGATGGTTCGACAACATTGCAACATCGGCAGCGACGGACAAGCCATCCTCAAGAATGCCATGGACCGGCTCGGTCTCTCCGCCCGCGCCTACGACCGCATCCTGAAGGTCGCCCGCACCATCGCCGACCTGGACGGCAGCCCCGACATCGACAACGGCCATCTCAGCGAAGCCATCAACTTCCGCAGTCTGGATAGGGATAGTTGGGGGAAGAAGTGAGAAGAATCGTGTAGAGAAGATGACCGTCAACCCTCCTGCATTTCCTTCTCCCGGCAGACAAGCTGGTAGAGTTCGGGGAGACGCTGGGACAAGGCCACGGGACGGCCGTTCTCAATAAAGCAGTGGGTACTCTGGGCCGTACAGACTATCTTATCGCCTACCCGCATCACATACGAGAAGTCGATCTTCAGCTCCGACATCTTGGCGATTCCCACCTCCACAGATACCACATCCTTGAAGGTGGTAGGCTGCTTGAATTGGCATGAGACAGCCACCACCGGCGAGAAGACCCCGTCAGCCTCAATCCTCTCAAAGCCATATCCAATATGGTCGAGATAGGCCACTCGCGCCTCCTCCATAAAACGGATGTAATTGGAATGGTGCGTCACACCCATACGGTCGCACTCATAGTATCTGACTTCATGATGATAAACGTACATGATATTGCTCTTTTTCTCTGACAATTAACAAAATGAGCCCACCCTGGTCGGCGGGCAAGCCACTACTTTGTCTTCTTCACCGGCTCGCAGGTGAGGCCAATACCCAGTTTCTTGAAGATCTTATGGTCCACCTCACTCAGCATAACAGTAGTATGAGCCTGACAACCATTGAGTTGCGGAAGACAATCCAAAGCCTTGCGACAGTTGTCGTCATTAAGGCTTAGCATGGAGAGCGCCACCAGCACCTCATCAGTGTGCAGACGCGGGTTATGGCCGTGCAGCAGGTTGACCTTGGTCTCCTGGATAGGCTCTATCATGGCCTGTGGAATCAACTTGACACTATGATCGATGCCAGCCAGGTATTTGGTTGCATTCAGCAGCAATGCGGCGCTGGGTCCCAGCAGCGAACTGGTCTTCGCGGTGATGATGGTACCGTCGGCCAGCTCGATGGCAGAGGCGGCCACCCCACTCTCCTCTTTCCGCTGACGTGCCGCAATGATGGACTTGCGGTTCTCGGCCGTGATCTGGGCTCGCTTGAGCAACAACGAAATCTTGTTGACCTCATGCTCCGTGGACTTGCCATCCACCACATTGCAAAGGGCCGTGAAATAACGGCGTATGATCTCGTCCTTGGAGGCATCACAGCACACCTCGTCATCTGAAATACAGTAGCCGGCCATATTGACCCCCATATCGGTGGGCGACTTGTAGGGGTTTTCCCCGTAGATACCTTCGAAGATAGCATTCAAGACCGGGAAGATCTCAATATCGCGGTTATAATTGACAGCCATCTTGCCGTATGCCTCCAAATGGAAAGGGTCTATCATGTTGACATCATCCAGATCTGCGGTGGCTGCCTCGTAAGCGATGTTGACGGGGTGTTTCAGAGAAAGGTTCCAGATGGGAAACGTCTCAAATTTGGCATAGCCTGCTTTAACGCCCCGCTGGTTCTCCTGATACAGCTGGCTCAGACAGACGGCCATCTTGCCACTGCCGGGGCCCGGTGCCGTCACCACTACCAGCGGCCGGGTGGTCTCCACATACTCGTTCTTGCCGAAGCCGTCCGGAGAATCGATGAGATCGACATTGGTAGGATAACCTTCAATCAAGTAATGATAATAGACCCGGATGCCCATCCGCTCCAACCGCTCGCGATAGGCGATGGCACTGGCCTGACCGTTGTAATGGGTAATCACCACGCCGCTGACCAAAAAGCCACGAGCCATGAAGATGTCACGCAATCGCAGCACATCCTCATCGTAGGTGATGCCCAAGTCACCGCGCACCTTGTTCTTCTCAATATCCACGGCACTGATAACAATCACAATCTCCGCATCATCTTGCAATTGCGTCAGCATGCGCAACTTGCTGTCAGGCTGGAAACCTGGCAACACACGGCTGGCATGGAAATCATCGTATAATTTCCCGCCAAATTCCAGATAAAGTTTGTGGCCAAATTGAGCGATACGCTCCTTGATGTGTTCTGATTGGATTTTCAGATACTTCCCGTTATCAAAACCGATTTTCATAATAAAGGATATTAGCGATGGTGAATACGGGGGGCAAAGATAACATTTTTTTGAAACGAAAGACACTTTGACGTTGAACTTTGAACTGCCGAATCGGACAGCAATTGGATTTCGCGGCGACATCGTCCTATGCTTCGTGGCACAAGCCTCCTGCGCCGCGATCCTTCACACCCGAAATTCCACCCCTTCCAAGCTTCAACCCCTAGCGGGGTTTTTCGACTCACCGCAATTCACCTTCACCCTTAAAAATAGGCAATGCTATAGACTTTGACCCCAAAAGAAAAATAAGACTGGCACGAGCACAGCACCCCCACTCACAGACAACTATCGATTATGCAATGAGACAATTCATAGGTCAGGAGATTAGAATGGGCACCACACATCATCACAAAAACCCTTAACTTCTAACTGACAACTGATCACTAAAAAAGCGTGCGCCCCGGTCTCCCGAAGCCGCACGCTAGCTAATGGCTAATGGCTAACAGCCAACAGCCGACTTATCTCTTCACGAAGTTCTTCGTCACCACGCCACTGTCGGTCGTGACACGCACATAGTACATGCCGTCGGCCAGGCCGCTGACGTTGAGGGTGGCGCGTCCCTGCAGAGACGTTCCATGGAACGCCTCTACGATCTGGCCATACACGTTGTACATCTCCACGCCCGTGATCATGATGTTGGCATCGCTGATCTCGACGTTCACCATCTCGGTCGCCGGGTTCGGATAGAGCGTCACGCTCTTCTCCAGCCAGTTCTCAATACCGACATTCGTAGTAGTCTCATTAAGGGTCGTACTCCATCCGCTCACTTGACCATCGCCACAGTCGGCCTGTACTTGGATCACATAAGTCGTGAGGCCCGTGAGGCCGGTAATAGTATAGCTATTAGTGCTGCTGGTTGCGGTTATCCAGGCACCATCTTGGGTGCTGTACCGAATATTCCAGCCATTCGCATTTGCATTATCATCCCAAGCGATCGCGATGCTCTCGTTTTGGACATCCGTAGTGTGCAGACCCGTAGGCACATCGCAAGGTTCCACGACATTGTCGCCATAGACGCGCACCTGATCCAACCCGACGCCATAGCCATACTCCTCGTGGCCTTCAAAGATGATTTGGTACTCAGCCGACGGGGAAGGAAGCGCCACAGAATCCAGCTGCCAGCTCGTGATGTTATTGGTAAAGGAGACCAGAAGCACCGGAGTGGCCGTGGGGGATGTCTTGTAATACACATACAGCTTGTCTTGGTCGCTGACCCACTTCTGCTGGATATGATAGAAGGAGAGATATGGATTGGTGAGGCCAGTCAGGTCAAACAGCGGAGAGGTGAGGGTGGTCACATGGCCATAGGTGGTGCTGGAGACATAGGCAAAGTTGCTGCCATCCGGCGCGTTGGGGCTGGAGTTATAGGTGGAATTGATAGTCCAGTTGCTGCTGCCAGACACCACGGAAGAGATCCAGCATCCCAAGCCGCTTTCAAAACTCTCGACGTACGGGAAAGCCGCAACCACATCACAAGCCGTCGTGAAGAATGCGACGACTGCATCGGAGGAACCGTCAAGACCACAGTCAGCGGTGAGCGACAGGGTGTACGGCATGGCGGGGGTCAGGCCTGTGATGGTGGCCGAATTGCCAGAGACCGTGGTCGTGACACCATTACACGACAAGATATAGTTGTCGGCCGTACCATCCCAAGAGACAAAGGCCTCGGTGGAGCTGGTGGTAATTGTCACGTTGGTGGGTTGAGGACAGGCTATCGTAGTAGTGAAGTGGATGGTGAGGGTCGCATCCTCCACATCGTCTTGGACGGCACAGTTGGTCACCACATACACATCGTAGTCAGTCTCGGGATCAAGATTGGAAAGTACGGCCGAGGTGGTATTGGTCACCATCTGGCTCCAAATAGCATCTGAAGAGGGCTTGTAATAAACGGTCCAGGAGTTGTGGTTGGGATCATTGTCGATGAAGCTGATAGTGGCGTGGTGTCCATCTATATTGGTAGCCGTCACGCTGGTCTTCACCGGTGACAGACAATTGGGGGCCAAGGCGACGGTGATGTCATCGAGGTTCCAGGATTGGTTGGGCGAGTTGCTGGTATAGCGCAGGGCGATGCGGCCATTGGCAGCCTGTACTCCATTGAAGTCAAACGGGCCCATGAAATTGCCGTTGCCGGCGCCGCCGCCATAGTCGCCGCGCGGACCAGGCGTGCCTGCATTGTCAACCAACTCAAAGGAATTGGGATTTGTCAAGTCGGTGATGACCCCTACCTGAAGAGTTCCGATGGAGGTGGTGGTAGCCGTAGCCCAGAAGGTGAGGCGCAGCTCGTGGATGTTGTTGGTAAACTCCGGCAGCACCAACAGGTTGGTGGAGCCTTTGAGTTCGGCAGAATTTTGGCCCGAATGGCAAGCTGGGCTATGTCCGCAATAGACAAACGGCGCGTTGTAAGTAGCATCGGTCACAGGGGTATCCCAGCAGAGGAAGGGTTGTTCCCCATTGCCAGCATAGCCTTCAAAGTCCTCGAACCACGGGACAGCAGACGTCACCGTAATGGCACCGCAGCTGGTCGTGAAGGAGGTATTGGCGGTAAAAGAGGAGTCACCGTTGCAGAGTGCACGAACCGCCACAGTGGCTGGCGTGCTGCTCATCAAGTTGGTAAGCGTGACGGTGGTGTCAGCAACGACCAGATAGGTCGTGGTAGCACCTTGCGTCACCAAGACGGAATAGGAATCGGCATGGCCGCTCCAAGCGAGAGTGGCAGAGCTCTGGTCTACATTGCTGACTGTCAGCTGGGTGGGCGCGATGCAATCCAAAACGCGCAATGTCACGTTATCGACAGCGGCAGGCGGGTTGGCCGCACTCCCGAAGAAGGAGAAGGCATCTCTCCAATGGAAGACCAACCTGTAGGTCTTGTCTCCATTGCCCATGCCCGCAAACTGATCGGCACTGATCACCATCTCAGCGTGTTGCCAAGTGTTCTCACGGGCAAGCCAGTGCTCGGTGCCATCACTGCCATAGTTGCCAGGCTGCGCGACCAGGTCATAGTTGACGCCATTGACCGTGGGCGGATTGCCCCCCGCAGTGAGGGTTACCACATCCGGATCCATCCAGTAGACACGGAGGAATTCCTCATTTAGGCTGCGGCCATACGCTTTCCAATCGAAAGAGAGCAGCAGATCGGTCGTGCCATCGGGGACCAGAATGTCTCGATAGGCGTATACTCGGCTGGAAGATAGGTATCCGGCATAGCTGTAGGTGTTGGAGAGACCATTATCATTGGAGATGTAGAGACCTCTTGTGCCACCACTTGTCGTGTTCACATCAGAGGTGCTGTCGGTGGGAGTTCCCACGAACCATTGGTTGGTTTGGGTACCATTGACAAATACCCACATCATATCGTTCGGATTCTCAAAATTCTCGTTCAACGGCAGTTGTGCCGGCACCGTAGTGGTAAAGAACGAGAAAGTGAGCGAAGGATCAGAGCCCTCGCTGCCGCAGTTGGCGACCACATAGAACTGATATTCTGTATTGGCATTCAAACTGCTGAGATCCAGCGAGGGCGTTCCGTTCACCACGGTATTGGTATAGTCACCTGTGCTGCCGGACTCTTTCCAATAAACCGTCCAGGAGGTGGCAGAGCCCGTTTCTTCCCAGCTCAAGGTGGCACTCTCGGCGGTGAGATTGCTCACGCTCAAGTTGGAGGGTGTACCACAGACATTGCCCGTGACAGCGATATTGTCGATGGCGGCAGGAGGGTTCGTGCCTACAGAATAGTCATTTCTCCAATAGAACACAACCTTCTTGGAGGTGCCGACCACATTGTTCAAGATGTAATCCACGTGCGTCCAGTCAGCCACATTGTACTGCGGGCTGAGCAGAACTGTGCCGGAAGGGGCACCGCTGGTGGGGATGGTGACATCTGCATTGACCAGATAGACAGAGAACTCATCGTAGCCACTTTCGCCCTGGGTCTTATAGTCGAAGGAGAGGTGATACTCCATCGGCGTGTCAAAAGCCACGTTGAAGATAGCATAAGCATCGGAAACATCGGAGACCGTATAGCTATTGGAGATACCGTTATTGTTGGATATGTACAAGCTGTGGCCCGTCTCGGTGCTATCTGTGGGATCGGAGGGCTTGAATGTGGCCGTGCCGATAGCCCATTGGTTGGAACCGGTGCCTTGGAATGTGAACTCCGTGATCAGGGTGGAGTCCTCCTCAAAGGTGCGCTCGTAGGGCAACTCCACAGGGAGAGTCGGCGTATGGATGGTGACCGTCTGGAAAGCATTGGCATAGGCGCCGCCGCCACAATCCGTTCTCACATACCAGCCGTAGTCGGTGTTAGGCGTAAGGTTGCCCAAGGTGTAGATGGAATCAGTGAGGAAAACGGAAGGAATGATGAGGGTATCATTCGAGCCAGCAGACCAGTAAAGCACATCGTAAACATTCCCATTGAGTTCGTTCCACGTGATGGTTGCCTCGGTAGCGGAGATGGTGACATTGGCCAAGCCTGTGGGCTCCGGACAGGAAGGAATCAGGGAGACGGTGAAGTCATCAAGATTCCAGGAGTTGTTGGTGCCGCTGCTGGTGTAGCGGAAGGCGATACGACCGGAGGTGGCCTGCACGGTGTTGAAATCGTAGGGGCCCATGAAGGCGCCATTACCGGTCACTCCGTCCTGAGTTCCTCTCGGGCCGGGAGTGCCTGCAGTGGTGAGCAGTTCAAAGGAGGTGAGATCGTTGATGTCAGGAAGAACACCGATCTCCAATGTGCCATTGGTCGGGGTGACGGCCGTGGCCCAGAAGCTGAGGCGCAGGTCGTGGATGTCGTTGGAGAAGGGCGGCATCACCAACATGTTGGAAGCGCCTTTCAGTTCCGTGGAGTTGCTGCCGGAATGGCAGGATTGGGCATAGCCGCAATAGACAAACGGACCGCCGTTGGGTGTGGTAACAGGCGTATCCCAACAGATAAAGGACTGCTCGCCACCGCCCGTATAGCTCTCAAAGTCCTCAAACCAAGGGTTGTCATCCGTCAAGGCAATAGCTCCGCAGGTGGTATTGAAGGAGATGCTGGTGACAACGGAAGAATCACCACCACAAAGGGATCTGACCATCACGGTGGTCAGGCTGCTGCTGACCAGATTGCTCAAATAGACGATGGTGTCATAGACCTCCTGATAGCTTTCGTTAGTTCCTTGGGTGATCACGACAGAATAGGAGGAGGCATTGCCGTTCCAAGAGATGGTGGCAGAGCTCTCGTCAATGTCACTCACCGCCAGTTGGGTGGGTGCTGTGCAGTCCAGCGAATGCAGTTCCACATTGTCAACAGCCGCGGGCGGGTTAGAGGCACCGCCATAGAAGGTAAAGGCATCTCTCCAGTGGAATACCAGTCTATAGACCTTGTCTCCGTTACCCATGCCCTGGAACTGTGCGGAGCTGATCACCATCTCGGCGTGTTGCCACGTATTCTCGCGGGACAGCCAATGCTCGGAGCCATCACTGCCATAGTTGCCAGGCTGCGCGGCGGCGTCGTAGTTGACCCCGTTAATGGTGGGCGGATTATTGCCCGCGGTGAGGGTGACCACCTCCGGATCTATCCAATAGACACGGAGGAATTCACTACTCTGGCTACGGCCGTATGCCTTCCAGTCAAAAGAGAGCATCATCTCGGTGGTACCATCGGGAACTAATATATCCCTATAAGCATACACCCTTGAACTCTGATAGTTAAGATAGCTATAGGTATTGGAGGCGCCATTGTTGTTGGAGATGTACAGACCTCTGGAACCACCTACTGTCGTGTTCACATCTGACGTGCCATCGGTCGGGGTTCCCACATACCACTTGTTGTTTTGCGTACCGTTGACCATCACCCACATCATGTCATTTTCATCCTCAAAATCATCCGTATAGGGAAGTAGTGCCGGCGTGGTAGTCGTGGTAAAGGTGACGGCATCGGTCTGGTTTTCGCCTTCAGCACCGCTGCAAACCGTCTTCACAAAGGCAGTATAGGTAGTGTTGGCAGAGAGATTACTCAGCGTAGCGCCCGTGGTAGTGGTAGCATTCTGAGTCAGGTAGTTCTCGGTGGAGTTGACGGGACGATAATAGATCACCCAGGCATTATGGCTGCTATTATTGTCGGTGAAGGCCACTTCCGCGGTCTGGTCAGTGACATTGCTTACGGTCACCGAATTATAAACCGGGGCGGCGCAACTGGGGATCAGGTTCACCTGCATATCATCCAAATACCAGGAAGTCAGGTTGTTGGAACTTCCCTGGACAAATCGGAAAGCAATGCGGGTGGTGGCGGGCAGGTTAAGATTGGCGAGCTCCGCGAAATCCTTCACAATGCGGATGTAACTGCTCGTCTGGAAGGTATCCAGCGGCACGAAGGTAGAATCCACGGTAGGATCCGTAATATATCCGACCTCCAGGCTATTAGGATATCCGACAGAATAGTTGTTACACATGGCCCAGAAAGAGAGCTCCAGCGTGGAGATATCCTCCACAAAGGCAGGAAGGGCAGTCACGATGTCACCGAAGGCCACTTCCAAAGCCGCATTGCCACCATGAGCAATAGAGGGAGTAGGCTCAATGTGCGGATAGGTGTTGCCATTACGGTAGCCCGTAGAAGCCGAAATCCAACAGTTAAGGTATTGCGCATCGGTGCCTTCAAAGTCGGATGTCCAGGCAAGCGTGCTGACGGAAACAGGATCACAGTTTGCGGGATTCTGCGCTGACAGTGGCTGCGCGGCAAAGGCGAACGCCAACATAGTCAGCAAAAGGGATACAAGTCTTTTCATAATATTGCTAGTTTATTTATACATTTCAATCTTAGAGTCCTGAATCATGGGCTCTTCAAGCGAGAGTCCCAAGGACATAAAACAAGTGGCAAATTTATACAAATTATATACACAAAGTATTA
>JAGCGA010000002.1 GCA_017649855.1 Bacteroidales bacterium
AGAGGATGAGGAAGAGGATACTGTGGCATTGGTCTTCGACGGCGGTGTGTCCAATCCGGCACTCAAGAAATATGCCGAAGCCGATTTCCTCATCTTCCAGAACAAAGACGATGAGGCGATGGTCGCATTGGATTCTGTCATCACGCTCTCCCCCTTCGGCACGCTGGTTGATGACGCTCTCTACCAGAAGGCCCTTATCCTGATCAAAAGAAAAGACTACTTGGGAGCGGAGGCTTTGTTGAAGAAGATTGAAAGCGCCCATGGCGACGAGCTGCTAGCTGATGATGCCGTCTATGAGTTGGCCCAGCTTTATGAATACTATCTGAAGGATGCCTCGAAGGCTATGGAGTATTATCAGAAAATCATGCGCGACTACAGCGGCAGCCTCTTTGTGGTGGATGCCCGGAAACGTTACAGGGCCCTGCGCGGCGACACCATAGAATAGCTATGATCAAAACAGTTCACGCCAAAAAACGGTTAGGTCAGCATTTCCTGACCAATCAGGATATCGCCCGACAGATTGCAGAAGCGGTACACACACCCGATGCCCACGTGCTGGAAATAGGTCCGGGCATGGGCGTGCTGACCCAATATCTGCTCCAACAGCCCTTCGCCGACCTCTCCGTCATCGAATTGGATGAGGAGTCGGTGGCCTACCTGGCAGAGCACTTCCCACAACTGGGTGACCGCCTCATCCATGGCGACTTCCTACGCTTCAACATGTCGGATCATTTTCAGGATCCTTTCGTCATCGTGGGTAACTTCCCCTACAACATCTCCTCCCAGATCCTGTTCAAGGTGCTGGATCACAAGGACCAGGCCTTGGAGGTGGTGGGCATGTTCCAGAAGGAGGTGGCAGAGCGCGTCACCGCCCAGTGCGGGCACAAGCAATATGGTATCCTGAGCGTGCTGCTGCAGGCCTTTTACGACACCGAGTACCTCTTCACCGTGGGAGAGCACGAGTTCTCGCCTCCCCCGAAGGTCAAGTCGGCCGTCATCCGCCTCACCCGCAACTTCGACAAGAAGTTGCATTGCGACGAGCAACTCTTCAGGACGGTGGTCAAGACTGCCTTCAACTACCGGCGGAAGACCTTGCGCAACGCCCTCTCCTCCCTGCCCTTTCCTCAGGACATCGTCACCCAAGACCCGCTTTTCACCAAACGGGCCGAGCAGCTCTCCATCTCAGATTTTGAGCATCTGACAGAGTGCCTCCATTTCGCACCGAGCACGTGCAGTGCCTCGTAGCGAGCAACTCCCGCGGTGCGACGATGACGGGGGCGACGTCCTACCCCAGACTGCACTACGTTTAGTCTGGGGTTATTGAGATTACGCCTCTCCGAGGCGTTGTGGGATAGCATCGTGACAAGCCAATGGACAAATGCTCCTGGAAGGAGCAAATCTCAATAACCCCACATGCAGTGTGGGGCGGGCATGGCGCGGCCAATCATCATCGCGGCGCGGGGAATATGTGCCATAAGATTGTGACTCTCTCGCCGCGAAAGGGGAGTCTGTGCCATCCGGTATATAATCACAAAAAAAATCGCCCTTGTGAGGCGATTTTTCTATTTTTACAATTAATGGTTAAAAATACTACTTTACGGTGCTGCCCTCTTTGAGCGGTTTCTGCGGCTGCATCAGCGAGAGGGTGCCATCAGCATTCTCGGCCATGAGCACCATACCGTGGGATTCCACGCCTTTGATGTTCTTGGGCGCCAGGTTGATCAGCATCAGCACCTGCTTACCCACAAGGTCGGCGGGCTCGTAATACTCGGCAATGCCAGACACAATCTCGCGGGTGTCCACACCCGTATTGACTTTCAGTTTCAGCAGTTTTTTCGTCTTGGCCACCTTCTCGGCCTCCAAGACGGTCACCACGCGCAGATCCATCTTCTGGAAATCCTCAAAGGAGACATCCTCTTTGGCTTCCACGGCATCTGCTGCGGCAATCTCGTTGGCCTTTTTGGTATCCTGCAGTTTCTGCACCTGCTTGGCGATGGTCTCGTCGTCGATCTTCTCGAAGAGGTATTCGGCAGGGTTGAGTTGACTACCCACTGCGAGCAGGTCGGCACGACCGCCATCCTGCCAGTTTTTGGTGTTGATATTCAGAATGCGTTGCAGCTTCTGGGCAGTGAAGGGCAGGAACGGCTCGCACAACACTGACAAGGCTGCACAGATCTGGAGGGAAAGGTGGATGATGGTCTTTGTCTGCTCCGGATCCTCTTTCCATTTCTTCCACGGCTCGGTGTCCGTCAGGTACTTGTTGCCGATGCGGGCGAGGTTCATGAACTCCTGCAGCGCCTCGCGGAAACGATAGTGCTCGATGGAGTCGCCGATGAGTTTCGGGAACTCGGCTATCTTGGCCACGATCTCCTTCTCGTAATCGGAATAGGCACCATGCTCCGGCACCAGACCATTGAAATACTTATGAGTCAGCACGATGGTACGATTGGCAAAGTTGCCGAAGATAGCCAGCAGTTCGTTGTTGTTGCGTGCCTGGAAGTCGGCCCAGGTGAAGTCTGCGTCCTTGGTCTCCGGTGCGATGGAGGTTAGGGTATAGCGAAGCACATCCTGTTTGCCGGGGAACTCCTCCACATACTCATGCGCCCACACGGCCCAGTTGCGGGAGGTGGAGATCTTGTCGCCCTCCAGATTCAGGAACTCGTTGGCCGGCACATTGTCGGGCAAAATATAGGAGCCCTCCGCCTTCAGCATGCAGGGGAAGATGATGCAGTGGAACACGATATTGTCTTTGCCGATGAAATGCACCAGCTTGGTATCTTCGTCCTTCCACCATTTCTCCCACTCCACGTTATGGGCGGCGGCCCACTCCTTGGTGGCGGAAATATAGCCGATGGGGGCATCGAACCAGACGTAGAGCACCTTGCCGTCGGCATCGGGCAGGGGCACCTTCACACCCCAGTTGAGGTCGCGGGTGACAGCGCGCGGCTGCAGGCCCTGGTCGATCCACGACTTGCACTGTCCATAAACGGTGGGGCGCCAGTCGTCCTTATGGCCTTTCAGGATCCACTCGCGGAGCCATGGCTCGTACTGGTCCAGGGGAAGATACCAGTGCTTGGTCTCTTTCAGCACCGGCACGCTGCCGCTCAAGGCCGACTTGGGATCGATGAGGTCGGTGGCGTTCAGCGAGGTGCCGCACACTTCGCACTGGTCGCCGTAGGCATGCTCGTTCTTGCAGTGCGGGCAGGTGCCCGTGATGTAACGGTCTGCCAGAAACTGCTGCGCCTCCTCGTCGTAGTACTGCATGGTGGTCTTCTCTATCAGCTTGCCCTCGTCGTACAGTTTCTTGAAATAGGCAGAAGCCGTCTCGTGATGGGTCGGGTTGGAGGTACGGGAATAGATGTCGAAGGAGATGCCCAGATCTTCAAACGACTTCTTTATGATATTATGGTAACGGTCCACGATATCCTGCGGGGTGACACCCTCCTTGCGGGCTTTGATGGTGATGGGCACGCCGTGTTCGTCGGAACCGCCGATAAACAGAACGTCTTTGCCATTGTTGCGCAGATAGCGCACGTAGATGTCGGCAGGGATATAAACTCCGGCCAAATGCCCGATATGCACGGGGCCGTTGGCATACGGCAATGCGGAAGTGATCGTGTATCGTTTAATGTCTTTCATAAATACAATTAATTAAGCAGCGGCAAAAATACGATTTTTATCGAGAGTGATGGTTGTTTACATCTACCTGTTTATAAAAAAAACTAAACAGGTAAACATATTCAAAAAAATTAGTACATTTGCGGCTCAATTTATTATTAACCTAAATGTTTGTATTATGAAAAAGCTTTTTACTCTTTTGGTTGTTTGCTTCGCCGCTTTTGCAGTGAACGCACAAATCACGGATGACTTTGAGTCATATGCCAATTTTACTGTAAATCCAGCTTCACCATGGACTTTTGTTGATGTGGATGGCGCTGGCACTTATGGCTTCCAAGGCATCTCCTTTGAAAATTCAGGTTCTCCGATGGCTTTCATCGTGATGAATTTTGACGAAAGTGTTATTGGTGCCCAAATGTCAGTTGGAGCACATTCTGGCAGCAAATTCTTAGCTTGTTTTGCAGCCACCACGCCTCCTAATGACGACTGGATTATTAGCCCTGAATTGACTGGCGCCGCTGGTACCATCACTTTCTATGCCCTTACCTACACGGCTAACTATGGACTGGAAAGAATGAGAGTTTTGACTTCCTCCACCACCAATGATGTTTCCAGTTTCAGTCCTATTTCTGAAGGCGCCTATGTTTCTGTACCCGATGGTGAGTGGACAGAATACACCTACAACTATCCTGCTGGCACAAAATATGTGGCCATCAACTGTGTTTCAAACGATGCCTTCATCTTCATGCTGGATGACATCACCATTTCCACTGGTGTAGGTATTGAAGATGTTGAAGCACCTGAGTTCACCATCTATCCGAACCCTGCTACCGACATTCTGACCGTGAATGGCGAAGGTCTTGCCGAGGTTTACAACACTCTTGGCCAAATGGTGATTTCCGAGAATGTGAACGGCAACGCCCAACTCAATGTGAGCAACCTTGAGAGCGGTGTTTACTTTGTTCGCATGAACGGTGCTACCCAACGCTTCATCAAGAAATAATGCTTGAAAAGAGTTTACCCTAAAAAGACGACCCGTGTGGTCGTCTTTTTTTTTGCTTTAAAGAAAAAATTGTACATTTGCGGCTCAATTTATTATTAACCTAAATCATATTATTATGAAAAAGATTTTTACCCTTTTCGCAATTCTATTTGCAGTCGTTGCAGTCAATGCACAAACAGAATTCACCTATGACTTCGAAAACGACTTGCAAGGCTGGACAGTCCTCACTGTAAATGCTGATGGTGGCCAATGGTTACACAGTTCCAACCAACCTAACGGTTACGACTATTCCGAGATTGCCCACAGTGGTACTGGTTTTGCTTTATGTTATTCATTCGTTGACTATGATGGACCCTACAACACCGACAGCTACCTCGTTTCTCCCCAAATGTTTACCATCACTTCCGGTTCTACAATGACCTTCTATGCTGACAATGCTAATGATTCTTATCCTGAGAACATTTCCGTGGCCGTTTCTACTGCAGCCACTCCGACTGCCGCTGATTTCACAAGCATTTGGGAAGGCAGTGCAAAGGATGGTGAAAAATACGAGAATTGGCGTAGCCACAGCATTGATCTGAGCTCTTATGCTGGTCAAACCATTTGGATTGCTTTCCACGATGTGAACGAAGATGCGTATGAAATTTGGATTGATGACGTTACCATCAATGCTATCGGTACTGGCATTAATCAAGTTTCCAACACCACATTCTCCGTATATCCGAACCCTGCCACCAGCATTCTCAATGTGGAAGGCGAGGGTCTTGCTGAGGTTTACAACGCTCTTGGCCAAATGGTGATTTCCGAAAATGTGAACGGCACTGCCCAACTCAATGTGAACAACCTTGAGAGCGGTGTCTATTTCGTTCGCATGAACGGCGCCACCCAACGCTTCATCAAGAAATAATGCTTGAGAAGTGTTTACCCTAAAAAGACGACCCTCGTGGTCGTCTTTTTTTTTGGTAATTATATACCTGATGGCACCTGTGTGTCAATATCAGATGGCATCTTGCGGAGTTTCTCCATTTCGCACCGGGTTCGTGCAGTGCCTTGTAGCTATCGATTCCCGCGGTGCGAGGATGGTCGGGGCGCTGTCCCTCCCCAGACTGCACTGCGTTTAGTCTGGGGTTATTGAGATTACGTCTCTCCGAGACGTTGTGGGATGGCGCAGAGACGGACGATATGTTATCGTTTTGTGGAAATTGAGCACGCTTTGTCGTGAGATGCCTTGGAACTTTCCGATGGACAAATGCTCCTGGAAGGAGCAAATCTCAATACTCCCGCACCGTAGTGTGGGGTGTAGCATGTGCGCGGGATGAAACTCGCGGCGCAGATGACACTTGCCATGACGTTTGTAACAGCCCGCCGCGAAAGGGGAGACTGTGCCATCCTGTATATAAGCACCTTTTAAATATATGAAAATGCTGCGGTTTTTCGTCTAACGTTTTATCTGTCTGTGTATATTCGTAATTTATGTACATTTGCCGCTCCGTTGGATTTCTCTCAATCCTTCATAACTTAATAAATTAATGATTTAATAACTTAATAGTATGAAAAACCTTTTATTGCAACGCTTCTCCAAGTACATCTCCTACGCCACCACCTCCGATGAGAACTCCACCTCCTACCCCTCCACGCAAGCCCTGATGGACTTTGCCGATGTGATGGTGGAAGAGCTCAAGAGCATCGGCATGCAAGATGTGGCCAAAGACGAGTATGGCTACGTGACGGCTCTGCTGCCCGCCAACACCGACACCAAGCAGCCCACCATCGGCTTCATCGCCCACCTGGACACGGCTCCCGACATGCCCGGCATCAGCGCACCCGTCATCATCCCGAATTATGACGGCAAAGACATTATGCTCGATGCGGAAACCAACACCGCCCTCACCTTGGCCGACTTCCCCGAGCTGGCCGACTACCAGGGGCAAACCATGCTCGTGACCGACGGCAAGCACCTGTTAGGTGCCGACGACAAGGCCGGCGTGGCGGAGATCGTCTGCGCCATGGACTATCTCATCCAGCATCCTGAGATCAAGCACGGTCCCCTCAAGGTGGCCTTCACCCCGGATGAGGAGATTGGTCAGGGCGTCAAGTACTTCGACACCGCCAAGTTCGGCTGCGACTTCGCCTACACCATGGACGGCGGCGCCATCGGCGAGCTGGAATACGAGAACTTCAACGCGGCCGGCGCGACCATCCGCATCCAGGGTCGTAATATCCACCCGGGCTATGCCAAGAACAAGATGGTGAACGCCCAGCTCATCGCCATGGAGCTCAACGCCATGCTGCCGGAGGCCGAGCGCCCGCAATACACCCAGGACTACGAAGGCTTCTTCCTGCTGACCCGCATCGACGGCACCGTGGAAGAGTGCAAGATGAGCTACATCATCCGCGACCACGACCGCGCCAAATTCGAGGAGAAGAAGAATCTGATGCAACAGATCGTCGATTTCCTCAACCAGAAGTACGGCCAGCGCATCTCCTGTGAGATCAAGGACCAGTACTACAACATGCGCGAGAAGGTGGAGCCCGTCTTCTACGTGGTGGAACGTGCCATCAAGGCCATCACCGATGCCGGCGTGAAACCGCTGGTACAGCCCATCCGCGGCGGCACCGACGGCGCCAACCTCTCCTTCCGCAACCTGCCCTGCCCCAACATCTTCGCCGGCGGCCACAACTTCCACGGCAAATACGAATATGTGCCGCTGGAGTCCATGGTGAAAGCCACCGAGGTGATCCTCAACATCGCGAAAGAGCAATAGTTTAGCCATTAGCTATTGGCTGTTGGCCATTAGCAAACATCCCGTATGTTCGTGCAGAGTCCTTAGGCTCTATATTTCGGAAACGTACGGCACAAGTGACAGAAACAATAGAGATCCTTTGGGCAACAGTCTCGGAGAGACTATATCTCAGTAACCCCACACTGTGAACTGCACCCCAAAAGTTGGACATGTTAAACAATATCAGGTTGTAGAAAGAGTTCGGTATTGCACGGGACTCTTACCATTTAACCGTAATTTTATTCTTTTATTGTTGTAATAGTAAATATATTCATCCAATGCCTTG
>JAGCGA010000015.1 GCA_017649855.1 Bacteroidales bacterium
CAATATGATAATTAAAGACGATTTTACGTGCAGACACAATGGTCCTGCCGTGAGCGAACAACAGAAAATGTTAGATGTCATCGGTGTCAAGACGATGGACGAACTGATTGAGAAGACGGTTCCCGCCGCCATCCGCCTGCCGAAGCCGCTGGATCTTCCCGATGGCATGACCGAAGGCGAATACCTCAACCATATTCACGCTCTGATGGCGAAGAACAAGATTTACCGCTCTTACATCGGTATGGGTACCTACAACACCTACACCCCTGCGGTGATCCTGCGCAATATTTTTGAGAATCCGGGCTGGTACACCTCCTACACTCCGTACCAGGCAGAGATTTCCCAAGGCCGTATCGAGGCTTTGCTGAACTACCAGACGATGGTGAGCAGCCTGACCGCCATGCCGTTGGCTAACGCTTCCATGTTGGACGATGCCACCGCAGCTGGCGAGATGATGCTGATGTTCTTCCGCAGCCGCAGCCGCGAGCAGCAGAAGAACAACGTGGTGAAATATTTCGTGGCCGAGGGCGTGTTCCCGCACTCTATCGGTGTGATGAAGACCAACGCCGCGCCGCACGGTATCGAAATCGTCATCGGCAAACCCGATCAGGTGGAACTCGACGAGACCTTCTTCGGCGCGATGATCCAGTACCCGAACTACTGGGGCGGCATCCACAATTACAGCGCATGGGTCGAGAAAGCGCACGCCAAGAACATCTTCGTGGGCGTGGCCACCGATCTGTTGGCTCTGACGCTGCTCACGCCTCCGGGCGAGTGGGGCGCTGACTGTGTGGTCGGCTCTACCCAGCGTTTCGGCATCCCAATGGGTTATGGCAGTCCCGCCGCCGGATTCTACGCTTGTCGCGAGAGCTTCCTGCGCCAGATGCCCGGCCGTATCATCGGCGTCACCGTCGATGCACAGGGCAACCGCGCTGTTCGTATGGCCCTGCAGACCCGCGAGCAGCACATCAAACGCGAGCGCGCAACCTCCAACATCTGTACCGCCAGTGCCCTCACCGCCATCATGGCCGGCTTCTATGGCATGTGGCACGGCGCCGAGGGACTGAAGAACAAAGCAATCAAGATCAACGTGTTGGCTGGTGTTCTCGCTGAGGAAGCAGCCAAGTACGGCTTCAAACAGTATAACGAGAACTACTTCGACACCATTTGTCTCGAAACGCCCGAAGGTATCACCTGCGAGGACGTGAAGAAGGTGGCCCTGTCGAAGGAGATCAACCTCTGCTACCACTGCGAGCGTTGCTTCACGATTTCGTTGGACGAGACCGTCACCCACGACGATGTCAACGACATCCTCGAAGTGCTGGCCATCGCCGCCGGCAAGCCGTTCACCCCGCACGTGTGCGACGGCAGATGCGGTATTCCCGACCTGCACATTCCTGCCGAACTGACCCGTAAGAGCCCGTTCATGCAGCACAAGATCTTCAACCAGTATCACTCCGAGACTGAGATGATGCGTTACATGAAGATGCTGGAAGTCAAGGATCTGTCGCTGAACCGCGCCATGATTCCGCTGGGTTCCTGCACCATGAAGCTCAACGCCGCCGCCGAGATGCTGCCGCTGAGCTGGGCCGAGGTCTGCAACATCCACCCGTACGCTCCCGCCGACCAGGCCGAGGGCTTCAAGGAGATGTTGGATGAGGTCTGCAACTGGCTGGCCAAGATCACCGGTTTTGCCGCCATCTCCCTGCAGCCGAACTCCGGCGCCGCTGGTGAGTATGCTGGCATGACCGTCATCCGCAACTACCACCTCAGCCGCGGCGAGGGTCACCGCAACATCTGCTTGATCCCCTCTTCCGCACACGGCACCAACCCCGCTTCTTCCGCGAAAGCCGGCAACAAGATCGTGGTGGTGAAGGCTACGGAGCACGGCGAGGTCGATATTGACGACCTGCGCGCAAAAGCCGAGCAATACAAAGACAACCTCTCCTGTTTGATGATCACCTATCCTTCCACGCACGGCGTGTTTGAGGAAGGCATCCTCGAAATCATCAAGATCATCCACGAGAACGGCGGTCTCGTCTATATGGACGGTGCCAACATGAACGCCCAGGTGGGTCTCACCTCTCCGGGCACCATGGGCGCCGACGTCTGTCACCTCAACTTGCACAAGACCTTCGCCATGCCTCACGGCGGTGGCGGTCCTGGTGTTGGCCCGATCGGTGTGTGCGAAAAGCTCGTCCCGTTCCTGCCGAACCACGCTACTGTGAAGGTCGGCGGTGAGCAGGGCAGCCAGGTGGCCACGGCTCCTTACGGCAGCGCCTACCTGATCCCGATCACCTACGGTTACCTCAAGATGCTGGGCGGCAAGGGTTTGACGGAAGTCACCAAGACGGCTATCCTGAACGCTAACTACATGCGTGCAAGACTGGAGAAAGACTACAAGATCCTCTACACGGGCACCAACGGCATGTGCGCCCACGAGATGATCCTCGACTGCAACGAGTTCGACAAACACGCGGGCGTGCAAGTCGGTGACATCGCCAAGAGACTGATGGACTACGGTTTCCACGCTCCCACGGTGGCCTTCCCGGTGCACGGCACCTTGATGGTGGAGCCCACCGAGAGCGAACCGCTGAGCGAGCTCGACCGCTTCTGCGACGCGATGATCGCCATCCGTCAGGAGATCCGCGACATCGAAGAGGGCAAGGCCGACAGAGACAACAACCTCATCAAGAATGCTCCGCACAGCATGAATGTGGTCTGCGCCGACACTTGGGATCGTCCCTACACCCGTCAGCAGGCTGCCTTCCCGCTGCCGCACACTGAGAAGTATTGGCCGACCGTCGGCAAGATCGACGATGCCTACGGTGACCGTAACCTGGTTTGTGTGCTGGAGAAATAAAACGACTGTCCAAACACTCAAGCATAGCAACTGCTCTTCTCTGTCAAAGGAGGAGAGCAGTTTTTTTGAATCTTCTTTAAGTCCCCCGTATTCTCTAAATTTTCACTATCTTTGCCGCTTCAAATACTAATATCATTTTTATTCTGTTATACCATTTCAAATGTTGCAATTGTTGAGACATATCGGTTATTTTTTCTGGCTTCCCTTTTGTGTTTTGGCGCTCTGCACCCAGTGCAACCGGCATAACACCTTGGAGGAAAAGCTGACGTTCTCTTCCGATACGGTCTATTTCGATACGGTCTTCACCACGGTGTCAACGGTGACCCGTAATTTCAGAGTGATCAACCCCACGGACGAGCCGATGACGGTGAATATCCGTCTTGCAGGAGGTCCGCAGTCTTATTACAACATCAACGTAGATGGCCAGGCTGGCTACGAGTTCCATAATGTGGAGATACCGGCGCGCGACAGCCTCTTTATCTTTGTCAGGGCACTCATCAACCCGACCGACCAGAACACCCCCTATCTGGTCACCGATTCAATCCTCTTCTCCAATGACCATATCCTTCAGCAAGTGCAGTTGGTGGCTTTCGGCCAGGATGCGCACTTTATTTTGCCCGACCACACTTCTGGCAGCATGCGTTACCGTATCGTCGCCCATGAACACGAGGTGACCCATTGGACCAACGACAAGCCCTGGGTTATCTACGACTGGGCGGTCGTCGATTCGCTGGGGCAGCTCATCATAGACCCGGGAACCCGAATTTATGTGCACAAGGCAGGTGGTCTTTGGATCTACCGCGATGGCAACCTCCAGGTGAATGGCACTGCCGAAGAGCCTGTGGTCTTTGCCGGCGACCGCCGGGAACCCTTCTATGCCTCTGATTACGCCCAGTGGAGTCGGATATGGATCAATGAGAGCAGTCATCAGGACAATGTCCTCAACCATGTCGTGATCACCAATGCCGCCATCGGTTTGCAATGCTCTGCCATCACGGATTATAACACTTCGCATCACAACAAGACCATTGTCAACAACAGCATCATCCATAACAATGCAGATGTGGGCGTGCTGGTCCGTGCCGCCAACCTGGAGATGAATAACTGCCAGGTAAGCTCTAATCAGAACTATAGCGTTGTGATGCAGGTGGGTGATTTCAACTTGAACCATGTGACCGTTGCCAACTATTCGGGCCATCAGAACCCTTCCATGGTCGTCGGGAACTTTTTTGATGTGGTGACGCTCAACGCCAATGGCGAATATGAGACCGTCTATATGATAGGGGACGCCAACCTGAACTGTCGTAACAGCATTGTCTATGGCAATCGCTCCGATGGCGAGTTCGCCACCTCCACGATCCAGGGTGCTGCCGTGAACTATTCCTTCCAAAACTGCATTGTCCGGAAGAACGAGTTTGACAATCATTTTGTTCTATGTCTGAATAAAGATCCGAAGTTTGTCAACAATTATGAGCAGGATTATAATCTGAAAGAAGATTCTCCAGCCATAGATGCTGGCATGACGGGTCTGGGTATCACTACCGACTTGCTTGGGCGTCTGCGCAACGGGGTCCCCGATATTGGAGCCTTTGAATATTATCCCGCCACCGATATGAAAAGTCGATTGTCTATCCGATAAAACATCCTATGCTATGAATAAACTTTCCACCCTTCTTTCTGTTTTGTTGTGTCTCCTGTTGCTTCAAAGCGGCTATGCGCAATCCAAGGAACAACAGTTTGAAACGGATCCGGTCATCTTGAACCGAATCAGTGAATGGCAAGACCTGAAATTCGGCTTTATGATGCACTGGGGCATCTATGCCCAATGGGGCATTGTGGAGTCTTGGTCTATCTGCAACGAGCCATGGATAGACCGGAAAGGGGAGCCTTACACGGAGTATAAAGCCCGCTATCAGGCGCTGAACAAGACGTTTAACCCTACTCGTTTCAATCCGGACGAGTGGGCTGCTGCCGCCAAGGATGCCGGCATGAAGTACTTTGTCTTCACCACCAAACACCATGATGGCTTCTGCCTGTTTGATACTAAAGAGACTACCTATTCCACCACGGATCCCTCCTGCCCCTTCTCCAAGAATGCCAAGGCGGATGTCACCAAGGCTGTCGTGGACGCCTTCCGCGCCAAAGGGTTGTGGACAGGTCTTTACTTCTCCAAGGCTGACTGGCATAACGAGGATTATTGGGCACCCGAGTGGGCCACGCCTGATCGGAATGTCAACTATAACCCCGAGACCTATCCGGAGCGCTGGCAGAAGTTCTGTGATTTCACTGATCGTCAGATCCAGGAGCTGATGCATAACTATGGCGACATCGACCTGTTGTGGTTGGATGGCGGTTGGGTGCGCCCCGCCTGGAGTGTGGACGAGGAGGTGCGCGACTGGCTGGGATGCCAAGGTTGGATCCAGGATATCAATATGGAGAAGATCATCACCAAGGCGCGTCGCAACAATCCTGATCTGATTGTGGTGGACCGTACCGTGCATGGCAGATATGAGAACTACCGCACTCCGGAACAGATGGTGCCCGACACGCTGCTGCCGTATCCGTGGGAGACCTGCATGTCGATGGGCGACTCTTGGTCCTATGTGGCCACCGACCAGTACAAGAGTACCAACAAGCTGATCCATCTGCTGGTGGACATTGTAGCGAAGGGAGGTAATTTCCTGTTGAACGTGGGACCTGCTCCCGATGGCACCTTGCCGGACACGGCTCTCGCCCGTATGCGTGAGATAGGAGCCTGGATGCGCGTCAACGGCGATGCAATCTATAACACCCGCCCCTGTTATCCCTATAGCTGTCAGGATATCCGGCTTACCCAGACCAAACAAGGCAAGAAGTTTGCCATCATTCTCTGCTCCGACCACGGCGCTTTGACAGCAAACTATACCCTGACCAGTGACAAGCCCTTTGTGGCCAAGACCGGCAAAGCGGTGGTGAAAGGGTTCTCAGAAAAGGCCACTGTCAAGAAGATGGCCGATAACACGTATCGAATCACACTACCCTCTTCTGTCTGCAAGAAGGCACGGCATGCTGTCGTAGTGGAATTATAGGAACAAGGCTTTTATGCTGAGATATATTGTCAAGAAGATATTGTATGGCCTCCTGCTGATGCTCGGTGTGGTGACGCTGGTGTTCTTTCTGTTCACCGTGCTGCCCTCCGATCCCGCCCGCATGATGATGGGCCAGCGCAGCGACCTGCAGACCGAGGAGGCTATCCGCAAGGAGATGGGCCTAGACCTGCCCGTCGGCGTGCAATATCTGGCTTACCTGAACGATGTCTCGCCTCTCTCCTGGTACAAGACTCAAGACAAGGAATCTTTTTTCTACTTGGATGACAACGATTACCATTATGTTAAGATTTTGCCGATGGCGAAATCGGCAGTGGTGTTGAAAGCACCCTATCTGCGGCGCTCCTATCAGAGCAAGCGCCCGGTAGCCTCCATCATCGGGGAGGCCTTCCCCAAGACTGTGTTGTTGGCCTTGGTGTCCATCTTCTTCGCGCTGATCGTGGGCATCGTAATAGGTATCCTATGTGCCTTGTTTAAAGACACTTGGTTTGATCATGTGGCGCTGGTCTTTTCCGTCTTGGGCATGTCGGTGCCCTCCTTCTTCGCTGCCATCCTGTTCGCATGGATATTCGCCTATCTGCTGGCAGACTATACAGGATTAAGTATGTTCGGAAGTCTCTATACGGTAGATGATTATGGCACCGGACAGTTCTTGGATTTGAAAAATCTGATATTGCCCGCCGTCACGCTCGGCATCCGTCCGTTGGCGGTGGTGGTGGAGCTGACCAAGAACTCCCTGCTGGATGTGCTGTCACAAGACTATATCCGGACCGCAAAGGCTAAGGGCCTTTCCAAGAAAACCATCATCATCAAGCATTCTTTGAAAAATGCCCTCAACCCGGTCATCACGGCCATCTCAGGGTGGCTGGCCGGACTGTTGGCCGGTGCGGTCTTCGTGGAGTATATCTTCGACTGGAAAGGTATGGGTGTGGTCATCGTAGATGCCCTCGACAAGTATGACTTCCCCGTGGTGATGGGATCGCTGCTCTATGTCTCCATCGTTCTGATCATCATCAACATTGTCTGCGACATCATCTATGGTTGGCTGGATCCCAGAGTAAGCCTGAACTAAAATATTCCGAAGCCTAATAAAAAAAGCGCACCTTGTGAGGAGGTGCGCTTTTTTGGTCTTATAGCCGAGCAGCTTATTGTATAATCTTGAGTTCCTGCATCAGGTTTTGGGCGTTGGCCATCTTGTCGATGATGAAGAGCAAGTAGCGCACGTCCATGCAGATGGTGCGTTGCACTTGGTTTTCAAAGGCGATGTCGCCGCTCATGGCTTCCCAGTTGCCATCGAAGGCCAGACCGATGAGGTTGCCCTCGCCGTCCAGTACTGGGCTGCCGGAGTTGCCGCCGGTGATGTCATTGGTGGTGATGAAGTTGACCACCAAGTCTCCGTTCTTGTCCGCATAACGGCCGTAGTCGTGGTTTTCCCACAGCTTGATTAGGTCTTTCGGCACGTCGAACTCCCAGTCACCGGGTTTGTATTTTTCCATCACACCGTCCAAGGTGGTGATGTAGTCGTAGGTCACGGCGTTGGCGGGTTTGCAGTCTTGCACACTTCCGTAGGTGAGTCGCATCGTGAAGTTGGCATCCGGATAGAAGTTACGATCCTTTTGCATCTCCATCAGGCCTTGCATGTAGAGGCGGTCAGCACGACTGCTGCTTACTTGTTCAGCCTGTTCTCCCAGATCCCAGTAGGAAGACAGAATGTTATACATCAAGGCGAAGATAGGATCTTTAGCCAATGACGTGGGGTTCTCCAGCCAAGCATTCATCTTGTCTTGATCCACGAAGATGGACTTGGCAAAGGCCTTGTCAACGAAAGCCGTGAAGTTGCCATGGCTCTTGTCACCCACCTTCTTGATGATGGAAGGAAGTTGGTCTGCATTCACGTCTTGATAGAAAAGGTTCAGCAGCGCGATGGTCACGTCGCGATCCAGGGCTTTGTTGTAGTCTTTGAAGAAGTCCTGAACAGATTTCTTCATGCCTTTGGCGCGTTCCTTGATGGCATCCGGGGTAGCGGTTTTGTTTTCGATAATGTTGTTCAGCTGTCTGAAACGGAGGGCAAAATAGACCGCCTCGCTGCCTGTCAAGCCTGCCTCGCGGTGATAGATCAACGCTTTGGTGTACTTGTTCTGATGATTCCAATACTGGTCAAATTCCTCAAAGATGCCTTTGTATTTGGCCTGTCGGTCTTTGTCTTCATTCATCCATTTCTTGAACTCCTGTTCTTGGGCCAGTCGTTTTTCCACGACCTTGTTGCGTTGCAGTTGTTTCACCTGGCCGATATAGTACTTCCAATAGTTGCTGACGCTGGCCTGCTTGGAGGCATATTGGATGAAGACGGCGGGGTCGGCATCCATGTGCTTGCGGTATTGGTTAAGTTTGGTCGTGCGGCAGTCCACGATGGCCGGCCCCTCCTGCTCGATGATGTTCTTTACCGCGCCAGAGTAGGAATAGCGGTCGGTGGAGCCAGGGTAACCCAAAATCATGGCATAGTCACCCGGCTGAACACCCTTCAGCGAGATGGGAAGGAAGTGCTTGGACTTCATCGGCACGTTGTCTTTGCTGTATTTGGCGGGAGAGCCGTCGGGGGCGGTATAGACGCGGAAGATGCAGAAGTCGCCCTTGTGGCGCGGCCAGGTCCAGTTATCCGTGTCGGCACCGTATTTGCCGATGCCCCAAGGCGGACAAGCCACCAGGCGGACATCCCGGTATTCGTCATAGACAAACAGGATATACTGGTTGCCATGATAGAAGGGGACAATCTCCACCGTCACATCGCGCTTGCCCTTGCGCTCCTCAGCGAGACGTTTGCCGTTTTTGTTGATCAGATTGGCACGCTCCTCTTCCGACATGTTGTCGGTGACCCCTTTCAGGATGAGCTCGGTGACATCCTCGATGTAGTTCAGGAAAAGGACAGTGAGACCCTCGTTGGGGAGTTCCTGGTCCTTGCTGCGTGCCCAGAAGCCCTCTTGCAGGTAGTCGTGTTCCACCGAAGAGTGGGATTGTACTTGCGAAAGTCCGCAGTGATGGTTGGTGAGTAGCAGTCCTTCCGGGGAGATCAGCTCGCCCGTGCAGCCGCCGCCAAACTGCACGATGGCGTCTTTTAGGCTGGGTTGGTTGAAGCTGAAGATCTGGTCGGCGGTGAGCTTGCAGCCCAGACGCTGCATCTCTGCCAGACTCTTTCCATTGATGGAATAGGGGAGCCACATGCCCTCGTCGGCGCGGGCGCCCAAGACAAGCATCATCAATGCGATGCATAATAGGTTGATTTTTCTTTTCATAAGGGTGTAAATTGAAAACGCAAAGGTAATAAAAATTTGCAGAAGACGCCTTTATTCGATTTCTCTCTTCAAGTAGGCGGTACAATCCTCAAAAGTGAGGAAGGTATGATCCTCCGGCACCAATGCCGGAATCACTTTCATCGTCTTGAGCATATACATGGGCTGCGGCTGGATGATGGTCATCAGGACCAGCACCTCGCGTTCCTGCAACTCCTTGATGGCGGTCTCCATTGCATAGAGTCCCGACTGGTCCATGAAGCTGACCAAGCGCATGCGGATGATGACGATACGGGCATCTTCCGGCACGTCGTTCATCACCTGCTGGAATTTGGTGATGGTGCCGAAGAAGATGGGGCCGTTGAGTCGCTGGATGTAGATCTTGTGCTGCACCTTGTCGGGCATGCCGCCTTCGTCTTGCCAGGGGCTCTCTTTGTCGAAGTTGGTCATCTCGGAAGAGCTGTAGCCACCCTCCACCAAATCGCTGGCTCGCTTCATGAAGAGCACGCAGGCGATCACCATGCCGATGCCGACGGCGGTAAGCAGGTCCACAAAGACGGTGAGCAGGAAGACGATGATGAGCACCACGGCGTCAGCGCGCGGGATCTTGAGCAGGTCTTTGAAGCCTTTGAAGTCGATGATGCCCCAGCCCACCGTGATCAGGATGCCGGCCAACACGGAGAGGGGCACGTAACGAACCAGGCTGCCCAGTCCGAGCAGTATCGCAAGCAGGAGCAAGGAATGCACCATGCCGCTGATCTGGGTGCGACCGCCGCTCTTGACATTCACCACGGTACGCATGGTGGCGCCGGCACCGCTGATGCCGCAGAACAAGCCGCTGATCATATTGCCGATACCCTGCCCGACAAGCTCCCGGTTGCTGTTATGATGAGTCTTGGTGATGTTGTCGGCCACCACCGAGGTGAGCAATGTGTCAATACTGCCCAAGCCCGCTAAGGTGAGGCCCGGAATGACCGAGGCTTTCAAGATGGCACCCCAGTCGAGGCCGGTCAGGTCAAGGCCCTCTTTGGCAAATGCCGGCATCGGGAAGCCGGACGGGATCTGTCCAATGAGCAATTTCTCATCCATGTTGAGAAACAAAGAGATGATGGTCATCACCAGCAGGGCGACCAAGGTGGAGGGCACCTTCTTGGTGATCAGGGGGAAAAGGTAGATGATGGCGATGGTCCCCAAGCCGAGCAGCAACGCCGTCAGGGAGACGCCTCCTGCCAGCCGCTCCGGAAGCTGTTTGATCATGTCTACGACCAAAACAGGGGACTTACATCCGATGAGCGGGTAGAGTTGTTGGATGATGATGATGACGCCAATACCGCTCATGAAGCCGGAGAGGACGGGGTAGGGGATGTAGCGTACGTATTTTCCGATCTTGAGGATGCCGAACAGAATCTGAAACAGGCCGCAGAAGAGTCCCGCCAGCGACATGCTGATGAGAACGGCGCTCATGGAGTGCTGGGCAGCCCAGACACCGCTGAGCAAGGAGGCTGTGATGACGGTCATAGGGCCGGTGGGTCCGCTGATCTGCGAATGCGTTCCTCCAAAAAGGGATGCGAAGAAGCCGAGAAAGGTGGCGCCGATCAGGCCTGCCAAGGCGCCCATGGAGCTAGCGGAGGGATCATCAATGCCGCCAAATGCCTGTATGCCGAATGCCAAAGCCAGTGGCAAGGCTACAATGCCGGCGGTGATGCCGCCAAAAAGATCCCCTTTCAGATTGTTGGTTTTAATCCATGCCATAGAGTAAGTTGTTTATAGTCATTGTATTAGAAAAATAGCAGGGTGGTGCATCCTGCTATACGAAATTTGGTGCGAAGATAGGATTTTTTTGTTATCTCTAGTGCTACTCAAAATATTCAAAGGCATCGATAATATCCAGATAGACACCATCGAAACCTGCGCTGAGAATACGATTCAGATAACTGTCTCCCGCACCGCAGATGAGCTCTTGCCACTCGGAATACCAATACCGCACTTTGTAGTTGCCATCCCAATAAGGGTTGCGCTTCGCCAACCATGCGGGCCTGTGATGATTCCACACTGTCTGCCAATAATAGCGATAATCTTCTGCCTCTCCGATGGACATATAGCAGATGACCAGCCGCTGGCCACCATTCGCCTTCTGCTTCAAATGTTCAATCTCTTCTGCTGTGAAGGAAGATCCATCATTAAAAAACAGATCCATGATGATCAAATCGTAATTGGTGGCCGAGACAGCATGTATAAAATCGGCGCGACTATTATACCTTTCAGGGTTGATGATGTATAGAAAGTTTTGTATGTCACATGGTTGTGATATGTCTCTCGCATTTTCTCCCAAAGGACTCAGGGCGGGGATCACATCCAGTTCACGGCTGGGAGCGGTGAAGGAGACAAATCCTTCCGCTTGGCAATGGGCTATAGCGTTTGCAAGGTGCTCCGCTTGATTGCAATAATCAGTGACCAAAACAGTCTTGCCTGCCGAGTGCGAGCGGCGGAGATAGGTGAGCAGACGGGCAGTCTCGTCCTGGGGAGTCGGCTGGTCGTCGCGAATGTAGCCATAGAAAAGATCCTCTTGCCCGTGTCCGTCGATGGCAGATAAGTAATCAACTGCTAATTCATCTTGTGCGCTAACACCTGTGGTGATTAACTCGATGCCGTTTTGTGGGATGACGATGAATGCAGGGTTCTGGGCCTTGGCGGTCTTGCTGATGCGCACAACAAAGTCGCGCATCGCCTGCCTATAGTCGTCGCAAGGCTCCAATTCTTGTCGGGAGCATGAGCACGCCAACAAGCATGTCAGGAATAGAGTCGTCAGCAATCGAATATGTCTCATCATCGCCTCACACCAATGCATCGGTATTTTCCTGTTCCACATCTGGAATCAGCCGTCTCACCACCTTGTAGTCGTAGAAGAAGCGGCTTGCGATAACGCGGATGACGGTGTAGGTGGGGATGGCGATGAGCATACCCACAATGCCTCCGATATGTCCGGCGATCAGCAGCACGATGAAGATCTCCAACGGATGCGCTTTGATGCTGGTGGAGTAGATGAGCGGCTGGTAGATGAAATTGTCTATCAGCTGGACGGCTAGCATAATGGCCAGCACGATGGCGGCGAAGACCCAGATGTTCACGTTCAATCCGACGCCGGCACCGTATTTCAGGATGAGGCAGAGCACCACGCCGATGGCCTCGCCAATCAACGGTCCCACATACGGGATGATGTTCAGCAGGCCGGCGATGAAGGCGATGCCCAGCGCATAGTTGAAGCCGATGCGGGCAATGAGCCAGAGACCGAGACAGTCGAGCACCACCACCCCGAATATCTCCATGATTAGTCCCACAAAATAGCGGGAAAGAAGCCGTTCAATGTCGAGAATGGTTTTATTAACCTTTCCCTCAAGCGAGTCAGGTGCTAAGGAGCCGATGATCCGGCAGAAAAGATTTTCATCTTTGATGAAGAAGAAGGAGATGAAGAGCACGGAGAAGAGTCCGACCGCAATGCCGGCCACGGCGGAGGCTACGGAGCCCAAGATGGCGGGAATGTCAGATAAATCCAGCATTTCCGAGAGCTTTTGAATCAGCAGTTGGATGCCGTTGAAATCTTCACCGACCCAAGGAATAACCCTGACGATCCAGTCGTTAATCTGATTGATCAGGTTGTGGGCATCCATCGACTCTTGCGCATTCATCAAAGAGGTATCCCGCAAGATGCCGGAAACGACAGGAATCACCTGCAGGACCAGAAGGAACAGCAAAGCGAAGATGATAATGAGCGTGATTACCGCCACCAAAGCATCCGGGGCTGACTTGCCTTTGATTTTTAGTTTCTTTAGCAATCTGAAAACAGGCTGTCCTATCAGCGACACGACAAAAGCCAGGAGGATGTAGGCCAGCACGCTGCTGAAGAAATAGCAAAGCACGGCGGCTATGGCGAGCGTGCCTAAGATGATGAGATATCGGGCTAATCGGTCGATGCTGCGTTCTTTTTCCATTTTTCGTCTGTTAAAAATGCAAAACTACAAAATAATCCAATATGAAGAATGGAAGAAATGATATAGAAACGGAAGCCGTGGAATACAGATGTGACCTCTGGGGACGAGTAAAGACATGTTGATAGAAGATAGCCAACCAATAGAAGTAATGTTTATAAATTATGTATTTTTGCACTTTTTTAATATAAACCCGATGAAAAAGATTACGCTTCTTTTTGTCCTGCTGAGCATGATGACGGCAGGCTTTTCACAGATAAAATTAGACTACACCGCCAAGCCCAAATCGGAAGCCAAAGGTTTTTCCGCCAAGGGATTGTCCGCGTCAAGCGCGCAGTTTCTGTGTCAGCTGTATCAGGTGGAAGCCACGGTCGATCGCTCTGCCAAGGAGTCTGCATATGCCAAGTTGCAGCGCGACTACAATGTTGTGCAAGGAAAGGTCCCGGCCACTATAGAGCTAGCTGCTGGCCAGACGCCGCAAGACTTGGCCGCCTACGGGGTGAGCGTGGGCAGCGTGTCAGGCACCATCGTCACCGCCATGATCCCCGTCGGCCGTTTTGTCGAGTTGGCGGAGTCGGGCATCTGCAGAACCCTTGATATGGGCAAGAGACAGCATCTTATGATGGACCATGCCCGTGAGAATCTGGGTATCGACCTGATTCATGCGGGCACGAACCTGCCTCAGGGCTATGATGGCAGTGGCGTGGTCGTGGGTGTCATCGACATAGGCTTTGAGTATTGCCATCCGGCTTTTTATGATGTTACGGGCGCTATCTTGCGTGTGAAGAAGGTATGGAATCAGAAAGACAGCACCGGCACGGCTCCCAGCGGCTTTAGCTATGGCTCCGAATATACTACCGAAGCGCAGATGATGGCGGCCAGAACCGACGATACGATGCAAACGCATGGCACCCATGTGACGAGCATTGCCGCAGGCTGTGGCGCTCCTTCCGGGAATGGCACCACCTACAAGGGCATCGCCCCTGGTGCCGACATCGTGCTCGTGCCTGCCATCTTGCAAGTCCCCAATATTCTCGATGCCATCAACTATATCCACGCTTATGCCCAGTCAGTGGGTAAACCCTGCGTGATCAATATGAGTTTCGGTTCCACCTCTGGCCCTCACGATGGTACTGCCGAGGAAGACCGTTTTGTCGCTTCCTTGATAGCCCAGAACTCCGACAGCCTGGTGCTGGTGGCTTCTGCTGGCAACAGCGGTGCTGATAATGTGCACATTGAAAAAGATTTTTCTGCCGCAGACTCTTTGCTTGTCACTAGAGTGGAGTACGATTTTATGGAGAATAAAGATGGTGAAGTGGATATTTGGAGCTATCAGAATTATAGCGTGGCAGTCAGTTTGGTGAATACCGGCTCGGGCGAACAGGTGGACTTCACCGGTTTCTTTTCCACAGGCACAGACACCACCATCGTGATCAACCTTTTGACCAACAACAATGATTCCTTGAGGTGCACGTTCAAGTTGTCGGGGATTAACCCTTATAATAATCGTTACAATGCTAACATTAAGTTTGACACCACTTTGAACCTACACCAGATGATACTCACTGTGCGTTGCGACACCGTGGCTACCATTCACGCCTGGTGCGACAAGATGACGTTCCAATCCACGAATCTGGTATCTGGAACGGTCGGTGGTGATGCAAACTATTCTATTAGTGGTTTCGGCACCAATACCGACGCCGTGGTTTCTGTGGGATCCTATAATACCAGGCTCGGTTTCACCTCCTACGATGACATCCACCATTCCGGCGCCAGCAACCAAAATATGGGCAACATCTCCTATTTCTCTTCGTTAGGACCCACTATCGATGGGCGTGTAAAACCGGACATCGCCGCTCCGGGCAGTATGATCGCCGCAGCTTGCAACTTTTATGACGTAACGGAAGGTTCCATCGGTGCTTACGATACTACTGTGTGGAATGGGGTGACAGAAAAGTATTGCATTTTGCAAGGCACCTCTATGTCTTCGCCCATGGTGACGGGCATTATGGCCTTGTGGATGCAGCACAATCCTTCGTTAGGTATCGATTCTGCTCGTGCCATTCTGCACCGCACGGCCCACAACGACCGCTACACGAGAACTTGTGTGTCCACGCCCAACAATGTCTGGGGTCACGGCAAGGTGAACGCCTTCGGTGGCCTGCCTGCCACCTCCACGATGTGGCTGCTCAATGCTTTCGTTGAGGAAGACGGTAGCGGTTGTGTGGAAGGCGGGGGTGTAGTGACCACTGGCACGCACAATCTCACGGCGGTCCCCAACCCAAATTATCATTTTGTGTCCTGGGAGGATGGAAACACCGATAACCCCCGTATCGTAAATGTCTCCTGCGACACCACCTTTATCGCCATCTTCTCCCCGCTGGGTTATGACGATTGTGATACGATAAAGGATTTCCCATGGGCTCCGGAATTTGACGACAATCTCACCTGTTGGAAACAGATTGACGCAGACGGCGACGGCACTGCCTGGCAGAGATTGCCCGCTTCGATTGCTTCTATGGTGACCGGCCCGGGTGCGATGAATACGGACAATTGGTTAGTCAGCCCCGCTATTCAGGTCAATCAGCGCTTGGTAGCCAATATAACCACCCACTGCATCAATGCGCTGGGCACACAGGATTGCTCAATCTTGTTGTCCACCGCAGGCAGCGAGACAGAGGATTTCACCAATGTGCTCGATACCTATACCTTTACGTCCATGGGAAACAAGGATTTCATGCTGCCGTTGGATAGTTTCCAGGGCCAGACGGTGCGCATTGCAGTACGGCACCACAACTGTAGCAGTATGTTAGCCTCCTTAATGATAGACGATTTCAGCATTGAGGTCGTGCAAGATTCCGTATCTGTTCCCTCTTACGCGGATGCTTTGGGTTATAGGGTGGCGACGAGTGGTCTGCAGCTCAATATCTCTGGAGCGGAAGGACATACACTGCAGGTTTTCGACCTCACCGGCCGCCTTATCATAAACAGTCAGACTGCCGATGGCCAATATCATTTGCCCTCTTCCGGCGTGTATATTTTGCGAGTCGACGGCTTCAAGCCGCGGAAAGTGATGGTGGTACAGTAAAATTCATTAGGGGTGTAAACTTCCGCACGACGTCGAAATGTAATCACACGCGTGAGCATTTCATTCCTACATAAAAACGGGCGCTGACCATTTTCGTTCAGCGCCCGTTTTGTGGGTGTAGAGACGCAATGCATTGCGTCTCTACAGGGGGGCGTATGGATACGCCCTTACGATATTACTTTTCTTCGCTCAACTTCTTGTACCCTTCGTATCTCAGTTTCGCGAACTGCTCGGTCTTGGCGAAAAGTTCCTTGGCTTCCTCCGGGCTCTTTGCTGTCGAGGTCACCTCATCATCCGTTCCAACTTCGTTTTCCACTTCTCCCGGTGGGGCCTCTCTTTGGTGAGTCCACTTTTTGGAGCTGGTACAAGTGAAGAGCGAAAAAGTGAGGATTTGGAATATTTAGCAGTATTAAATTATGAGATTTTGGAATATATGTTTTGGAATAAAGCCAACTGCCACATCAAATTTTCGCCAAATGGGTGAATGAGACAGAAAAGGTTGTGTAGTGAAACAACCTTTTCAATAATACAACGCTGCTGAGAAGGTCTCCTATGCAGCTGGCGGGTGTTTTTGACACAATAAAGAAAATAATACAAATCAGGTCACCTCATCATCCATTCTAACTTCGTTTTCCACTTCTCCCAGTGGGGCCTCTCTTTGATGAGCAAGACATAAAACTCTTTGGTGTGATTATGATGTACCAAATGACAAAGTTCATGGGTAATGACGTATTCAATTAGAATTGTATGGTGAATATTTATCTCAAGGAAGACAAATATTTTAGGGTGCATAGTGACAGAATAAGAAAAATTTTTATTTTTGTCCCTTGTTTTACACAAAATAAGAGGAATAAGGAGGGGTTGACACATTTTCGTATCAGGAGAAACCATTATGATTATAGACAACAAGATACTTGACAGCTTGACCGCTCAGGCAAAGGCATCGCCTCGGCTGCGGATGAATCTGAACTTTCATCAGAGTCTGGATGAAAAGTGCCACCGTTTTCTGAATGCCGTGGAACCGGGTGCCAACATCCCCATTCATCGCCATCCGGAGAAAGAGGAATCATTTGTTGTGTTGCGTGGCAGGATACGTGTCATCACCTACAACGACGACGGCACCATCATCGAAAACATTGTCCTCAACCCATCGGAAGGCCGATACGGCGTGAACGTGGGAAAGAATGTCTGGCACACCGTGGAATCCCTGGAGCCGGGTTCCGTCATCTTCGAGTGCAAAGAGGGGCCGTATGTGGAGCATGAGGAGGAAGGGGGTTTAGAGATATATGATGAAAGAGAGAAGAAGTAAGAAATGATAAATGGACAATAAATCTAATATAAGGCTTGTGAAAAATGAGTCATTTGGCAATCCAAATTATAGAATTGTTAGGATGTTCTTGAATATGGTGGATAATAATATGATGCAAGCATTGGGGAAGCCGTTTTTTTCCACTAAACAATGTGAAGTGATACCTACAAAAGAATGTCCAATGTGCTCAATAGATGGTGATGGTCATGTAATTCGAATATCTGCGAAAGACGATTATTGGTGCAGATGGGTATATGAGTTTGCGCATGAGTATTGTCACCATATAATAGATGGTGCGCTAACAGGAGAATGGTGCAATTTGCTATGGTTTGAAGAAACCATTTGCGAATTGTCTTCTATATTCAATTTGCATAAAATGATTGCTTTTTGTGGTACAAAAGGTTTGAAAATCTATATACCAGATGTAAAAAAGTATCGTGACGATCTTTTGAATAAGAATGCCTATGACTTAACCTCTAACGAAGGATGGTATTATAAATATGCCTCTGACTTAAGCAAAGATGATGGATACAAAAGAGAACTATATAATGCAATTGCCGCCTTGATATTCCCTTTGTTTAAGGAAAATCCGCACCTGTGGAAAATCATTCTGCATATTGGAGATATCCGCTCATGGAACTCTTTGGAGGATTTGTTCTCGCATCTTATTGCAGAAAGCGATGAATCATATAAAGAGTCGTTAATTAAGTTAAAACTTCTTTTTAAGTGAATTAGAGGATTGTTGCAAAAAATTGTCAGATTTAAGTAGATAAAATATGACGCAAGTTCTAAGTACAATGAGGAGAAGGCTTTCATAGAAACCAATCATAAGAGTCTCTCACACTACAGAATCGAAGAGCATCTGTTGCTAAACTGGCGCAAATAATAATCCCGCAAGAAGTGAGGATTGTGGAGGCGTAAACATTTGAACACGTTGAATTCCGTCGTGACTCGATAATGCATAAGCGAGCTTGGCATTGTGCTCGTTGCTCTGTCATTTTTGCTTCGGGGCATACTATAGGAGTGAAGAGTGAAAAAAATGAGGATTTGGAATATTTAGCAGTAATAAATTATGAGATTTTGGAATATATGCTTTGGAATAAAGCCATCTGCCACATCAAATTTTGGCCAAATGGGCGAATGAGACAGAAAGTGTTGTAAAAAAGGTTGTATCACTACAACCTTTTCAATAGTACAATGCTGCTGAGGAAGAGGGCTGGCTGTCGCCTGTGGAGTTTGCGGGTGTTTGTGACACAATAAAGAAAATAATACAAATCATAAAAATAAATAGGGGCAACAGGTGAAACACCCGTTGCCCCTTTGAATTATTGGGAATTACATATTATTTTCCTTCGTTCAGTTTCTTATATCCTTCGTATCTCAGTTTAGTGAATTGCTTGCTCTTGACCATAATGCATAGCACTCACGAAATCACATAAACGGCTATAACTGTCAGATGTGTTCCTTACGGTAAATCCGTTCTAACAAAGATCAAATATGTCATTGTTGTTCATGTACTTTTTCTTCATTCATGACAGATGATTAATCCATAATGACATGCATTATATCCTGAACGATATCTGTATCCTTTGACTTTGATAGCATAATTGCCAGATATATATGGCTTGATTTCAACAAGAGCAGATGGATCAGCACTGTTGTCTTTTTTAATTAGTGACCAACCTGAACTCGTTTCTTTATATACTTCAATGTCAATATCACTCACCCGATAGTCTCCATAAGCAAATATCAAATATGTCCATCCTTCTTGTAGATTACGATAAGTGACTTTTTCGTCATGCAAAATATCCATTTCGACCCTTACGATTTCTGCACCTTCACCCTCCACATATTCCATGATTTTGATTGTGTTTTCAAGAATAGGACTCATGGATCGTCCATCGTCATAATTTTGTGATTTACAAAAAATCACTAAAAACATTGCAGCCGTAAAAACAAATGATTTTTTCATATTATTCTTCAATTTCAATGATATAGATGAATTGTTTTATTTCCTTTACCTGTTCAGAAAGCGATTTTCCTTGTAATGCTGTGGATTGTGATAAGACAATATCTTCTTGTAAGGATGATGCAAGTGTCAATAAATAAGGGATTTTGATTGCGTATGCGGCACTTTCAATATAAAGGCGGGAGCTGATTATTCCGATTAAATTTCCTTTAGAGTCTAAAAGCGGTCCTCCGCTATTACCTGGTTGAACTGCTGCAGAAATTTGATATGTTGTCACATCACCTTGGAATCCAGTCCGAGAACTGATTAAACCATTAGTCAATTTGATTTCATCTCCCATGACGGCTCGTAAAGGATAGCCCAGCACTATAATCTCATCACCGACTTCCTTTATTTGATTTGAAAAACCATATGGAATTTTTCCTGAAAATCGTCCCGAAAAATTGTTATCATCTATTTTTAAGATGGCTAAATCGTTTTTTTTGTCTGATGCAACAACTTTGGCTTGATATGTCTTGTCAAAATCTCCATCAATTCCACGAATTCTAATTCTAGACACACTTTCTATAACATGGTATGCCGTTGCAATATAACCATTTTCATTGATGGCAAAACATGTTCCAGAACCAGCTAATTCGAATTTGTCAGATCCTTTCTTTTTATCGGAAAAAAATGAAGAAAAAGAGGATGATGAACTTTTGGAGTGAGTTTGGCTTGAATTATTAATATGAATTCCCTCCCAAAAGAATTCGTGTTGTTCATTTTCTCTAATTGTTATATTCTCTATTCCTGTCGGAATACTTGGAAACACCAAAACAAACAAGTATCTTCTATCCTTTTCGACAGAATATTTTTTATTGAAAACAAGAGGTTGGTATTCTTCCCTCCAATCATCATAGTATCCCCATTCCTGAATTTTTAAAACAAGATTTGAATTTTTGGCTGTAATTGTAGTTTTGGAACTCATTGATATCCATCCGCCAGACAAATATCGTGAAGTGATATCTTCTAACACGATGAACGTGTTTTCTTCCGAAATGATAACATCTGTTATCGTAGGACTTCCCCATTCGCTTTTATAGCTTTTATCCACCTGTGGATTTTTGGTAATGCTTTGTGCGGAAAGGCCTGTTAAAAATGATGTTAAAAAGAAAACAACAAATAACTTTTTCATATTTTACATATTATAACGATAATTACCAGAAAAATCAGCAAAAAACCACGAATCCCCTGCTATTTTCAACCGAAAAACATTTAAGCGAGTCTCTTCAAGGGCCTTTTTTAATGATGTGGGGACGTCACCAAGAAATAGATAACCTGTTTCAAAAACAGCAACACAAGCATCTTCAGTAATGCACGCAGCCCACAGTTGCCCATATTCTTCATTGCCTTCCTTAAGCCATGCTTGAATTCTATAATCTGATGCAGTATAATAGTTTTTTGAAATTACAATCCAATCTCCCGCATCATTAAATGTGACAGATGTTATGACTTCATTATCGCTGTTGTATTCTCTAATTTTTCGTTCCAAACTATATGGTATGTCATTCCAACGAAAACCGTTGTTCCCATAAAGTATCAGCCATCGTCCGGCTTCTGTAAGTTGAACATCATCGATGTATTGTTTTTCGTCATTAAGTTCATCAAGCGCATCTGTTAAACTTTTAGGGCAACCTGTTGAAGCCCATCCGTTTTTGCCATACAACATTAAATCCCCATTTCTTTGGGTAATAGCAACATTTCTACATTCTCCCTTTGCTTTTATCTGTGACCTGATATATTCTCTTCCTTGTGAGAAAAGCCATAAAGGAATCATTAAAGTGAGTAATAAAAGAATCCTCTTGCCTAAATAGATACAATTACATTTCTTGTTTTTCATAACTAAAAATTTTATGCATAAAAAAAGCGTGAAACTTGAATTCCACACTTCCGAGCCACTGGTATAGCCAAACTGCAAAAAATCAAGCCCACGCTGTACGCAGGCATTGACCCTTGAAATTCTTGCAGTTCTTATTTGAAAATTACCAGTTTTCGGAAGTTGAGAACCTAAAAGTCAAATGCTATAATATGTCAAGTTTATCCTTCTTCTATTCTTTCTAATTTGGTTTTACGTTAAATACTATTTTAATAAATGACTAAAATCATTTCATGTTCAATTGCGAATAACTGCCTATCCCATTCTGATTTTCAATAATTTTGACACAGTTTGTGACATCAATTGTAACTAAAGAAGAATGGAAAACCGATAAAACCTTTTCTTGCAAGTCTTGATCTTCTTCTAATTCTACAATTCGCAACCCCTTTTTCTTTGCCATATTATATGGTATAGGTCTTCCGTGCGTCAAATGATTTGAGGCAGTGCCTAACCATTCCGCAATTTCCGTCGCCAGTTTTGCCCCATTGTCTTCATCTTTAAACATGTACGATTGCAACCACAATGTAACCTTATCAATAGATAATTGGGTCGTATTTTTGCAAATATCCAGAATGCCATGAGGCAAATTCCGCAACTTGCTAATCCAAATAGGCGCAACATTTGGATTAGCAATTACTTCTTTTTTAGCCTGTTCAAATTCACTTAACAAAGATTGAGCAGGAGCGGTAAAATAGCCTGTTGGTGTTGGAAAAGTAATTTGAGGATCAATAGGTCCAATGGCAGAATGCTTGCCCATAATAATCTCATCGCATGCACATGCTATCATAGTGGCCGCAGACATAGCACTATGAGGAATAATGGCTCTGATGTGACTATATTTTGACCGAAGATAATTGACAATCTGTTCTGCTGCCTCTACAGAGCCGCCAGGACTGTGTATGATGATGTCTAATTTGTCATTCTTTAGTCCTTTCAACGTTGTCATAAAACCTTGGACATCATCAACCATAACGGATACCGCTTGAGATGGCAAATGAACCATTTTATTTGTAGCATACGCTGTAATATAGATTATGGTATCACGATGAGTATATTCGGATAATTCACGGATATACTTTCTTCTCACCTCATCTTGAGCAGCTGTTTTCGCATTGAGGATTTCTAATTGAATTTCATTCCGCGTAGGCATAAAAAGCTCCTTCGTAATTTGTAGTTAATGAGTAATCTAAAGTTTCTTCTTCGTCAAGATAATCTTGCATCATTTTATCCAATTTGTCAAAAAAATCCCTTCCGAATTGTTCTTCAGCGATATCAATGACAGCTTGTTTCTCATTTTCTAATATCAAATTGTTGTTAATCATTTTTTGAAAGATTGAAAACGTTAATATTAACGCATTAAGACAACCTTTTATTATTATAAATGGGGCAACAGGCAAACCACCCATTGCCCCATTGAATATCGGGAATTAAATCTTATTTCCCTTCGCTCAACTTCTTATACCCTTCGTATCTCAGTTTTGCGAACTGCTCGGTCTTGGCGAAGAGTTCCTTGGCTTCCTCCGGGAAGGTCTTCATTAAGCTGTTGTAGCGGACCTCGCCCATGATGAAGTTCTGGAATTCTGCCCAGTTGGGTTCCTTGCTGTCCAAGTGGAAGCCGTTCTGACCAGCTTCTTCCTCAGCAGGGTTGAAACGCCACAGGTGCCAGTAACCGCAATCGACGGCACGCTTCTCTTCGAGCTGGGAGTGACCCATGCCGATCTTGATGCCGTGGTTGATACACGGAGCGTAGCAGATGACCAAGGAAGGACCATGATAAGCCTCAGCCTCCTTGATGGCCTTGAAGTACTGAGCCTGGCTGGCGCCCATAGCGACTTGTGCCACATATACATAGCCGTAGCTCTTGGCAATCATGCCGAGGTCTTTCTTGCGCACCTTCTTACCGGAAGCGGCAAACTTGGCGACAGCACCTGCCGGAGTAGCCTTGGAGGACTGACCGCCGGTGTTGGAGTAAACCTCCGTGTCGAGCACGAGCACGTTGACATCCTCGCCGCTGGCCAGCACGTGGTCCAGACCGCCGAAACCGATGTCGTAAGCCCAACCGTCACCACCGAAGATCCACTGGCTCTTCTTCACCAGATGATCCTTCAGGTCAACGATTTGCTTGCAGTA
>JAGCGA010000016.1 GCA_017649855.1 Bacteroidales bacterium
AGGTGATGTTCTATGCATACGGACCTCTGGCTTCTGCCACTGAGGATTTTTCTGACCACATCTAGTCTCTCTTCAAAATCATGTTTCATAATAGAACTGTACTCCTTTGGTTTTTTGTCCAACTTTTGGGGTGCAGTTCACTGGTGAGGGGTTAATAGGATAGCGTGCCGCTGGCACGCGGGGGCAGCCGGAAGGAATGTGCAACGAGGAGGAAATGGAAAATTAGGGCGCCTCGGCACTTGTTCTTAATTTTCAACTTTCAATTTATAATTTTCAATTCATATATTGTTTTTGGCGGCATTTTTCGCAAAATAATGTTATTTTTGCCGTCCAATTTGAAGATATGAAATATACCGTTGCACAAATTGCACAACTGCTTAATGCAGAGATTGTTGGTGATGCATCTTTGGAGATTTCCACCATCTGTAAAATTGAAGAAGGTGCGCCTGGCGGGCTCACTTTTCTCTCCAATCCGAAATATACGCAGTATATCTATAGTACCCGTGCTACCGCGGCCATCGTCAACAAAGACTTCGTTCCGGAGCAGGAGGTGCCTTGTACGCTCATCAAGGTGGAGAACTCCTATCTTGCCTTCGCCCAGCTGCTGAACTTCTATCAGGAGCAGCAGGCTGCGAAAGCCAAGACGGGCATCTCGCCGTTGGCATGCATCGCCGAGAGCGCCCAGATAGGACAGAACGTCTATATCGCTGAGTTCGTCAGCGTGGGCGAGCACGCCGTCATTGGCGATGGCGCGCGCCTCTATCCGCATGTCACCGTGGGCGACGAGGCCCGCGTGGGCGCACGCACGACCCTCTACGCCAACGTCACCCTCTATGCCCAGTGCGTGGTGGGCGACGACTGCATCCTGCATGCCGGCAGCGTCATCGGTGCCGACGGCTTTGGCTTCGCTCCTCAGAACGGCCAGTATCTCAAGATCCCCCAGATTGGTAATGTGGTCATCGGCCATCATGTCGAGATCGGGGCCAACACCTGCATCGACAGGGCCACGATGGGCTCCACCAAGATTGGCGACTACGTGAAGATCGACAACCTGGTGCAGATAGCCCACAACGTGGAAGTAGGGGAGGGCACCGCCTTTGCCGCCCAGTCGGGTGTGGCGGGCTCCGCCAAGATTGGCCGCCACTGCATCTTCGCTGGCCAGGTCGGCGTGGCCGGACATCTCCACATCGACGACCAGACCACCGTCGGAGCGCAGTCCGGCGTCACCCATTCCCTCAAGAGCGGGGTCTACCTGGGTAGTCCCGCCATCTCCGCCGACCGCGAGCGCGAGCTGATCGTCTATCGCCGCCGTCTTCCCGAGATGTATGAGCAACTGCGCAAAATGAAAGACAACCAATAACCTTGAACTATAGTTCTCATAATCCTATGAATTTCCAATCCACGATTGCTTCTCCTATCTCCATATCGGGGAAAGGACTCCATACTGGTCAGCAGGTGACCGTCACCTTTGAGCCCATGCCGGCCTCTTCCGGCATCATCTTCGTGCGCGACGACCTGCCTGGCAAACCGACGGTGAAGGCTTCTCCGCTGACCGTCTTCGACACCTCCCGCGGCACCTCCATCCGAGAGGGCGACGCGGTGGTGCACACCATCGAACACCTGATGGCTGCCCTCGCCGGACTCGGCATCGACAACCTGCTGGTCCGCACCCATGGCATGGAAACCCCCATCCTGGACGGCAGCTCCCGCATCTACGTCGAGATGATCAAGGAGGTCGGCATACGCCAACTCGACGCCCCCAAGCAGGTCGGCATGGTGAAGAAGGAGATCTCCTTCTCCATCCCCGAACAGCAGGTGGAGCTGACCATCCGTCCCTCCGACCACTTCAAGATGACCGTGCATGTGGACTATGGCACCAAAGTGCTCTCCGCCCAGACTGCCGTGCTCGACAGCATCGACCACTTCTATCCGGAGTTCTACAACTGCCGCACCTTCGTCTTCCTGCAGGAACTGCAATACTTGATCGCCCACAACCTCGTCCGCGGCGGCGACCTCGACAACGCCATCGTCTTTGTTGACAAGGTCCCCGAGAAGCAAATCCTCCGCCAGTTGGCCGACTTTTTCCAGAAGGACAACATCCAGGTCACCCCGGATCATGTGCTGAACAACACTGCCTTGCGCCACCCCAACGAGCCTGCCCGCCACAAGCTGCTCGACTTGCTGGGAGACCTCTATTTACTGGGGGTTCCGTTGCAGGCGGAGATCATCGCCAGCCGTCCCGGACACCTGGCCAACACCTCCTTCGCAAAAAAAATATTATCCAGTGAAGATTTTTTTGTAACTTTTTTGTGATACCAACGTAATAACCATAAGAATTTGAAAATGGTAAATGTTTTCAAGTATCTTACATAGGTTAATGGTTTGAAAAGTGTTCCCAGCGAGGGAACACTTTTTTTATGCCTTCCTCATCTGGATGTCGCGAATTTTATGTATGTTTGCAGCCAATTACCAAAATTGAGCTTTTTATGTTCGCAAAGATAAAAAGATATTTTCTCCGCAAATATATCAGGGAGAATCGGGTGAGCCGTCAACGGCAGGTTTCTTCCTTGAAACATGCACGTGCCGTGGGAATTCTGTGTGAAATCACCAACGAGGACTCCTATAAAAGCATCTATGCCATCTTCTCCAAACTGCAGATGCAAGACAAGAATGTGCGCCTGGTCGGCTATGTGAACGACAAGGAGGTGCCCTTCTATTGTCTGCCCCAGCTGACGTGCGACTTCTTTTCCAACAAGCATCTCAACTGGTACGGCAAGCCCATGATGCCCCAGCTGCTTGACTTTACCAAGCTGGAGTTCGACATCCTGATAGACTTCAACTATCGCGACAATGCCCCGATAGAGTCGCTGATCGCCTTGTCCAAGTCGAAGTTCATCATCGGCCAGAACGAGGGCTCCGCATCCTATTATGATCTGTTTATCAACGACAGCAACAAGGAATATGCCCATTTCTTGGATGCCATCTTCAAATATACCAGTAAATTGTCCGGAAATGAATAAAGAGTTGCAAAAATTCAAGGGCTTGGGTGTCGCGGTGGTGACCCCTTTTCTGCCGGATGGCAGTGTGGACTTCAAGGCTTTGGAGTCGTTGGTGGAGCATCTGATCGAACAGCATGTGGACTATCTGGTTGCCCTGGGCACGACGAGTGAGTATCCGACCATCGCGCCGCCGGAGAAGGAGGAGGTGCTCCGTTGCATCTCTTCGACCAATGCCGGCCGTCTGCCGTTGCTCGTCGGCGTGGGCGGTCCCAACACCAACGCCGTGTTGCGCCGCATGGACTCGGTGGTTGCCTTCAACCCCGATGCGATCCTGTCGGTGACGCCCTACTACAACAACCCCAGCCAGGCAGGTCTGCTGGCCCACTACCAGGTCATCGCGGAGCATAGCCCGTTGCCCATCTTCCTCTACAATGTGCCGGGCCGAACCTCCTGCAACCTGAAGGCCGAGACCACCCTTCGTATTGCGGAGTCGTGTCCCAACGTGTGGGGTGTCAAGGAGGCCTCCGGCAATATGCACCAGATCCTCTATCTGCTCAACCACAAGCCCGAGGACTTCCTCGTCATCTCCGGTGACGACCTGCTGACGCTGCCGCTGATGGCTGCCGGCATGGACGGTCTCATCTCGGTGGTGGCGAATGCTTATCCCGCGGAGGTGGCCAATATGGTGCACCTGGCCCTCGCGGACCAGTACATCAAGGCCCGCATCTACCACGACAAGCTCTTCGAAATCACCCGTGCCTGCTTCAAAGAGGGCAACCCCTGCGGTGTGAAGGCTTTCCTCGCCGCCCAAGGACGCATCCACAATGTGCTGCGCCTGCCCTTGGTGCCTGTTTCGGAAGAGCTTCAGAAACAGATCAACAACATCGTTAACCACGCATAATCCCTGTCTTTTTAGCCAATGAAAAAGGTCCTCTTACTCTTTGGCCTGCTGTGCATGATCGTTTTTGCTTCTGCACAGGCCCCTGCATTCGATCCGCTGATGCCGGAGACCTACGTCTCGGTCACCGTCAATAAGTCGCAACTGTATGAGCTGTCCCGGCATTTCTCCGTGGACGCTGTGACCCGCCATGCGGACGGCACCTGTGATGTGCGCCTCTGCGTGGGTCGCCTCGAATACGATGCTTTCCAGGCCACGGGCATCCCCTTCACGGTTGTGTCTGCCCCCAAGCCGCAGGTCAACATGGCCAGCAGCTACGGTCAGCTCATCCAGCAGTGGAACCGTTATCCGACCTACAACACCTATCTCGCGACTATGGACACCTTCCGTAGCCAGTACCCGCAGTTTTGCGAGATAGACACCATTCTGGCGCAGACGCCGGGTGGACATAAGATCCTGGTGGCCCACATCAGCAATAACCTGCAAGACAAGGGCACCAAGCCCTCCTTCTTCTATACCTCCACTATCCATGGCGACGAGCCCGTGGGCTATTATATGATGATCCGCCTCATCTACTACCTGCTCCATAACTACGCCACCAATGCGCAGGTGCAGGAGCTGGTGGACAATGTGGACATTTGGATTTGTCCTATCGAGAACCCCGACGGGACCTATCATACCAGTAATAACTCGCTCAACGAATCGCCTTATTCCACGCGCTACAACCACCATGGTGTGGACCTCAACCGTTCCTATCCGGAGGCCGGGGCTGTCACCGCCACGCGCGATCTGGAACCCGAGGTGCAGGCCATGATGAGCTTCGGTGCCGAGCATCACTTCACGATGTCGGCCAATATGCATGGCGGTGCGGAGGTGTTCAACTACCCGTGGGACACCTGGCCCTCCTACCAGCGGCCCCATGCCGACGACAACTGGTGGCGCTATGTGGGCCATAAGTTCGCCGACACCTGCCAGCACTACTCCTCCAACTACATGAACGAGGAGGATGACGGCGTGACCGAGGGCGGCGACTGGTACGTCATCACAGGATCGCGTCAGGACTACTACAACTACTACCTCCAATGTCGCGAGGTGACCATTGAGGTGAGCGACAATAAGGTGCTGCCATCCAACTACTTGCCATACTATTGGGGCTATATCTACCGCTCCTTCCTGAACTACCTGAAGGAGTCCACCTATGGCTTCCAGGGGGTGGTCACGGACTCTGTCACCGGCTTGCCGCTAGAGGCTACGGTCGTGGTGGAAAACCATGACGACAACGTCAGCTTTGTCAGCTCGCACCTGCCTGCAGGCGACTATCACCGGCCCATCAAGGGCGGCACGTACCAGGTGACCTATTCCGCCCCGAACTACTATCCCAAGACGCTTACCCTGACCGCCACGGATGGCCATGCAACGTTGCAGGATGTGGCGTTGGTGCCTTACGGCTATGGCGTGGAAGACCCCGACAAGCCCGTGGTAGATATCTATCCCAATCCGACATCCGGAGAACTCCATGTGGTTCTGCCTGCAGAGATGTCGGAGGTCGTGATGACGCTTTACGATGCCGCTGGGCGTCGTGTCTGTCAGCAAATTCTGTCGCAGTCCGAGTCGGTAGTGCCGATGCAGGAGCTTCCCTCGGGTGTCTATCTGTTGCGCCTCACGAAAGGCGGCCAAACGGTATGCCAACAGAAAGTGGTGCGATGAGCGTATGATAATGGATAATTAACAATTAGGGGCATTCTTTAATTGATAACTGCCCATTATCCATGGATTGCCTGAATCTCCTCTTCTGTCAGGCCGGTTAAGGAAGAGATGGCAGCTGCGTCCATCCCGCTGGCCAGCATCTTGGCAGCGATTGTCCGGGTGGCGTTGGCTTCACCCTTTGCTTCACCTTCAGCTTTGCCTTCCTCCAGTGCTGTCTTGCGAGCGTAGGCGATGGCGTCCTGCACGTCTTCGTACTCCAGTACGCTTTTTTCGTAGTCTTTCTTTTCCATGTCGTTCAGTTTTTCCATCCGGCAGGTCTCCATCAGTGCTTTGAAGATACCCTGGGTGAAGCCTTCCTCGTCGGGCTGCATCTCGGGGAGGTGCTTGAGGAAGTAGGCCCAGAGTCTTCTTTTGTCCACAGCGACGTCCGGTCTGGTTTGCGCGGCAAATTTACTCAATTCCAGGAAACAGAGGCACATTTTGTCGGAGAAAATCTCGTTGAGGTCGTCCTTGAGCCAGACGGTGTGGAAGTAGTCGTCGCTGTTCCTGATGTCTGGTGAGTCGTAGTCGAGGATGTTGAAGGAGACGACGCGCGCGAGCTGGTACCTC
>JAGCGA010000017.1 GCA_017649855.1 Bacteroidales bacterium
GCATGCATTTTTGTAAACGCAAGCGCCTTTGCACGCCGCTGTTGGAGGCCGGCCATTCACGCCGCGTCCGCACCGCATGTCGGCCTGCCCGCCCGCGTGCTCTATGGGGAAGTGTTTCGGAGAAACACTATCCTAATAACCCCTTATAAGGCGTCAGCCGCAATATGGGGTACAGGCTACGCGCGGGGAACATCTCGCGGCGCGGGGAGTCCGTGCCAAGATGATGATCCGTGCCGCCGCGAAAGGGAGTGTGTGCCATCAGGTATATAATTACCAAAAATTATACAAAGGACATTTGCTCCTCATCCCATACAGTCCGCACCTCGCGGTCGTTATAAAAGCGGATGGAGATTCTCATTGTTCAATTTACGATGGAAAATGAATATTTATTTGGGTGAGCTACTCGGTGACTTAGGATTCTACGGATTTGGATTCGAATAATTGGGAAATACCAATTCTCAATTATGATTTTAAAATAGATATACTTCTTTTTGTATTGATTTAGGATCCTCATTAACGACAACAGGCACACAGCCGTCATTTTGTATGTTAACCAATGTATCAGCATTGGGGTGGCCATGAACATTCTTTGAACCTGCAGAAATATAGCCCGTACGCGCATATTCATACAATGTGCTATTAAAATTATTTCTGGATCCATGATGAGGGACTTGTATTCTTCGAATAGTATCCCATAGATTTAATCTGTCAAGGCATTCCTTCGTCAATTCAACATACGACTTCCTCAGATTATTTCTATTAGGTTCAAAATCACCAGTATATAAGAAATTAGGTGAACAACCTCTTTTTGGGGGACAGTATTTACGATCACAACAACAGCATTTATATCTCGTATAGCGGGCATAATAATCCACTATAATTGAATTATGATTCTCTATCCCAGAAAACAACGTCATGGAATAAGTATTATGCCTTGTTTTTCCAAAATATTCAGCATAAATTGATTTACATTTCTCTATTCCTTCAGTCACTATCAGTTCCATTAGCTTCTGGGGATTGACTTGACCATCAGGGTTTTTAACAGAGGAAAAGAATGTATCATTTTTTATCTCCCCTTTTTTGGATTGTAACGGAGAATTAAACGGAATGTACAACCATCTAAACATATTCCCATGATAATCCACAAAATTATTGTAGAAAACTGAGCCAGATGGATATGAGTTTCGAATGGCCTCATTAATGTGGATAGGGTCCCCTGGATTATTATTATTATCACCATCCATTTCGTTTATTTGAACGAATCTGACCTGGTATTCATTACGAAGCGCTTTTGAAATAAACAAATTGCCTTCATTATCCAAGCTACCTGTTTTGTAATAATTGTATAAATAGGCTTCTATAATTACTTTAGAGGTTAACTGTGGCAGGAAAAGACAATTTACTCTACCTGTGCTTAAAAGTTCATCCAAGCCATTAATGTGATCTTCATGCAGATGTGAGATAAAGACAGCATTTATTATTCGTTGTGGATTTCTATTAATCCAATCCTTAAGATACTTCTTTATTAAAGTCGGTTTTTGCGTTTCACTGCCACAATCATAAATTGCATTGAAAACCTCTTTGCCATTGTCATCAACAAAGGTTTCAGTATAAAAACCTCCTTGTCCTACAGGATGTATTACTCTTGTTAATTTCATAATGTTTAGATTATACAATTAGTACTCTATCTTTATAATTAGCATAAGAATCTTATTCCTCGTAATAATATGAATAATCAATCCCTTTCATAAACAATTCTCGGTCGTCAATCTTGTCGGTGAGGGCTCCGGTTAACAACTGACGGATGAGAGTGCTGTCGGCGGCGCTTAGTTCCATAGCCCGGAGATAGTCGTTCTTGTTGATTTTGCTCCAATCAATGCATCTTTTCAGCCTTTTTTTCAGTATCATGTCGAGCCAAATGCGAGTGCTGCGACCGTTGCCTTCCATAAAGGGATGCGCCACGTTCATTTCCACGTATTTGTCCACGATTTCTTCAAAGGTGGTTTCGGGCATTTTGTCGATGGTTTGCAGGGCTTGGGACAGATATTGGGCCACACAGAAGGTGAATCCGCCTTTTGAAATGGTCTTGGTGCGGATTTGTCCGGCAAAATCATACAAGCCCCCGAACAGGAAGGCGTGGATTTGTTGCAGGCCTTTGGTTGTGCCGATGTTTTTGTCCTCCACTAGATTGCTTTCCCAGAGTTCGTAAGCTTTTTTACGGCTTTTCCCGTCGATGGTGTTGTCGCTGTAGGTGAACCAGTCGAGGAAATCGGCAGTCTTTTTGCTGGGGATAAGTTTCACCAATTCAGTTATATCGTCTTGAGAGAAGCAATCGGTAGCGTATTTTTTACCATCGGCAGCGGTCATTTTGAGTTGGCTACATTTTGTAGTCAACTCGTTTCCAGCCTTTTTCAGTCGGGTTTTGAGCACGCTCCAATATTTTCTCGGATTGGGGCTTTCGGTGATGGCGGCAACAATGTCAACAGCCGAGAACCACCATTTGTTTTGGCTCTCGTCCCACACAGCCCGCACCTCGCGGTCGTTATAAAAGCGGATGGAAGTTTTCATTTATTTTATTCATTATTTAATCATAACCACCTCTACATTGATTCCCTTGCAGTTAACCATGTATTCTTTCAGTATTATATTCGCTACAAAAATACAAAAAAATGGGATATGTATTATTGTCAAAACATAAAAAACGTAGATGAAGAGTGTCATGTAGCACTCCTTTACCCCTCCACCTCAAACCGCACCTGCGGGAAGGCCTTCTTGTTGGAGGAGCCGTACCCCACCGCATAGTTGATCTCCTGAGCAGAAACCTTCACCACCACCGGTCCGTCATGCGCCGCAAGCACCGCCTCGGCGATGCGGTCGCGCCACAACGCCGTGAGCACCAGCTCTTTGAACGACACATGGAAAGGTCCCGCCAGATAGTCCGTCCCTTGGAGCAGGCCTTCCGAAGGATGAAGCCCCATCCGGAGTATCGTAACCCCATGTTCAGTAAAATAGCGATACAACTCCTTGCACCACTCCACGGCCGTCTCGAGATCCAACGGCTGATAATTCCCTTGGCGGTATTGTGCCGCCAAGAGCGTGTCCTTGACCACCAAGGTGGGATAAATCCGGGTGCAGGAGGCGCCCAACGCCACGATGGTCTCCGCCGTGCGCATGGCCTTCTCCTTGGTATCCCCCGGCAGTCCGATCATCATCTGCAAGCCCAACGAGAAGCCCGCCTCCGTGATCATCCGCGAGGCCTCCCTGACCTGTGCCACGGTGTGACCACGCCGCGCATTCCGGAGCACCTCGTCGTCCAACGACTGCGCACCCAGCTCGATGAGGGTCACCTGATAGCGCTGCAACAGCTGCAAGACCTCCCGCGTGATGTAGTCGGGCCGGGTGGAGAGCTGCACCCCGGCCACGCGACCGCTGCGGACATAGGGCTCCGTCACCTTCAGGTAGGCCTCCTGCTCCTCCAACGGCATCCCCGTGAAGCTGCCCCCGAAGAAGGCAATGCGCACTTGCGCCTCCATCGGCATCGTGGCCAGATGCGTATCCACAATCCGCTTCGCCTCTTCGGGCGTGGGCACACTCCCCTGCCCCGCAATCGCAAACTGATTGCAGTAGGAACAGCGGAACGGACAGGCCCGCTGCGGAATGAAGATCGGGATGACCCTGTGCAATACTTGAACGGCCATGGTTTGCTATTGAAAGAGCAAAAGTAAGAAAAAAACTCTATATTTGCAGCCTTTATTATTTACCACGGCACAAGACCTATGACCACCCATCCCCTTCGGGCCATCATATCATCCATCTTGCTTTGTATAAGCTTTCTATCTGTCATGGCACAGAACGTCACCTTGTCGGGTACCGTGAAAGACGACTCCAATGGGGAGACACTCTTTGGCGTTTACATCCTGCTTTCCGACACCGTGCATCACAAGGTGGTGGATGGCGGCGTCACCAACCAGGCGGGCTTCTACTCCATCACCGTCCCTGCCAGCACCTACGAGGTCACCGTCAACTACCTGTCTTTCCGGGAACACAAGCAGGTTCTGGACTTGCGCAAGAGCCAACGGTTGGATTTCAACTTGGTCCCTGACGCCATCTTGGGCGAGGAGGTCGTAATCACGGGCGAGCGCACCAACCGCAATGTGGAGAGCGCTGATGTAGGACGTATGGAGATGAAGATTGAGACCATCAAGGCGTTGCCGGCCCTGATGGGTGAAGCCGACATCATCCGCTCCATCCAGCTGCTGCCGGGCGTGCAGTCGGGCGGCGAGGGCAACAGCGGCTACTATGTGCGCGGCGGCGGCACCGACCAGAACCTCATCATGCTCGACGAGGCCACCATCTACAACAGCGGCCACCTCTTCGGCTTCTTCTCCATCTTCAATGCGGACGCCGTCAAGAACATCGAGATGATCAAGTCGGGCATGCCGGCCAACTACGGAGGACGCGCGGCCTCCATCCTCAACGTCACCCAGAAAGAGGGCAACATGAAACGCTACGAGGTGGACGGCGGCATCGGCCTCATCTTCTCCCACCTCACCGTACAGGGTCCTTTCAAGAAGGAGAAGGCCTCCTTCCTCATCTCCGCCCGCCGCACCTATGCCGACTGGATCATACAGCCTTTCCTCAAGCCCAAATCCCCGCTGAAGGGCATGGACTTTTACTTCTACGACCTGAACGCCAAGTTCAATGTCGTCATCAACAACAAACACCGCCTCTACTTCGGCGCCTACTACGGCAGCGACGTCTATGGCTTCCAGTCGGGCTCGCAGCAGACCAAGGCCATCTTCAACTGGCGCAATGCCGCCGCCTCCGCCCGATGGAACTATATCATCAGCGACAAGCTGTTCCTCAACACCTCTGCCACCTTCAGCTATTACGACTTCGGCACGGAGATGCGCCTCGATGTCTACGAGTTCAAGCTCTCCTCTGGCATCCGCGACTACTCGCTGAAGAGTGAGCTCACCATCCTGCCTATCCCGAAGGTCACCATCAAGACCGGCGTGCACAACATCTTCCACGTGTGCCATCCGGGCCAGTATGCCGTGCAGGCCGGCACGGGCTTCGACTTCTCCCTGCCGAAGGTGCAGCCCTACCTGGCCAACGAGCTGAGTCTCTTCGTCCACACCGAATATGACCCCACCTCCTGGCTGAAACTCAACATGGGCGCACGCTACACCAACTTCACCCACCTCGGGGCTTTCACCCGCTATATCCTCGACGACCTCGGCTATGTGGCCGACTCTGTCGTATATCGTCCTGGACAGACCATCCACCAGTACAACAAGGTGGAACCGCGCTTCTCCGCCCGTTTCCTGCTCGACTCCCTGACCTCCATCAAGGTCTCGGCGACGCTGAACTACCAGTTCCTGCATCAAATCTCCATTGCCAGCATCTCGCTGCCAACAGACGTGTGGATGCCCTCTACCGACATTCTGAAGCCGCAGACGGTATGGCAGGTCTCCCTCGGCGTGTTCCGCAACTTCCACCAAAACATGTTCGAGACCTACATCGACCTCTACTACAAGCAGATGTACAACCTGGCCGAATATCGCGACGGCCTCGACTTCAGCTTTGTCACCATCAACCCTGACCAACTGTATGTCTTTGGCAAAGGCTGGGCCACCGGGGCCGAGTTCTTTGTCCGCAAGACCCGCGGCCGTTTCACGGGCTTCATCGGCTACACGCTAGGGTTTACCCGCCGGCAGTTTGACGACCTCAACGGTGGCAAGCCCTTCTGGGCCAAATACGACCGCCGTCATGATGTCTCCATCAACCTCTGCTACGAAATCATCCGCAACAAGCTAAGCGTCTCCGCCCTCTGGGTCTATCAGACAGGCAACACGATGACCATCCCCGTAGGCTACTATTTCTACATGGGCTCCTACATCACCGAATACAGCGGGCGCAATGAGTTCCGCATCAAGCCCTACCACCGCCTCGACCTCTCCGTCGATTGGACCATCAAGAAGACTCGCAAATGGGAAACCGGCCTCAACTTCTCTGTCTATAACGTCTACAACCGCAAGAATCCGTTCTTCATCTTCTTTGAGACCTCCACCAATGCCAACTTCTCGCCCGAGGATCCCAACTTCACCATGGAGACGCAGGCATACCAGATGAGTCTTTTCCCCATCATTCCGTCCATCACCTGGAACTTTAAATTCTAATGGCTATGCAAAAACTAGGATACTATATCATATGTGTGCTCACCATCCTCTGTGCGGGTTGCCAGACGGAGATTGACGTGGAGTTGCCCGACTACACCTCCAAGTTGGTGATTGAAGGCACCATCGAGAATGGACAGCCAGCCATGGTGGTCCTCTCCAAGAGCATTCCCTTTTTCTCAGAGATAAGCATTGAAACCATCATGCAGGATGTGCTGGTCCGCGATGCCGAGGTGTGGGTCACGGCCGACGATGGGGAACGCGAGCAGCTGATGTTCCAGTTCTACGGGGAGTCGCCCTACTATATGGCCTTTGTAAGCCCCACCCTACGCGGGCGTGAGCAGATGGGCTATACGCTGACGGTCATTTATCACGACACCACCTACACGGCACACACCACCATTCCCCACACCTTCGACCTCGACAGCCTTTGGATCGACACCGCCTATACAATGGGCGAACTGAACTCCCAAAGAGGCAATGTGCGCTGCCTGCTAACCGACAATCCGGCCGAGGACAACTACTACTCCTTCTCGGTCAAGGTACATAACAAACTCTTCACCGACCGGCTGTGGATCTATACTCTCCCCTTGGCCTTCGACGACCAGACCTTCAACGGGCAGACCTTCAACTTCGAGATCCTACGTGCCGGCGTCTCCTCCTTCCTGATGCCCACCATGGACAATGACACCATCCGCAGGGCCTATTTCAGCCTTAACTACACCCATGGCGACACCATCTATGTGCGGCACAGCCTGATAGACCATGACACCTACCGCTTCCTGATTACTGGCGGAACCGATGCCATCTTTGGCTCCAACCCGTTCACCAACCCCGCCCCAGTCTCCTCCAACATCATCGGTGAGAACGTCCTGGGCAATTGGTCCGGCTTCGCCTCCAAAGTGGACACCTTGATTTTTGAATAAAAAAAAGTACGACATCAGTCGTACTCATACTCTTCGGTCCAGAGGTCCCAATCAAAATCATCCCAATAGATTTCATTGTCGGTGGGGGTGTCATCTTCCCGAATAAAATAGTCAGACGCCCCATACAACCAATGGTCCATCGTGGCACAGGATGATGACAAAAACAACACTGCCATCCAAACGAGAAAGAGAATCTTTTTCATGACCTTAACCTAGTGAACTATAAGCCTAGGATGGAGTCTCCCTCCACCCGATGCGTGGAATCTGTACGGATGAGTCCCTCTTCCAGGCGCATCTCTTCAAAGATACCCTCCATCATACCGATGACAATCTGGTTTTGAAGATCCACGGTGACAGGATTCGGATTATAATTGCGATACAGGAGCAGCATCTCATTCCAGATGGTAGAGACGTTGAACAGGTCCATACGGATAGCCACCGGCGCTTGCAAAGCGGTCCTGATGTTATCATACTCGGTAGCTTTGAGATAGTCGGTGATAGTTCCAGACTCCCCATAGAAGATCATGTCAGGATTATCGATCGAAAGGTTGGTGACAGCATCCTTGAAGGAGGAGGAGACATTGGCGCCGCAGCTCTCGGCCAGGCGGTTGGCTCTCAGGATCAGGGAGTCCTTCAGATAGCCATAGTTATGATTGGCCAGCGTGTCAAAGATGGAACTTTGCATTTTGCTGAAATCGATCCGATAGGCGGCATCCTTGTAGGCATAGAAGCCGTCAACCACACAAAGGTGCGACACGGCACTGTCCACTGAGCAATTCAGGCAGGTCTTGATGGCTCCAATCTTCTGGGCATTGGTATAGAGCTGGTTGACATAAGTATTCGTCTCGTCTTCGCAAGAGATGAAGGCCATTACTGCCAACACCATGAATGACAATATTCTGAGTTTTTTCATCTTCCAAAAAATTAGGGGGCAAAGATATAATTTTTACGGAAACAAAATGAAGACTGCTAAAAAATGTTATTTTCGCCAACTCAATAATCCTGACATGACCGACCCCGTATTGCAGTTCATCCCCGATATCGCATCCACCAACCGCTGGTTAACCCAGGAGGTGGCAGACAGCCAAGCACGCGGCATCACATTTCAGCCGTTCACCGCCATTTGCACCGATTATCAAGCCGAGGGGCATGGCATGGGCAGCAATCGCTGGTTCAGTGACCGGGGAAAGAACATCCTGCTGTCGGTCTACTTCACGCCCAGGACCGAGGCGGCACGGCAGTTCCTCTTCAACCAGTACTTCGCCCTCGCCACACGGCAGTTCCTGTTGGACTATCTTCCCGAAGTGGCCATCAAGTGGCCCAACGACCTCTACGTCCGCGGGCAGAAGATTGCCGGCATCCTCATCGAGCACCACCTGCGCGGCGACCGTCTGGACTATACCATCGCGGGCATCGGCATCAACATCAACCAGGACTGTTTTCCCGAGGAGATCCCCCACCCCACCAGCCTCTACCTGGAAACGGGCCAAACCTTCCCAGTGGAAGCGCTCACAGCCAGCTACTGGCAGCATCTGCGCCACAGCTTCAACACCTTTGACTGGCAAACCCCCATTGCCCAAAACGAGGCTTACACCCTGCAGCTTTACCAGCTGGGCGAATACAAATCTTACCTGATCCGTGGCGAACAGTGCGAGGCTGCCATCACGGGACTGGATGATTATGGACAGTTGAGATTACGCAAACGCAATGGCGAAGAGGTCGTCTGCGGCTTCAAGGAGATTGTCTTCCTATAGGGTCATTTAGCTGGTCATATTCTATCCATGACCATACGTCCCAGTTCCTCCATTTGATCGTGGTAGGAGTCTAAGAAGCGGCCCGTGACACGATTGGCGATGATGAGGCAGACAGTCAGGGCCTGATGACCGAGCACATGACTGAGGCCATAGATGGCCGAGCACTCCATTTCCATATTGGTCACCTTGTTGCCTTCAAACTGGAAGGCTTCAATGGCGTGGTTCAGCTCCGGGTACATCAGCTTGGCACGCACCTGGCGGCCTTGAGGGCCGAAGAAGCCGGGGGCGCTGATGGTGACACCCTGACGCATATCGTGTGCCACCCTTTTCAACAGGTCAGAAGATGCCGGCGTGCAATAAGGGCGCGGCAGCCGATCGTTCCAGGAGGTCTGCTCCATGAAAGCTTGCACCATATCCTCCCGGATACAGCCGGCGGTGTCGTAGTACTGGAGCACCCCGTCGATGCCCAAGCCAAAGGCGGAGGCTACCGGCGTGCCCACCTCTATGTCAGGCTGCAAGGCCCCGGAGGTGCCCACGCGCACCATCTTCAACGTCCTATGCTCAGGAAGCACCTCATTGGTTGCCAGATCGATGTTGGCCAGCGCGTCCAGCTCATTCAGGACGATATCGATATTGTCGGTGCCCATGCCCGTGGAGATCACCGAGATGCGCTTGCCATGGTAGAGACCAGTGTGGGTCACCAGCTCCCGGTTTTGGCGCTCCACCTCGATCGTATCAAAAAGGTTGGAAAACATCTTCACACGTCCCGGATCACCCACCAGGATGATGTTGTCAGCCAGCTCATCGGCATGCAGGTTCATGTGGTATATGGCCCCATCGGGCTGTTTAGGGAGTTCTGAAGCAGGTATTTTCATAGCGATATTATTTATTAAATGAAAAGGCAAATGTACATAAAAATCCGGATGATCACACGCCCACCAGATCTTGTGGGGTGATCATGGCCAGCAGCTTGCCGTCATGACGGCCATTGTCGGTAATAAAGAGCACATCGGGACGATGACGTTGGTCGCGGGTGGCCTGGAATTTCCGCGAGGCGTCCTCCAGCGTGGCATCCGAACTGATGAAGTCATACTTCCGCCATTCGTTCTGCTGGTGAGTAAGATAGGGTTTCAAGTCCTGAAATGTAAGCTGCTCCCCTATGGACGGCTTCGACTCATCGGACAAATAGCGCATGACGACCTTCGCACTGAAGACCCCTTCCACGCTGAAACCATCCATCACAGGAACATAGGAGTAGTCGTTGTGAACCATCACCTTCATAGCTGAGAGCACGGAATCGTGCCACGATGGCGAGAAGATACGGCTCTTGGGAATCGCCAGCCGCATCAGGGTCTGCGGGTTCAGCGAGTAATAGAGGGTGTTGACCTGTTTCAGGGCGGCATCGGTCACCACCACCAGATCCTGCCCGCCCTTCGACCAGTCGCGATGGGAAAGCAGATTGCGCAAGGTCCTGCAAAAGGCCAAATTACTCCGGATATTATGGTATCGAGGAATCTGTTCCAGCTCTCTCATATCCTGGATATTCAAATTGTCGGCCACCCACTCCTCAATCTCGCGATACCGCTCTAAAAACTGATTTGCTCTATTCTCCAACATGTTTTTTCACCAAAATTATGAGAGACACTATTTATTGGCTTTTACCTCGTCGTTGTCATACCATTCCAGATAGGCTTCGGCGTAGACTTTCCCGGAACGCACCAACTCTTTCTTCATCGTCTCATCGATGTCAAAGTCCACGGCTCCGACCCCGAGCGTATCGATATAGACCGTACGCTGCCAGTCATCGCTGTGCAGATGGGTGTTGTTTTGGGAATCGATCAGCGTGGCCACGAGTGCCTTGGTATAGGAGAAGAAGTCGTCAATCTTCTTGCAGGGTGCGGATCCCTGGCCGAGGTACATGGCTATCTCCTCCTTCGCATCCAGCCGGAAGCCTAGCGTCTCTTTGTTATAGACATACTCGTTGACAGTCAGGCTCCTCTGCGACCGCAACATCTCATTGATTTTCTCGTAATAATCGGTCCGACGGGCTTGGTTTTTGTCCGTCAAATAGGAAACCTGGTCGAAGGTCTTGATGCTGTAGTTGTCCAAGAGTCCGCCATCCACCAGTACATGGTGATTCTTTTCGTCTCTCTTGGCAGCGAAGAAGAGAGGAATGGACATGGAGACGCGGGCGGCATCCGCCACTTTCACCTTGGGCGTGAGCCGGGCGCTGTACATTTTGGAAAGACCTGTCGTCAGGTCTGCCCCCACCAAGTAAATATCCCGGTATTGGTGGGTGTTGGCAATATCTTCAAAAGTGGCCTCGCCATTGCCGGTTTTCCGTTGGATAAAACTGGCTATCAGGTTCCTGAAATAGTATCCCTGATACCAGCCATACTCATTCATCAGACGTTTGGTGTCCCGCACGATGCCGACGGTGTCGTCCATGAAATCCCTGAAATTCAGCTTCCAAAGGATGTCCCGAACCTCTTCAGCGGAATAGCGCATGCCTATCAGCACAGCCATCATAGCGCCGGCGGACGTGCCCGCCACTCTTTCCACATTCTGCAGGATCCCCCTACTCTCGAGTACTTCCAACGCGCCCACATAGGCGATGCCTTTCACGCCACCACCTTCAAAAACCAGATTTTTAAAATGATATGCCATATTGTTGATTGTTATGTTTATAATCTATCTTTACCATCTATACTTCCAGGCTATCTTTTCTAAAGAAATCTCCTGAAATACAACGCTGCAAATTTATAAAATAATTGATTACCGATAGAAGAAAATGTAGAGAACAAAAAAAGGTGCTGATTTGTGGTCAGCACCTTTCGGTTTGTATCATGTTGATTTATTGTTCGGTATTGCTGCGCAATCCCGCAATAACTTCCTCACCTCGGCAATGCTCAAACAAAGTTCGGCATTGCGCTCGGTTCGTCTATGTTCGTTTCCGCTGCGCGAAACCGCAATAACTTCCTCACCTCGGCAATGCTCGAACAAAGTTCGGCATTGCGCTCGGTTCGTCGTTATTTTACCTCTTCAAAATCCACATCTTGGACTTCGGAGTCGTTGCCTTTGTTGGCGCCGCCTTGAGGGCCTTGGGCACCGGCTTGCTGGTTGAAGCCGCCGTTGAAATCGGCACCGGGCTGTTGGGCACCGCCATTTTGCTGGTACATCTTGGCGGAAGCGGCCTGCCATGCGCTCTGCAATTCAGCAGTAGCAGCATCGATCGCGGCGAAGTCCTTGTTGTCGTGGGCCGTCTTCAACTTGGCAGCAGCAGCCTCAATCTTGGCTTTGTCGTCGGCAGGCACTTGCTCACCGAACTCCTTCAGCTGTTTCTCGGTTTGGAACACCAAACTGTCAGCAGCGTTCAGCTTGTCAATCTCCTCCTTGGCCTTCTTGTCGGCATCGGCATTGGCCTCAGCCTCAGCCTTCATCCGTTGGATCTCACTGTCGGAAAGACCGGAAGAAGCTTCGATACGGATCTTCTGCTCTTTGCCCGTAGCTTTGTCGCGTGCAGTAACATTCAGGATACCGTTGGAGTCAATGTCGAAGGTGACTTCGATTTGCGGCACGCCACGCATAGCGGCAGGGATGCCATCGAGGTGGAAACGACCGATGCTCTTGTTCTGGGCAGCCATCGGACGCTCGCCTTGGAGCACGTGAATCTCGACAGAAGTTTGATTGTCCACAGCCGTGGTAAAGGTCTCCGTCTTCTTGGTCGGGATGGTGGTGTTGCTCTCGATGAGCTTGGTCATCACGCCACCCAGGGTCTCCAGACCTAAGGAAAGCGGGGTGACATCCAGCAACAGGATATCCTTCACATCACCACTCAGCACACCGCCTTGGATGGAGGCACCGATAGCGACCACCTCGTCAGGGTTAACGCCCTTGGACGGGGTCTTGCCAAAGAACTTCTCGACGATCTCCTGGATAGCCGGGATACGGGTGGAACCACCCACGAGGATCACCTCATCAATGTCGGAGGTGGTATAGCCGGCATCTGCCAAAGCCTTCTTGCAAGGCTCGATGGTGGCACGGATCAGGTCATCGCACAGTTGCTCGAACTGAGCACGCGTCAAGGTGCGCACCAAGTGTTGCGGCACACCGTCGATCGGCATGATGTAGGGCAAGTTAATCTCTGTGGAGTTGGAGCTGGAGAGCTCTATCTTTGCCTTCTCTGCAGCCTCTTTCAGTCTCTGCAAAGCCATGGCGTCCTTACGCAAATCCACGTTGTAGTCTTTCATAAACTCCTCTGCCAACCAGTCGATGATCTTATGGTCGAAGTCATCACCGCCAAGGTGGGTGTCACCATTGGTGGACTTCACCTCGAAAACGCCATCGCCCAATTCCAGAATGGAGATATCGAAAGTACCGCCACCAAGGTCGAAGACCGCCACTTTGGAGTCAGCTTTCTTCTTGTCCAGACCATATGCCAAAGCGGCAGCTGTAGGTTCGTTGATAATACGTTTCACGGTCAGACCGGCGATCTCGCCAGCTTCCTTGGTTGCCTGACGTTGTGAATCGCTGAAGTAAGCCGGCACGGTAATGACAGCTTCCGTCACTTCCTGTCCCAGATAATCCTCAGCCGTCTTCTTCATCTTTTGCAGAATCATAGCGGAGATCTCCTGGGCGGTGTAAGAACGATCGTCAATCTTCACCTTCGGCATGTTGTTGGATGCACGCTCCACCGTATAGGGAACACGCTCCACCTCTTTGATCACGCGGTCATAGGTCTCACCCATAAAACGCTTGATGGAGAAGATCGTCTTCGTAGGATTGGTGATAGCCTGACGCTTGGCAGGGTCGCCGACCTTACGCTCGTTATTGCCGACAAAAGCCACGATGGAAGGAGTGGTTCTTCTGCCTTCGCTGTTGGGGATGACAACCGGCTCGTTGCCTTCCATAACTGCCACACATGAGTTGGTGGTTCCTAAGTCAATTCCAATTATTTTTCCCATTGTTGTATAATTTTTATTGTTATTACTAATTTGTTTGTGCCCCCGAAATGGAACACGAAATCATATTATACAACAATTGTGCCAAAAACATTTTCGCCCCCTTTATGCCACTGACATTCTGTCATGTTGTCGCAAAAAAGCCTGCGCACAGGCATTGTGGAATCAAGGAAATATTTCGCCATGGAGCACGCGGGCGGGAAGGCCGACATGGTGAGGCGGACGCGGCGTGAATGGCCGGCCTCCAACAGCGGCGTGCAAAGGCGCTTGCGTTTACAAAAATGCAGAGCCTTCGGAGTTAGTTTCCTTTTTGCTCCGGCCGGCATTTTGTTCACGTTTGCCGCCGCTGTCAGAGGGCGGACAGAGCGGGCGGATTTCATGTCGGCTTGATCTTTTGTAACTTTTCTATCAAGAGAAAAGTTAAAGACTATAATTATTTAAGAGACTGTCACTTGCCACAAAGTACGATGTTCACTCTTTATATAGCACTCTCAAACAAAGAGGCTCTATCTTCACCATCATATCTGTGCCATCATGTATATAATTACCAAAAAAAGCGCTGACAAATGAATGTCAGCGCCTGTATGGTCTTTAGGATACCATATATTATTTATGTCCGGCACATTTGTGCTCGCCAGTCTTGGTGTCACCGCAACATTTTTTCCCATCAGACTTGGCTTCGCCGGCACATTTGTGCTCCGTAGCCTTGAGGTCACCAGCACACTTGTGCTCTGAAGCTTTAGCTTCACCAGCGCATTTGTGTTCTGAAGCTTGGGCATGACCGGCACATTTGTGTTCGCCAGCCTTAGCCTCGCCAGCGCATTTATGCTCGCCAGCCTTGGCTTCACCACCGCCGCATTGGGCTTCGCCACGACAGCAAGCGGGCAGTTTGGCACGAGCCTCAGCGTCGGCCTTCACATTGTCAGCATCATAACCGAGCTTGCTGACGCCTTTGCGGATGGCATCGGCAGTCGTCTGTTTGGGATCATAGGAGACTGTCAGCTTGGCGGTAGCCATATCATAGACACATGCCTGAACTCCTTCAAATGTGGGGACAGCAGTCTGCATCACCTTGGCGCAGCGGCCACACTTGCCGTTGGTCTGGATCGTTACATTCTGCGTGGATTGAGCGGACAATCCCAAAGTGGTCATCACGACCAGCAATAAAAACATGATTTTTTTCATAGATGATAAATTATTTGAACATTAATATAATTACGAATAAAAAAACAAAGACCGTTAGACTGCACAAACGGCCATTAGATTAATCTTTCTGAAATTAAATATTTGTTCCGGTCGGAGCCGTTGCGCGCTATGAGCTCGCCCAGGAAGCCGGCCAGAAACATCATGAAGCCAATCACCATGGCCAAGAGGGCCAGGAAGAAAAGCGGCTGGTCGGTGACAGCCCGATAGTGCACGCCGGAATGTTGGTGCACCAGCTTGGCCACGATGATCCATATGGTGAAGATGAATCCCAACAGGAAGGAGACAGAGCCCCAGAGCCCAAAGAAGTGCATCGGCTTCTTGCCAAAACGAGTGGCAAAGGAGATTGTCAGCAGGTCCAGATAGCCATTCACGAAGCGGTTCCAACCGAACTTGGAGACCCCATATTTGCGTTTCTGATGATGCACGGGCTTCTCCCCTATCTTGGTAAAACCAGCCCATTTGGCTATCACCGGAATGTAGCGGTGCATTTCGCTATAGACCTCGATAGACTTCACCACATCCTTCCGATAGGCCTTCAGACCACAGTTGAAGTCGTGCAGCTGGATGCCCGACATCTTGCGGGTTGTCCAGTTGAAGAACTTGGAAGGCAGATTCTTGGTCAGCTTGTCATCGTAACGCACCTTCTTCCATCCTGACACCAGATCGTAGCCATCCTCCTTAATCATACGATAGAGTTCGGGGATCTCGTCGGGGGAGTCCTGCAGGTCGGCATCCATCGTGATGACCACATCGCCCTGGCAGTTCTCAAAACCGGTGTTGAGGGCGGCCGACTTGCCATAGTTGCGGCGGAAACGGATACCCTTCACCCGTTCGTCCTGACGGTGCATCTCCTCGATGAGCTGCCAGGAGTTGTCAGTTGAGCCGTCATCAATCATCAGGATCTCATAGGAGAACTGATTTTCGGCCATAACACGCTGAATCCAGCTCACCAGTTCGGGAATAGACTCAGCCTCATTCAACAGGGAAATAATGACAGATATATCCATATTTTAAGCGTTTTCTTCTTGATTATCAATTTCTTCCTCGGAAGCTTCATTCATCTCTTCAACTTCAGGCTCCGATTCTTCCGCAGGCACCGGATCGATGGCATTTTTAGAACGATAGTGGTATAGAGCCACAAAGATGCCCACCAGCAACGCATAGATCCAGGAGAAAAAGGCGTTGATGGCCGCATAGGTCACCGGGTTGGTATAATGCGGGATGTTGCCCTTCTTCTGTTCGAAACGATTGTCGGCGACACTGTAGTTGCGCATCTCGTTCTCGGCACGTTGCACAATCTGCTGCACATAGGGAGAGGAGGCGGCATTCGGATTCTGGTTCAGGTAGAGCTCCAGCGTTTTCATCAAGCTACGACGTGCCTTGGCGGAGAAGTTCGGGAGGGTCCAGACGGTGTCCAAGGTTTGGACATTGCGCTTCTGATAGTCATTCAGCAGTGCAGCGGAGTAGTATTTGTGCACCAGCTCGAGGCCTTTCTTGACCTCCAGGCGCATGGCATAATCAACCACCGTATCCTGAGCAGCCACCAGTTGTTCCTCACTGGACTTCATGGTAGCGGCGAGCGTGTCGAGATACAACTGCACCTCTGTGGTCGTGACGGTATCTTTCTCGATGGCCGCGCGGTAGTTGGCCAGCGAGGTCTCATAGCGTTTCTCCAGACCTTCGGGGTCAATAGAGGTATATTGGAGCACCTGATAGCCGAAGAGGAGGACACAGCCGACGGTAGCGATCAGAATACAACTCAGGAAAGCCTTGGCGAAGGAGAGGCGTGCAGGATAGCGCTCTTTAAACTCTTTGATGCCGGCGTAGAGAATCAGCACAAAGATGATGATCAGCGCAAGGCTGCCCGCCGCCTGGTTAGACATCTCCAGGTTGCGCGCCACCATACGGACCACCTCAAAGATGACGGAGGCCACACCGAAGATCAGCCCCCACTTGAGGCATACGATCCAGGGAGATTTATCTTTCATACGGCATGTTCGTTAGTCTTTCTTGGGGCAGCAGAACTCCGTCAAGACACCGCCGGTGGCTTTCGGGTGGGCGAAGCCGATCATCAGGTTCTCAGCGCCACCGCGGGGAGCCTTGTCAATCAGTCGGATCTCTTTGGATGCCAGCTCGTTGAGAGCCTCTCCAGTGTCAGGAACGGCAAATGCGACGTGGTGAATGCCCTCGCCTTTGTTCTCCAAGAATTTGGCGACGGTGCTCTCCTCGCAGGTCGGCTCCAGCAGTTCGATCTTCGTCTGACCTACCTTGAAGAAGGCAGTTCTCACCTTCTGATCGGCCACTTCTTCAATATTGTAGCACTTGAGACCCAGAATGTTCTCGTAATACGGGATGGCCGTTTCCAGACTCTTAACGGCGATAGCGATGTGTTCGATGTGTGAAATGTTCATAATATCAATAATTTAAGATTAATCTCGATTTTCATTTTGCAGAAGGCGGGTGTGATGTTTGATCAGATGGATGGTGATCAGCAGCACGGTAGCCACGGCGAGCACCCACATGGAGGGGCGCAGCCATCGATGCAAGGGAATACAGGTAAGGATGTGCTGGTGCATCAGGCAGAACAGCAGATAATCGACGAGGGTATAGGTGAAGATGGTCGAATAGATTGTCACATACTCCCGACGCACGAAGGTCTTCCAAGAGAAGGTCATGGGACTCTTTTCGCGGTTGCGAAGGCGGGGCAGGAAGGCGGGCACGCGGGCCGACCACTCCTCAAACTGCTCCCCGAAGCGATTGCGGAGGAAGGCCTCCTCGGCGAACATGATACGCTCATAATAGAGCCAATACAGGAGGGAAACGATCAGAAAAGCCCAGATGTTCATCGTAAAGACGAGGATGCCGGCCCATATCAGATAGTTGGCCAGATAGAGCGGATGGCGCACCACCGAATAGACCCCTTGCGTGTTGAGCTGGTTGGCCACTTGCGATTTCGTATTGCGGCCGGAGGTACCTTTGGGGGTCGTGCTGACGGTATAGGCACGCAGGATGAGTCCCGAGAGAGAAATCAGCATGGCGATGACACTGATTGCGATGTGCCAGCCATCGTAATGCCTCAGCCCGACCTCATGATACCAAGCCTGGCAGGTACAACAGACGACAGGCAGGGCGATCAGAAAGATAATCACCGGAATCTGACCTCTGTATTTGAAAAGAAAGTTACCTGTCCGTTCGAATTCCTGTATGAGTGCCATCACTATTTTTTTAAGGCTGCAAAATTACAAAAAAAAAAGACTTCCCCCGAAAGGAAAGTCTATGTTCTTCTTGGGAAGCACTATTAACCTCTCTTTTCTTTGATACGGGCCTTCTTGCCAGTGAGGTTTCTGAGGTAATAGATACGGGCTCTACGAACCACACCGCGTTTGTTGACGGTGATGCCGGCAATCAGGGGGGTGTCATAACGGAAAACTCTCTCCACACCGATACCGCCGGAGATCTTTCTCACCGTGAACGTTCTGTTGGTGCCTTCGCCTTTGATCTGAAGCACCACACCCTGGAATTGCTGGATTCTCTCTTTAGAACCCTCAACAATCTTATAGGAAACGGTGATGGTGTCACCAGACTTGAATTTCGGAAACTCATTCTTCGTAATGAAATTGTCCTCTACGTACTGAATCAATTCGTGTTTCATCTCTTTATATTCTTTATATCTTTACTCACTTTTTTCAAGGCTGCAAAAATACATTTTTTTTCTCAACAAAAACCCTCTGTATGATTTTTTTAATCCAGCATTCTTATCGACTCTATCAACAATCATAACAATCAATATATCAACAATGTAACAATATACTAACCGATTGCCAACAGGTTGTCAACGACTTTTCAACACCCCGGTTCAAGGAATTTTCGAAGAAGGAATCGGAGAAAGAATGGAAAAAAATCGCATTTTTGCGCTTCAAATCAGGAATCATGATGCAGACAGAGAAAATCATGTGGGATGCCAAAGAGTGGCAATACCGATTTGCGGGGGCGCAGAAGCCCTACAGTCATCCGGTCATCAAGCAGTTGCGGCAGGAAGTATTCTTTCACACCACCCAAGCCGTCGCGGCTGGGGGCTATATCACGGCAGAGGGGAAGTCGGTGACACTCTCCTTGTACGAGCGCATAGCCGAGGAGAGTTGTTTTTACGACAAAAAGTTGCCGGCCGGGGTGGGCAATCCAGGTGTGGAGACTGTCATAGAAGTGGTGGCGCGCGACTGTCTGGCGTTCGCACGCAGTCTAGTGCAGGAGCAGGGGCTGGAGGTGTGTGTGCTCAACATGGCCAGCGCGACCATGCCGGGAGGCGGCGTGCTGAATGGGTCGGGGGCACAGGAGGAGTATCTTTTCCGGTGCTCAGACTACTACCGTTCCCTATACCAATATATAGATTTCGGGCACATGTTCGGCGTACCCAAGGCATCGCAAAATTATCCCATGCATCGTCAGTATGGAGGTATATACACCCCTCAGGTGACGGTCTTTCGCGACACGGAAGCCCAGGGTTACGCCCTGTTGGAGGCGCCTTTCCATATCAACTGCATCGCGGTGGCCGGCATCAACCACCCCACCACCATCCTTCTGGAGGGCGAAGAGCGGATAGAGGATTCCGTATTGCCTACCATATATAATAAGATGCGGACGATCTTCCGCATTGCCATGCGACACCAGCAGCAGACGCTCGTGCTGGGAGCCTGGGGATGCGGGGCCTTTGGCAATCCGCCACGCCACATCGCCGCACTTTTCAAGGAGGTCATCCAGGAGCCAGAATTCCAAGGGGCATTCCGTCATATCTACTTTGCCATCAAGGGCGGTCCCAACGGAGGCAACTACACCCCATTCAAAGAAATCCTGCAGCCATAGACAAAAAAAAGACAGCTTTGGAAGCTGTCTTTCAGTGTCCCCTCAGGGACTCGAACCCTGGACCCATTGATTAAGAGTCAATTGCTCTACCAACTGAGCTAAGGAGACATCTCTTAATCGCGTTGATTAACGGAGCGCAAAAGTATATTTTTTTTTTATCTTTGCAAAAAAAAATTACAATGAAAATTTACACCAAAACAGGAGACCGAGGAACCACCTCATTAGTCGATGGATCAAGAGTTTACAAAGACGACAATCTATTGGACGCCTACGGAACCATCGACGAGTTGAATGCACATATCGGCCTGGTCATCGCCCTAAAACCGGAGGATTTCCTCACAAAAGTGCAAAACATGCTCTTCGTCACGGGCAGTTTGCTGGCCACCCCGCCGGAGAAATGGGACACCTTTTTCAAGGAGGTCGGACTGGAATCTTTCACTTCCGAAATAGAACAGGAGATTGACCGGATGCAGGCGGAGCTTCCGCCGATGAAGGGATTCATCCTGCCACAAGGAAGCGCCCTGATTGCCCAGCTGCATGTCTGTCGCACGGTATGCCGCAGGGCCGAGCGAAATATCGTCCGGCTGATGCGCCAGGATGAGCGCTATCAGACCGTTCAAAAAATGATAAATCGTCTGTCTGACTATCTATTTATATTGGCCAGATATAGCCATAAAAAAACAGGTATTGACGAAATATATTGGAAATCAATGAAATAAAATTTATTTAATTTTTGTAATTTGTATAAAAATAATAGTATTTTTGCCGCCTCAAAAAAAAGCCATTATAACCAAAAAGAAAAGACATGTATTGGACGTTAGAATTAGCAACGAAATTGGAAGATGCTCCTTGGCCTGCAACTCGTGACGAGCTTTTGGATTATGCCATTCGCTCGGGTGCTCCCATGGAGGTTATTGAAAATCTTCAAGAGATTGAAGATGAGGGTGAAACCTACGATTCCATCATGGATTTGTGGCCCGAATATCCCACCAAAGAGGATTTCTTTTTCAACGAGGATGAATACTAGGCCTCTACCGCTCCAAAAGTTGTTAATTAATTGAGAATCAGTTGAAAAGCGCGCTAATATGGCGCGTTTTTTTATTCTGCAATCACCACAGCGCCGCCGCCGGGGGCCAGTTCCAGAGTCAGCTGGGACATATAGCGGACACTCCAAGTGTTCTTCCGGTAATCGACACCTTTCAGTTGGGCATTAGGGCCATCGGTGAAGGTGGTGATACGACCGCCCGTGACGCCTAGGGCGTTAAGATCAACCGTGACAGACCGTTTTTCCCAATTGGTGATAGCGCCCACATACCAGGTTGTGCCCTTGCGACGGGCTATTATGACATACTTCCCCACCTCTCCGTCCAGTACGCGGGTCTCGTCCCACACAGTGGGCACCTGGGCGATAAACTCCGTACATTCGGGTTCTTTCAGATAAGCCGTCGGGGCATCGCAGAGCATGGCGAAGGGTGCTTCAAAGATGACGTACTCGGCCAGTTGACGGCAGCGCGTGCCCTGGCTCATCGGCTCACTCCACGAAGGCGAGAAGCATCCTTGCGAGGCATTGCGCATGGCCCCTTGGGTGAAGTCCATCGGGCCGGCCAGCATGCGAATGAAGGGGATGGTGGTCTCGTAGGTCACCATATCCACCTCCGGGCCGATCCACTTGCATTGCTCCAGGCCGAACACACCCTCGTAGTTCAGTACATTCGGATAGGTGCGGCTGAGGCCTGTCGGCTTGTAGGCCCCGTGGAAGTCCACGAAGAGATGGTATTTCGCGGCCATGGCGGCCATACGCTCGTAGAAGTTGACCACCAGTTGGTCGTCGCGGTCCATGAAGTCCACCTTGAAGCCTTTCACGCCCATCTGGGAATAGTGTTGGCACACCTTCTCCATATCCTTGTCCATCGCCGCATAGCCAGCCCACAGCACGATGCCCACGCCCTTGGCTTTGGCATAGTTCACAAGCATGGGCAGGTCTATCTCGGGCACCACCTGGAAGAGGTCGGCCTGCTTGTTGACGGCCCAGCCCTCATCCAAGATCACATACTCAATACCCTTCTCAGCGGCAAAATCAATGTAATATTTATAGGTATCGTTGTTGATGCCTGCTTTGAAATCCACTCCCCAGATGTTCCAATTGTTCCACCAGTCCCAAGCTACCTTGCCAGGCTTAATCCATGAGATATCAGACACTTCGGAGGGGGCGGCCAGCAGATAGACGAGATCGTTGTCGGCCAGCTCCTTGTCGTGGTGGGAAATGGCGATCACGCGCCATGGGAAGGTGCGGGTGCCCACCGTCTTGGCGAGATAGTCGTGACGCTCCTTCACCCGGTATTGCAGATTGTTGTGACCACCCTGCTCCACCCGCTTCGGGCACGGGGCAAAGCATCCGGTCAGCGCCTTATAGTGCTCTGACACCCCGTTTCGGAGGTACATGCCGGGGTAGTCGCGCAGATCCGATTCCGTGATGACCACCTTGCGACCCTGCGGAAGCTCCACCAGCAACGGCAAAAAGGCGATACTGATGGGATTCATCTCGGAGAGGTGGTTCAAGTGCGTATATTGGTTTTCAAAAGAGGTCTCAAAGAGTTTATCCATGGGCTCACCCTCCTTCCTGGAATTCACGACATAGGGAACGTATGCTGGAAAATCACCGGCAAAGGCGAAAGTGGCCTGTTCATCCTTCACCACCAGCGAGTCCTGGAAGAATGTCTCGAAACGATAGGCGACCCCGCTGTCATAGACACGGAATACCACCTTATAGTTCCGGAAATACAAGGTCAGCTCGTTGTAGTTGTCGGGGATGAATGCCTTCTTGTAAAAAGATGCGGACACCTGTTGGCGAATGCTCCGGCGAGTTATTTTCTTGCAATTGAGGGCGGGATTCCACCCCAAGGTCCCTTTATCTCCCAAATCCATGGATAATTGAGAATAGTCCAGCACAGGACCCTGCTCATCTTCAATCTTATAGAGCAACACCCCGTCGGTCAGCTGGAGTGTCACCTTCAGTTTCTGATTGGGAGAGGTGACGTAAGGGGAATTGTCAACAGCTGAAGCCGAAAAGGCCAGCAGAACGAAAAAAGCGACAAAGGAAAGGGCTATTTTTTTCATCTTGATCTGTTTTTGAAGATGCAAAAGTAAAAAAAACGACATTGCAACCATCGGTCATCCCAATATTTTTTGGACAGGGATATGACAGATTTTGCTATTTTTGCACTTTTCAAGGAAGCCTCTACCGGACAGAGGGGCCAAACGTGAATAGCGACTGAGACGAGCGATGAGTCATTCTACAGAGATATTTGACAGGACCTTGCTATTGGTAGGAGACGAGATCTTCGAAGCATTTCAGGAGGCGCGCGTGATCCTTTTCGGGGTCGGCGGCGTCGGCAGCTGGTGTGCCGAAGGGCTCGTGCGCAGCGGCGTGCGCAAGCTGACCATCGTCGACAATGATGTGGTCTGCACCAGTAACATCAACCGGCAGCTGATGGCCACCACCCAGACTATCGGACGGCCCAAGGTGGAGGTGCTGCGGGAACGTCTGCTCGACATCAACCCCGACGCAGAAATCACGGCTTTGCAGGAGATATACAGAGAAGAGACGGCCGCACTTTTCCAGTTGGAGACATACGACTATGTGATCGACGCCATCGACAGTCTGCGACACAAGGTGCAGCTTATCCTGCACGCCACCTCGTTGGACTGCAAGTTCTACTCGGCCATGGGTGCTGCCCTCAAGATGGACCCCACGCGCGTGCAGGTGGATGAGTTCTGGAAGGTGCAGTATTGCCCTTTGGCCCGGATGATCCGCAAGCGTCTGAAGCAACTCAAAAAGTATCCTGGCAAGAAGTTCCAGTGCGTCTACTCGCGCGAGGTCTTGTCCAACACGGGAGAGACAGACGGAGGCAAGGACCAATGGAGCGCGTCCAAGGCCCAGACCAACGGATCCATGGCGCACATCACCGCCATCTTCGGATTCACCTTGGCAGGGCTGGTGGTGCAGGACATGTACAAAAAGTAGGACTATCAGGAGGGCCCCAGCTATCAGATCGCTAAACAGGTGGGCATACGTTTGGGCAAACAGAAATAAAACGCCCCATATCTATTGTTTTTATTTATTAATTTTGTTATTTTTGCAACCGATTTTCCAGTCCTCCGAAGAAATGCTCGGAAGAGGGCCGAAATCGTGTGCAGTAGATTTATAAATTATTAATAATCAAAAAAATAAGTAAAACAACTTTTTTATGGCAAAAACATTATTCTTAGGAGATGAAGCCGTTGCCCAAGCAGCATTGGACGCCGGCTTGTCGGGCGTGTACGCATATCCGGGCACCCCATCGACAGAGATCACAGAATTTATTCAGAATTCCAAACAGGGCCGTGAAGGTCAGGTGCACAGCATTTGGGCTGGCAACGAGAAGACCGCCATGGAGTCTGCCATTGGCATGTCCTACGCCGGCAAGCGCGCGATGGTCTGCATGAAGCATGTGGGCTTGAATGTGGCTGCCGACCCGTTCATGAACTCCTCCATCACGGGCGCCAACGGTGGCTTGGTGGTGGTGGTTGCTGACGATCCGTCGATGCACTCTTCGCAGGACGAGCAAGACTCCCGTTTCTTCGGCAAGTTTGCCTTGATTCCGTTCTACGAGCCCTCCAACCAGCAAGAGGCCTACGACATCACGTATGCCGCTTTTGAATATTCCGAGAAATATCACACGCCGGTCCTGATCCGTCTGACCACGCGTCTCTCCCACTCCCGCGCAGGTGTGGAGCGCAAGGAGGCCCGTTCGCAGAACCCGCTGCACATTGAGGAGAACCCGAAACAGTTCATCCTGTTGCCGGCCAACGCCCGCGTGCACTATCGCACCTTGCTGGGCAAGCAGGAGGCTTTTGAGAACGAATCCTTGAATTCCCCGTTCAACAAATACATCGACGGTGCCGACAAGAAGATGGGTATCATCGCTTCCGGTATTGCTTACAACTACTTGATGGAGAACTTCGAGAATCATCAATGCCCCTACCCTGTCCTGAAGATTTCCCAATATCCGCTGCCTTCCAAGTTGATTGCGAAGATGGTGGACGAGTGTGAGACGGTCTTGGTGGCCGAAGAGGGTTATCCTTTCATCGAGGAGCAGGTACGCGGCATCTTGAACCGCACGGGCAACATCATCGGTCGTTTGAGCGGTGCGCTGCCTCGTGACGGCGAGTTGAACCCGAACCTGATTGCCAAGGCGCTCGGTCTTCCCGACACCTACGGCATGCCCGTTCCGGAGCTGGTGGTTCCGCGCCCCCCGGCCTTGTGTGTCGGCTGTCCGCACATCGACTCCTACCTGGCCATCAACGAGGCCATGGCTGAGCACGGCAAGGGCAAAGTCTTCGCCGACATCGGCTGCTACACCTTGGGCGCACTTCCTCCCTACAACGCCATCTACACGACTGTGGACATGGGTGCTTCCATCACGATGGCCAAGGGTGCCGCCGACGCCGGCTTGCGCCCCGTGCTGGCTGTCATTGGCGACTCCACCTTCACGCACAGCGGCATGACCTCCCTGCTGGACTGCGTCTATGAGAACACGCCGGTCACGGTGATGATCCTCGACAACAGCACCACGGGCATGACCGGTGGTCAGGACTCCCACGCATTGGGCGTACTGGGCGAGATCTGCAAAGGCCTGGGCGTCAAGGAGGAGCACATCCACCGCATCACCCCGCTGAAGAAGGACCACGAGGCCAACGTGGAGCTCATCAAGAAAGAGCTCGCCTACGAAGGTGTCTCCGTCATCATCCCGACGCGTGAGTGCATCCAGACCCTCAGCCGTCGTATGAAGAAACAACAGGCCGCAAAAAAAGCTAACAGTTAATAGTTTTCAGTTAGCTATTAGCCAACAGCCAATGGCTAATGGCTAATAGCTAATGGCTAACAGCCAAAGGCCAAATATCACAATAATCAAAAAAATAGAACAGAAATGAAAATTGACATTATATTAGCAGGTGTAGGCGGACAAGGCATCCTCTCCATCGCCACCATCGTAGGCTATGCAGCCGTCAAAAGAGGAATGTACATGAAACAAGCCGAGGTACACGGCATGAGTCAGCGTGGCGGTGATGTGCAGTCGCACTTCCGTCTTTCCGACCACGAGATTGCATCCGACCTGATCCCCATGGGCAAGGCCGACATGATCATCTCCGTAGAGCCGATGGAGTCTTTGCGTTATCTGCCATGGCTCAACCCGGAGACGGGCTGGTTGATCACCAACAGCCAGCCGTTCATCAACATCCCGAACTATCCGGATGTGGACAAGCTGAATGCCACCTTGGACGGTTTGAAGAACAAGGTTGTCATCGATGCTGACAAGATCGCCTCCGAGCTAGGCTCTGCCCGTTCGGCCAACATGGTCATCCTGGGTGCTGCTTCCCCGTATCTGCAGCTTCCTTTCGAGGAGATCGAGGCCGCCGTGCGTGAGAACTTTGCCCGCAAGGGTGACGATGTGGTCAACACCAACATCGCATGTCTCCGCGCCGGCAGAGAATTTGCCGAGAAGATGAAATAGCAAGTCCCGTTCATCATGGAGCTGGACCAACAAATGGCAGAAAGACTGGAGCGGGCCGCCGCACCTCACCTATGGGATGAGCGGCCCGTCTTCTGTTTCACCTCAGACATCGACTGGGCTTCGGAAGCCGTGATCGACGACTACTTCCGGAGGCTGCCGTTGGACTTGTTGAAGCTCACCGTGTTTGTCACGCATGACTCAGCCATCATCCAGCGGGAGTTTGAGGCGGGGCGGCTCCAGCGGGGCATCCACCCCAACTTCCTGCCGGGCTCCTCGCACGGTGACAGTTTCCGGGAAGTGATTGAGACCTGCCTCTCCTTCGCGCCGGAGGCCACCTGCACCCGCTCGCACCGGGCCTTTGAGGTCACCGACACCGCCCATCTGCTCCATAATGAGTACCATATCCAATGCTGCTCCAACGTCTTCACCACCCTCGCCCCGCGAATCAGGCCTTTCTGGATGGAATCCCAGTTGCTGCAAGTGCCCATCTTTTTTGAGGACGGCAGCTTCCTGTACAACCAGCTGGGACTGTCCATACAGCCCTATCGGGATTATTTCACCACCCCAGGCATCAAAGTCATCAGCTTTCATCCGATGAACATGGCCTTCAACACGCCCCACATCGCCTGGATGCGGCAGATCAAAGATTCCCTTTCCCGCGACGAGTTCAACCATATCGATGCGAGTATGATCCAACGGATGAGAAACCAAGAGCGAGGAGCCTTTGACATCGTCATGGAAATCATCAACCTCGCCCAGCAAATACAGGCACCGATTATGAGTTTGGAGGAAATCTATCAGTTGACAGTTGGAAATTAGGAGTTAGAAGTTTGTAGTTTATAGTTAAAAGATTAGTTTTGAGAGTATTAGAAAGTGAACGGATTATCATGCGGCCTGTGGAGCCGGAGGACCTGCCATTCTTGATGGAACAACGATGGGATGCAGACCTCACGGCACACATCATCCACAGCCCTATCTCTTCTTACAACCAGCAGCAATGGTATGAGAAGATCTGCCGCAATGGCGACTTGGCCCTGTCGGTCTTCTACAAGGAGACACCTGACAAAACACCCGTGCTGGTCGGCTCCTCCGGCTTGTACGACATCAACCACCATCATCAACGCGCCACCTGGAAGACCCTCCGGATGGACAAAGCACATCAAGGGATGGGGTTGGCCTACGAAGCCTCCTGCCTATTGTTGGACTATGGCTTCAACACGTTAAACCTCAACAAGATAAGCTGTGATGTTTTCCCCGACAACCAACAGGTCATACGGCTTTTGGAGCGGTTGGGATTTCAAGAAGAGGGAAGACTACGTCAGCACTACTTCCATCAGGGAGTGTTCAAAGACGTCATTGTGTATGGGAAAATCAGAGATAACCGATAGTCTAGAACCGATAGCATCATGAACAACCTCATTGAGTTTTTCAAGAACAACTTCCACCATCTGGTTGCAGCCGTCTTGCTGATAATCTGCTTCGTGATGATTGGGCATTCCATGTCTTACAACCGATATAAGATTGCCCGCATTTGCCAGAGCATCACCATGCCGGTGGAGAAAAGCTGGGGAAAGTTACTGCGTCAATTTAACTTAAGCAAGGAAAACGAGCAGTTGGTGCAGCAGAACATGGACCTGTTGCGGGAGCGTGACAACATGTTTCTCATCAAGGAGGACACCATTCTGACCCAGATGAGCGAGACCGACTCCATACACACCACCCGCACCCGCATGTACGACTACACCTACGCACATGTCACCTTCTCCACCACCGACAAGCCCTTCAACTACATCATCATCGACAAGGGATCGAAAGACGGCATTGAGCGTGACATGGCGGTGCTGTCGCCTTCGGGAGTTGTGGGTGTGGTCAACGATGTGTCCAAGAACTTCTCCTCCATCATCCCGATTCCCCACCTAGACACCCGCATCAGTGCGGTGATTCCATCCATCAGCCAGGTAGGCACAGTGGTATGGGACGGTAACGACCCGGGGGTTGCCTTTCTGAAGGATGTGCCTCAGCATCTGGAGATCAACATCGGCGACTCTGTCCTCACCAGCGGCTACTCCACCATCTACCCCAAGGGGGTTCTGATTGGAACCGTCAAGGAGGTATCCACCAAACAGAATGCCACCTTCCTTACCATCCGGGTGAAATTGGCCTCCGACTTCAAAAATCTCGATATGGTCTATGTGGTCAAGAACCTTTATCGTTCTGAGATTGATTCCTTAAAAGCCAACTTCAAGAATGAATAACATCCTCTCCAATATATTCCGTTGTACGATAGCGTTACTCTTGCAGATCTTCATCTGCAACTACATCCATCTGTTTGGCTATCTGACTCCAGCGATCTATCTTTTTGCGCTGTTTTTGCTTCCTCTTGACATCCCCAAGTCGGCCCAATATCTGATTGCCTTCGTGCTGGGTTTCATTGTGGACATGTTCATGCACACCTTGGGGGTCAACGCGGCAGCCTGCATCATTCTGATGTTTGCGAGACCGTACATCATCCATCTGCTGAATGGTCGCAAGACTACGGAGAGCAACGACATCCCCACTCCGGCCTACAAGGATTTCCGGTGGTTGTTGGGATTCGTCTTCATCCTCTCCTTTGTTCATCAGGCCACCTTTGTCATGTTGGAGACCTTCTCGTTCCAGCATTTCGGCCGCACGCTGGTGGTGATTCTTGGCAACACGTTGCTCACCACTGCGATCATCCTGAGTATCGAGTATCTTTTCTATTCCCAATCCCAGAGAGCATAGCAAATGAAGCGACTGACTCCATATCTGATATTGGTCACGATTGCCTGGCTGCTGACATCCTGCAGTTCCACCCGGCCGTTGTCGGATAGTGAGTACATGCTCATCAAAAACAACGTCACCGTCAACGACGCCAAGAGTCCCGACTTTGACAATCTCCGTTCGTACACGCGGCCGCTGCCCAACAAGAAGTTCATGGACCTCATCAACATCAAGACGATGAGCTATGCGGCGGGGCAGCCACGGACCAAGAGAGACGGGACCTTGAAGGACACCCGCTTCCGCCAATGGATGCGCAACAAGCTGGGCGAGCCTCCCGTGCTTCTGGACAGTGCTGAAATTGACAACTCCATCGCGCAATTGGACATCGTCATGAACCAGTTAGGCTATTTCGACAATGAGATCGCCTACCAGGTGGTACATAAAAAGTCCAACCCCAAGAAGGTGAAGGTCAACTACGACATCACGGCGAACGCCCCTTATCATATCAGCAGCATCCAATACAACATTGACATCCCGCAATACAAGAAAATCATCGTCCTCAACCAACGTGCTTCGCTGCTGTCGCCGGGCATGCAATACAACGAGCATGTCATCAACGAAGAGCTCACCCGCATCATCAACTTGATACGTAACGAGGGCTATTACTATGTGGAGAAATCCAACATCCGTTGTGTTGTCTCCTATGACGAGCCGGTGGACAGCACGGCAGCAGACCCGAAGACGGTCTCCCTCGAGATCGTCATGAAGATTCCGGAACAGGACAAGGCCAACCGGTATCTATACAAGTATCATTTCAACGATGTATATATATACACCAACTATGATGCTTCGGCACCTGCGAACCAGCAATATGACACGGTCCTCTATCAAGCCAAGTTCAAGTTTGACAGCACGCGCTACTACTTCATCACCCCTCGTGTGGCACAAGGCTACCGCATCAAAGACTTCAACTATCCGGTCATCGCCTCGGTCATCGGCAGCCGGGCTGGGACACCTTACTCCCAGAACATCAAGACAAGAAGCAGCCGGGCCTTGAATCAGCTGGACAACTTCAGCTATATCAACATCTTCTATCGCGAGCGTGAGGATCTGCTGGACTCAGTCCGGAAAGAAGGTTACTTGGACTCCTACTATCTGCTGACGAGACAGAAGGTGCACAGCATTGGAGGCCAGCTAGACCTTCGCAATGACAAGTCCGCGATCTCCTTCACCTACACCAACCGCAACATTTTCAAGGGGGCAGAGCATCTGACCTTGAACATGTCCACCGGCTACTTCTACTACTCCCTCCCCAACCTCTTCAAGCATGATCGGGCATACTCGTATCCTGAGTTCAACATCTCCGCCTCGCTGGACTTCCCCAAGCTGTTCCTCTTCAAGAACTACCAACGGCGTGATGGCATCCGGTACAGCACCTCCATTGACTTCGGTGTCAACTATTCCGGATTGTACGGAAAGTTGATGTACTATGCCGCCCTGACCTACAACTGGAGTCCCAACTTCTTCACTAACCACAGCTTCTCCCCTATCGACCTCTCGACCATCAACAACAACGACAAGCGTTACACCAACATCCTCCATATCGACAACTATCCGGATTCCTACCAGAACCGTTTCGGCAAGTTCCTATTGTTGTCGATGAAATACAGCTACAACTATCTGGTTCCCTTCCCCATTACCAAGCGCAAGCACAACATGCGCTTCTCCTTCAATGCAGAGTCTTCCGGTTTGTTGTTGAAGGGATTGAATGCGCTGTTCACCCCCGACCATCGATGGATCATCAGCCGCAACTCCTTGGACAGCACGGGATACAACTACAGCACCTTGGAGCGGCTGGAGTTCACGTGGAACTACACCTACAAGATCAACAACAACAATGCCTGGGCCATGCGTCTGAATGCGGGTGCCATCATCCCTATCGACAAGGAATCGTACGTGCCTTACGAGCGCGGTTTCTTCATGGGCACGAGCAACAGCATGCGCGGATGGGGTTACCGTGGGCTTGGTCCCGGATCCTACGAACGCAACCGGGACAGCTTGTACACCGGCGACATCAAGATAGAGCTGAACCTGGAATATCGAGGCACCTTGTACCGATCCTTCAAATACGGCATCTTCACCGACATCGGCAACATCTGGCTTGCCCGCAAGAATGACGACATGCCCAATGCCGAATTCTCTTTCAAGCGGTTCTACAAAGAGCTGGCCGTGGATGTGGGTGTCGGCTTGCGGTTAGACTTCGACTTCTTCGTCATCCGGGTGGACTATGCGCTTCCCATCTACGATCCCACCCGCACCTCCCACGGAGGCTGCTTCATCAATAGCGAATGGTTCTCCGGAAGGAGGAAACTGCGCTTCGGTGACGGCCTGAAGATTGCGATCGGATACGCGTTCTAGGAGTTATCAGTTGTCAGTTAGAAGTTAGAAGTTTTTAGTTTCTTAACTCCTGTTCATTATTCACTCCACTATTCAAAATCAACGAACAACAGTTCAATAAAAATTACTATCTTTGCGCGCTTTCTCCGAGAGCGCTTTTTTTCTATTAGTTATACAACAACAAGTAAGTTACAAGAATATGGGAAGAAGTATTAGATTCTGTTTGGTATATCGTGATATGTGGCAGTCGTCCGGCAAGTACCAGCCGCGTGTGGACCAGTTAGTTGAGATTGCGCCTGTAATCGTGAAGATGGGCTGTTTTGCCCGGGTAGAGACCAACGGCGGTGCCTTTGAGCAAGTCAACTTGATGTATGGTGAGAACCCGAACCGTGCGGTGCGCGAATGGACGAAGCCCTTGCGGGAGGCCGGCATCCAGACCCAGATGTTGGAGCGTGCGCTGAATGGCCTGCGTATGTATCCGGTGCCTGCCGACGTACGTCGTCTGATGTGCAAGGTAAAGAAGGCACAGGGAGTGGATGTTGTCCGTTCCTTCTGCGGATTGAACGACCACCGCAACTTGGAGTTGTCCATCAAATATGCCAACGAATTCGGCCTTATCAGTCAGGCTGCCCTGAGTATCACGCACTCTCCCGTGCACACCATCGAGCACTATCTCTCCATCGTGGACAAATGTGTGGAGTATGGTGCCAAGGAGATCGGCTTGAAGGACATGGCCGGCATCGGCCGTCCTACCATGCTGGGTCAGCTGGTAAAGGCTATCAAAGAGAAATATCCGCACTTGGTCATCCAATATCATGGTCATACCGGCCCTGGACTCTCCATGGCATCTGTCTTGGAGGTCTGCCGCAATGGCGCCGACATCATCGATGTGGCCATGGAGCCGCTCTCCTGGGGCATGGTGCATCCCGACGTCATCGCCGTGCAGGCCATGTTGAAGGCCGACGGTTTCGACGTGCCCGAGATCGACATGAACGCCTATATGGAGGCGCGCGCCCTGACGCAGAAGTTCATGGACGACTTCCTGGGTTACTTCATCGAACCGAAGAACAAGATCTCCACCTCCCTGCTGTTGGGATGCGGGCTTCCTGGCGGCATGATGGGTTCCATGATGGCCGACCTGAAGGGTGTCAAGGATGCCATCAACTTGGCGCTGCGCAAGAGTGGAAAGAAAGAGCTGTCGGAAGACGAGCTGTTGGTCAAGCTATTTGACGAAGTGCAGTATGTATGGCCGCGCGTCGGCACGCCCGGCCTGGTCACGCCGTTCAGCCAGTACGTGAAGAACATCGCCTTGATGAACATCCTCGCCCAAGCGCAAGGAGCGCCCCGCTACTCCAAGATGGACGACAAGATGTGGGACATGATCTTAGGCCGTTGTGGCCGTCTGCCCGGCACCTTGGCCCCCGAAATCGTGGAGCTGGCCAAAGAACACAACTACGAATTCTTTGAAGGTGTGCCGCAAGACAACTATCCGGACGAGCTGCCCAAATATCGCAAGATGATGGAAGAGCGCGGCTGGGATGTGGGCGAAGACGAGGAAGAGCTCTTCGAGTTCGCCATGCACGAGCGTCAGTACATCGACTACAAAGAGGGCCGTGCCAAAGGCAACTTCGAGAAAGAGCTGGCCATCGCCAAACAGAAGTCCAATGTCCGTGAAGTCATCAAGGTGGTGAAACTGCCCGAAGTGATCCAAGAGGAGATCATCGAGAAGATGAAGGCCGAAGAGCCCGACGCCAAGCCGGTCATCGCGCCTGTGAGCGGACAGCTCTTCTGGGAGTTTGCCGTGGAGGAGCAGTCTATGCCCAAGCCCATCGGCAGTCATCTCAAAGAAAACGACATCGTCTGCTTCATCCAGACCTACTACGGACATGAGGAGGTACGTTCCTGCTACGACGGGCATCTCATCAAGGCTGTGGTCGGCCAAGGGAAGAAGGTGCACCGCGGAGACGTGGTAGCCTTCATCAAGTAATCCATCACGGCTATGGAATCCTTTTTCGCTCATAAGAGTCGCGGGGTGCAGTTGTTGTACCTGGCGCTGTTTTTCCTCATTGGGCTCATTGTCGCCTCGGGAGTGTCCATGCTACTCTCCTGGATTTTCTTCGGATCGCCGAATGTGGCAGACGCGAGCAATCCGTTAGCGGCCCTGCATCTGCAGTCGGCCGTAGCATCCATCGGCTCCTTTTTGGTGCCCGCATTGCTGTTCGCCTATTGTCAAGACCGTCAATGGTGGCACTTCAACTATGCGGACCGCAAGCCTGCCGCCCACTTGGTCAACGTCACGCTAATCCTCTCCATCATCATCCTGCCTTTGGTAGCTTTACTAGGGCAGTGGAATGAGGCCATCCCGCTTCCGGAGGCGCTGCAGGAGATGGAAGACGCGGCGAATAGCGTGCTGGATCAGCTGATGGAGGACCACTCCTACTCCACCCTCATCCTGAACATCTTGGTACTGGGCCTGTTGCCGGCCGTCTGTGAAGAGTTCCTGTTTCAGGGAGCCCTGCAACCTCTGCTGACCGAATGGACGCGCAAACCGCATCTGGCCATTTGGCTTACTGCCTTTATCTTCAGCACCATACACCTACAGTTTGCCGGATTCATCCCGCGGTTTCTCCTAGGTGCCTATTTGGGCTATCTGCTATATTGGAGCCACTCGTTATGGCTGCCCATCCTGGCCCATTTTCTGCACAACGCACTCACCATCATGCTCACCTTCTCGTTGGAAGGCCGCGGCATCGACCTGGAAAATATCAAGTTCACCCAGATACATGGCGCTCTGCCCATGATCATCACCTGTGTCGTGGGGACCTTCATCAGCTTGGTGTTCATGTGGAAGACGAAGGACGCGAAGTGATAAGGGCACAAAGAGTTTTACCACCAAGGCACGAAGGGCACGAAGAGTTTTACCACCAAGGCACAAAGGGCTCAAAGGAGGTCACAAGGGCTCAAAGGAGATTTTCGCTAAGGCAAAAGGAGTTTCTTCATAACTTCTTTACACACCACTGATCATGGTTCACGATTCACTTATGGCTATTCAAGCAATTGAAGTGATCAGAGAGCCTTCCATAAGATGTCAAAGTCAAAAGTTAAAGTCAATGTGAAAAGAGCATTGAAGGCAAGCGGTGCAACCATATTTTTTTTATATTTGCCGCTTTATTTTATACTGAATATTTATAACCTTAAAAGAATGAAAAAGAGCCTTCTGAGCATTTCCCTTGGCTGTATATGTTTGGCAGTCACCCTTATCACACAACTGAACGCCCAATCCCAATATGTCAATCCGCTGGTAGGCACGGCCGAACACGGTCACACCTTCCCGGGTGCCATCGTGCCCTTTGGCGCGGTGCAGGTCAGTCCGGACACCCGTCTGGACGGCTGGGACGGTTGTTCAGGCTATCACTATACCGACAACCGCATCTACGGTTTCAGTCACACCCATCTGAGTGGAACTGGTTGCAGCGACTACGGCGACATCCTCATCATGCCCTTTTTCAAGACTGCTTCTGTGAAGAATGAGGAGTATTCCTGCACCTTCTCACACAGCAATGAGAAGGCCGCTGCCGGCTATTATCAGGTAACTCTGGACAACGGCATCAAGGTGGAGCTCACCGCCGACCAACACGGAGCCATGCACCGCTACACCTTCCCGAAGAAGGGCGAGCGCGGCATCGTCATCGACCTGACCCATCGCGACAAGACGCTGGCCTCCGGCATCACGCACCGTGACAACGAATTCTATGGTTTCCGTCGCTCCGACGCATGGAACCCGAATCAATACTGCGCCTTCTCCATCATCCCTTCCGAACCGGTACAGCGCATCGAGTATTATATCAACGACAAGATGGTCAGCGAACATGATGTGCGCGGTGAGAACTGCAAAGCCATCCTCTACTTCGACAAGAAGGTGAAGAGCGTCACCCTGCACGTCGGCATCTCCGCCGTCGATATTGAGGGCGCCATGAAGAACCGTGAATCCATCATGTCCTATAGCTTCGACCAGCTCAAAGACAAGGCTATCCAGGCATGGGACAAAGAACTCAGCAAGATAGAAGTCAGCAGCAGCAACACCGAGTACCTGAAGGTATTCTACACCGCCCTCTACCACTGTTTCACCTCTCCCTATCTCTACACGGATGTGGACGGCCGCTATCGGGGCATGGACCAGGAGATCCATCAGGTGGATGCCGGAAAGACCATCTACACGGTCTTCTCCTTGTGGGACACCTATCGTGCTTTGCATCCCCTGTTGAACATCATTGACCAGAAACGGTCCTCCGACTTCCTCTACACCTTCATGCAACAATACAAACAAGGCGGCATGCTGCCCATCTGGGAGCTCTCTTCCTTTGAGACATGGTGCATGATCGGCTACCATTCCATCCCGGTCATCTGGGATGCCTACCAGAAGGGCCTCATTCCTGCCAACGAGCAGAAAGCCTTCCTGGATGCCATGGTAAGCAGTGCCCGCATGGACACCCACGGGCGCAAAGCCTTTGCCGAGAATGGCTTCATCTCCGGCATCGACGACAACGAGTCCGTATCCAAAAACCTGGAATACGCCTACGACGACTGGTGCATCGCACAGTATGCCAAAGCCTTGGGACAGAATGATATCTACAAGGAATTCATCAAACGTGCTCAAGCATACAAGAACATCCTGGACGAGAACCACTTCATGCACGGTCGTCTCAACGGCGGTCGCTACACCCCCTTCAACCCGACAGAGGTCAACAACTACTTCACAGAAGCCAACAGCTGGCAATACTCCACCTATGTTCCGCAAGACATCCCCGAGTATGTCAACATGTTAGGTGGTCCCGCCGAAGCTCTTCGTTTCTGGAAGGCTCTCTTCACTGCCTCTTCCGACATCAGCGGCCGTCAGCAGTCGGACATCACCGGCATGATCGGCCAATATGCGCACGGCAACGAACCGAGTCACCACGCAGCCTACCTGTTCAACTATCTGGGCACCTACAAATACACGCAGAAGTACACCAAGCAGATCATGACGGAGTTGTACACCTCCAAGCCTGACGGGCTGTGCGGCAACGAGGACTGCGGCCAGATGTCGGCATGGTACGTCTTCAGCGCCATGGGCTTCTACCCTGTCTGTCCGGGCAGCAACGAATATGCCCTAGGATTCCCGTTGATGGACAAGGCAACCATCCACCTGGAGAACGGCAACACCTTCACCGTCATCAAGGACAGCGACAAGCCTTATGTCAAGGAGGTGCTCTACAATGGCAAACGTCTCGCCTCTCCGTTCATCCGTTACCATCAGATTCACACGGGTGGCACCTTGGAGTTCCTCATGACCGACAATGAGTCCGAGTGTCTGAAGTTCAACGACCTCACCATTCTGCATCAACGGCAGACCATCCCGGCAGAGGACCAGCTGACCCCTGCCCCCATCATGTCCACTAACAAGTCCACCTTCTCGGAGGCCTTCTCGGTGACCATCAACAACTATGCGCCCAAGAACCAACCGGACTATGCTGCCGACACGAAGATCTACTACACCACGGACGGCACCATCCCTACGAAAGAGAACGGACATTTATATCAACAGCCTCTGACTTTCACGGATGCCACCACCTTGAAAGCTGTTGCCTACAACGACAAGACTGGCTACAGCTATGTGGTGACCGCCAATTACAAGCTTTACCAAAAAGACCGGGACATCCAGTACATCACCCATCCCAATCCGCAATATTTTGCAGGTGGCAATGACGGTCTCATCGACAACGAGCGAGGACCCATCAACTACCGCATCGGCGGCTGGCAAGGTTTCACCGGCGACTGTGAACTGATCATCGACCTGCATCACAGCACCCCCATCACGAAGGTTGGCGCCGGCTGTCTGGAGGAGCAACGCGCCTGGATTTTCTATCCCTACGCCATGGAAGTGTCTGTCTCTGACGATGGGGAGCACTTCACCTCCTTTGGCACACAGGCCATCACCACCACCCGGAATGACAATGCCCACATTCAGGACGTAGAGGTCAAGGGTTCCGCCACGGCCCGCTATGTCAAGGTCAAACTGCGCAACTATGGCAAGTTGCCCTCCTGGCATATCAGCGCCGGCGAGCAGGCTTGGCTTTTCATCGATGAGATCTGGGTAAAATAACTATTGAATATAATTTCTCAAAAAAATAATCGAAAGCTATGACACTACAAGAGTTTCAAGAAGACATCAGAAGAGGTATCCCATCCTACATACCCCAAGCGAAACCTTACGACACCACTGTCAACCATGCGCCCAAGCGCAAAGATATCCTGACCAAGAAAGAGAAGCAACTCGCCTTGCGCAATGCTTTAAGATATTTCGACCCGTCGCTGCACGCACAGCTGGCGCCCGAGTTTGCCAAGGAGCTGCACGACTACGGCCGCATCTACATGTATCGGTATCGTCCGGACTATGAGATGTATGCCCGTCCTATTGACGCATATCCGGCCAAGTGTCGTCAGGCCGCAGCCATCATGCTGATGATCCAGAACAACTTGGACCCCGCGGTGGCACAGCATCCCCATGAGCTGATCACCTACGGTGGCAACGGCGCCGTCTTCCAGAACTGGGCACAATACCGCCTGGTGATGAAGTATCTCTCCGAGATGACCGACGAGCAGACCTTAGTGATGTATAGTGGTCATCCGCTGGGACTCTTCCCTTCCCACAAGGATGCCCCGCGCGTGGTGGTCACCAACGGCATGGTCATCCCCAACTACTCCAAGCCGGACGACTGGGAGCGCATGAATGCACTGGGAGTGTCCCAGTATGGCCAGATGACGGCTGGCTCCTACATGTATATCGGCCCTCAAGGCATCGTGCACGGCACCACCATCACGGTGTTGAACGCCAGCCGCAAGATTGGCGGTGAGATCGGCGGCAAGCTCTTCGTGACGGCTGGTCTGGGCGGCATGTCCGGTGCACAGCCCAAGGCTGGCAACATCGCCGGGGTCGTCTCCATCACCGCAGAGATCAACCCTGCCGCCACCCAGAAGCGTTACGAGCAAGGCTGGGTGGACGAGGTGCACGACGATCTCAACGAACTCTTTGTGAAAGTCAACGAAGCCCGCGCCCAGAAACTCGCCAAGTCCTTTGCTTACCAAGGCAACATTGTGGACCTGTGGGAGTACTGTGCCGAGCATGACATCCAGGTGGACCTGGGTAGTGACCAGACCTCCTTGCACAACCCATGGGCGGGCGGCTACTATCCGGTAGGCATCTCCTTTGAAGACGCCAAGGTGATGATGGCCGACCAACCCGACAAGTTCAAGGCTGCCGTAGAAGAGAGCTTGCGCCGTCAAGTCAACGCCATCAACAAGCTGACCGCCAAGGGCATGTACTTCTTCGACTATGGCAATGCCTTCCTGCTGCAATCATCCCGCGCCGGAGCCGACATCCTGAAAGAGGACGGCACCTTCCGCTATCCTTCCTACGTGCAGGACATCATGGGACCGATGTGTTTCGACTACGGTTTCGGCCCCTTCCGCTGGGTCTGCACCTCCGGCAAGCCGGAAGACCTGGACATGTCCGACCATCTGGCCATGGACGTGCTGCGTGAGATCAGCGCCACCGCACCGGCAGAGATCTCCCAGCAGATGAAAGACAACATCACCTGGATACAGGGCGCCAAGGCCAACCATCTGGTCGTCGGCTCGCAAGCCCGTATCCTGTACGCCGACTGCGAAGGTCGTACCAAGATTGCCGCTGCCTTCAACGAGGCTATCAAGAGTGGCAAGATCAGCGCCCCCATCGTGTTAGGCCGCGACCACCACGACGTCTCCGGCACCGACTCCCCGTTCCGCGAGACCTCCAACATCTACGACGGCTCCAGCTTCTGCGCCGACATGGCCATCCAGAATGTCATCGGTGACAGCTTCCGTGGCGCCACGTGGGTGAGCATCCACAACGGCGGTGGCGTCGGCTGGGGCGAGGTCATCAACGGTGGCTTCGGCATGGTCCTCGACGGCTCTGCCGACAGCGACAGACGCCTGCGCAACATGCTCTTCTGGGATGTCAACAACGGCATCTCCCGTCGCGCATGGGCCCGCAACGACGGCGCCCTCTTCGCCATCAAACGCGCCATGGAGGCCAATCCATCACTCAAAGTCACAATCCCTAACATGGCGGATGACGCCCTCATCAACAGCCAATTCTAATCCCTGCTCGCAAATCATCGTTCTTCATGTCTCAACGTATCACATTCCTGGTCATCTTGTTGACAGCCTTTGTATTGGGTGGGTGCAAAAAGTCACCTGCCCCCATCGTGATCACGCCGGACATCGACAAGAACCATCTGCAACGAAACCATATCTTCGGGAAAGTTCAAGAGATAGAAAGCCGCACCTACTACCTGTACGAAGACTCCCTGACACTGGAGGATTCCGCCCGCGCCATGGAGCTGACGAACAGACAGTGCGACCGCTATTTCCTGCACAACTACAACCCCAAAGGCTTTCTGGAGAGCTTTGTCAACGTGAGCATCGACGGGGACACCCTCATCTACCGGCGCTATCTCTACAACGACCGCAACCAGATCTCGGAGTGGATAGAAAAAGGCGCTCCCTCGGACCCCCTCACCAAAGGTTGCTACCGTTACGACCGGAACCACTTCCTCGAGAAGGAAGAGATCTACCACGGCGATTCCCTGGTTATGTCGTTTGCCTATAAGACAGACGGCATCGGCAACATCATCTCCAGCACGCAAGACAACCGGCAGTTTGTCACCAAGACCACCTACCACTACAACAAAAACGGTCTGGTGGACACAATCAAGGAGTATGAGCCCAACGGCAAGGTCTTCAAACTGGCCACGATCGAGTACGACAACTATGGCGACGAGGTCAACCGGTGCGTCTATAAGGCCGGCAACCAGCTGATTGAATACACCTATCACCAGTACTCGCCCAAAGGACGCAACCTCAAGACCCTTTACGAGGACCGCCTCCATCAGAACAAAGAGGTGAACTACTACGCCAACTTCGACAAGGAGAACAACTGGCGCATTGAATATACAGTATTAAACGACCAATTAGTATCTATTAGAAAACGTAACATCAAATACTATTAACAACTATGGATTTAAGTAACATTTTATCAATTACAGGTAAAAGCGGATTATTCAAATTAATCTCCAGAACTCAGACCAATTTCATCGTGGAATCTTTGGACGACCAGCATCGTTTCCCGGCTTTCTCCCACGATGGTGTGGCAACACTGGACAATATTGCGATCTTCACTGAAGACGGAGAGGTATCCCTCCAATCGGTCTTCCAAGCCATCTACAAGAAACATGATGGCAAAAAGGTGGAGACACCCAAAGACAACCAAGGATTCAAGACCTTCTTCGAAGAGGTGCTGCCGGAATATGACCACGAGAGAGTGTATGTCTCCAACATCAAAAAGGTGATTCTCTGGTACAACATCCTGGTTGACCATCAGCTGATTGACCTTGAAGAGGAATCCAAAGAAAGCGAAGCCACCCCGCAAGAGGAACAACAAGCATAATTTATTCAAAAATCAAGTATTAACCCGTAAAAATAGTAGTTTATGAAAGTTTATTCTCGTGAAATCAGTCCCTGGCTCATTTGGTTAAGTCTGCTGGCCGTACTGCTCATTGCCGTAGGCATCTTTTTCTTCTACACATTTTTACGGCAAGGTGTTTCCGAACTCATAGAGGTGGTGCCCAACGACGCCGTCTTCCTGGTGGAAGCCAATGACCATCAAGATTGGGAGAAAAGCGCCAAGAGGATGCAGCCGGTCTTCAACGAAATCCTGGTCATGGATGCCTATCTTGCCTTCGAAGACATCTATCACTCCTTAGGATCCGGCAACTATTCGGCCACGCTTTCCGCTCACCCTGGCAAAGAATCTCTGCATATATTATATAATGTACAGATTGACAAGGTCACCTTCAGAAAGTTGTTAAAAAAACTGAATATCGACCCCAACAACAACATCATCTTCGAGAAGCACAAGATCTATACCTACGGCACGAACTACAAAAGCTTGAAGTTTGTCTATTTCAACCATGTATTATCGGTATCTGACGACTTGGAGATCATCAAGAAGGCGCTCATCCAGCACCGTCATCCCAAGAATCTGCTTTCCGAGAAGGAGTTCAAGAGTCTGTACACCTTATCTCGCAAGAACCAGAAGCAGAGTTGGATACTCTTCAACAACAAGGCTTATCTGACCTATCTGGACAATTATTTCACCAAAGGTGCGCTGAATTCCCTGCACCAGTTGGAGGCCTTGTCGAACTGGTCCGCCTTCCAGGTGCGCACTTCCCAGAACGAAGTCTTTTTGTCGGGCTACATACCCACCGACAAGGTATCCTCCAAGACACCCAAGTATGAACTGCCCGAGAAGGTCATGCCGCAGCACGTGATGCGCTATGCCAAGTGCGAAGGCAACGATTACGCCGCGACCTACATCCTGCTGCATGGAGACGGTGACAACCGCCAATACCTCATCTTGGAGGAAGACACCCTGCATCCGGTTCTTCGCAGACTGTCGGAGGAAAGCTTTGAGCTCTTAAAAAATCTTTATCCTGACGGCATCTACCCGGTTGACAGCTTACTCAAGCAAAGCAAAGGCTTCCTCGATCCGAAATTGGCGACGGTCCGCCAACCCAACTGGAACTACTGCATCATCCGGGATCTGAACTACATCCTGGCTGAAGAGAAAGAGGATCTCCAATATCTCTCCAGATGTTACCAAAATGACAGCTTCATCAGCCATAACAACCTGTACAAATTCACCAAGAACTGCCTCCCATCCAAGAACTTGGAGGAATACACTATCCTCAACGAAGAGAAGGGACAGATCATGCAGGATCTTTTATCCGGCAAAGGACGCGACAGCTACTTCGGCAAGAACCTGAAGGTGTTTTCCATCTACTGTACCTCGACCACAGACATGCCTTCCGACGAAGACCGCATGATAGCTGTCAACATGTACCTGTTGTTTGACAAATAGAAAGGGAACCTCTCCTTTTACACATCCTCCCTTGTGATAAGTTTCTGGTTAGACAGGGATTCCATCACAAGGGATTCTTGTTGGGTGTTAAAAGGATTCGGCTGTTGCATCAAGTCGAAGATGCTCTTCACCCGATGGACATAATTCACCTCGGGCAAGCGACGGTTCAGTCCCATGAAACGGCTGATCCGATTGTTTTCCATTGCATCATGCGCCCGCATGATCTCCAGGCAACAGCTTCGCAGGAAGAGATACAACGGTTGCTTCTCGACTTTCTTCGCTTTGCCTTTCCGCTTGGCATCCTTGACGACAGGCTCTTTCTGGGGAGTCAAAAGATCCGTGATGACCTGAGTATGCAATTCAGTATGCTGGTACAGGATTGTCAGCGCATCTTCGATGGCAGATTCCTTATCAACCGTAATCAGGAAAACATAGTCATAGCCGTCATAGGGGCATGGATAGCGGCAGAAACCGCTGTTGCCCAAGAAGTAATAGGCATCGTCAAAGAGGGGGATGCTGAGGGTGTAATTATCTTCGGGATCACTGAGCTGTGCCTGAACCTTGTTGGGGATAATCGCCAGGAGCAGATTGTTTTGCGGACGAAAGACCGCAGAAAACACCGGCACCGACACCTCGTCGCCGGTAGTGTCAAAAGCATAGTCTTGGATATAGGAGAAATCCACCTGGAACCATTGGCTGCACTGGTGGGCGAAGGCCAACGGGGGCAAGTCAGACCTCACCAGGAAGAGGTGATAATCCGTGGCACACCCAAAGGTGTCGTTCACATCTAGGACGACCTGGGTAGGCTGATCTGACAATAATAATCTTCGCATTTTGACCCTGCAAAAGTACAAAATTAACCATAGAAAAGAATCATAAATTCGCTTTGTTATTCGATGTTTTTTTGATACTTTTGCGCTGCAATTCATTGGGGTAACCCTTGAAGTGCAAACGATAGCCAACAATCACATATTCAAGAAATTATTATTCTAAAACTCAAAATACAATATGTCAACAGAAGACCAAATCAAGAAAATTGACGACATTGTCGTCCGTTTTGCTGGAGACAGTGGTGATGGAATGCAGTTATCAGGAACGCTGTTTTCCGATGCCTCCGCTCTTACAGGCAATGACATTGCCACATTCCCTGACTATCCTGCCGAGATTCGCGCACCGCACAACACCATTGCCGGTGTCTCCGGATACCAAGTGCATGTGGGTAACCACATCTACAGTTCCGGTGACAAGTGCGACATCCTCGTGGCCATGAACCCGGCCTCTTTGAAGTCCAACATGAAGTGGGCCAAGAAGGGTGCCACCATCATCGTCGACATCGACACCTTCACCGATGAGGCGCTGACCAAGGCTGGATACACCGAGAATGACAATCCTTTCACGGATGAGATGGAGCGTGCCTACACCATCATCAAGGCGCCCATCACCTCTTTCACACAACGTATTGGAAACGAACAAGGTGCAGACAAAAAGACGGCAGACCGTTGTCGTAACATGTTTGCCTTGGGTATTATCTTCTACGCTACGCACAAGAAACTGGACCAGACTTACGCTTATCTGGAGCGCAAGTTCGCCAAGAAGCCTGAGGTCGTGACGTTGAACAAAGCCGTGCTGACGGAAGGTTACGAGTATGCTGACAAGTTGGAGGTGATGCACTCCCACATCTTCGAGATCGCACAAGCCGACCAGATGCCAAAGGGTCGTTACCGCAACATCACCGGTAATGTCGCCACCGCATGGGGTCTTTTGGCCGCATCCGAGAAATCCGGTCGCAGACTGTTCTTAGGCTCCTACCCTATCACCCCCGCCACGGACGTGATGGTGGAATTAGCCAAGCATAAATCCTTAGGTGCAAGAGTCTTCCAAGCAGAAGACGAGATTGCCGGTGTCTGTTCCGCCATTGGAGCATCCTACGCTGGCGCATTGGCTTGCACTTCCACCTCCGGCCCCGGCCTTTCCCTCAAGAGCGAGGCTCTCGGCTTGGCCGTGATGGTAGAGTTGCCCTTGGTGGTCGTGGACGTACAGCGTGGTGGCCCCTCCACCGGTCTGCCTACCAAGACGGAGCAATCCGATCTCAACCAAGCTTTGTACGGCCGTAACGGTGAGGCTCCCCTCGTAGTGATGGCTGCCTCTTCCAGCGCCAACTGCTTCTACTGGGCATACAATGCCGCTAAAGTCGCCTTGGAGCACATGACCCCCGTCATTCTCCTCACGGACGGCTATCTGGGCAACGGTTCCCAGCTGTTCCGCATCCCCAAGATGGCGGACATGCCCGACATCAAGCCGCGTCTTGCCACGCCTAACGATCCTGACTACAGACCTTTCCGCCGCGATCCTGTCACGTTTGCACGTGAGTGGGCACTGCCCGGCATGGAAGGCCTCAGACACCGTGTTGGCGGCCTGGAGAAATGTCCCGACGGCCCGCTGAGCACTGATCCCGAGAACCACGCCCTGATGGTTCACAACCGCCAGGAGAAGGTGAACAGAGTAGCCAACTACATCCCTGATCAGGAGGTGACCGGCAATCCCGACGCTGACCTGCTCGTAGTGGGCTGGGGCGGCACCTCTGGCGCCCTGACACTCGCTGTGGAAGAGATAAACAACGAAGGCAAGAAAGTGGCCTATACCCACTTTAACTATATTTGTCCGCTGCCGAAGAACACCGGCGACATCCTCAAGAAATACAAAAAGATCGTCGTCTGCGAACTCAACAACGGCCAGTTTGCCGGATATCTGCGCACCCAATTCCCTGAATGCCCGATGACCCAGTACAACAAGATCATGGGTCTCCCGTTCGAGGTGGGCGAGCTGAAAGCCGAGTTCGAAAGACTGCTTGCCAAATAATTCATGTAAAACCATTAAAAAATTCAAATTATGGCAGAAAGACATTTTGTTCCCAGAGCGGACCGCGAATATACAAAAGCTGACTTTACCAGCGACCAAATGGTGAAATGGTGTCCCGGTTGTGGTGACCACGCCATCCTCGCCGCATTGTTGAACACCTTCCCGAAGACCAACCACAAGAAGGAGAACATCTGTATGGTCTCCGGTATCGGATGTTCCTCCCGTATCCCCTACTATGTGGACACCTACGGTTTCCACAGCATTCACGGGCGCGCGTGTGCCATCGCCACGGGCGTGAAGCTGGCCAACCCGTCTCTCTCCGTGTGGGTGAGCATGGGCGACGGTGACTCCATGGCCATCGGTGGCAACCACCTGATCCATGCGGTACGTCGTAACCAGGACTTCAACATCACCATCTTCAACAACGAGATCTACGGTCTTACCAAAGGCCAGTACAGCCCGACCACCAAGTTCGGCCAGGTGACAAAGACCTCTCCTTACGGCACCATCGACTACCCGTTCAACCCGGGTGAGCTGGTCATGGGCGCCCAGGGCACCTTCTTTGCCCGCGCGCTGGACTGTGTGCCGCAACTGACCACGGACATCATGACGCGTGCCGCACAACACGACGGCACCAGCGTGGTGGAAGTACTGCAGAACTGTATGATCTTCAACGACAAGGCACACGCAGCCATCACTGACCGCGCCGTGCGTGACGACCGCACCATCATCCTGGAGCACGGCAAGCCCATGATCTTCGGCAAAGAGAAGAACAAGGGGCTGCGCTTCAACGGCCGTTGCTTGGAGGCCGTCACCATTGGTGAGAATGGCATCACGATGGACGACATCATGATCCACGACGAGACCACCGAGGACACCGGCATCCACATGATGCTGGCCCGCATGAGCGGTGACCTGCCCGTGGCTCTCGGCGTTATCCGCAACGTCAAGAAGGTATCCTACACGCAGTTGTACGAAGACCAAATGGACGAGCAGAAAGCCGTCGGCAAGTACAAATGCATGGACGACCTGCTCAACAGCGGTGACACGTGGGAGGTGGAGTAAACGGCTATTAGCTATTAGCCATTGGCTGTTAGCTGTTGGCTAAAGATAATAAAAAAGGGCTGCCGGAAACGGTGGCCCTTGTTGTTTGGGAGTGGTTTCCTACTTCTTTTGATACCTTTTTAATGCATTTTTCAGTTCGTCCTGTATTTTCTTCCTTAAGGATTGAGGCTCAATGACCTCTAATTCTTGGCCTTCCTTTAGTATTTCCTGTTGAAAGTCAAATGTAGGAGCCAAATAATACTCAAAGTCAGAATAGGTATCGTTTGTGGCAATTTCTTTTTGTGAAATGTGTTTCGGAAGAGTGCGTATAAGAGGGATCATTTTCTCGTATGCCCGCAAAACAATGCGTGTGGGTTTCACATCATCACCAATGAAAACACCAAAATAGTTTTTGAAGAAACTGTTGGCATCGAACGCAGGATCTAATTCAAAAGTTTGTTCTGTTTCGTCAAGTTTCGTAATCCGGTCAAGGGCATAGATGCTCAACCTACCTTCCTTATATTTATTTTTCCCAAGAAGATACCATCGTTGGTGAAAAAGTTTCAAACAATAAGGTTCGACAACCGTGCTATATGATTCTAAATCGCTGAATTTTTGATAATTCATCTGAAGAATATGGCGGCATTTGATCGATGAAATGATAGTTTCAAGGTACTCTACTCCGGCAGGGACATCTTCCAATAGCAGTTGGTCTTTGACTGAAAGAGCATCAAGGAGAATGCTGTTGACAGTCAGGGTGCGCCACATCCAGTTTTCTGTGGAGTTGTTGCGGAGCGATTCTGGATTGCTGATGAAATATTGGTGTTGTTCGTCACATTCAATATGAATGCCAAACATATCTTCCAAAGATTGGCGGAGACGGTAAAAAGTGGTGCGAGACAATGGTTTATTTTCATTTATACTGCTTGTCATCCATTGGTCGCCAATGCGTTTAAAGGTGATTCTTCCAGCTCGATGTATGACGTTTATTAACCAGATGTATTGTCGAAAAGTGTCAGTAGTTCTCATCTTTTATTTTTTTGCAAAAATATAAAAAAAGGTATAGGTGTTTCAAGTTTTGAAACAGGAATAATGTAATTTTGCAGTTCGAATAAAGAAAGAGATTTTGGATATGGATAGTGAAAATACAATTATATCACACGTTAGGCAGTCCGACATGGCCATCCAGTCAAATGACGAGCACCAGCAAGGCGTGTCAGAACTGGCTTCGAAATTTGCCGAAGTGTTTGGCATGGCTGAATGGGGGCGTGTTTTGGGATTGTTACACGATAAAGGAAAAGAGAAAAAAGCCTTCCAACATCACATCATTAAAGAGAGCGGACTTGATCCAAAAATTAAAGTTGATGGTGATTATCGACACGCATACGTGGGTGCTTTGATTGCCACAGAATTATTTCCCAATCTACATTTGTTGATAGATAACGCCTTGATAGGACACCACAGGGGATTGTATGATGACGGCGACATGAGGGAGCTTATGAAAAGTACGATTCCCGATGAAGTTACCGTTGATGAGATCAATGCCTATTTGGAAAAGCCGAGAGTTGAAAAGCCAAAGGACATTCATCATTTGGAGCGTATGCTTTATAGTTGTTTGGTGGACGCAGACTTTTTAGATACGGAAGCTTTTATGCAACCTGAACAAAGTCGTTTGAGAGGAGATCATGATTCTTTGGCAACTTTGGAAAAAAGATTAGAAGCATTTTTGGCGGGATTGAAGAAAAATGCTCCTGACACAGAAGTTAATAGGATCAGAAACGAGGTTCAGAATTGGTGTGTCAAAGAAAGTGTTAATCCACCTGACTTTTACAGTTTGACAGTTCCTACGGGCGGAGGTAAGACATTGGCCTCCGTTTTGTGGGCTATCAAACATGCTGTCAAGAACAACCTAAAGAGGATCATTATAGCGATTCCATACACGAGCATTATCACGCAGACAGCAAGTGTGCTGAGAAACATATTTGGCAAGGAGAATGTGCTTGAGCATCACTCGAATGTTGACAGGTCAGCATTCGACGACAAGGAACTGGCTCAAAAAATGAAACTGGCGACAGAGAACTGGGATTATCCTATCATTGTGACGACCAATGTTCAATTATTTGAATCACTTTTTAGTAACAAGCCATCAGATTGTCGCAAATTGCACAATATTGCCAAAAGTGTTTTGATATTGGACGAAGTGCAAACCTTGCCTACGGATTTCCTTCAGCCTATTGTTGATACTTTTGACACGCTAAAAAGAGTGTTTGGCGTATCCATCTTGTTCACAACTGCCAGTCAGCCTGTGCTTTCTGGTTTGATACAAAGCACCAATCCGTTTGTCTCTTTTGAAGGATTATCGAACATTCATGAAATCATTCCTGAAGGCGCCAATCTTCATGATCGTTTGCGCCGCGTGGAATTGAAATTTGAGAAGAATCCAAAAAACTACGACGAAGTTGCAGAAGAATTGTCCCATCATTCACGAGTGCTATGCATTGTGAATACAAGAAATGATGCGAGAGAGATTTATACCCGACTACCAAAAGAAGGCATCTGTTTGCATTTGTCTAGAATGATGTGTCCTGACCATGTACTGGAAACCATTGACAAAGTGAAATTGGCACTTAAAGAATCGTCTAATACAACCATCAGAGTGGTGGCCACTCAACTTATTGAAGCAGGCGTTGATATTGACTTTCCTATGGTGTTTCGACAAGAGGCTGGACTTGACTCGGTACTCCAGGCGGCAGGAAGATGCAACAGAGAGGGTAAATTGGGAACAGGAAACACTATTGTTTTTGGTTTGCAGAAGCCTTTGCCTTCCGGTCACATAAGACAAACCAATGATGCCCGACTTGCCATAATGAATCGTGAATATGATTGGTTCTCGCCAGAAGCGATGGAGGCCTACTTCAAGCAACTTTATTCACGCGTTAATAGTTTTGACAAGAAGAACATCAAAGATTTATTATACAAGGCTGAAATACAATTCGAAACAGCTTCATCTGCATTCCATTTGATTGATGACAATACCGTTTCTGTCATCGTGAATTGGAAGAATAGTATGGACTTGGTGGAAAAACTACTCGAAGAGGGACCATTCTATTCGTTAATGAAAGCGTTATCTCAATTCAGCATCAATGTGCGGAATGGAGATATGAAGAAGCTGGTAGAGGCTGGTGCAATCGAAGAGGTGCTTGACGGAATCTATATAATTCGAGATCAGTCCTTTTATAGCAATGAAGTTGGTCTTGTTACAGATAATCATTGGTTAGAAGAATCATTAATAGTATAAATATGGAATATCACGACAAAGAATTTTGTTTGGAGGTATGGGGACCGATGGCCTGCTTTACCCGACCAGAGCTAAAAGTGGAACGGGTAAGCTATGATGTCATCACCCCATCGGCTGCACGGGCCATGTTTGAGGCCATTTTTTGGAAGCCTGCCATCCACTGGCAAGTGACTAAGATCGAGGTGCTTAACCCCATCAAATGGACCACCATAAGGCGCAACGAAGTGGGTGCCGTTGCTTCGAAGAACCCGATTTTTATTGAGGACAAGCGACAACAGAAGAACTCGTTGTTGCTTCAGGACGTATGCTATCGCATTTGGGCAAAATTGGAATTCATTCCCCAATGGAAACGGAAAGAAGAGACCAAGAATGCCCGAATTGACGAGGAAGAGGCAGATCTACTTTGCAAAGACGAGAACCCAGGCAAATATAATGCGATGTTCGAGCGTCGCGCAAGAAAGGGGCAATGCTTCAACCAACCCTATCTCGGCACACGAGAGTTTTCAGCCTCTTTCCGTTTAGTAAAGCCAGAACAAGAAGATTTGAAAGATCCTATTGACGAGAGTCGCGACCTTGGCATTATGCTTTACGATATGGATTTTAAAGGCAATCCCGAGAAACCGGAAGCTATGTTCTATCGTGCTCGTATGGATCACGGCGTCATTATTGTTCCACCTATTGACAGCAAGGAGGTTTTGAGATGATACTGCAAGCGTTATATGAGTATTATAAAAGATGTGACAATTTGCCACGAAAAGGAATGGAATTGAAGGAAATTGGTTTCCTAATTGTCATAGATAAAGAAGGTCATTTTCTGAAATTTGAAGATAGAAGAATTGACAAGAAGCAAGCTCAGCAATTTCTTGTTAAAAAGCATGTGGGGCGTACAAGTGCTCTTGCAGCAAACCACTTGTATGATAATAGTGGTTATATTTTGGGATATTCTGAAAAGGGAGATGCGCGGGCTCAATACCAAACTTTCAAAGATAAAGTGAATGCCATTTTTGAATTACATTCGGATAATCCTGATATAACAGCCGTTCACAAGTTCTATCAAGAAGAGCAAAGCGTAGCTCTCGAATTAATGCAAAAAGACCCACTTTGGCCGGAAATTTTGAAGAATTTAAATAAGAAATTTTCCACATTCTCTTTTCTTATTGAAGGAGATACGGAAATCGTAGCTTCAAAGAAGGAACTATTAGATTTACTTGAAAACGACGTTAACGATTGCGATCAGATATGTTTAGTGTCAGGTGAAAGAGGACATTCTGTCGAAACAACTACGGCAACTATGATTCCCGGTAGTCAGGCAACAGCTAAGCTTGTCTCATTTCAAGTGAATTCAGGTTATGATTCATATGGGAAAGAAAAAGGAGGCAATGCGCCAATTAGCGAGGAAGCGGAATTTGCATATACAACTGCTTTAAATTATATGCTCCGTTCCGATTCGAGAAACAAATTCCATATTGGCAATCGCACTTTTTTGTTTTGGGCATCCAAAGATGGCGAGGCTGGTAAAAAGGCGGAAGAAAGCATCTTTAGTATGTTTGGCTTCAATGAACAAGATGACCCCAATAGGAATATTGAGCAAGTGAGAAAGACATTCAACGCCATTTATTCCGGTAATTTGAAGACTTCATTGGATGACAAGTTCTACATTTTGGGGCTTGCGCCCAATTCGGCACGTATCGCCGTAACCTATTGGTCTGAACTTCCATTAAAAGACTTTGCCGCCCTTATTCTTCGCCATTTTGAGGATATGAAAATAACCGACACTCGCAAGGAAAAGAAACCTTATATGGAACTTCGTTCGATTTTGGCGGCAGTTACATTGGGCGGCAAATCATCGGATGCCACGCCCAACTTACCCGAAGCTGTCGTGAAAAGTATCTTTCAAGGTATTCCATACCCATATACGCTTTTTGCTGGATGCATACGTCGTATTCGTGCGGAACAAAACCTAAATATCACCCGAGCCGCCATCATCAAGGCTTATTTGAACAGAAAAGTGAATGATAATCAGAAAAAAATAGAAGTTATGTTAGACAAAGAAAACACCAACCAAGGCTACCTCTGTGGCCGATTGTTTGCCGTACTTGACAAGATTCAGGACGAGGCCAACAACCAACATTCCATCCGCGAACGGTATATGAACTCTGCAAGCGCCACACCTGCCGCCGTATTCGCTACCATTCTCAACCTGTCTTACCATCATTCGGAGAAACTGAATGAGGGACGGAAAGTTTGGTTTGAGAAAATCAAACAGGAAATCGTAGATAAGATAAGTCCCGATGGTTTCCCGGCTCACCTTGACCTGCAAGACCAAGGACGATTCTTTGTGGGCTATTATCAGCAAACACAATGGTTTTACACCAAGAAAGAAGAACAAACAACTGAAGAATAACAATTAAAATTTATAGTATTATGTCAGAATTAAAAAACAGAATTGATTTTGTGTACATTTTTGATGTACAAGATGGCAACCCCAATGGCGATCCCGACGCAGGCAATCTGCCTCGTGTGGACGCGGAAACAGGTATGGGACTCGTGACCGATGTGTGCCTGAAGCGCAAAGTGCGTAATTATGTGCAAGTAGCAAAGAATTGTGAAAATGGCTATGACATTTTCATCAAAGAGAAAGCTGTCCTAAACACCCTTATTGACAAAGCTCATGAAGAGGAAACTGTCAAAGAAGCAAAAGATAAAACATCAGTTGCTCGGGATATAATGTGCAAATCTTATTATGATATCCGCACGTTTGGAGCGGTTATGTCAACTGGAAAAAATGCTGGACAAGTTCGTGGACCTATTCAATTTACATTCGCACGCTCAGTGGACACGATAGCCACAGCAGAGCACTCCATTACAAGAATGGCAGTTGCAACTGAAAAAGAGGCAGAAAAACAAGGTGGCGATAACCGCACTATGGGCCGCAAAGCCACCGTTCCTTACGGCCTTTATGTCTGCCACGGCTTCGTCTCAGCCAATCTCGCCAAACAAACAGGTTTTTCTGAAGAAGACCTCGCGTTGTTCTGGGAGGCTCTGAAAAATATGTTTGATGTTGACCGCTCTGCCGCACGCGGATTGATGAGTGCCCAAAAGTTGATTGTGTTCAAACACGACTCAATTTTAGGCAATGCTCCCGCCAACAAGCTCTTTGACCTAGTGAAAGTGGAAAAGAAATGTGAAGACGCACCACGTAAGTTCGCTGACTATATAGTTACTATTCCCGATCAATCACAGTTACCCACCGGCGTATCCATCAAAGAAATGATTTAACCCACTATGGCAAAAAGTCTTGAAATAAGAAACAGTACTGCGGAGTTCCTGATCTTCCAGATAGAGAATAAGGAACAAGGGATTGAAGTGTTCTACAAGGACGAAAACCTGTGGTGTACGCAAAAAGCGATAGCGATATTGTTTGACTGCGACAGAAGCGTTATCACAAAACACTTACGCAACATCTTCGCTTCAGGAGAGCTGAAGAAAAATGCAGTATGTGCAAATTTTGCACATACTGCAGCGGACGGGAAAACATACCAAACCCAGTTCTATAGTCTTGACGCCATCATTGCCGTTGGCTACCGCGTGAACTCAATCCGCGCCACTCAGTTCCGCCAATGGGGCACAAGTGTGCTGCGCCAATTCGCCATCCGAGGCTACGTGCTCGACAAGAAGCGTATGGAGAACGGCACTTTTCTGGGTGAAGACTACTTCGAACACCTGCTGGCAGAAATCCGAGAGATACGTCTTTCGGAACGACGATTCTATCAAAAACTGACAGATATCTATGCCACAGCCATTGACTACAACCGTGATGCCCCCACGACGAGACTTTTCTTCCAGATGATGCAAAACAAGATGCACTATGCCGTTCATCAACACACCGCTGCAGAGCTGATTATGGAGCGTGCTGATGCCGACAAGGAACACATGGGATTGACAACATGGGGGAATGCTCCTGATGGCAAAATTGTCAAAACAGACGTTTCAGTTGCCAAGAACTATTTGAAAGAGGTGGAACTTTCAGATATGGGCCAATTGGTCAATGGTGTACTGGACTTAGCAGAACGTATGGCAAACCGCCATATACCTATGACAATGGAAGATTGGTCCAATCAAATAGACAGCATCTTGGCGGCAGGTAGGAATGAGGTGCTTCAAACTGCGGGATCTGTTACAGCAGAAGAAGCCAAGGAACACGCGGAAACGGAATTTGAGAAATACCGAATTATCCAAGACCGCCTGTTCCAAAGCGATTTCGACAGATATCTGGAAGCACTACCACTTGAAGAAGACAATTCTGACAACCCAGAATAGGCTATGATGTACACCGAAGACGAAATGCTTATGCTGTCGGGGATCCAGCACTTTGTGTACTGTCCCCGACAATGGGCATTGATTCATATCGAACAAGTTTGGGCAGATAATCGCTATACAGCCGAGGGACAAATTCTTCATAAACAAGCAGACGATCCTTTTTATCGGCAAAAAAATGGCAAATATGTATCCCTGCGTTCGGTATCCATATCGTCAAAGGCGCTGGGATTGTATGGTTTTACAGATGTAGTGGAGCTCCATCCGTCTAAAAAAGCTGACAATTGCATTTGTCACCCATCCTACCACGGATATTGGAAACCGTTTCCAGTGGAATACAAAAGAGGGCATACTAAACCGGATGAAAGAGACGAGGTGCAATTGGCAGCGCAAGTCATCTGTCTTGAAGAGATGTATGATATTAGAATCGATTATGCATACCTTTTTTATTGGGAGGTTCGCCGAAGAGAGGAGATCGCAATAAACGAAAATCTCAGACAGATGACCAAACAATACGCTGATGAAATGCACCATATTTTTAGAATGGGAGGCGTCCCAAAAGCTGAAAAAAGTCGCAAATGCCACAATTGTTCTTTGTTCGATATTTGTCTCCCTGAAACAAAAGTCAAATCGTCAGTCAAATATTATTTGAAAAAGAATCTTTATGAGGAAACTCCTTAATGTATTATATATCACCACCCCGGAGTCCTATTTGAGCAAAGACGGGATGAATGTGGTGGTCTCCGTTGATAAGGAAGAGCGATTCAGGATACCTATCGTTAATATCGAAGGAATTGTAACCTTCGGTTATATGGGTGCAAGTCCCGGACTGATGAAACTATGCGCTGACAATGGAGTCTCCTTATCATTCTTGACACCAACCGGCCGCTTTATCGGCCGGTTTCAAGGCCCGGTTCACGGAAACGTTTTACTCAGAAAGGCCCAGTACCACACTGCTGACAACGAGGATTGTGCCTTACATTTTGCTCAAATCTTTGTCGCTGGCAAAATTCAAAATTATAAAGCAATACTCCAAAGATTCATTCGAGATAATGGTACTAATAGCGAAGTAGAAGAGGCTATTCAACTGTTAAACACAAGCAAACATAAAGCAATAAACACAAATAATGCTTCAAGCCTGATTGGAGTGGAAGGCGACGCTGCGAACACCTATTTCGGCGTGTTCCCGCACTTGATTCTCCATCAGAAAGAGGGATTCCATTTCCAAGGGAGAAACAAGCGTCCTCCCAAGGATGCGGCGAATGCTCTGCTCTCGTTTGTATATACTCTATTGGCCAACGAAACGGCAGCCGCCTTGGAAACAGTCGGACTTGATCCATACGTCGGTTTTCTGCATTCACTAAGACCTGGACGAACCTCATTGGCTTTGGATTTGATGGAGGAGATGAGGGCCTATTTGGGCGATCGGTTGGTACTCTCCCTTATCAATCGCAGGCAAGTAACGCCCAATGATTTTGTGCGGCATGGTGAAAGTGGTGTAGTAATGACAGAAAACTGTCGCAAGACTGTACTGACTGCGTGGCAAAGCCGAAAAAAAGAGACTATAGTCCATCCCTATTTGGAAGAGAAAATTCCAATCGGTTTACTCCCTTACGTTCAAGCACTGTTGTTGGCAAGGACTATCCGGGGTGATATTGATGATTATCCTGTTTTTTTAATTCGATAAGGCTATGATGGTATTGATTACATACGATGTAGAAACCGTAACCCTCGCAGGGGCAAGGCGCTTGAGGCGAGTGGCCAAGGAATGCCAAAATTACGGACAACGCGTTCAAAATTCAGTATTCGAATGCGTATTGACAGATGCCCAATTTACAATTTTACGAAGCAATCTCAGCTCCATGATTGACAATGAGAAAGACAGTATTCGTTTTTATTTTCTTGGAAACAATTGGAACAATCGAGTGGAGAATATCGGCAAAAAAACATCCTATGATATTTCCTCGGAATTGATAATCTAATGTTGCGAATGCATAGCATTGCAAAAAAAAGTGTATTTTCGCGCCAATTGATTATGAGAGATTTAAGGAACAAACCTTCATTAAGAAAGATCAAAGAAAAGGCTCTTTTTCTGGTTCGCGAATAGCAGATAATAAATCTCTGACAATCAAATAATAAAATTACATACAGTCGCGCCCCGCGTGGGCGCGTGGATTGAAACTCTTTAATCAAATTATGAGTGGTTTTCAGACACGTCGCGCCCCGCGTGGGCGCGTGGATTGAAACTAGTTCCGTCATGTCAAAATCGTTTCCATTGCTATCGCGCCCCGCGTGGGCGCGTGGATTGAAACCTTGCATTCCGCCCTGTCCGTACATCAGTCCCAGTCGCGCCCCGC
>JAGCGA010000018.1 GCA_017649855.1 Bacteroidales bacterium
GAGAACGATATCCCGTTGGTGGAGCGCGAATGCACCCACGAGGGCGACTGTCGTGGTACGTGTCCCTACTGCGAGGCCGAAGTGCGCTACTTGGAACGGGAGCTCTCCAAACGCCGTGCTTTAGGCAAGGCCGTCGCGGTGGCGGGCATCGCCGTCTCCTCTATGATGATGGGGGCGTGCCACAGTCCGAAAACACCCGCACCAGCTGCCAGCAACGAGCCTGAGCCTGCTGTGGAAGCTGCCTCTCAGCAAGTTCCGGAAACAGCAGACGGACAGGAAGTTCCGCCGCCACCTGGGCAATCCGACCCGTATGAGGTGGACGGTATCGTGGAAGAGGTGGGGGAAATACCAGACATCCCGGAAAATTCGTCCACCCCAAACCGCTGCACACAAATACCTTCACAGCTAGCTGATCCAGATGATTGGGAGACTACCGAGGGGATAGTGGTAGGTGATGTCGAAGACGATGTTTATTACGAGGATTCTCCGTTGATGTTCGTGGAGGAGATGCCTGAATTCCCCGGAGGAATGGATGCCTTGCAAGCCTTTTTGGTAAGGGAGATTCAATATCCTCAGGTGGCGAAGGATAATGGCATCACCGGCACGGTCTTGATCGAGTTCGTAGTGGAGAAAGACGGGAGTGTGACCAATGCCAAGGTGAAAGTCCCGCTTTTTCCCGAATGCGATAAGGAGGCATGTCGTGCCGTCATGTCTATGCCGAAATGGAAGCCCGGAAAGAATATGGGGAAACCGGTGCAATGCTATTACCAGGTACCGGTGACGTTCCGACCTTAATCTCCGCGTACTACTTGTATTTGTACGAAAAATCCCTTCCCTATTTCGTTATCAGTTTCGACGGTAGAATCCTGTCCACGACCACCAAATCATCCTGTATATGGAACACATAATTCCATTTGCGGTTATGGGACAGCATTCTGCGGGCTTTCGGATGAATGCGTCGCAAAACGACAGAACGACTCGGCTGATAAAGTCCCGCCAATATAGACAATGACTGGACTTCTGAGACCATTATATTAACATAGCGGTTCGCTCCTTCCCGAGACATGACTGTTTTCAGAAAATCCAAGAGATTATCCAAGTCTGACAATGCAGACTTCCTAATCAGCACTTTGTAGGTTATCATAATATTCGTTCACCATGGTTCTTAATAATCCAAAATACTCCTCCACGCTCATAAGTTCGTCCATATCGGCATTTGGAGACAGGATGGGCTTTTGAGACCTCGCAGGTGAGCAATTATAACCTGCAACTGGTTCGCAAACCATTGACACTCTGTTTTCTTGATTCTTTTTCTTTTTCATTTATTCGTTTTTTTCAAGTTTGCAAATGTACATTTTTTATATTCAAATGATGGAATCGCTGAAAAATATTTTCAACAGGTGTGGATGTCAACCATTGTCCGACACAGCGATGGTCACGACGCGTCTGCCGCTGTTGGCATGAAGGTTGATGACGTCGGGCCATTCGCCGGCGAGGAACACCTCTTCGAAGCCGTCCAGGGAGGCGATGCAGATCTTGTCGGGATTCTCGGCCGCGTAGGCGCAGATGGCGGCCTCTATCTCGGTGACGGTCACCACCTCGCCTGCCACCATGCGCTCGGCCAAGGTGTCGAGAGCTTCACGCAAAGCCTTGTTGTTCCTCTTGAAGTAGCCGTTGCTCGGACTCCCGGAACCCTCATGGACGAAGGTCTGCCGGAGAGTGGGGAGATGATACCGCAGATGCGTCTGGATCATCTTGAAGAGGGCCTGACGCTTCTTGGCGGCCGGCGACTTGTAAACCTTTGCCGGCATCGTGGGGGTGGAACGGACATAAGTGGTGCCGTTTTTGCATTTCACGTAGGTGAGGCCTCCGACAGTGCCGGATGTCATCTGACCGGGGCCAACTTGGTTGATTCTTGCCATCGCTATCTGTTTTAGAATTGTTTGCGGCCGCAAAGATACAAAATTTTCCCTACGCTCCATCGCCCTATCCAAGCCGTTCCCAAGGAGATGCCATACTGTTGCCATACTGTAGCCATAGTGTAGCCATACTTAAGAGTATGGCATCAGTATGGCATCACTATGGCATTACTATGGCAACACTATGGGTAGCACGATTCATCTGTATGGTATCCTCTACTCATCCCGCTTTCTTGACCTGATGAAACCATTGCATCGATGGGGAAAGCGGCTGAGATTGTGGCCGGGACCCATTCTACGCGCAGATACGAGCGACACCCAGAAATAGGCACAAAAAAATGGGAGCAGGTACATATCCCCGCTCCCAACTACTAACTTCTAACTACTAACTACTCACTCATAATAATGTCCAGCATCGCATTTGCAGAATCCGCAATACGTGTGCCAGGACCAAAGATGGCGGCGACACCGCAGTCGTACAGGAACTGGTAGTCCTGCGGCGGAATCACACCACCCACGGTGATGATGATGTCCTCGCGACCCAACTTCTTGAGCTCTTCGATCACCTGCGGCACCAAGGTCTTGTGACCTGCGGCTAATGAGGAGACACCGAGGAAGTGCACATCGTTCTCAACAGCCTGCTTGGCAGCCTCTTCGGGAGTCTGGAAGAGCGGTCCCATATCGACGTCGAAACCGATGTCGGCATAGCCGGTGGCGACCACCTTGGCACCACGGTCGTGACCGTCCTGACCCATCTTGGCAATCATGATACGCGGGCGACGGCCCTCCTTCTTGGCAAATTCGTTGCATCTCTCGCACGCCCGTTTGAAGGCGGCGTTATCTTGTTGTTCTTTACTGTACACGCCTGAAATTAAGTTGATTTTTGCTTTATAACGTCCATAGACTTTCTCCAACGCCATGGAAATCTCACCCAAGGAA
>JAGCGA010000019.1 GCA_017649855.1 Bacteroidales bacterium
ATTAAAAACTTTACCATTTTGGTCACTAAAAAGTGTAGCACTTTTATCGGATGCAAAGATAGAAAAATATTGTTTCATTGTCGTTTTCTGTCATTATTTGCATAACGATAAAATTTACAGTTAATAGTTAATAGTTATTGGGGGTGGGGGAAGGGTGGGGACAGGGGGGTAGGATACCGTGGTTTCTCTTGAACCTTGAACTATGACTTTGAACCTTGACATTGAACTCTAGCTATTGGCCGTTAGCCATTAGCCTTGAACTACTAATAACTATTATCTATTTCCTCCCTTAATCTCTCTTTGTGTCCTTTGTGCCTTCGTGGTTTCTCTCTTTGTGTCCTTTGTGCCTTTGTGGTATCCCTCTTTGTGCCTTCGTGGTTGACTTTGAACCCTTATTCATTTCACCGCATCCACATTTCAACATTTTTCCTATCTTTGCCGCTCCTTTCAGGGTCTTGGCCCTGGTTTTACGATCTTAAAATCCTTTAAAAAACTTCTCTATGAAAAAAGTGATCCACACCCACAACGCTCCCGCCGCCATCGGTCCCTACAGCCAGGCTATCGAAGCCAATGGTATGTTATTCATCTCCGGTCAAATACCCGTCAACCCCGCTACCGGCGAAGTTCCAGAGGGTATCACCGCCCAGACGGAACAAGTGATGAAAAATATCGAAGCTATTCTGAGTGAAGCAGGCTACACCTTCGACAACGTGGTGAAGACCACCTGTCTGCTCAGCGACATTGCCAACTTCGGCGCCATGAACGAAGTCTATGCCACCCGCTTCCCTTCCAACCCGCCCGCCCGCGCCGCCTTCGCCGTACGCGACCTCCCCAAAGGCGTGATGGTCGAAATCGAAGTCATTGCCGTAAAATAGTTATGGATAGTATGCTGTTGGCTGTTGGCTATTAGCTATTGGCCAACAGCTAATAGCCAAAGGCCAACGGCTAGCATGAACTATCTCACCGCCAACAACATATCCAAAACTGTTGGAGAGAAACTCCTGTTCCAAAACATCACCTTCGGGCTGGAAAAAGGACAGAAGAGTGCCTTGATTGCGCGCAACGGCACAGGCAAGAGCACCCTGCTCAACATCCTCACCGGTCGCGACACCCCCGACTCTGGCTCCGTGGTGATCCGCAACGACATCACCGTCTCCTACCTGCCCCAAATGGACAACTTCAACGAGGATGACTCTGTGATAGAGAACCTTTTCAACGAAGATACCCCCATCGTGCAGGCCGTTAAAGAGTACGAGACTTGTGTGACGCTGCTGGAGCAGGGCCTTCATGACCGCGTGCCACAAGCGCGCATGGATCACGCCGTCCTCGAAATGGACCGCCTCAACGCGTGGGACTATGAAGCCAAAATCAAGGAGATCCTCTCCCGCTTCGGCATTGACAATATCTTCAAGAATGTCCATGAGTTGTCTGGCGGACAACGCAAGAAGACCGCCTTGGCCAAGACCCTGATCGCCGACACGGACCTGCTCATCCTCGACGAACCCACCAACCATCTGGACGTGGAGATGATCGAGTGGCTGGAAGGCTACCTCTCCACCGCCAATATCACCCTCCTGATGGTTACCCACGACCGCTCATTCCTGGACAATGTGTGCAGCGACATCTTCGAGCTGAGCAACGGCAACCTCTACCACTATAAGGGCAAATACGACTACTACGTGGAGAAGAAGGCCGAGCGGCTCGCCAACGAGTCGGCCGAATATGAGCGCCTGCGCAGTCTTTACCGCCGCGAGCTGGAATGGGTACACACCTCCCCACAAGCCCGCACTACCAAGGCCCGCGCCCGCATCAACAACTTCGAGAAACTGCAGGAACAGATGAACCGTAAGGTGGAAAACGCTCCGGAAGCCTTTAAGGTGCAGTCGGAACGTATCGGCCATAAAATTCTGGAAATCAGTCATCTCGACTTTTCCTTCCCCGACCAGACCATCATCAAGGACTTCTCCTACATCTTCAAGAGAGGGGAAAAATGCGGCATTGTGGGCAAAAACGGCACCGGCAAGAGCACCTTCCTCAAGATGATCATGGGCGAAGTGAAGCCCGACGGTGGCAAAATCACCCCCGGACTCACGATCCAATTCGGCTACTTCTCCCAAAATGATTTCACCTACCCCGGCAACAAAATCGTGCTGGAACTGGTCAAAGAACACGCAGAGGTCATCCGCATGGACAATGGCAACTATATCAGCGCCGCCCAGTTCCTGAACCATTTTGGCTTCCCTTTCAAACAACAATACACCTACTATGAAGATCTTAGCGGTGGCGAGCGCCGCAAACTGCACCTGCTCATTACCCTGTTAAAAAATCCTAATTTCCTCATCCTCGACGAGCCCACCAACGACTTCGACATCGACACCCTCAACCTGTTGGAAGACTTCCTCACCAACTTTGACGGCTGTATGATCATCGTCTCCCACGACCGCTGGCTGATGAACAAGCTGGTGGACCATATCTTCGTCTTCGAGGGCGACGGGGTCATCAAGGACTACTACGGCAACTACACCGAATACCGGCAGGCTAAAGACAAGGCCCTCCGGATTCAAAAGCGGGCCGAAAAGCTGCTTCGGGAACAAGAAGAGCCTGCCAAACCCACCCGCACCGCCAATACCAACACCAACAAGCTGACTTACAAGGAGAAAAAAGAACTGGAAGCCCTGGAACAGGAAATTGCCGGTCTGGAACAGGAAAAGGCTGACATAGAGGAGAAAATGAGTGCGGGACAGGGCACAGCCGACGACTTTGCCGCCTGGGGCCGACGCTACGCCGAGATTACCGCGTTATTGGATGAGAAAACCGAACGCTGGATGGAATTGTCGGAGAAGGAGGGTTAAAAGCTGACCACAGCTTCGAATTATAGGAACAATAGCGTGAGGTGATTGAAATGCAATGAATAAAATGTGTACTTTTGCGCTATCATCTGCTTTGGATATTATCATGCATCATTTCTACTCCCCCGATATAACCCAACCCTTCGTCACCTTAAGCAACGAAGAATCAGAACATTGCGTACGCGTGATGCGCCACCGCGAAGGCGACGTGGTGCGCGTGACAGATGGACGTGGTCACCTCGCAGAGGCAGTGGTTGCGGAGGCACATCCTAAAAAGTGTCTCTTGGAAATCCGCGAAACCATTACCGACAACATCCTCACACATAATGGATTGCATCTTGCCGTTGCACCTACCAAGAACGCCGACCGCATGGAATGGCTGTTGGAGAAAGCCATCGAAATCGGCATCTGCTCGCTCACCTTCCTGCAGTGCGACCACTCCGAGCGCACCCACCTAAACCTCGACCGTCTGCAACGGCTGTCTATTGCCGCCCTGAAGCAGTCACAAACCACTTGGCTGCCTCCGCTCAAGATGATGAAATTCACGGAGTTTATACAGCAAAATACAGATACACAGGCGGATAAATTTATCGCTTGGTGTGATGAGAACAACCAACGACAATTGGTGGACATGCCACACAACCACTCGGAAATGATTCTGCTCATCGGTCCGGAAGGGGATTTCAGCAGGGAAGAAATTACCCAGGCGCGACAATCCGGATACACGGAGGTAAAGCTCGGCAACCGGCGTTTGCGCACAGAAACCGCTGGTCTTTATGGATGTCTGGCAGCTGCCATGCGTGCAAACACTCCAGATCTTGTTTCAAATAATCATTAAAAACCTCAGATATGAAAAAATTAGCTTTATTATTTACCCTGATTGGTTTCCTGTCGGCGATACAAGCACAAGAAGAGACACAACGTGTACAACTGTCGGCCCGCATCGGCCTCAGCGGCACTACCCTACTGATTCCCAACTCCACCATCTCCGCCCAATACGCCTACGGATATAACACCTCCAAGCAAATGAAACTGGGCGTTAGCGCCGGGTTGATCGCAGACATACACCTGAAAAACAAACTGTTTCTGCAAACAGGCTTGATGTATGGCTGGCAACGCCTCCATCAGGTGCAAACCGCTGTCTTTGAACAGGAGTCCCATCATCTCTCCATCGCCACCGAGAACATGTACAAAATGAACCGAATCAAGATACCCCTCATGCTCTATTATCACACCTCCTTGGAAAACAACCATTTCGTGGTGGGCGCCGGTCTCTTTGTCGATATCGCGCTGAGCGGCAAAATCATCTATGACGCCTCCTGCGCAGACAAAGATCCCCATGGATCCATAACCAACTATGTGGCTTCCGGACACTTTGACCCGTTCCTGAACGACACCAAATACCTCTATTATCATATTGCCAATGATGACTATACGAATAAATATTCGCTCTACCATGGAAATATCCTCAAACGTTTCAACTGGGGCATCGCGGCAGAAGCCGGATACCAAGTGTCCAAATTCTACTTTGGCGCCCATGTGGACTTCGGCCTGGCCAATATGATGAACCCCAAGTTCGCGGGCGAAGACTATAAGGAGCGACTGTTCAGCTTCCAGATTATGGTTGGATATAAAATTAACTGATCATGAAATACATAGGACCTCATGTGAGTGCATCTGGCGGTGTGGAAAACGCCCCGCTGAATGCCAAGGCTGTCGACGCCAGCGCTTTTGCCCTTTTCACCAAAAACCAACGACAATGGGTCTCCCCTCCCCTGACGGCCAAAAGCATGGAACAGTTCAAAGCCAACTGCGCAGAGGCGGGCATCTCCCCCGACCATATCCTGCCCCACGACAGCTATCTCATCAATCTCGGCCAACCCGATGACGCACTGATAGGAAAGTCGCGCAACGCCTTCTTTGACGAGATGAAACGTTGTGAGCAACTGGGACTCAAGATGCTCAACTTCCATCCTGGCAGCCATCTCAACCAGATCTCCTTAGACCAGTGCCTGAACCGCATTGCCGAAAGCATCAATCTGGCTTTGGAACGGACAGAAGGGGTCACTGCCGTCATCGAAAATACCGCCGGACAAGGCTCCAATGTGGGGTTCAGCTTCGAACATATCGCCATCATCATCGACAAGGTGGAGGACAAGAGCCGCGTGGGCGTCTGCATCGACACCTGCCACACCTACTCTGCCGGCTACGACCTGAAGACGGAGGAGGGCTATCGCGACACCTGGGCGGAATTCGACCGCACCATCGGGTCCCACTATCTGAAAGCCATCCATCTTAACGATACCAAGAAAGAGCTAGCCTCCCGCGTGGACCGCCACGAAAGCATCGGCAAAGGCCTTCTGGGAATGCCGTTTTTCGAGCGCTTTATGCAGGATCCCCGATTCGACAATATGCCCCTCATTCTGGAGACTCCAGATGAGTCACTATGGACAGAGGAAATCCAACTGCTGAAGGGATTGCAGAAATAATCTTCTTTTATTTGTTCGTGCCGCTGGAGTAGTTCGGCGCCTCGCTGGTGATGGAGATGTCGTGCGGATGGCTCTCCAGCACACCGGCATTGGTGATGCGGCAGAAGCGCGCGCTATGGAGCTCTTCGATGTTGTGCGCACCGCAATAGCCCATTCCTGAGCGCAGACCACCGGCCATCTGATAGATCACCTCGTAGAGGTCTCCTTTGTACGGCACACGGCCCACAATGCCCTCCGGCACCAGCTTCTTGGCATCTTCCACATCGCTTTGCATATAGCGGTCCTTAGAGCCATGCTGCATAGCTTCCAAGGAGCCCATGCCTCGATAAGCCTTGAACTTACGACCATTGAACAGGATGGTGGCGCCCGGGGACTCTTCCACGCCGGCCAACATGCCACCCAACATCACGGAACTGCCGCCAGCCGCCAAAGCCTTGACGATATCTCCAGAATAACGGATACCACCGTCGGCAATCAACGGGATACCATAGCCCTGCAAAGCCTTGTAAACATCGTAAACGGCGCTGAGCTGCGGAACACCCACGCCGGCCACCACTCGGGTAGTACAGATGGATCCCGGTCCAATGCCCACCTTGACGGCGTCGGCACCGTGGTCGGCCAACCACTTGGCAGCCTCGCCCGTGGCAATGTTGCCAACAACCACATCCACAGATGTGAAGGTTTTCTTGATATCTTTCAATACGGTGATGACGTTCTTGGAATGGCCATGGGCACAGTCCAACACCAAGGCATCCACACCAGCCTCTACCAGCGCTTCTGCGCGCTGAACGGCATCGCTGGTGATTCCGACACCGGCAGCCACTCTTAAGCGCCCCTGCGCATCCTTGCAAGCAAAGGGCTTGTCCTTAGCTTTCGTGATGTCCTTGTAGGTGATCAAACCAATGAGCGTACCATCCTCATCAATCACCGGCAATTTTTCGATTTTATGCTCCTGCAAGATGTCGGTGGCCTTCTTGAGGTCCGTATCTTTGGAGGTGGTGATCAGATTCTCTTTCGTCATCACCAAACCGATACTCTTGTTGAAGTCCTTCTCAAAGCGCAAATCACGGTTGGTGACGATACCGATCAACACATTCTTGTCATCAACGACTGGAATGCCGCCGATGTGATAATCCGCCATGATCTTCAAAGCATCCCCTACCCTCTTGTCGGCGGTGATCACGATGGGTGAGTTGATCATACCGTTTTCCGCTCTTTTGACCGATGCCACCTGCTTGGCCTGCTCTTCAATGGTCATATTCTTGTGAATCACACCGATACCTCCTTCACGCGCTATGGCAATCGCCATCTTGGCTTCGGTAACCGTATCCATAGCCGCCGACACAAAGGGCAGATTCAAATTAATATTTCTGGTAAAAGGAGTGGAGAGCTGTACATCGCGCGGTAAAACCTCCGAATAGGCGGGAATCAACAAGACATCGTCGAAAGTCAATCCCTCTAAAGCAATTCGATCTGTAATAAAAGACATATTGGGGCGTTTTTATTACGTGCAAAAATAGAAAAAAATCGCTTTTCTTTATAAAGAAAATAGAAAAAGGTGCAACATATTTAAAATCAAATAAATAAAAAAAGGTGCAAACCCTTTGGATAAAGATTTGCACCCTCCATAATTCGTATGATTTTTAAATAAAACGGGATTTGTTCTCGATTACTCGTGCGCATAAACTGGCAGCGGTTGGTCTATCTGCTCGTTCCACGGCAGACCATAACCGCCAATCTCCTTCATGAATGGATCGGGATCAAACTGCTCGACATTAAAGACGCCCTCGCCTTTCCAGGTGCCGGTGAGGATCATCTTGGCACACAACATGGCCGGTACGCCCGTAGTGTAAGAAACAGCCTGAGCGCCAATCTCTTTGAAACAAGCGGCGTGATCACAGTTGTTCCACACATAGTAGGTGCGCTCTTTGCCGTCTTTGATACCCCGGATCTGGCAACCGATGGAGGTCTGGCCATGATAGCCTTCGCCCAGAGAAGAGGGCTCCGGCAAAACAGCCTTCAAGAATTGCAACGGCACAATGTCGATGCCTTGGTATTTGATCGGCTTGATGCTCGTCATGCCAATCTCCTGCAACACGTTGAGCACCGTGATGTATTTCTGCCCGAAGGTCATCCAGAAACGAGCACGCTTGATGGTAGGATAACTTCTCACCAGCGACTCCAACTCCTCGTGATAGAGCAGATAGGATTCACGCTCGCCAATGTTGGGATAATCGACGGGGCGATGGATGGACATCGGGTCAATTTCAATCCATTGGCCATTCTCCCAGTATTTGCCACGCTGCGTGATCTCCCGAATGTTGATCTCCGGATTGAAATTGGTGGCAAAAGCCTTGCCATGGTCACCAGCGTTGCAGTCCACAATGTCCAGATAATGAATCTCGTCGAAATAATGCTTGGCTGCATAGGCGGTGTAAATGCTGGTAACACCCGGGTCAAAGCCACAACCTAAGAGAGCCATGATGCCAGCCTCTTTGAAACGGTCCTGATAAGCCCACTGCCAACTGTACTCAAACTTGGCCTTGTCGCGAGGTTCATAGTTGGCTGTGTCCATATAGTTAGTCTTGGTGGCCAGACAGGCATCCATCAAGGGCAGATCCTGATAGGGCAACGCCACATTGATCAACAAATCAGGACGATGCTTCTCAATCAATTTGATCGTTTCCGGAACATTGTCCGCATCTACCTGATCCGTGACAATACGGTTCCCGCCGATTTCCGCTGCTATTTTGTCACATTTGGACTTTGTTCGGGAAGCCAGTACGATTTCTGTGAACACCTCGGGTACAGAGGCACATTTGTGGGCCACCACGGCTCCAACGCCTCCAGCTCCTATTATCAATACTTTTGCCATAAGATTGTATTTAAAGTTTTTCAAAAAATAATGCGCAAAACTACTGAAAAATATTGGATAATACGGCACCTTCCCGAAAAAAACTTTTTGCTCCCCCTCTCGCTGGCTATTCTAAACTTCCCCTTTTTATAGGGTCCCAATGAGTCTGTTGTTGATAAATTATGAAAAATATAATCAACTGTTTGCTTTCGACCTTTTTCATGATGAAACCATCAACTATGGCTGGATTTTCGTTGAATGTGAGGTAAATATTGACATTCTTCAAAAAACAATCATTGTTGCCATTTTTAAATTGTTTTTCGCTTGTTTTATTCGCTGAACATACAAATATAGCCATCTAGAGCTCGATTTCGTCGATATTTATGTTTTTATTATTTTTAATTCATGATTTATTAAAACTTATAAGAAATGAAAATGCCGATATTGATATCAGTTTTGGTAAAAGAAGAAAAGACAGCTGCTACGCTAAAAGATTCATTGACAAAGTTTTCCATCTGCAAACAGGTCTTGATTCTCGCAGATACAGAAGAGGCCTTGGAGTATCTCAATCAAGGAGAATGCGCCCTGCTTTTTATCGATGAAGATTATTTGAATGTGCTATATACGGCTCATAAACCTATATTTATTGTTCCGATTTGCAAAAAAATCAACATTAATAGGATGAGACGGATGATGAAAAGCGGATGTTTTGACGTTATGGTCTATGAGCACCTGGAGGATCAACTAAAAGCCGTGCTGGGAAAAATCATCAAAATTCATACCCACTACGCTTCCAGAAATAAAAACCATAACACCGTTTCCGAAAAGGAGGCAGATTATGGCACTTCCCTGGCCCGATATATCTTCACGGAAGAATCCATCTTCCTGCCTGCCACCAAGAGCGAGGCAGCCGTGAGGATTCTGCTGAAGGAGATCCTGTACATCAAACTTTTGGACAATAAAATCCGGTTCTTTATGGAAAACGGCGAGTGCTTTGAGAGAAGAAAGTCGCTGCGGTACTTTATCAACAAGCTCCCGGATCACATTTTTCAGAAGATAAACCAAAAGACCATCGTGAATGTTCAAAAGATAGACCAGATAAAAAGGGGGGACACCTGCTGTATTGGGGATATCCATTTTAAAATCACACGGTCTTTCAAAGCGGAACTGAAACGAAAACTACCGCTTTGAACCTGTGTATGACGAAATCTCAAGATGGAAGATAATGCGATGGGCCGGTCAAAAATAGAATTGGACAAAATAATCGTGACGACGGTATTTTTATTATTTTTGCCGCCCATTGGTCTTGTAGTTCAATGGATAGAACAAAGGTTTCCTAAACCTTAGATCTGGGTTCGATTCCCAGCGAGACTACTTTCCTCTTCGCAAGGCTATTTCAAACCCCATTTTTTGCTTTCAACAAACAAATAGCACCCTGCATTCGTGCTATCTTTTTGATTATAAGGACATATTGTCAAAAGAGGTTAAATGCGGCCGTATTTTACGAAAAATGAATGGGAAGTGTTAGGAATAAAAAAAGGGCGAAATTGGGCAAAATATAACTCAACTAGTTAACTATTAGAAGTTTACGATTTATTATTGAGATATATCATCAAAACGGTAATGTCAGAAGGGCTGACGCCGCTGATGCGGGATGCTTGACCCAGATTATGGGGTTTAACCTTGGATAATTTTTCGCGGGCCTCTTTCGAGATGCTGGTTAAAGAGCGGTAGTCGAAATCGGGAGAAATCTTGATGTGATCAAGTTGGGAAAATTTTTGAACAAGGGCCTCTTCTTTCTGAATATAATTTTCATATTTGATGCGGGTCTCCACATTCTTGATTTGCTCGGATGAAAAGTTGTGCTGGTTCAAAAAATGAGAAAATTCATGATCCGTCAGCATAATATCCTCGATAGAAATCTGGGGACGAAGGAGTATTTGCGACAATTTGACATTATGGATGAGCGGGGCTGATTCCTTTTGCTCCAATAATGGATTATATTCAACGAGGTTGGTCAGATGAGTTCCGAGATACTCTTCGATTTGTTGCTGGTTTTGGTATTTACGTTCAAAACGTGCAAACTGCTCGTCATCCAAAAGTCCCAATTCATGTCCGAGCGGAGATAACCGATAATCAGCATTATCCTGGCGCAAGAGGATCCTATATTCAGCACGGGAGGTGAACATGCGGTATGGGTCTTGCACTCCTTTGGTGATCAGATCATCGATAAGAACGCCGATATATGCTTGGGAGCGTTTAAGGATAAACGGCTCTTTCTCGTGAATGGAGAGATGGGCGTTGATACCGGCCATCAGTCCTTGGCAGGCTGCCTCCTCATAGCCTGTTGTTCCGTTAACCTGTCCTGCCAAATAGAGATTTGGAACACATTTGGATTCGAGCGTATAATGCAATTGGGTGGGATCAAAATAGTCGTACTCGATCGCATAGCCCGGGCGATAAATCACCGCCTCCTCTAACCCCGGTATTTGATGCATGGCTTCTATCTGCACCTCTTCAGGGAGCGAGGATGAGAAACCGTTGAGATAATATTCGGTTGTATGGCGACCTTCAGGTTCAAGGAAAAGTTGGTGGTGGTCTTTGTCGGCAAAACGCACGATCTTATCCTCGATAGAGGGACAATAACGAGGTCCGACGCCTTGGATTCGTCCTTGAAAAAGCGGAGACTTTTCAAAGCCTGTTTGCAGAATCTCGTGTACCCGGGAATTGGTATAGGTAATCCAACAACTAAGTTGGTCAGAAACCGGGGCGGTGGGTGTAAAGGAGAAGGTTTGCGGATCAGGATCACCGGGTTGTTCTTCCATACGGGAGAACTGAATAGTGCGTCCGTCAATTCTGACAGGGGTGCCTGTTTTCAGCTTTTTAGTATCTATCCCCCGCTCCTTAAGTTGATCGGAAAGGGAAAAAGAGGCAGACTCGCCAATACGGCCACCAGCAAAATTGACCTCTCCCACATGGATTCGACCATTGAGGAAAGTGCCATTCGTGAGGATAATCTTGGAAGCATAGAGCGTTTTTCCCAATTGGGTGACAACACCAACTGCGCAATCATGGTCGAAGAGGAGTTGCGTGACGGTATCCTGACGGAGATAAAGATTGGGGGTTTGCTGGAGCACAGAAAGCCAAAGAAGGGAAAATTGTGCCTTGTCGCATTGGGCGCGCGGACTCCACATGGCCGGCCCCTTGGATCTTCCCAACATCCTGAATTGGATGGTTGCTTGATCGGTTACCACTCCCGACATTCCCCCAAGGGCATCAATCTCGCGGACGATTTGTCCTTTGGCCACCCCACCCATAGCGGGGTTGCAAGACATCTGCGCCACCAGGGCAAGGTTCATGGTCACTAGCAATGTGCGACTCCCCAAACGCGCCGCTGCTACCGCCGCTTCGCATCCGGCATGACCCGCACCCACTACTATAACATCATATCGCTCGACCATGTTTTACGTAAAACAGTGTTTTTAAATTTATACTAATCAGGAATTTATGCGCCAAAACTTTGGTGAAACAAGTCAATATATTGATTCTCTTTCTGACGCATGACTACTGCTTCCTCTGGCAATTTATCCTTATAGCCACACAAGTGAAGCACCCCATGAACCATCACTCGCAAGCGCTCGTCCTCAATAGGGACATGCAAGGATTCGGCATTTTCTTGGACACGATCCACACTGATGAAAATCTCTCCCGAGACACACTCCCCTACCCGATTGTCAAAGGTAATAATGTCCGTAAGGGTATCATGGTTCAGAAACTGGATATTGCGCTGCAACAGGTCTTGATCGTTACAGAACACATATTGGATGTCGCCCGGCTGCAAGCCCTCCGACCGGATGACTGCTTTCAACCAGGTTTTGTGGTGAACATCACAAGGAAAAACCACGGGACTGAGATAAGAAAAGGTGATCATAATTAGGGTATGTAGATTTTATGAGAGATCTTGCCTCGTTGGGTTTGATAGGTGACTACATATACATTGGCTGCCAGTTTGTCTAAGGGGAAAAAATAGACGATATCATCTCCCCTACCCTCAAATTTACGCATTAAACGCCCTTCAAGGGAAGTGACCGTCAAGGTGAAGGGCTGATAATCCTGAGTGGAAAGTTCCAGACTATGGTTGGAGTTATGGTAGAATATCTGGACTTGGGGAATATCCATATCCTGGATTGACGTACTGTCACTGGTCGGAACCGTGTCTGCGGTAACAAACCATTTCGACAGGCTGTCGTAAACCAAAAGGGATACAGCCTCTCGGGCCCGTTGCGCCTGCTGCGATTCCAAGGTGCTGGAGAAAGAAATCAAGCGGGGGTCTTTTTGAAAAAAGACGGTGTAAAAACAACAAGCGGCAATGTAGGTTCCCATAAGGGAGGGATGACTTCCATCGGAACTGTATAATTCAATGTCGGGGTAATGGTCACGCATATAATGCCACACGTAGCCTACCGGGGAGACCCATGCTTGATTGTCTTGGGCCATCATCATGTAGCGTGCATACAAAAGGCTATCCATACCTTCATAGGTGTCCAGAGGTGGATAAAACTGGGCATTCTGATGATCGCCGTTTTTACGGCCCCAAGTCATGTAAAAAACAATATGGGAATCGGCATTATATTGGCGAATCATATCGCACAGCTGCTGTGCATAAGGATAAGATTCGTTCATGAACTGGCTGATAGGAAAAGAAGGCAGCTGACTCTGTTCTTGCAAAACCACATAGTCCCAACCTCCCTGCTGGATATAGGGAGCTGCTCCGGACACATGCTGCTGAAAGGTGCAACCGCCAGGGGTATGACTCTGGAAAACGAGGGTGTCACCCATCGATTCAGCGATATCGTGAACCATCTGAGGCAGATTATTCACTTCGGTGTAACTATTGCCAATGAAAAGAGCTCTATAAGATTGGCCAAACAGGGAAAAACCAAATAGGAAGAAGCAAAAGGCAGTTATAAGAAATCGTCTCATCACAAGTAGGATTCTTTGGTTTGCATCACCTCTTGGAAGGTGCGTTTGGAAACAGTTTGATGAGGTTTTACGTAAAAACTTATTGTAAGTGATTGTAAATCATCACTTAACGTATAATCATCGATTAAAACACACCAAACATTGTCCTCCTGGAGTTTCGGGGTCAAATTTTCCAAAAAACGGAAAACGGGCTGGTCTGCGGAATAGGCAAATACCAGCTCATTATTCTCCACATGGGCATTCAGGTCTATCGTGAAGTCGGCCGGATCAGAAAGGATATGTTCTATGATATTCTGATTGGCCATCTCTATCACGCCCCGCTGCTCGCCAACAGCATATTTATCGCATAAGTACTCAATCATGGATTGGGACTTGCGATATAAATTGTCCCTATTTAACTCGTTTAATTCAAAATATATCATATAACTGCTTTTTAATCAATATTATAAAAATATTCGTTGGCTTTCTCCTTATAGTAGTGGTTCAATTCGGCAGGTACCGAACGCAACATCTCGTTCTGCTGTTGGTGATTCACATCAAAATTCCACTCTTTAGGCGGATTCAACTGCGGAATATACTTGGCTTCATTGGACTTGCGCTCCTCATCCTTCTCTTTCTCAATATCGGCTCTCTCGCTCTTTAAAAGCCTCGTAGTGATGGATTGTTGACGTTGGATGGTCTGCTGCGTCAGCGTCCTGTTTACGAGCTCTTTTTCGGTCTTTTTCATGTCATTGATGAGCTGCTCCAGCGACTTGTCCCCTACCCCGTTTTCAGACTTCATCTCATTGTTATAATCTTCCAGCATCTTGCGAATGGCTTCCTGCTGGGCGGCCATCTTGGCAAACTTCTCACTCATCTGCTGCTGCTGGCCGGTCTGACCCTGCTGACCGTCTTTTTCCATACTCTTCTTCAAAGCCTCCATCTGACGGTTCAACTGCTGCTGCAACTCCCGTGCCGAGGTCTTCTTGCTCTTTCCCTTACCGCCTGGCTTACTGCAGGAGCCATTGCCAGACTTGTTGCACTTCGACTTGCACTCCTCTTTCTTCTTCTGCATCTCTTGCAACGATTCGTTCAGCATCAGGGCAAGGTTATTCATGGAAGTGAGCGCGAATTGCTGATTCTTGGCAGCATTGGCCATTCTACGGTCGTTCATTTCCGTCTGAGTTGTGCTTAAATAATCCTCTATCTTGGAAACTTCCGTCTGGATGAACGGTTTCACCGACATCTGTCGTCGCGCCAAAGCATTCAAGGAGTCGGCAATGTGAGCCATATTGTTCTTGACTTGGAACTGCTCCAACATCAAATCGGAAGCCTTTGAAGAACGGGAAGGTACCTTCTGTGTGGAGGTCATGATAGACTCCTGACTGAAGGAAATCTTGACCAAATTATCCAGAATCTGCCGTAAGGTCTCTATGTCCTCGGACACACTCTCCAATTCACTCTCATTGAAATCCTGCTCCATCTGGTCAGCCAACCGATCCATATCCTCAGCTGCCTTCTTTTGATTGTCGGAAGACTTGGATCTGTTGTTTTTGTCTAGGTTCTGGGAGCTTTGCTGTAGCTGATTATCAATCTGTTGCTGAAGATCTTTGGTATCCTTGAACTTGGTCGGTTCCTCCAATTCACTATTCATCTTCAGCAGCTCCTGAATTTCTTTCTTGACCTCGTTATACTGTTCCTGAATCTGCTTCTGTTTCTGTTGAACCTGGTCTTTGGAAATGCTCTTGTTTTCGGTATTTTTGGCATTTTTGTCCAGTTCTTCCGACAAATTACGCAGATTTTGAACCGCTTCATTCAACTTTTTCTCAACCTCCAATTGCTTATATAACTGCAATTGCTGATCAAGAGTCTTGTTGATGTCCTCTGTGTTGTTCTTTAACTTCTGAACCTGTTTTTGGACATCATCTTTCTTCACCGACTGGTTCATCATTTGCTGGAGTTTGTCCATCATCTGTTTCATTTCATCCGACAACACATCCTCCATTCTCTTCTGCAATTCTTGCTGTTTCTTTAATATATCTTCTTGGATATCTTTATATTGCGATTCAATAGCCTGGTTATTTTTCTGTTGGTTCTGAAGCTTGTTGATAGCCTCTTTCAAATCCTGATACTGGTTCATCAGTTGCTCCAGTTTTTTCTTGTCTTGCCAACTTAACTCCTTCTCCTGCATCATCTGCTTTTGCAGTTTCTCAATATCCTTCATCAACTGGGCAGACTCGGAAACCAGATTGGAAAAGTCGGACATCACTTCCTTTTCAGACTTGTCCAGATCCTCATTAATCTCGTCAAGGGTTTTAACTCGATAGGTCGCGGTTGTGGATTTGGCCGCCTTAGGACCGTTCACGCCATCATTATCGTAGATTTTAAAATAATAATTGATTTTTTCACCCGGCTTCAGATCGAAGGAGTTGGCGTCAAAATAATAGTAAAAATCCTGCAGGGTAACATGATTTTGAATGGCAATATTGACCACCTGGTTTTGTTTGGTCAAGTGACCCTCCGCATCATACAAGTCATAGACAAACTGCAATTTGGAGAAACCGTAGTCGTCTTTGATGTTGCCCTTGAAATAGTATCGCTCACTATACGCGGAATCCTGCTGGCTCATCACCACAATTTCGGGATAGAGATCTTTAATCACTGTGATGTTATCGGAAATCGTATCGCGACTAGTGAAATATGAATTTTTGTTAAAAAGGGCATAAGAGAAGGAATTCCTGGCCACCTTCTGAAAAACGAACTGATCATTATCCGAGGTGATGGTTTTGGTTTCACCATCCACAATAAATATCAGATTATCAGAATTTTTAGTGAAAAATTTCCATTCTATCCGTGTGCCTTCCGGAACCGTGGCATTCCCTATATTTTCCAAAACCTCGTCGGGTTTGTTCAGATAAGCAGGGTAGTGCAACTGCATTTCATATCCGATAGTTACGGGTTTCGGTAAGACTTCCACCGTATAGGTAACAGAGGAAAACTCGTCCGTAAACAATTGAAAATCTACATTTTGCTGAATATTAGAAAAAACGTAGTCATATTCCGTATTGGAAATCTTATGGCACTTGTAGGAACGATTTTTGTACTTGATGAACAATTCATCCGGCACTTCGTCTCCCTCCACTTTGATTTGCACGGTGAAATCATCATGTTGAAAAGCCCGCATATTGCGATTGGTGACAACGATAGAGTAGGGGGCTGGTTTTTCAAATTCTGTGCTATAATGTACAATTCTTTGGGTTGGTTCGATGAAAAGTTCTTTCTTTAAGGCAAAAAGAAGAATGAAAAGCAGAATAGGGATCAAAGCAAAGCGGGCAAACTTCTTTGTCTTTTCAAAAGGGATGGCCTGAATAAAGGAAAAAGGCTTTAAAGACTCTATCTTGGTGTCAATTGCAGCTGCCAAGAGGTCGTAGCTTTGATAATTCCCATTGTCCATTTGCTTTTGCAGCTCAAAAAGATTGAGGAGTTTGTCATCTATCTCTTCAAAATGTTGTCCGATGATATGCGCGATCTCTTCTTGTGTCAGTTGTTTTCCAAGCCCGAAAATTTTAGTGACAGGTATGATGATATAGGCAATCAGGGTGGCAAGGCTCAAAGCAATGAAAGAGAAAAACAGCACCGTACGAACGGCGGTGTTGGAGTAGGAAAAATATTCAAAGAGAGAAAACAAGATAAACACCGAAAGAAGAATCAGAATAAGATATACAATTCCCCTATACAGTTTGTTGAGATAAAACTGTTTTAAAAATTGATGGATTTTATCTTGTAATATTTGAATATTAGATGATTTCATTTGTAATCTCCTCTTCCGGATTGTTGTTTTCTTCCTGGATGGCAAAGTACGTAGACTTATTTTTCAGGAAATAGTTTTGAAGCAACTTATTATTTCCGAACATAAGTTTCATCAATAGTCTGTATAAAAAGAAATTGTTCGTTTTATTCAGCTTGGACCGTTTATGGAATAACTTGAAAAGATAGTTGCTTTTCCAACTGCTGAAATTGCTCTCCACAATCTTCATTTCGTAGGTGAGCAGGTCAGTCAAGGGAATATTGACTGGACAAACCTCTTGGCACATGCCACATAAGGTGGTTTGTTTGAAGATATTGGTGGTGCTGTTATACTCATCCAAACAGTTTTGCTTCACAATCTCTATCGGGGCCTTGTCAGTTGTTTTGGCCACCGGACACACCTCCTTGCATCGGTTGCAGTGAATGCAGAATACAGAATTGATGAGGAAAGGATCTTCCAACAAAGGGCCTACATTATGAGCATAAATAATAACAGACACATTGATGTCAAGGGTGTTGTATCCTTTTGTATCCGAAGATACAAAGGGATCCGGGATAATTTGGGTCAGGTTGGAGCGGATGATTTTCACATCATGCGGAAAATCGCTTTCCTGATTGTTTTTGATGTGCAGGAAAATCGGCAGATCTGAAAGATGAAGTAAAACCTGGTCTACATTCACAATGACGATAATATTGTCCGCATAATTAAAACAGGATTGCGCCTCTTTATCTACAAATACCAAAGACCCGTCATTCACGATCGCATAGTCTGCATCCATAATCAACGCATCGACATTGTATTCCCTGTTTTTGAGCGCTGAAATAGGACATTCATTCAAACTATTCTGGCTAGGCAAGAAGTTCTGGCTCTCTTTGATATCAATGCAAACTTTATTATGCGATTTTTTGGGAAGCAGAGCTTGCACCTGCTCCAACAAACTATCCGGCGAGTTAGCCCAAGAGACCGTCAACCCGTTTTTATTGATAGCGGCTTCCAGGGCGAGCACATTCTTTTCCATGTCTTTGAAATACAAAGAACGGTAATAATGTGCATACTCTCTTATATCCTGAGAAATCTCTTTCATGACCTGCAGATTGCCTTATAAATTAATTTTGTCCACGCGACGCTGATGACGGCCGCCTTCGAAATCGGTGCTGAAGAAATTCTCCATGATGTCAGAAGCAGTCTTTTCGTCAATAAAACGCGCTGGCATGACCAGAATGTTGGCATTGTTATGCTGGCGCACAAGGCGTGCGATATCGGTATTCCAGCAGAGGCCAGCTCTGATATGCTCATGCTTGTTGGCACACATGGCCATTCCATTGCCTGTTCCGCAAATCAGAATCCCATATGGAAACTCTCCACCCGCCACCTTTTCGGACAAAGGATGGGCAAAATCCGGATAGTCAACACTTTCCTCAGAAAAAGTACCCAGATCTTCAAATTCCAACTTTCCTGAAAACATGATTTTCAGTCTCTCTTTTAATTCATATCCTGCGTGATCAGAGGCAATAATTACTTTCATACCATTTTATTTAAATAAGTCTGCAAAAATACAAAAAATCAAAAGTTCACCACCACAAAAACTCTTTTAGTTTTCCTCTATTATCTTTTCATTATTTTTTAGAAATGATATATTATGGCTGTTTATAGGTTGATAAAAAAATGACCCCTTCTCTTGACTTTTTGAGTTATCAATATTAATCAACAAAAATTCATATTTGTTGCATATTTTATCCCTTTCATTTTGAACAGGTTTTATATTTCCAAAAAAAGTTTTCAAAATTTTTAGTTGAAAAAATCCTCACTTTTCACCCCCTTTTTTCGTTGAAAAATTTGGTGGAAAAAACCGCCTTTTTCTTGATATTTTTCTTTATCAAAATTTGTCAACAGAGTAATGAAACCGTAACTTCAACTTTTCTGAAAACTCGCTCCTTTATTAACTTTTGGTTGTTAATAAAACTTAATTTTTTCTCATTCAGGGATTTAGAAAAATAGGGATTCCAGCTGCTAAAACTCGCCTGTTCGGAAAGCAAAAATAATCAAAATTCAGGTGTCATTATCATAATATATCGATGAGATTTTCGTTCAGGTTTTTTATGTCAATACATACATTATTATAAGAGAATAAAAAGTATCTTTGCCGCCGTGAAAAGAGCACCGTTTATATTAACTCTCCTGATGATTTTTGCGATAGGATCTTATGCCCAACGTGTTTCCTATTCCGCCAGGGTCTTTGACGGTGTGACGTATCAACCGCTAGATGGAGCCAGTGTGTACAATTCTAACACTAAAAAATTTGTTTTTACGGATAAGTCAGGCAGATTCACCATCTCTGTGAAAGAAAACGATACGTTGATCATTTCCAAATCTGTATATAGACAGTTGGTTTTCATCATTAACAAGAATGTGCTTCAATACAAGGATGACATTTTTCTCTACTATAAGTCCACCATGTTGAAGGAGGTGCGCATCATTGCCATCAATCCGTCGTATGAAGGGTTTAAGAAAGATATAGTCACCTTGGAATTGCCGGATTATTACAAGACGGCGCAGGATGTGAAGCTTTCGGAGATGGACAAGGCGAACATTAGATACAGTCAGAACCCGAATGGCAACATTTTGTCTTTGGGAGGAACAGCCACCATGTCGCCCATTTCCTTCTTATATGAAAAATACAACCGCAAAGCGCAGATGCAGCGATTGTACAATGAGATGGTCACCTATGAAGACGAGCTTGACCAGGTGCAGGAGAAATACAATCGTGAGGTAGTGCATGAGTTGACGGGACTGGAAGGCGATGAGTTATTGGATTTTATGACATATTGTCATTTCAGTTACTATGATTTGGTACGGTGGGATCGTGAAAATATCGCTTCCCAAGTGAAAAACAAGTTTTTTTCGTACCAATATGAAAAGGTGATCAATCAACCCAAACAATAATTCCCTATTATGTCGATGAATGATTTTTTGAAAAAGAATCTTAACCTCTATCATGTCATAGGAATGGTTTTAGGGGTGGGATTCAGTATGATTTATTGGGTGAAAGTGGGACAGTTTTCCGACAATATTTTGAAAAAAAGTCCTGTCTTGATGGCCATTTGGGGCATCTTGATAGGTTATATTCTATGTGACTTGGTTTTTAACAGCCAAAAGCGGAAAGAAGATGAAAATAAACGACAAGAGCAAGAATAAAAAAGTTATCTTTGCGGCTTTGTATGAAGAAATCTAATAATCATTAAAAATAATCTGTATGACTGAAAAACTTCAAACTTTAAGAGACAATGCTGCCGTGCGTTGGCTGGCACTTTTGTTATTGGCTTTGGCCATGTTCTGTTCCTACATTTTCATGGACATTCTTTCCCCCATCAAGGACTTGATGCAAACAACGCGTGGTTGGAATTCCACGGCATTCGGTACGATGCAGGGTGCGGAAACCTTCCTGAATGTGTTTGTATTCTTCCTGATCTTTGCTGGTATCATTTTGGATAAGATGGGTGTCCGTTTCACCGCCATCTTGTCCGGTGCCGTGATGCTGGTCGGTGGTTTGATAAAGTATTATGCCGTATCGGAAGCCTTCATGGGCAGTGGCATTGAAACTTGGTTCACCAATCACCTGAATTACATTCCCGGTTTCCAGGAATTGGGTGTGGCTCCTTTCTACGAGGGAATGCCCGCTTCCGCCAAAGTGGCCGCTGTCGGTTTCATGATCTTCGGTTGCGGCGTGGAAATGGCAGGTATTACGGTTTCCCGTGGTATTGTGAAGTGGTTCAAGGGTCGCGAGATGGCTTTGGCCATGGGTTCTGAGATGGCTTTGGCCCGTTTAGGTGTGGCCACCTGTATGATTTTCTCTCCCTTCTTCGCAAACCTTGGAGGTAAAGTGGATGTTTCCCGCTCCGTTGCTTTCGGCGTGGTGTTGCTCTGTATTGCCTTGATGATGTTCATTGTTTATTTCTTCATGGATAAGAAACTGGATTCCCAAACCGGCGAAGCGGAGGAGAAAGACGATCCGTTCAAAGTGTCCGACATTGGCAAGATTCTCTCCTCTGGTGGTTTCTGGTTGGTGGCTCTGCTTTGCGTACTTTATTACAGTGCCATTTTCCCGTTCCAGAAATATGCCGTGAACGTGTTGCAATGCAACCTCACACTCAATCCGCATGATGGTTTCTGGGCCAGCAATGCTGCCACTATTATTCAATATCTCATCATGTTGGTTGTTGCCGCCTGCTCCTTCACAAGCAACTTTTCCAAGAACAAGGTCAAGAAATACAGTCTGATGGGTATCGCTGTTGTGGCTTTGATTGCATATTGCTGGATGGGATACATGATCGGCACTCCTGGTTCTATTTTCGCAGTGTTCCCGCTGTTGGCAGTAGCCATCACCCCGATTCTCGGTAACTATGTGGATCATAAGGGTAAAGCCGCTTCCATGTTGATGATTGGTTCCCTGCTGCTCATCTTCTGCCATCTCACCTTCGCTTTCATCTTGCCGATGTTCAAGAGCAGTCCAATCGGCGGTGTGGTAATCGCATACGCCACGATTCTTGTGTTGGGTGCTTCCTTCTCTTTGGTGCCTGCCGCTTTATGGCCGAGTGTTCCGAAATTGGTGGATGAGAAAATCATCGGTTCCGCTTACGCCCTCATCTTCTGGATTCAGAATATAGGTTTGTGGCTCTTCCCGCTGCTTTATGGTAAGATTCTGGATATGACGAACCCGGAAGGTACTCCTGCCACAGAACTGAACCATACGGTTCCTTTGGCTATGTTTGCCTGCTTAGGTGTTGCCGCTTTGGTTCTCGGTATTATCCTGAAGGCTGTGGATAAGAAGAATAATCTCGGTCTGGAGCAACCGAATATCGTAAAAGAAGAGGTTCCCGCTGCCGAGTAGTCATTCATTACCATATAAATCTATAAACGGGAGACTCTTCTTAGCCAAGGAGAGTCTCTCTTTTCTCTAACCGAATATGAAGAAAAAGACCGCCATCATTGTCATCGCCATTCTCTCGGCCCTGCTTGCCATCACGACGGGTATAACCCTTTGTTTGGCCTTGGACGACCATCCGTTCAAGACGAAGCCCATTCCCAACTATTATGCCAACAAATTAACAGCACCTTATGTTCCTGAAACTATGATGTTTGCGGGCGAGAAGGTGCCGTTGGATGTCTATTGGGTGCGGGAAGGGCTCGACCGCGAACTGATTATCAACTGCTACCAGCACTCCAAGACCTTGCGCATTTTCAAGCTTTCTACACGTCTTTTTCCAGTGATAGAGAAGATCTTGGAAGAGGAGGGTGTGCCCGAAGACTTCAAGTACCTCTGTGTGGCGGAGAGCGGTCTGGAGAACGTGATCTCGCCCGCCGGAGCCGGTGGTTACTGGCAGTTCATCCCCGCCACCGCCAAGGTGTATGGCCTGACAGTCACCAACGACATTGATGAGCGGTATCATCTGGAAAAAGCCACCCGCGCAGCCTGCAAAATGTTGAAAAAATGTCGCAACCAGTTCGGCAGCTGGACCTTGGCGGCCGCTGCGTACAATAGGGGAGAGGGCGGCTTGCAGGCGGCCATCACCTCCCAGTCGTGCAACAGCTATTGGGACCTTTGGCTCAATGCCGAAACTTCCCGCTACGTGTATCGCATCTTGGCTTTCAAGCTGATGTTCGACAACCCGCAGCTCTATGGCGTGGAGTTGTGCCCCGCTCAAATGTATCAACCTATTCCCACAGAAGAACTGAAGGTGACCTCCAGCATTGAAGACCTGCCCAAGTATGCACTCGAAAAAGGAATCACCTACAAAGAGTTGCGTGACTTGAACCCCTGGATTCGCAATAGCAAGCTGGTTGTGTCGTCTGGCAAGAGCTATACCTTGCTGATTCCCAAAAAATCCAAAGACTATTATCGGGATTTGTTCAAGCATGTGGAAAACCCTTTTGCGATTATCGGGGACACGATTCCCGCGTCCCTTAAAAATCCGAATACGGCTGTTAGCCGTTAGCCATTGGCTATTAGCTAACGGCCAATGGCCAATAGTCAAAGTATAATTCAAATGCAACAATAAAACCGACAAAAAAGATTATTATGAAATATATCATTATCGGTGGCGTGGCGGGAGGAGCTTCTGCCGCAGCCAGACTGAAGAGAATACAGGAAGATGCTGAAATCGTCATCTTTGAGAAAGGCGAGTACATCTCCTATGCCAACTGTGGCTTGCCTTACTATATCGGCAACACCATAGAAGACCGCAAGAAATTGTTTGTACAGACGCCAGTCTCTTTCGGTAACCGTTACGACGCCGATGTGCGCACCCTAAACGAAGTCACAGCCATTGACAGAGAACGCAAAGTGGTGAAAGTAAAAAATTTGCGCAATGGCAAAGAGTATGAGGAATCATACGATTGTCTGCTGTTGTCGCCGGGTGCGGTGCCGGTGGTGCCCAATCTGCCCGGCATCGACTTGCCGCATATCTACACGTTGCGCAACGTGCCCGACTGTGATCAGATCAAGCAGCGGGCCATCGAGCAGCTGAAAGAGGGTGCTTCGGCGGTCATCATCGGCGGAGGTTTCATCGGCTTGGAGATGGCGGAGAACCTGCACCGCATCGGCTATCAGGTCACCGTGATCGAGAAGGCCCCGCACGTGCTGACGCCGTTAGACTGGCCCATGGCCGCCATCGTGCAGCAGCATCTGGTCGATAAGGGTGTGCGGGTGGTCCCGAACACAGCTTTGAAAGGCTTCCAGTATCGGGAGGGCCGTTTGGAGGTCCTGACCGATGGGACGGAGATTTTCCCTTGCGACATGGCCATCCTGAGTATTGGCGTGCGCCCGAACACAGAATTAGCCCTGCAGTGCGGTCTGCAGATAGGGGAGAGTGGGGGCGTGCAGGTGGACGAATACCTGCGCACCTCCGACGAGCACATCTACGCGGTGGGCGACGCCATCGAGTTCCCGCATCCAGTGACGGGCAAGCCTTATTGCAACTTCCTGGCGGGACCGGCCAATGCGCAGGCACGCATCGCCGCCATGAACATGGTCTATCCCGAGAGTGTCCGCTACAATGGCTCCGTGGCTACGGCCATCGCCAAGGTGTTTGAGCTGACCGCCGGCGCCACGGGACTCAACGAGCAGCGGTTGCGTCAGGAGGGGATTCCCTTCCAGACGGTCATCACGCACCCCGCGCCCCACGCCACCTACTACCCCGGCGGCGAGCCCATCCACTTGAAACTCAACTTCGACCCCGAGACAGGCCGTATCCTGGGAGCACAGGCAGTGGGCAAAAAGAACGTGGACAAGCAGATCGACATCATCTCCCTGCTGCTGAAGCACCAGGGCACCATCTATGATATGATCAACAGCGAACATGCCTATGCTCCGCCGTATGGCTCCGCGAAGAGTCCGGTGATGTTTGCCGGCATGGTGGCCGAGAACATCATGGCTGGCCTGATGAAACCCGTCCAGGTGGAGGAATTGGATGCGATGATCGATAGGGGAGAGGAGTTTCAGCTGGTGGATGTGCGTGAAATACAAGAATTTAAGACTGGTACTATCGCCAATGCCGAGAACTATCCCGTGGATGAGCTCCGTGAGCTGATGGAAGATTTGGATCCCGAGAAGAAGACGGTGGTGTTCTGCGAAGTTGGACTCAGAGGCTATGTGGCCGCCCGCATCCTGATGCAGTCCGGATTCACCGAGATTTACAACTTAATCGGGGGTATGAAAACCTACCGGCTCATCGGTAAACATAATAGGGGATAAAAACCCCGTCAAATAATTGAAAAATACTCAAAAATGGGGATGATGCAGTTTGTGTCATCCCTGTATTTTTGCATCCGTAAATGAAACGATTTTGTGGAGGAGGAAAAGGATGTGTGACAATGTTTGATTTTATAATATATAGTAAGTTGTTTTTTTGACCGGTCTTGCGAGGCCGGTCTTTTTTTTGTTAGGCCAAAGAAAAGACCAAATGAATAAAGTAGATACCACAGTTTTTTCTATCTTTGCCGTTTTAATCAACAGGAAAGTAAATGATTATACTAACACCCTAAATAATTAGCCTTATGATAGCAGATCAGATTGACAATTTGCAGGCATTGCGCGAATACCTGCAGGACGAGAGTTCCGGTGACTGTTGCAGCTGTCCGCAAACGCAAATCATCAACGGATAACCATCATTCGGTGGAGACGCAATATTGCGTCTCCACCGTTGTTAAATCAAAATAGTACGATGATGAAAAATATCATGGATTTTTGGCGCAATGAGTGGGATGCTGTCGCCGATACGAGTGAGGTGACGGAGTCGGAGCAGAGCAATATTAAGGAGGTTAAAATTGTAGTTTCGTCAGAAGTAACCGGTAGAGCAAAAACCTGGAGTTATCCTTATGATGATGACAATTTTTACGAAATTCCCACGTATAAATTGTTACTGATAGGAATGATTGGTTATCAAAGGATTATCCATATTTATAATGTTCTTCGATTTGGTGTTACCAGAAAAACCGCAACAAGTCCTCCTTATGTTTGTGGTTTGGCAGACAAACAACGACATATCATAAAGCAATGGATTCCGACGTATAAAGTTCATAGTGCAGCGTCCAATGAAATAGGAGCATGGCAAGTGTATGGAAACTTTTTAATACATGATGGTCCAGACAACCCATTACAAGAATGCTATGCAACAGTTGGATGCATTGAAATATTTGGCGGGCCCCAAGGTTTTGACAGGTTTAATGATGATATTATCATTTTTTCCGGAATACAAGGAGGAACTCGTTCAGAACAGCTTGTACGAATCGGAAAATCGGGCAAGCTTGTTATTGAGTATGAAAAAGCTGATAGGCCTCCACTGGTCTCATTTATTTCATAGAGAGATTATGAAAAGATTATTAATGTTGTTTTTGTTGTTCAATGTTTGTACTATTTGCGCTTTCTCGCAATCATACTCAGATACGAGTTGCTATGTTAAAAATATTATTCCTGAAAATGATTTGAAGGGAATTATTCAGCTCATAGAAAACAGCGGCTTCCAATATATAACATCGAAAGGAAGTGCAGAATCTGGATATTGGATTATTGACAATTGCGTAATACCAACTCAAACCCTTCTGACTTGTGTGAGCTTCAAATTCTCATCAACGAAAAAAGCGACAAATAAGAAAATGAAGTTTCAAAAAAGAGGAAACAAGTTAGGTCGATATGAAATGATTGAAATAGTTCTCAATCATAATCGCGTGACAATTCGTCAACGAGACAATATTTTGGATTTCATAATTGAGTATGAAACGGATAATTCTAACTGATAACCTTATTAAAGCTCAAATATCTCCAATTCAGGGCGTCATACAGCTGGCATTGAAATAGTTGAAATCTTCGGGACAAAAAAACGGGCAATCCTCTTCAGGGTTGCCCGTAAGAAATCGGAAAAGAAAACCGGTTATTTCAAGGGAACAGTGTTCTCCATGCTGCAGATGAGGTCCACCACCTTGTTGGAGTAGCCGATCTCATTGTCGTACCAGGACACCAGTTTCACGAAGTGCTCGTTGAGCATGATACCGGCGTTGGCATCGAACACGGAGGTTCTCTTCTCGTTGATGAAGTCTGAGGAGACGACGGGCTCTTCGGTGTAGCCGAGGATGCCTTTCAGTTCGCCTTCGGAGGCTTTCTTCATGGCTGCCTTGATATCCTCGTAGGTGGCAGCTTTTTCAATCTTGCAGGTCAGGTCAACCACAGAGACATCAGCGGTGGGGACGCGCATGGACATACCCGTCAGTTTGCCCTTCAGGGAGGGGATTACTTTGCCCACAGCCTTGGCAGCACCCGTAGAGGAGGGGATGATGTTGCCGAGGATGGAACGGCCGCCGCGCCAGTCTTTCTGGGAAGGACCGTCAACGGTCTTTTGGGTGGCGGTGGCAGCGTGAACGGTGGTCATCAAGCCTTCCACCAGGCCGAAGTTGTCGTGTACGACCTTGGCCAAAGGAGCCAAGCAGTTGGTGGTACAGGAAGCGTTGGAGACGATCTCCTGGCCGGCATATTCCTTGTTGTTCACACCCATCACGAACATGGGAGTGTCGTCTTTGGAAGGAGCAGACATCACGACACGTTTGGCACCAGCCTCGATGTGTGCGTGTGCTAATTCGTAGGTCAAGAACAGACCAGTGGATTCTACCACATAGTCAGCACCGATTTCATTCCATTTCAAGTTCTTGGGATCTCTCTCTGCGGTGACGCGGATCTTGTTGCCATTGACGACCAGCATGCCGTCTTCCACCTTCACATCGCCTTGGAAAGCGCCATGGACGGTGTCATAGCGAAGCATGTAAGCCATGTAGTCCACATCCAACAAGTCATTGATACCGACAACTTGAACGTCGTCTCTTTCAGTTGTAGCTCTGAAAACCAAGCGGCCGATACGGCCAAAACCATTGATACCGATTTTAATTTTTGCCATAAATTTATGTGTTTTTTGATGTTGTAGTTTTTTATTAAGAACGTCTGCAAAAATACTACTTTTTTTTCATATATTTGCCGCCTAATTTGTACATCAAATAAAAATATCGATATGAAAATCTTAGTTTTAAATTGTGGCAGTTCCTCCATCAAGTATCAGCTGCTGGAGATGGAACCGCAACCGGAATTGAAGGCCAAAGGTCTTGTGGAAAGAGTCGGATTGGAAATGGGTGAATTCACCCATAAGCCGGTCGGAAAGGACAAATACAACACGCAGACCCCCATCCCCACGCATGAGGAGGGTATCAAGTTGATCTTGGAAGCTTTGACGGATCCCATTCACGGCGTGATTTCCTCTTTGGATGAGATCAATGCGGTAGGACACCGTGTGGCGCATGGCGGTGAGTATTTCAAACAATCCATGGTGATTGGGGACAAAGAGCGTGAAGAGATTGAAAAACTCTGCACCTTGGCCCCGCTGCACAATCCCGCCAGCTTGACCGGTATTGATGCGATGAAGAAGTTGCTCCCGAATGTGAAGCATGTGGGTATTTTCGATACCTCCTTCCATCAAACGATGCCCCCGGAGGCATTTTTGTACGCGCTGCCATACAGCTATTATACCGAGAAGAAAATCCGTCGTTACGGTTTCCATGGCACCAGCCATAAATATGTAGGACCCAAGGCAGCAGAGTTGGTGGGCATCCCGTATGAGACCGCCAAGATTGTCAGCTGCCATCTGGGCAACGGTGCCTCCATCTGCGCTATCAAGAACGGCAAATCCATCGATACGTCTATGGGCTTCACCCCTGTTGAGGGTCTGATGATGGGTACCCGTGTGGGTGACATCGATGCAGGAGCGCTGCTGTATATCATGGAGAATGAAAACCTCAATACGAAGGAGACGAATACGCTCATCAACAAAAAGAGTGGTCTGCTGGGCATCTCCGGCAAGAGTGTGGATATGCGTGACATCCGTGCCGGTCGCGACAGCGGGGACGAACGCTCCACCAATGCCTTCAACATGTTCGCCTACCGGGTGAAGAAATATATCGGAGCCTACGCGGCGGCCATGGGTGGTGTGGACATCATCCTCTTCACGGGCGGTATCGGCGAGAATGCCTGGTTCCAGCGCGAAGCCATTTGCGATGGTCTGGAGTTCCTTGGCACGAAACTCGACAAAGAACTCAACCAGAAGTTCGCCGGTGAGGATGGCATCATCTCCACGCCGGAATCCAAAGTGAAGTTGGTATCTGTGACCACCAACGAAGAGCTGGTGATGGCCATGGAAACCTATCAGTTGACGAAGTAATCGTCGGCTGTTGGTCTTTAGCTATTAGCTATTGCTGAAGAAAAAAGAAGAGCGTCGGTTAGGCGCTCTTCTTTTTATGGGAATAAATATATTTGATAGCACGCTGCCAGCTATCTGACGTCGGATCATAAGTACCATCCTGTAGATAAAAAAAAGGTAATTATATACATGATGGCACAAAAATGATTGTGAAAACAAAACCTCGTTGCTTGAGATTTCTTTGCAAAGAGCAATCTTTTGCCTTATTGTAAATACCTGTATGTTAAACAATTATAGTCATTAACTTTTCTCTTGATAGAAAAGTTACAAAAGATCAAGCCGACATGAAATCCGCCCGCTCTGTCCGCCCTCTGACAGCGTCCATTCACGCCGCGTCCGCACCGCATGTCGGCCTGCCCGCCCGCGAGCTCTATGGGGAAGTGTTTCGGAGAAACACTATCCTAATAACCCCTTATAAGGTGTCAGCCGCAATATGGGGTACAGGCTACGCGCGGGGAGCATGTCGCGGCGCAGGGAGTCCGTGCCAAGATGATGATCCGAGCCGCCGCGAAAGGGAGTGTGTGCCATCAGGTATATAATTACCAAAAAAAAACAGGCGCCCGAAAAGGCGCCTGTGAAAGTATAGGTGAAAACTGATTATTGGATGATCAGTTTTTGGGTGCTTTGTCCATCGTTAGACTTCAGATTCAGGAAGTAGATGCCTTCGGAAAGGTTGCTGGTCTGCATTTGGAACACCTGCTCGCCTCCGTTATAGTTGAATTGCTCGGTAGCCACGGTCTTGCCAGCCATATCGACGATGGTGGCGGAGATGGTTTGAGCTTCCTCAGCGGTAACGGCAATGTTCACATAGGTATTAGCAGGGTTAGGATAGACGTTCACTTCCATATTGTTGAAGTTCTCAATACCGGTATGGCTGGTATGATAGTTCATCACAAAGCCGGTACCCTCCTGATCGTTGTCGGAGGCGAAGCGTACATAGAGCTTGGTAGCGTTCAGGAAGTAGTAGTCATTTTGCAAGGAAGCGGCATCGTTGATGTCAAAATGACGATAGAGCACAGGGTTGTTGGTGGAGGTGTAGTCATAAACATCCACGAAGTCACCGGCCTTAAGGTCAAATTTGCTGAAGGAGAAGATATAACCGGTAGCGCCAGTAGGACGGATCTGCCAGCCGCAAGTTTGGCTTGGGCGATAAGGATTGTCATTGTTGGCGGCATTGCCCGGCTTGTCAGAGATGGTACCCGTTTCAGTGGTCATCATCTGCATGTTGGAGCAAGAAGTGGAAGAGGAAGTGAAGGAGGTGGCCTCAAAGTTCAACACGAAACCATAATCCGTCTCAGAGTTGGCGGTGGAGGTGAAGGTGATCAGCACACTGTCGGCAGTAACCGTAAGGGCGCCAGGCAGAGTCTCACCGACAAAGTCACCATGAACACCACCGGAAACACCGCTATAGTCGTTACAAGCAGCCATCAGATAGTCGCCGCTGTAAGATTGCTTGATGCCGGAAGCTTCCGTGCCACCGTTATAGATGTTCACTTTGTCACCGGATTTCACTTTCAGTTTGGAGAAGGTGAAGCGGTAGGCCGTAGCGTTGGGGGAGGAAACCACCCATCTGCGGTTAGAGTTCGGGGCATATTTCATGTTGCCGGCACCATCGCTGATGGAACCAACGTTGGCTGTGATTCTCGTATCGCTGACAGCGGGTTTCTCAATATTGGCCGAATCCGGAATCAGATTAACCATCATGCTGTTGCTCCCGCTCTCATTGAAGTTGCCGGAATGGGTGTTTTGGTTGGTGAGAAGGAAGAAGCCGTTGTCATAGCCGCCCCAACCCCAGTTAACGTGGAAATAGGTGTTGGAAACCTCGTCTTGGGTGATCGTGGTGTAGCCGTCCACAATCCAGGCGTGACCACCATCCGTGGCATTACGTCCGGAGAAGAACAGCGGACGGTGTTGGTTCAACTCATTCACAGCCTGATCTACCCAACGATACATAAGGTCTGCAGAAGGAGCTACGTCTTCAATTTGGCTGAACTTGCCTGCATTGCTATACTTGAAGAAGTTCTGGAGAGCATCCATAGCATATTCAGACTGGGAGCCAGAACCGTCGTGACCATAACCCATACGAACAGACACACCGCAGTGGAACAACATCTTGGCAAGTTCTCCATTGTAGGAAGAGAGACTGTTGGTCATGTTGTTGTAGTTGTAAGTGGCTTGGCCGAAGTTGATCATTTGAGGAGGATAGGTGTACAACAGGTTGCCATCGTCATCATACTCCTTGGGAATATAGTACAGGGAACCATTACCCGTCTCCGGATAACGATAATAGTACATGATGTTACCCATAGTCAGAGCCACACATCCTACATAAGCACGCATGTCAAAGTCAAGATTGCTCAGCGGGTTGTAAGGACATTGGGCGTTGTAATAGGCGTCCTGATTCCAAGTGGTGGTCACCAAAGGTTGCACACAAGGGTTGCCTTTTTCCGGACGAGTCACCGTGAAGTTGTCATTGGTATAATAAGCCCACAGACTTCTGCCAGGAAGAGCGGTGGAAGGGTTCTCAATCAGGTAGGTGAGGTCGTTTTTGTATTGGGTGCAATACAAGTCTGCGCCAGTACCAGGTTTGAAATTGCTTTCCAAAGAGTAGGCCAAAATCGGGGTGGCCAGGTCCGTTGCGGAAACAATCACAAAACCTTTATTGCCTATCTGAAAACGATAGAAGACGGGATCGCCCGACTCGGTGTATTCGGTATAGACGAGTGTAAGATCCATACCCTTGGCATCCGATACACCAACTCGTTCGGACAAAAAGTTTTTGGATGCTTTCATAGCGGTTTCCACGGGGATGACGTGTGATGCGAAACCCCAGATAGAAATAGCTAAAAGACAAACTAAAAGAGTAAGTTTTTTCATATATGAAACGGTTTAGTTATTAATATTTTTCTACTTTACCAAATGAGCGACAAAAATAAAAAAAATTTTCAAAGTTAACACATGGTTGAAATCTTTCCTAACATCCTTAGAATAAAGATGTTATGGAAAACCCCATCGTTAGAGTAATTCGATATCCACACCTTTTTGGTTGGTGACTTCTCCAATAATAGATGCTTTTTCGCCCAGGCGGGAGAAGTTGTCCACAATCTGGTTGGCGTCTTCGGGTTTGGCAATCAGGATCATGCCGATGCCCATATTGAAGATGTTGAACATTTCGCGATGCGGGATGTGGCCATATTTTTCCAGCAGGTGGAAGATGGGCAGGATTTCCCAGGAGCCTTCCTGGATGTGGACGCCCTGATGGTCTTTGAGCATGCGGGGGATGTTTTCGTCAAAGCCGCCGCCGGTGATATGGCAGATAGCGTGGACGTCGAATTTTTGGAGGATCTCCAAGACGGGTTTCACGTAGATACGGGTGGGGGTCAGCAGGGTGTTGCCGAGGGTGTCGGCCAGCCCTTCATAGGTCTTGTTCAGGTCCAGGTGGTTGTCTTTGAGGACAATCTTGCGCACCAGGGAGAATCCGTTGGAGTGCACACCTGAGGAGGCGAGGCCGATGAGGACATCTCCGGTTTCCACTTTGGTTCCGTCGATGAGTTTGGAACGCTCGACGCAGCCCACGGTGAAGCCGGCGATATCGTATTCATCCTCGTCGTACATGTCGGGCATCTCAGCGGTTTCGCCACCGATGAGGGCGCAGTTGGAGAGCACGCAGCCATCGGCGACCCCCTTGACGATCGTTTCAATCTTGGTGGGATCGTTCTTGCCTACGGCGACATAGTCGAGGAAGAAGAGAGGGGCGGCGCCTTGTGCCAGCACATCATTGACGCACATGGCCACGGCATCTTGGCCGATGGTGTCGTGTTTGTCCATCATGAAGGCCAGTTTGAGTTTGGTGCCCACGCCGTCGGTGCCGCTGACCAGGATGGGTTCCTTGTATTGCAGGGAGGCCAGGTCAAACATGCCTCCAAAGCTTCCGATATTGCCCATCATGCCAGGGCGGTTGGTCCGGCTGATGTGTTTTTTGATCAGTCGTACGGATTCGTAGCCAGCTTCCAAGCTTACACCGGCGTCTTCGTAAGTCTTTGCCATAATATTAGAGTTTTTTCAGTTAAATAATCAACATGGCGTCCCCATAGGTCAGGAAATGGTATTTTTCCTCTACAGCCAGCCGGTAGGCATTCATCACAAAGTCGTACCCACCGAAGGCGGCCACCATCATCAGCATGGAGCTTTGGGAGGCGTGGAGGTTGGTGACCATGGCGTCTGCCACCATGAACCGATAGGGAGGATAGATGAATTTGCTGGTCCAGATGTCCTCTTTCCCGTTCATGTGGGTGGTTTTGACATGGCCGTTGGAATAGACGGAGGATTCCAGTGCCTTCATGGTTGTGGTGCCGACCGCGACGATCTTGTGGCCGGCGTCTTTGGTATCGTTTATGGTTTGGGCCACTTCAGGCAGGATGATCATCCGTTCGGAATCTGGCTTGTGTTTGGAGAGGTCCTCCACATCGATGTCGTTGAAGTTGCTCAGACCTGCATGCAGGGTGATGTAGGTGCGTTCCAGTCCCAGCAGTTCCATCCGTTTCAGCAGTTCGCGGCTGAAGTGGAAGCCGGCGGCAGGGGCCACCACGGCGCCCTCTTCGGTGGCATAGAGGGTCTGGTAGTTTTGGGCATCCTCCTCCTCGATGTTGCGCAAACGCTGTATGTCGTCCGGCAGGGGAGTGGTGCCAAGGTCCATCAGCTTTTTCTTGAAGGCGTCATGATCCCCGTCAAAGAGGAAGCGGAGGGTTCGTCCGCGAGAGGTGGTGTTGTCGATGACCTCCGCCACCAGACTGTCATCTTCACAAAAGCTGAGCTTGTTGCCGATGCGAATCTTGCGGGCAGGATCCACCAATACATCCCAAAGCCTACTCTCCTCGTCCAACTCCCGAAGGAGGAAAACGCGGATTTTGGCGCGCGTCTGCTCCTTTTCCCCAAACAGCAGCGCCGGAAATACCCGCGTGTTGTTCATGACAAAAAGATCCCCTTCGTCAAAGTAGTTAACGATATCTTTAAATAACTTGTGCTCAATGGTTTTCGTTTTTCTGTTGAGCACCATCATACGCGCTTCGTCGCGCTCGTGTTCCGGATGTAACGCTATCAATTCCTGAGGAAGATAGTACTTGAATTCTGATAATTTCATATAAAAAAATTGGCTGGCAAAATTACAACATTTTCCAGCGTTTGTCAAGCACAAAATGCACTTTTTTAAAATGTAATTATTTTATGATATTATACAACGGGGTATTGTCTTTTTTACTACTTTTGCGGTTTGAAAATTTTAGTGATGATGAAGAAAATCGTTCTTTGCAATCTGTTCTTTATCATGGGGTTGCTGCTCTTTGCCCAGCCGGCTCCCGTGAAAAACGTCATCTTGTTGATCACAGATGGTACCTCTACCGGGCTGCTTTCCTGCGCCCGCTGGTATCAGACCTATCTGGATTCCACGAAAACAACTTTAGCCATCGACCCATATATCAGAGGCCTCGTTCGCACCAACTCCTCGGATGCCCCCATCGGGGATTCCGCTCCCACCACCTCCTGCTATATGACAGGCATGCCTTCCCAGACCGGTTTCGTCTCCACCTATCCGGTCAAGACTGACCATGACTTGGTGCCGGTGGATGCCACGCGCGCCTATCAGCCGTTGACCACCCTCATGGAAGCCGCCCACCGCCGTCAAGGCAAGTCGGCCGGCATCGTCTGCACTTGCGAGTTTACCCATGCCACCCCCGCCGACTGTGCTGCCCATACCTATTCCAGAGGAAAATACAACATGATCGCCCCACAGATGGTCTATAACGATCTCGATGTTGTGATTGCCGGAGGCACCTCCTATCTCAAAGAGCGCGAACGCGAATACCTGAAATCCAAAGGCTACAACCTTTTCATGGACGACCTGCAGGGAATGCGAAACTGTCATAAAGGTCCCTTCTGGGCCCTCTACCGTCCCTCTTCTATCGAATATTATATGGAGACCGACGCCACTGCTGTGCCTACTTTGGCAGAGAGTACCGAAAAAGCCCTGGAGATCCTCTCCCAAAACCCCAATGGCTTCTTCCTGATGGTGGAAGGCAGCAAGGTGGACTGGGCCGCCCACGACAATGATGCCAAAGCAGCACTCATCGAGTTTCTCGAGTTTGACAAGGCCTGCCAAGTGGCTTTCGATTTTGCCAAGAAAGATGGCCAAACCCTCGTGGTTGTGGTGCCTGATCATGGTACCGGCGCCATGACCATCGGCAACACCAAGTCCAATCACGGCTACGATCGCCTCTCCCTCCAACAAATCATGAGCACTATTGACCAGTATCAACTCTCACTTACAACGATGAGCAAAAAACTGAGAGAGGTGGAGACAAGCGAGTGGCCCGAACTCTTCAAGACCTATTTCGATATTGATATCCAACCCTCTGAAATACAATACCTCTCCTCAGCCTCCGACTACAGCAAGTCTTCCATGCCCAAAGAGGACCGTCAAAACAATCTCTCCATGGTCAAGATGCTGAGTCAGGTGATCTATGGAAGCAGAACCTATTTCGGATTCACCACCTTTGGCCATACCATCGAAAATGTGTTTTTCGCAATGTATCATCCCCAGAATGATGAGCTCTATGGCTGCCCCTCCAACATCGAGCTTCACCAGTATATGAGCAAACAGCTGGGTCTCACCGGCGTGCTGGACGAGATGAACGAAGAGAATTTTGTGGACCATCGGAAGGTTTTTGCCGGCTATGACTATAAAATCGATAGCCTCGACAAATATCATTACCGTTTCACGGCCAAGTACAAGAAAAACACCTTAGTGTTTGACAGCTACACCAACTATGTAACTGTCAACAAGAAAACATACGACATAGAGTCCTTGTTGGTCTATATGCCCATCAACAAAACATTCTATGTCCCCAAAGAATTATACAGATACCTCTTACTAAAATAGAGATTTCTGCGTTAGTAGTTTATGTTTAATCATTAAAATCATCAATACAATGCAATCATTAAGTGACCAGAACGTTGAGAAAAACGAGAATCAGAACCCTTTGAAAAAGTGGGTTGTCATTTTGGGAATCCTGGCGGGCCTTTTCTTTTTGTCCACCCTGTATTTTGGCTTTTTTGCCAAGCCGGTGACCAACAAGGAGTACATCAAGGTGGCCGATGAGAAGGAGTCTTTGCAAGCAGAATTGGACAACCTGTTGGCCGAGCATGAGCGCATCAAGGCGCAATATGGCGATCTGACCGACCAGTTGAGCGCCAAAGACAGCATTATCATGGCCAATGCCGCCGAAATCGAACAGTTGATCAATACGCAAGCCGACTACAACAAAATCAAGAAACAGCTGGCGCGTTTGCAGAACATCTCTCAGGAATATGTTCAGGAGATGGACAAACTGTATCAGGAAAACCAGGCACTGAAAGAGGAGAACACGCAGGTGAAGGCAGATTTGGAGACGGAGCGCCAGAACACGGCTACCATCCAGAAGTCCAACGAGGACTTGCATGCCAAGATCAACAATGCTGCCGTGTACAAGGCCTATAATATCCACAGTGGAGGTTATAATGTCAAAAACAATGGAACGGAGGAGGTCACCGACAAGGCTGCTCGTGTGGAACGCATCAAGACCTCTCTGATCTTGGGCGAGAACTCCCTGATCGAACCCGGCCAGGTGAACATCTACTGTCGTATCGCCATCCCCGGCAGCGGCAAGGTGGTCTCCATGGGTTCTGGCGACAACTACTCCTTCATGCACGACGGTCAGCGTCTGCAATACTCTTGCAAACAGACCGTGGACTACACCGGCAGCGCCAAGAATGTGACGCTTAACTGGGAAATTCCTTCCGACGACAAGGCCATCAAGGGCAAGTACATTGTCCAACTCTTTACGGATAACCAGTTCCTGGGCGAGAGCTCGTTCACCTTGAAATAAACACCGTACATCCCAGTTTTTTCATTGACCAATTCTAACCAAACACTACATAGATGATAAGCAGACGACATATCCGAATCAAGGTGATGCAAGCCTTGTATGCCTATCAAACCCGTACTGGGGTGACGATTGCCGCGGCGCAAAAAGAGCTCCTCAAAACGGTGGAGAACTGCCATGTGCTCTTTGTCTGGGTGTTTTCCATTTTGCCCGAAGTGGTCCGTTACCGCGCCAACAAACTGGAAAGCTTCAAGGAGAAGAACAACCCCACAGAGGAGGACCTCAACCCGAACACCAAATTTGTTGACAACAAGGTGATTGCCCAGATTGAGAACAATAAAGCCCTGGAGATACTGATAGAGAATTATCGTATCAAATGGGATAACGATCAGGACTTCATCATCAACGTGTTCAAGGAGATTGAGGCTTCGGAGGTTTACCAGAAGTATATGGGAACCCCATCGCGCAGCTACGAGGGAGACAAGAATTTCGTGCTGGATATCATCCAATATGTGTTTGGGGAGAGCGACTATATCCGTTGGTTTTTTAGTGAAAAAGACCCGAACTGGATGGACGACTACTTTGAAGCTCTTTCCATGTTATACAAAAACGTGGATACTTTTAAGGAGAAGAAAGGGGATGATTGCAGAATATTCCCGGTCTTTCACGACAAAGAGAGTGATGTGGACTTCTGCAAACATCTCTTTAGAGCCGTTTTGGAGCATGGAGAGGAGTATGAGCAGATGATTGAGGGCAAGATTCGGAACTGGGAGATGGAACGGCTGATAGGAATGGACACGCTCCTATTGAAAATGGCCATCTGTGAGTTGCAGGACTTCCCCTTGATTCCTGTCAAAGTAACGATGAACGAATACATTGAGATCTCCAAGATGTACAGTTCCGAAAAGAGCAAGATTTTCATCAATGGGGTCTTGGATAAAATAATTGAGGATTTAAGAAACTCCGGGCAGTTGACGAAGACTGGCCGGGGTTTATATCAAAACTAAAGCTATGAAGAAGATCGGTTTATATTGTTTGGTGTTTGCATTATTGTGTTGTGCCGGCTGTCGTCAGAAACCTGCCGAGGAGGGAGGCTTCAAGGTGTCGGACGTACACAATCCCCAGACTGCCAACGGCATTTCAGACAAAGAGGCCAAGAACATGCCCGTCATCACTTTCGAGACCACGAATTACGATTTCGGAGAGGTTGTTCAGGGCGAGAAGCTGACGTATGCTTTCAAATTCAAGAATACAGGCAAATCCAATCTGATCATCTATTCTTCGGAGGCCACTTGTGGATGTACCACCTCCACGCCGCCCAAAGCGCCCATCCGTCCGGGTGAGGAGGGTGAGATCACCGTCACCTTTGATTCCAAATCACAGAACGGTAAGGTGACCAAGCGTATTCTGGTTGCGGCCAACACCTATCCGACGGAGAATATCCTGACCATCACCGCCAACGTTTCCAAAATCAAATAGAATATTAACTTTTAAATTTTAAAATTATGAGTATGTTTACCCTTTTAGCAGCATCGGGAGCAGCATCGGGAACCTCCACCCTGATTTTTATTGTTTTGCTGATTGTCATCTTCTATTTCTTCATGATTCGTCCGCAGCAAAAGCAGCAGAAGAAAATGGAAGAGTTCCGCAACAGCTTGGGCAAGGGCGACCGCGTCACGACCGTAGGAGGTATTCACGGCAAGATTGTCGGTGTCAAGGACAATACTTTCCAAATCGAAATTGCCAAGGGCATCGTGATAGAGGTGGAGAAAAACGCTATCAACTATCAGCCCATGGGCCAGGCCAGCAAGAAAGAACCGTCCAACGATGATTTTCGTAAACAGGATGAGCCTGAGACCACCGTGTCTATGGAGGATGATCGTAACCCCAACCTTGATTAATCACCAACCACATCATTATCATACATGGGCAGGGATAAGAAGTTACCGATAAAATTACCTCCGCTGGCATTTTTGTTATGCCTTCTGCTCTCCATCATGGCTTGGCTGGTGGTGACCTTCTCGCGTGACTATCAGGTTACCCAAGAATATAAGTTGGTGGCCTACAATCTGCCGGAAGGCAAAAAGGCAGTCACCTTTTCCGACACTGTTATTTCGTTGACTTTCAACCAGAAAGGGGTTAACTACCTGATGAAACCATATTCAAACAAAGAGAAGTTGGTGTATGTGTCCATCACGGATCTGATCAAATCCAAGAAGAAAGTGTCGGTCTATACCTTCACCAGCAAAGAGATGCGTGACTTTTTATCCCAGTATAATTTCGGATCCGAATTGGTGGCTGTGGAAGCGCCGGAGGTGCTGACCATCTACGTCAAATAGGATTTGTTTCCAAGTCAATTATTCATCTATTAAACAATTAATATTATGGCATTAGCAATTACCACAGAAAATTTTGATTCCTTGGTTAAGGGCGACCAGCTGGTTGTCGTTGACTTCTGGGCTACTTGGTGTGGCCCGTGCCGCCATATCGCTCCCATCGTGGAGGAGGTGGCCGCCGAATATGAGGGCAAAGCCGTCATCGGCAAGTGTGACACGGACGAGAACGGCGACATCGCCATGCAGTTCGGTGTGATGAACATCCCCACGCTCATCTTCCTGAAGAATGGCGAGGAGGTGGACCGTCATGTCGGCATCATCAGCAAGGATGAACTCGTCAAGAAGGTTAACCAATATTTGTAATCCTAAATTATTACCAATATGAATACTGCTTTATTAATTTGCATCATCGGTACGATTGTCATCATACCGTTTTTGATTTATTATGTGCGTGAAGCCAAGCTGCATCACCCGAAGGGTTTGATTGCCGCTGCTTTGAGCAATATGGGCGAGCGCTTCGGCTATTACATCATGAATGCCGTTTTGTTGCTCTTCTTGGTTTCCAAGTTCGGTCTGCCTGACGGCACCGCCGGCGTCATCTATTCCGTCTTCTATTTCGGCATCTATGTGCTGAGTTTGGTGGGCGGTATCATTGCCGACAAGACCCAGAACTACAACAAGACCATCCAATGGGGTCTCATCATCATGGCCATCGGCTATGTGGTGATGGCTATTCCGTTGTTCAGCAAGACCGCCGAGGGCGCGATCCTCGACAGTGGCGCCGGCTGGTGGACCATCTTGATCATCACCTGTATGGCTCTGTTGTTCATCGCTTTCGGTAACGGTCTCTTCAAGGGCAACCTGCAGGCTATCGTCGGCAAACTGTACGACGAATTCGAGGCTGAGGCTGCCAAGAAAGGTCCCGAAGCATTGGCAGAGGCCAAAGATCGCCGCGACTCCGGCTTCCAGATCTTCTACGTCTTCATCAACATCGGCGGTTTCTTCGCCCCGTTCATCGCTCCGTTCTTGCGCGAGTGGTGGCTGAAGGCACACAACCTCATCTATAATGCCGACATGTCAGGTCTTTGTCACCAATTCCTCGCGAATGGTCAGGAGACCCAGAAGTTCACGGAGACCATGGCTGCCGTGCTGCAACCTGGCTACAACTTTACCGACACCGCTGCTTTCTGCTCCGACTACATCACCGTTTTCAACCAAGGTGTTCACTTCTCCTTCATCGCTTCCGTGCTGGCTATGGCTATCTCTTTGGTTATCTTCTTGACCAATAAGTATAAATTGCCGCAACCCGCCAAGAAAGAGCAAGCTCAAGTGGTGGAATATACCGCTGAGGAGAAACTCGCTATGGCTAAGGAGATCAAACAACGTCTGTACGCTTTGTTCGCCGTGCTGGGCATTGCGGTCTTCTTCTGGTTCTCTTTCCACCAGAACGGCCAGTCACTGTCAGTGTTCGCCCGCGACTTCGTCCAAACCGAAAAGATTGCCCCTGAAATTTGGCAGGCCTTGAACCCCTTCTTTGTGATCGTGCTCACGCCTATTATCATGATCATTTTTGCAGCATTGGCACGCCGAGGCAAAGCCATCTCCACGCCTCGCAAGATTGCCATCGGTATGGCTATCGCCGGATGTGCGTACCTCTTCCTGGTGATCATCTCCATCGTCAACAATTATCCGTCAGGTACGGATTTCCGTGCTATGGATCTGGCCCAGATGGCAGCCGCCGGTCTTGCCAAGGCTGCCCCGTGGGTACTGCTGGTAACCTACTTCTTCCTGACAGTTGCTGAGTTGTTCATCTCCCCGCTGGGTCTGTCGTTCGTCTCCAAGGTGGCTCCGCGCCACATGGTAGGCTTGTGCCAGGGCTTGTGGCTCGGCGCCACCGCTATCGGCAACTTGCTGATCTGGCTCGGACCTGTGATGTACAATGCTTGGCCGATCAAATACTGCTGGGCTGTGTTCGCTATCGTCTGCTTCATCTCCATGGCCGTCATGCTCGGCATGGTGAAATGGTTGGAGAGAGTGACGCAATAAGCGCTAACCTATAAATTCTAAAAGGTGACCTTGTATGATCAGGGTCACCTTTTTTTATGCCATCGTTCAAAAAAGGCAACCGGATTTTTTGAGAGTAATTGCCAATAGTATGAGGGACTGTGTGAGTTGAATGGATAGGAGGGACTACCGGTTGCCTTTTCATGATTTCACACAGGGCAAAAATACACATTAATATTTAAGGTAAATAAAAAATATATTAACATAATATTAACAACATAAAAGGAGGGAAAATTATATTTTTGCACCTTTATGGAACACGAAATGTTGAAAGAAGAAAACCTATTATCCTCGTTGAACAGACAGCAGCAAGAGGCTGTTAAACAGATAGATGGTCCTATCATGGTATTGGCGGGCGCCGGCTCTGGCAAGACGCGCGTGCTCACCTATCGTATCGCCTATATGCTGATGCACGACATCAGTCCTTACCGCATCATGGCCCTCACCTTCACCAACAAGGCGGCAGCGGAGATGCGGGGCCGTATCGTGGATCTGGTAGGGGGCGACAAAGCCAAGGCGGTCACGATGGGCACTTTCCACTCGGTATTCTACCGCATTCTTCGTATGGAAGCCGAACTGTTGGGCTATACCCACAACCTTACCATCTACGACACCGATGATTCCAAGTCGTTGTTAAAGAGCATCATCAAAGAACTCAACCTGGATCCTAAGGTCTATACCGCCTCCTTTGCCCTCAATCGTATCTCCTCGGCCAAGACCAGCCTGATGTCGGCAGAAGAGTATGCCAATGACAACGAGATCCAGCAGGCCGACAAGCGCGCGGGCAAACCGATGATGGCGCAGATCTTCATGCGCTATAACGCCCGCCTGAAGAATGCCGATGCGATGGACTTCGACGATATTCTTTATTATATGAATGTCCTTCTGCGCGACTTTCCCGAGGTGCTCTATAAGTACCAGCAGCGTTACCGCTATATTCTGGTGGACGAGTACCAGGACACCAACTTTGCGCAGTATCTGATTATCAAGAAGTTGGCGGCACTCAACCAGAACATCTGCGTGGTGGGCGACGATGCCCAAAGCATATACAGCTTCCGTGGCGCGGACATCCAGAATATTCTGAACTTCCGCCGCGACTACCCCAATGCCGCCACTTACAAGTTGGAGCAGAACTACCGTTCTACCCAGAACATCGTGAATGCGGCCAATGAGATCATCAAGCATAACAAAAACCAGATCCACAAAGAGGTCTTTTCCGAAAATGAAACCGGTGCCAAAATCAAGTTGTTGAGAACGGGCAGTGATAAGGAGGAAGCCTCCACGGTGGCTAGTTTCATCTTCGAAATCAAGATGAACGAGCATGCCGACAACAAGCAGTTTGCTGTTCTTTATAGGACCAATGTGCAGTCGCGATCGCTGGAAGAGGCTTTTGTCAAACGCAACATCCCCTACAAGATCCTGGGCGGTCTCTCTTTCTACAAACGCAAGGAGATCAAGGATGTGCTGGCCTATTTCCGGCTGATCATCAACCATTACGACGAAGAGTCTTTGCGACGGGTCATCAACTATCCGCAGCGAGGAATTGGCGATACCACCTTTTCCCGCATTTTGGCCACGGCCAACGAGCAACATGCCAAGTTGTGGGATGTAATCAGCGATCCGGCAACCTATCAACTGCCTGTGAACGGGCCGACCGCAACGCGGCTGGTGGAGTTTGCCGACATGATTCGGGGCTTTGCCGCCCAGCTCAAGACCCAGGACGCTTACGAGTTGGCCAAACAGGTGGTCTTCAAGACTGGTATTGCCAAGTCTCTGAAGGAGATTCCCGATGAGAAAGAGCGCCTCGACAATGTGGAGGAGTTGCTGGATGCTGTCAAAGCCTTTATCGACAATCCTCCTGACAACATGTTCAATGAGCAGACCGGGGAATTGATAGAGGAGTACTTTCCTTCCTTGGACTACTTCATGGAGTCGGTGGCCCTGCTCAGCGACACGGATGAAAACAAGAGTGATGAGAACGACGACAAAGTCAAGTTGATGACCATCCACTCCGCCAAGGGGTTGGAGTTTGACTATGTCTTCATCACGGGCATGGAGGAGAACCTTTTCCCTTCGGCGCTCAGCGTGAACACCTTGTCGGAGATTGAGGAGGAGCGCCGCCTGTTCTATGTGGCGTTGACCCGTGCCCGCAAGCAGGTCTTCCTCACCTGTGCACAGACCCGTTATCGTTTCGGCTCTTTGGAGTTTTGCGAGGAGAGTCGCTTTCTGGAAGAGATTCCCGAGCGCTTTTTAAACACCACCAAGAAAGCTTCCGCAGGGAAAGGCATGTTTTCCAAGGAGCGGTCTGACGACAGCTTCTCTTCGTTCAGGGCTTCCTATTCCAGACCGCATCCGGCCATCACCCCTGCCGCCCCGCACGTCAAGACCAAACAAGAGGTGAAGACGGAGCAGATAGGCACCTTGGCCACTAACGACCAGATACAGCCTGGTGTGCGCGTCTATCATGCCACGTTCGGCTACGGCACCGTGCAGTCCACCGAAAACCGGAACAACGACGCCCGCGCCGTGGTGGTCTTCGATACCGTGGGCACCAAGACCCTCATGTTGAAATTTGCCAAATTGATAATCCCCAAATAATTGATAATATGTTATTTCGTTCCAATATCCCGGCACCTGAATACCCTTTCCAAATCGACTATAACAGCACGATCATGTTGTTAGGATCCTGTTTTTCTGATAACATTGGCAACTATGTTGCCCGTCATCAGTTTAACGTGAATTCCAACCCTTTCGGGGTGCTGTTCAACCCGATCTCCATTGAGCGATCCATCCGGTTGCTCCTGCAGCCGGATCTGTTTGACAGGGAGCGTTATTTTTATAAAACGAGGGACCTTTGGGTGAGCTTTGCCCATCATGGTCGTTTCTCGCGGGAGAATTTTGAGGAATTCGAGCGGAATATCACCGAGCAACTGGAGGTTGCCTCCGACTTTCTGCATCGCACGGATGTGCTCTTTGTCACCTTTGGCACGGCTTTCTGCTACAAGTTCATCCCCCGCGATTTGATAGTCTCCAACTGTCACAAGATTCCGAATCATCAGTTCCAGCGCTTTCGTCTTACGGAGAAGCAGATTGTCACACAGTGGAAAGAGACGATGGATCAGCTGCTGGCTGTCCGTCCCGACCTGAAGATTGTCTTTACGGTCAGTCCGGTGCGCCATGTGGGCGACGGGTTGCATGAGAACACGCTCAGCAAGGCGGTGTTGCTGCTCGCCACCGAGAAATTAGTGGACAACGAGCACTCGTTCTATTTTCCCTCGTATGAGTATTTGATGGATGACTTGCGCGATTACCGGTTCTATGCCAAGGATCTCTATCATCCCAACGACTTAGCGGTGGAATACATAGAGGAGAAGGTGGCGGAGTCGTTTTTTGATCCCCAGACGGCTGAGCAGGTCCGTTTGGTGGCGCAACAGAACAAGTTCCGTGCCCACCGGCGGCTGCGGGTGGAGTAGCGGTTTAGTTGTTCACCACCACTTTCAGAGTGTGGCTGCGGGTTCCTTGCGTTGCCTTCAATAAATACAGGCCATTGCTCCAGCTGGCGGTGGGGATGGTCAGCTGTGTGTCGAAACACCAGGCCGCATACAATGGCTGTCCGGAAACGGAGAACACCTCCACCCAAACGGCTTCCCCACAGTTGTTGTGCACGGTCATATTTCCCGTACAGACAGGATTAGGGGTGATATATACCGCAAGCGGCTCTTCCAGCTCCGGAACGGAGAGGATGTCAGGATCTGTTTCCAGAATGGGCATATAGTTGACTCTCCCGTACATGGGATTGTCAGCATAATGGAAGATGACACTCTCCACTTGCAAAGAGTCATCGCAGCCCCAATAGTTGCCGATAGCATCCATATCGCTCGTGGCATTGTTGTACAGGGCGTATGTAACACCGTCATTCTCATTGTCAATCAGGCAGTTGTATCCTGGATCACTGGCGGTGCCCAGGTCTATGTAATGTTGGTTGATGGCGGTGATGCCCCACAAGTTGCCGCTGATGTAATTGCGCCGGATCTTGGCGGCACAGGTGGTGTCACTGCCATAGATGCTGATGCCGCTTCCGCCATTCATGGGGTTGGTCTCCAAGTTGTTGTCGCGGAACTCGTTGCCTTCAATGATGGCGTAGATGTCAGATCCGTTCTGGGTATAACCATAACGGTTGTGGATGATGGTGTTGCCCCGGATGACGGCACAGGTCCGGCTCACATTCATCAGGTTGGCGATGGCGATGCCGCCCGACATGGCAACAGAGCCTTCTATTAGGTTATCTTCAATTCTGATGGTGTCGCCTGCCACACCCGGACCCAAGTTGATCTGAGGCTGGTTGACATTATTCAACACATTGTGATAAAAGGTATTGTGCCGGATGATGGGAGCGCCGGTCACGTTGACGGCAGAGTTGATGGCAGCCTGTCGGTTGTCGTGGAAATAACAATGCTCGATCACGGGACTGGCATTTATATATTTGATGCAAGGCTGCGAGAAATACCGGAATTCGCATTGGTCAAAAGAAACGTTCTGTTGCATAATCAGAATGTTGTTGCCATATTCAAAGAGGATGTTGGAAAAGGAGCAGGGTTCAGAGCCCTCAAGACGGATGTCGTAGAAATCCCCAATACAAACGGTCGTGTTGCTGGTGATGGTGAGCAAATCAGTGCGCGGGGCGCAAACCACTGTACCATAGATGGTGATGATAAGGGTGTTGTTGCAGAAAATCTCCTGGGTGTTGGCGTCCAACAACAACGTGTCGCTTTCCGAAAGGGTAAGCGATTGCCTCAAGGTGTAATAGCCCGGTGATGAGATGCTGATGGCCTCCGGATACGCGGCCGAGAGGTCTTCGAAAGTATAGGCATTTCCCGTTCCGGGTGTCACCACTTGGGCATAACCTATTGAAAATAACAGACAGAAAAGAAGGGTTACAAAAGACTTCATCATCATAAAATAATTTTCTAACGTGTTGATACATAAAAGAAAAGAGGAAGTCTTCCGAACATTCCTCTTTTTGGTACCGAAGGCCGGGATCGAACCGGCACGAGTGTTACCTCATTGGTTTTTGAGACCAACGCGTCTACCGATTCCGCCACTTCGGCTTAGCGGGCGCAAAAATACACTTTTTTTGATTTTCCCCAACAAAAAAATTATCACCTTCTTTCTTATACAGAAGAGGTAAGAAAATCGCTTTATACGAAATAGGTTTTTCCTTCCGTTTATCCCAGTATATTTTTTAATTTTGCCGCCTATTAATCTGACGTATGAAAAAAATGATTTGGCTTTTTGTCGTGCTGTTGCTGCTGGCCACCTCTTGTTCCCGCAAGATCGTGGGTTCGCAGCCTCATCGTCGCGACCGTAACTGCGGGTGTGAGATGCCCGCTTTCCATGCCCAGGATTCTCTATTGACGATGTCGGCTTATGCGGAGTAGTCGGTTGTCACCATATATGATCCTTTTGGGGCTGGTCTTCTTGTCCTGTTTGCTGACCGCATGTCATGATTCCGGTCACGGAATCGTGATAGAGGGTGATTTGCAGGGTGGGGGTGATCAGATGATCCGACTTGCCCGTATTGACAGTTATGAGACGGTTCCCTTGGACTCCATGCGGATGCGCAACGGTCATTTTGAATTTGTGTTGAAGGCTGCCACCGAGGAGGAGAAAACCCTCCTGGCGCAGTCCATGCTGTACCGACTGTCGCTGACGGAGGACAACGGTCTGACCACGATGGCCCGCCAGGGTGAAGACCTCCACCTCGTTGCCGAAGCGGCCAATATGATACAGACCTATCGTGTCACCGGAGGGCACGAGGCGATGCTCATTGCTTCGCTGGATAGTGCGCTCACCGTCTTCGTGCAGAAAACACAACCCTTGTGGAAGGAATATCAACAGAATATGGACGATGACGCCGTGCGCGAAAAGATAGAGACGCAATACAATGCGCTGGTGGAGCAGCACACGCTCTTCCTTCACCGCTTTATCCAGGCACATCCCACGGATATGGCTTCCTATGTTGCTTTTTATCAGAGCTATAACAAAAGATCCTTCCTGAACGAAAGAGAGGATTTTGCCCTCTTGAAAAAGCTGACCGACAACTTGTCTGCCCAATATCCCGAACATCCGTACATGCTTCGAATGCAACAGAAAATAGATTTTTTACAAACTCAACAATATGATACTGATTAACATAGGCGATGAATTATTGATCGGGCAGGTGGTGAATACCAATGCCGCTTTTATCGGACAACAGATGGCCTTGGCCGGCCTGGAGATGGATGAGGTGCTGACCATCGGTGATGCGGAGGAAGCCATTCGGAACGCAATCGTTTCCTCTTTTGAGAAGACCGATGTGATCCTCATGACAGGTGGACTTGGTCCTACCAAAGATGATATCACCAAGAAGGTGGTCTGCGACTATTACCATCGTGATTTGGTGATCGATGAAGCCACCTTGCAAGCCGTCACCCAGCGATTCGCCGACCGTGGTATGGCCCTGACGGAGACCAACCGTCAACAGGCGGCCGTGCCCGAGGGGGCGGTGGTGCTTTCCAACAGTTTGGGCACCGCTCCCGGCCTTTGGATAGAGGAGGTGGGGAAAGTGCTGATTATGTTGCCGGGAGTGCCTTTCGAGATGGAGAAACTGATCAAAGAGGAGGTGTTGCCCCGTCTTCAGGCCCGCCGCACCGACCATCACGCCATCCAATATAGGGTGTTGCAATGCACCAACATCACGGAGAGCGGTCTCTCCGACCTGCTGGAAGATTATGAAAAGCAGCTGCCCGAGAACCTCTCGTTAGCCTATCTGCCCAAGCCGGGCATCATCCGCCTGCGCCTGACGGGCAGGGGAGAAGATGCCGCCCAGCTGCAACAGACGCTCGAGGCCCAGTTCCAGCTGCTCAAGCAGGCGGTAGGCGAGTATGCTTTTGCCGATGAGGACAAGGAGATGGAGGAGATTGTGGGACAGCTATTGCTGAAACGTGGCTGTCGAATGGCCACGGCCGAGAGCTGCACGGGAGGCTATATTGCCCATCTCGTCACCTCGGTGCCGGGCAGTTCCCGTTATTTCCAAGGCTCTGTGGTCTCCTATAGCAATGAGGTCAAGCGGGAGATCCTGAATGTGCGTGAGGACAACCTGCGCAAGCGCGGTGCCGTCAGTGAGGAGGTGGTCAGCGACATGGCTCTCAACGTGATGGGATTGTTGGATGTGGACTATGCAGTGGCCACTTCGGGCATTGCCGGCCCTGATGGTGGCACGGAGGAGAAACCCGTGGGCACCGTGTGGGTGGCTGTGGCTACGCCTGTGCGTCTGGTTACCCATAAGTTCCAATTTGGCAAACGCATGGGCCGCCAGCAGATCATCGAACGTGCCGCCCGCGCCGCCCTCAACATGCTCCGCATAGAGATTGAAAAAGATATCCGATGAAACCGATCGTTGACCGATTCCGGCAATATCTGATCCTGGAACGCAACAAGTCCGCCAACAGCGTGGCAGCCTATGTCCATGATGTGGAGTTGTTGCTGGATTTCTTGGGCGACACGCCACCCGAGAAGGCCACAACCGACCAGTTGAAAGGCTTTCTGCAAGACCTCTACGACCGGGGGATGACCTCCCGTTCCCAGGCCCGCATCCTGTCGGGCATCAAGGCTTTTTACTTTTTTCTGGTCTATGATGGCGTTATGAAAGACACCGAGAATCCTACCGAGCTCCTGGATGCGCCCAAGATCGGCTTGCACCTGCCCGATGTGCTGTCCATCGAGGAGATAGAGGCGATCATCAACCAGATTGACATGAGCAAACCCGAAGGGCACCGGAACCGCGCCATGGTGGAGGTGATGTACGGCTGCGGTCTGCGTGTCAGCGAGTTGGTGACGCTCAAGATCTCCAACCTTTACTTTGAGGAGGGCTTTATCAAGGTGCTGGGCAAAGGCGACAAGGAACGTTTTGTCCCGATAGGGGAGACGGCTCAAAAGCAGGTCAACCACTATCTCCAAGGGGCGCGCCTGCATTTGAAGATCCAAAAAGGGGAGGAGAACTATCTGTTCTTGAACCGGAGAGGGCATCACCTGACCCGTGAGATGGTCTTCATGTTGGTCAAGAAGTGGGCGAAGGAGGCCGGCATCACCAAGACCATCAGTCCGCACACCTTCCGCCACTCGTTTGCCACTCATCTGATAGAAGGGGGTGCCGACCTGCGGGCGGTGCAGCAGATGCTAGGACATGAAAGTATCACCACAACAGAGATTTACACACACTTAGACAACGACTATATCCGTAGCAACATAGCGTCGTTTCATCCCCGTTACCGGGTCCCTGATTGAACAGGATGGTATCAGTCTTTCTTTCCGTAGGCCAGGTCGCCGGCATCGCCGAGACCGGGCACGATGTAGGAGTGGGCGGTCAGCTCTTCATCAATAGCGCCGATCCACAGGGTGCAGTTGGTGGGGGAGCAATGACTCTGCAGATACTCGATACCTTGGCGGCTGGCGATGATGCTCACCAGGTGGGTGTGCACAGGTTCGCCCCGCGTCATCAGCTCTTCGTAGGCGAGCACCATGGATTGACCTGTGGCCAGCATCGGGTCGGCCAGGATGAGGGTCTTGTTGTCCAGGTCCGGGGAGGAGATATAGTCGATCTGAATTTCAAAGGTGCCGTCTTTCTCATATTTCCGGAAGGCTGAGATGAAGGCATTTTCCGCATGGTCGAAATAATTGAGCAAGCCTTGGTGCAAAGGGAGTCCCGCACGCAGGATGGTGGCCAGCACCGGCTTGTCAGCCAGGCGGGGCATCTCGGCAATGCCCAAGGGAGTGGTCACATCCTTCTTCTGATATTGCATGTGCTTGCTGATCTCGTAGGCAAAAATTTCACCCAGACGCTCCAGGTTCCGACGGAAACGCATACTGTCCGTCTGCACATTTTCACTTCGAATCTCGGCGAGAAATTCATCAAAAAGGGTATTCCGGTTTCCTAATACATTCAAATTATTCATAATCGAGGTTGTTTATAAGCAATGTCCAAAATTGTACCCGCAAAAATAATAAAATCAGGCGTTATTCTGCTCCGAAGACTCTTTCAAAGATGGTCGGGACCTCTTTCATATAGTATTCGAGCGTGAAGCACTGAGCCAGCTCTTCGGGCGTGAAGTATTGCCGGATGGTCTCGTTTTGGAGCAGCAGCTCTTGGTAGTCGTGACCGTCGAACCAGGCCTTCATGGCGATAGGCTGCACGAGGTCATAGGCTTTCTCGCGGGCGAAGCCCTTGTTGATGAGGGCGGTCATGACGCGCTGGGCGAAGATCACCTTGTTGGTCATATAGATATGTTTCAGCATGTTCTCGGGGAAGACGACGAGGTTTTCGAGGATTCTGCCGAAGCGGTTGAGCATATAGTCGAGGAGGATGGTGGCGTCGGGGAGCATGATGCGCTCGGCGGAGGAGTGGGAGATGTCGCGCTCGTGCCAGAGGGGGATGTCCTCGTAGGCGCTGACCATGTAGCCACGGAGGATGCGGGCGCAGCCGCACATGTTCTCGCTCCCGATGGGGTTACGTTTGTGGGGCATGGCGGAGGAACCCTTCTGTCCTTTGCCGAAGGCCTCTTCCGCTTCGCGCAGCTCGGTGCGTTGCCAGTGGCGCACCTCCACGGCCATCTGCTCCATGGTGGAGCCGATGAGGGCCAGGGTGGCCATGTAGTGGGCGTGGCGGTCGCGCTGCAAGACCTGGGTGGAGATGTTGGCGGAGTGGATGTCCAGCTGTTCGCACACATAGTCTTGGACGAAAGGCGGCGTATTGGCGAAATTGCCCACGGCGCCGCTGATCTTGCCACACTCCACATCGGCGGCGGCGGCCTCAAAGCGGGCCATGTTGCGTTTCATCTCCTCGTACCAGAGGGCCCATTTCAGTCCCAGGGCGGTGATGTCGGCGTGCACGCCGTGCGTGCGCCCGATGCATGGAGTGTCTTTGAACTCGTAGGCGCGCTTCTTCAGAATCTCCATAAAGCGGTGGAGATCATCGCGTAGGATGTTGTTGGCCTGCAGCAGCAGGTAGCCGTTGGCGGTGTCCACCACATCGGTGGAGGTGAGCCCGTAGTGCACCCACTTGCGCTCCTCTCCCAACGACTCGCTGACGGCACGTGTGAAGGCCACGATGTCGTGGCGTGTCTCCTGCTCGATCTCATAGATGCGCTCCACCTTGAAGGCGGCCTTGTCGCGCAGTTTCTGCACATCCTCGGCAGGGATGACGCCCAGCTTGCTCCAGGCGGCGGCAGCCTCTATTTCCACTTTCAGATAAGCACCGAATTTGTTTTCCTCTGTCCAGACGGCGCTCATCTCCGGACGCGAATAACGTGGTATCATAGCTTTCGTTTTTGTAGAGTGCAAAAGTAAAAAAAATAATTATTTTTGCTTTTTCAAAAAGAAGAAATCAAAGACATCATAAATGTAATGAGAAAAATAATCTTTTGGATGGCTATTTATAAACATTAGGGGAGGAAGGAACTAAGTATTGGTAGATAAGTAGAAACTTAGGAATAGGGCTGGCCGCTTTGTCTGCTGGAGTAGAGGGGGCAAATTACATCTCATACCTCAAGCAATATGGCTATGACTGGAATGTAACTGCAAAAGTCGGGTTGGATTTAATCATGTCTGCCGTAGGCTTTGTTGGTCCTGTCGGCTTGGCAATCTCGTCAACATACTTTGTTGTGGATCTTGCAACAGATAGCTTTGGAGGATTTGGTAAAATGTATTAAATATGAAAGAAATCAACACTAAAAGAAACAGATATATTTTTACGCTCTTTTCGCGAATCTATTTTTGGGTAGAATCGTATGATGTGTTCAATTATTCTGTCCCGCCAATAACATCCCTATTTTATATTTTTCAATTTATCGGTTGTTTATTTCCATTGTTTCTGCGCATATTTGGCTATTTTTCTAATTATAACTTTGCTTATATGTCTGAAATAGGAGGAAATAAAATGATATTGTATTTTTACTTAACAATACTTCTTATAACTACTATTATGACAATAGTTTTGCAAGCGAATGATGGGAAGAATTATAAAAAAATGGAAGTTTATGCAGGAAAAGATTTTCTTCAACATTTGGATGAAAAAGGAGAAAAAAGGCCCTTTCTGTTATACGTTTTCGTTTTTGTCAATTTGCTCTTCACACCAATTTTTATAAGTGTATTTAGCATTCTATCTTTATGTTCATATCGGTGAAACTACAGGAAGTTTTTATCTATAATAGAAATTCACATGACACACAGCAGTAACTTTACAAATAGTATCTTAACCTATCCATACCCGGTCATCGCCCGCTTCTTCTCGCCCGACAACTACGTGCAGGCGCCGGGGAGCACGCAGGGCTATAACCGCTACTCCTACTGCCTGAACAACCCGTTGCGTTGGGTGGACCCGAGCGGGGAGTTTCTTTGGGAACCGGATAAGCAAGCATTGATTGAAGGTCGAGGCGTTAGATTCATTGCACAAGAAGGGGATGATTTATATACCTTCAGTATTCAGTCAGGGCTTGATTATGGTTATTTAAAATCCCTCTATGGGGATATGGTTTTCGAAGCAGGACATTCTTATTCTTTTGATGAGATTCCCGTCATTGCAAAGATGAATGAGTTTTTACATAATGGGATGAATTGCGAAAACTATAATTGTAGATCATTTGCTTTGTTTGTCAATGGGATTGTTAATGATAATTTTGATTATGACCCTACTGTTATCTCCGAACAATTACAAAATGTGAGTTCTGTTTCACATTCCACAATAGGTGATGTTATTTCATTAGCCGAAACATACGAATATTTCTACAAACAATATTGGACTCATTATGACAACCCATATTGGTATTCCGAGAAGGAATTTTATGCATTTTATGTAAGCGGTTATTCAACAAGAATAACACATTATAGTGTTGTCCTGTTGAAAAGTCCAGACGGCAATGACATTTCATGGATTATAGAGAAACGAGGGAAATTTCCCGTTAACATATCTACCTTTCCGAGTTTGCAAAAAGAAGATTCCGAAGGACATTATTATCAACCTTATAACCCTACCCCAATCCAAGCCAATCATTCAACTTTTTTATATCGACATCATTAAAGCCATAATTCTGTCATGAATAGAATAATCCTTCTCTACCTATCACTGCTGTCAACGTTATGTTACGCACAACAGCCCTCACACAACGACTCCATCTCTGTGGTCAGAACCGTTCATGAGCTAATTAATTCAGATTCTAAAAATGTGATGCTCAGAACGAACGATATTTGTTTCCAGTTTGTATATCTGCATTTGGACACCTCCGACTATCAGACTCGGATTTTATTAGATTCTATTGCCGGTTTTTTGTTGTCAAATGACGATGTTGAAGCCGTTGAGGTTGACATTCACCTATCCCTTGCTGAATGGGATGAATCCTATTCCGCAAGCTTGCTTTTGTACATGTACGAGGAAATCATATCCTATTTAGGAAATTGCGGGGTGGACACAACGTATGTGACCGGAAAGCAATGCTATAATTATTTCCCTATAGTCAATTGCAATGAATTGTCAGGGGAGGAAAGAAGAAATTGCTTTGTCAATGATGATCCCAAAGTGAATCATCGTGTTGAATTTGTGATAAAAAGGATGAAATGATGAAGCAAGGTTATATTCCTATAGGTTTTCCTGGTTTTCCATTCCAATAACACCAATAACAATTGTGTATATATGTTAAGATATTTAGAATATTGTTTCTACAAATATTGCTATCTTTACACCAAATGGAGTAAACGTTTAAAAAAATTAAATTATTTTTGGGGAGAAAGATTTGTCAGTACGATGGTACTGCTAAATGTTCTAACAATTATAATGTGTATTCAATTATTATTATATAAAAAAATTTTTTTCTTGCGTTTGTCAATACTGACACTTATTATTATTACACCCTTGGACATAATCTTTATTGACCATTTTTCAGAGAAAAAATATGAAGAACTTAAAAATAAATATCAAGGCGAGAAAAATGCAAAACTAAAAGAATTGGGAGTCTTCCTTTATTCTCTTTTATCCATAATCATCGTTGTTGTTTTACTCATAATATTTTAATACAAGAAATCAAGCCCAATGTTCAACCTTTTCTCCTCTACTGTTTGCAGGTTCCCCGACAACTTCGTGCAGGCGCCGGAGAGCACGCAGGGCTACAACTGCTACAGCTACTGCCTCAACAACCCGCTGAAGAGGGTCGATCCTAGCGGGGAGGTCTCTCTAACTCCTTGGTATCTGGACCTTATTGGCTTTGTCCATTGGATTGACCATATGGACGAAATGCCTTCGTATGGAACATATTTAGGGGAACAAGGTTGTTTTGTCAGTAATGACGAAATGAAATATTATCATGCGGATGGAAGAATAACACAATTGGATATTCCAGAAGTGCAAATTGATGGTACAATAACAAGCACTCCTTTTCCCAATAATAACAAATATACAGATTCTCAATACGATTACTCCGAAAAAAACAATAATAATGTTCTGAATAGTCAAGTTGTCGACATTACTTTAAATGCTGTTGGCGTAGTTTCTTCTGTGGTGTCAGAAGAAGGGAAAGGTGTTCTTAAATATACTGTTGAAGGTGTAGGTTGGATAACCTATGGGACACAAAACGCCAGAGTTGCCAAAAATATATATGAAAATAAAAGATTAACAATCGAAGATAGCTATGATTTGGTAACAATAAACGTTGGTTTCTGGGGAGGACCTGGCGGCGAAATGATTGCTTTCACATTGGATATGTATAAAAGGGCAGCCATCTGGATAAGCAATTATTACAGTGAATTGGAAATGGAGTTAAGACGTATGAACACACCCGAGATATTTTATTAGTTTTATTATTATGAAGTCGAAATGGTCTCTATTTAATATGATTTCGGAAGGGATTATTCCTGTTTTGTGCACTTTGATCATCATTCCATTGTCAATTTGTTTTATTATGCATATTGGGTGGCTTGATACAGTATGGGAAAACATTTTGCTCGTTTTTTTTATGTTAAATGCACTTTTTCTGTTTGGTATATACCCATTGGCTGTGTTTGTGAAATGTATATCTTACGATAGGGATACAGTTCTTCGTTATGATATTGCTCAGGATACGATATACTATGAAAGAAAAGACATTATAGTCCGATTTTCTTTATCCGAAATTCAGTCCATAGTGATGATTCAGTCACGAGTCCTAACTGTCGGGGAATGTGTTTATGAAATCAAGTTGTATTCAGGCTACGTTATTTCCGTAACAGATTTGATTGCAGATGCCAAATATATCATCAAAGCTGTAGAAAATGTTGAATCAGTATATGAGAATCTGCTTTTCAACCCTTTTTATAATAAGAATCCACATGTCACACAGCAGTAACTTTACAAATAGTATCTTAACCTATCCACACCCGGTCATCGCCCGCTTCTTCTCGCCCGACAACTTCGTGCAGGCGCCGGAGAGCACGCAAAACAGCAATCGAACCAAATAATTTACACCTCACTATGTCATCGCTATATTCTTTTTGCTATTTTTGCGACTTCTTTATAAAATCACGATTATGGCACAGGAAAAATTTGTGGTGATTGGCGCTGGACATTTCGGTCAAGCTATCAGCCGGGCTCTCTCTGAAAAGGGGCACGAGGTGTTGGTGATTGACAACGACATCAAAGTGGTGCAGGACATCTCCGAGGATGTGGCCTATGCTGTCTGTACTGACGCCACCAACAAACGGGCACTGATCAACGAGAATATCCAAACCTTCGACGTGGCCATTGTGGCCATCGGCAACGACTTTGTGGGCCGGCTGCTCTGTACCGCCAACCTGCTTGACTTGGGCGTGAAGCGCATCATCTGCCGCGTCATGGGCGAGAACCAGCGGACCATCCTCTCCAAAATGGGCATCAGCGAGTTCCTGTCCCCTGAAGACGAGGTGGGCGCCCTGCTCGCGGAACGCCTCACCAACCCCAATATCATCTCCTATCTGCAACTTCCTGACGGCTACAAGGTGGCGGAGATCATCGCCCCCAGCAGCCTGGAAGGCCTCACCCTGGGCGATATCGATTTCCGCGACAACCATAAACTGAGTTTGATCACCATCCGCCGGAGCTTTACCGAGACGGATGCCGACAACAAGGAACAGATCCAGCAGCACATCATCGGTGTGCCCGACACTTCATCCGTCATCCAAAAGGACGACGTGTTTGTCTTGTTCGGCAAGGAGAGCGATCTGGATAACTTTATCAAAATCAACTTGTAATGTGGTTTAATAAATCACATAAAGAGTACGCTCATAGCAAGCTGAAACTCCATATTGCAACACATAAGGAGAAGGTGTATCGTATCTTACAGGTGCTCAGTCTGTTCATTTCCCTGACGACCATCGCCTGCATCATCTGCTATCACGGTCTCTATATCTCCACCTATCTGAAGAATGTCTTCCGCTGGGTTATCTTCGGCAGTTTGCTGTTCTATGTGGTCAAGTATTTTCTGATGCTTTTCTATTCCCTGCACCGCATCGAGTATCTGAAACGATCGTGGTTTGAAGGCATCATTATCGCGTTGCTGATCCTGCAGTTTTTCTCCTATTTCATCTTCAACTTTGACTTGAGGATGATCAGCTCTATCAATTTCGAGAACTATTATCTCCTGTTCATCCAGTTCTATTTTCTTATCATCGTGCTGATAGAGTTCACCAAGGTCAGCGGCCTGATGGGGCGTCATAAGATCAGTCCGCCCGTGCTGATGTTGCTCTCTTTTTTCATGTTGATACTTGTGGGAACGGTCCTGCTCTCCATGCCGAGGATGACCACCAACGGCATCTCCTTGATTGATGCGCTGTTTACGGCTACCAGTGCCAGCTGTATCACGGGCTTGACCACCGTGAGTACGGGCACGGCCTTCACCATCAAAGGACAGATTGTAATCATGATCCTGGTGCAGCTAGGCGGTATGAGCATCCTGTCCTTCGCAACCTTCTTCTCCACTTTCCTGTCGCAGTCGTACGTGGGGCTCCGCTACCAGTATATGGTGCGCGATATCATGAACACGGACCAGCTGTCAGATACTGTCTCCCTGGTTCGCAGCATTGTGCTGACCACCTTCACCATTGAGCTGGTGGGTGCGGCATTGCTGTTTACCTATTGGAAGACAACCGGCATTTTCCATTCCGACGGGCAGAATCTGTTCTATTCGCTCTTCTATGCCATCTCTGCCTTTAACAACGGTGGCTTTGTCCTGGTTGACAAGAGTCTGCTGGAGATGGGGGTGGACAACACCTATTTCCCGCAGATCGTGATGATGGCGCTGGTCTTTTTGGGCGGTATCGGCTTTTTGACCATCCGTGATTTCTTCAGTACCCGTTATATCCGCCAGCGTAACAAGTACAAATGGAAAAAACTGATGCCCCAGACACAGGTGGTGCTGTTGACCACCTTTGCGTTGATTATTGTGGGCACCATTCTTTTCTTCTTTATTGAGAACAAACATGCGCTAAGTGGTCAGGGAGGACTCTTTGACAGGATGTTTGTGGCGCTTTTCCAAATTGTGACCTGCCGGACTTCCGGATTTACCGTGTTGGATATCAGCAGTATGCACCTTTCCTCGGTGATGATCATCATCTTGCTTATGTTTATTGGCGGGGCTCCGGGCTCCACGGGTGGCGGTATCAAGACCACCACTTTGTTCGTGTTGGTCCAGAGCATCAAGGCCACTGTCTTGGGAAAGAAACGGCTGGAACACAATCATCGTACGATCCCGTTCTCCATGGTGGATCGTGCCAGCACCATTGTGATGATGTCTTTGATCTTTATTTTCGCCTCTTGCTTCTTGATAGCGGTGGTACAACCCGATGTGCCCCTGATGGATGTGATGTTTGAGACCACCTCCGGCTTCACCACCTGCGGTCTATCCACGGGCGCGCCAGCCACCTGGAATTGGGCGGCCAAGCTGGTGCTGATCTTCGACATGTACATTGGACGTATCGGCACGTTGACCATTGCCTTTGCCTTGACGCGGCAGAGGAAAGAGTCGCAGCATCAGTATCCGGATATGTACATCATGGTAGGTTAGCGTAATGGATCTTTGCCACTAATTATCGTGAAATAAAAAAGAACTTTATAATGAAAAAAGTATTAGGAATAGGAAATGCATTGGTTGACATATTGGTCAACGTGAAGGATGAAGAGATTGCCCGTTATGGATTGCAGAAGGGCGGCATGAGTATGATCGATGCGGAGCGCAAGCGAGCGTTGCACGCGCAGTTGCGGGATGTGCCCCAGGTGTGCGCCACCGGCGGCTCCACGTCCAACACCATCCACGCCTTGGCCCGGCTGGGCATGCCGGCCGGCTATATTGGCAAGGTGGGCAATGACGAGATGGGTGACTTCTTCCGTCGCGAGATGGAGCGCTTCGGCGTTACCCCACACCTGATACACTCCGACACCGACACGGGCATTGCCACCACCTATATCTCCGCCGACGGGGAGCGCACCTTTGCCACCTATCTGGGCGCCGCTGCCGAGATGACCGCCGAGGAGGTCAACCCCGACATCTTGTCGCAGTACGACCTCATCCACGTGGAGGGCTATCTCATCTTCAACCACGACCTGATCCTGCGCGTCTGCCAGGCTGCCAAAGCCCAAGGTCTTCGCATCTCCATGGATATGGCCAGCTATAACCTCATCGAAGAGCATTACGACTTTGTGGAGATGCTCCTGCGCGAGTATGTCGATATCATCTTTGCCAACGAGGAAGAGGCCAAGGCATTCACCCATAAGGAGGGACTGGAAGCCCTGGAGGTTCTGTCACATTATTGTGACGTGGCCATTGTCAAGGTGGGCAAGGACGGTTCCTACATTCAAATGAATGGACAGACCACCCAGGTGGATCCGGTGGAAGCCACTCGCGTTGACACCACCGGCGCCGGCGATATCTATGCCGCTGGCTTCCTCTACGGCTATCTGAACGGGATGAGCGCCGAAGAAACGGGAAGGCTGGCCTCTTGGCTCTCGGCACGAATGATTGAAAATGTAGGCGCCAAGCTGCCGGACGAGGTGTGGGCAAAAGTTCCGGAAATGCTATAAAAAAAGAGGTTTTGAATAGCCAAAACCTCTTGATGTTGAGCCACTTGTGAGACTTGAACTCGCGACCTACGCATTACGAATGCGTCGCTCTACCAACTGAGCTAAAGTGGCTTGCTTTGAGGCGGCAAAAATACACTTTTTTTTGATATGAGACTCATTAAACATTTTTTTGCTTTTGACATGCCCTTTTTCGCAACGACAAGGTTGTCGGGAACTGGCACGCAGAACGAGAATAGATAGGCCATGAACATACTTACTCTGTTACTGTTAGCACTCAGTCTGGCGATGGATTGTTTCGCGGTCAGCTGCACGGCCGGGATCACCCAGCCCAACCTCCGCTGGAAGAACGTCCTGCTGTTTGCCTTCTCTTTCGGCTTTTTCCAAGCCATGATGCCCCTGATCGGCTATCTGTTGGGGGTCTCTGTTTCCCAGTTTGTGGAGCGGTATGCCCCGTGGATTGCCTTTGGCCTGCTGGCATTCATCGGAGGGAAGATGATCTTGGAAGGGGTGCGCAACAATGAGGAGACCATGGTGGACATGAGCACCCTCAAGAGTGTGCTGCTGCTATCGGTGGCCACCAGCATCGATGCCCTGGCCGTGGGATTCTCCTTCTCGCTGCTGGAGAACACGTCGATTGCGCTGGCCGTGTTCCTGATAGGTGTCGTCTCTTTTGGGGCTTCCATCCTGGGTTATGAGCTGACGCGCCAGTTTGGCAAACACATCAAAAGCCATATCGCCGAGATTATCGGCGGCATCGTGCTGATCGGCATCGGTCTGCGAATTTTGATTTTTTAAGAGCGAAACGAAGACGAAAGGGACGGTTATCGCTTGACGATCTTCCGTATGGTCTGGTGTGCCCCGTTCTGAAGGTGCAGGAGGTAGATGCCGGATGGGAAATCTTCCAAGGAGATGGTCATATCCTCTGCTTCAGAGAAGGTGGTGGACCATAGTATCTGACCGGTGAGACTGTACAGTTGGCAGGTCAGGGGCTCGTCCAGCGCCGTGATGTTGATGTGCACATAGTCGGCGGTGGGGTTGGGATAGAGGCTGCAGGTGGCCAGTGCATAGTCATCCACGGCTGTCACGAAGGGCTGCAGGGTGTCGCTCCCGAAGATCATATTGACCAGTTCGGGAAAGTCGATGAATGGGTTGCGATTTTTCTGAATGCCATAGATGGCGTTGTTCCGGTCGATCTCCTTCTGGCTTACCGGATCCAGGGCATGCCAGCTGAGCAGCATTTGCTGTGCCCAGGGCTTGAGGGAGCCGCCATTAAACATGGACTGACCGTAGCCCATGTTTTTGTTCATATAGCAGACAGCCATGTAAAAGTAGGAGCGGGCCAGGTCGCCTTTATAGGCATCGATGGGTTCGAAGACCTGTCCGTTATAGCCAGGTGTGGCGCAGGAGCCCACCTTGGAGCCGTTGAGGCTGGTCCAGGTGGCGTTGCCGACCTTTCCGAAGGGCAGGTTGCCGCGTTTGTTGTTCACCCATCCGTCGGTGGGGTAGAGGTGAAAAAGGTCGGTATACATGGAATCAGCGCCATTGAACCAGCTTTGGGGTACGGAGTGCTCGCGGTTGTAACAGTCACCCTCTGAGTCGTAGTTGCCACACTGGTTGGTCCCAAAAGTGTAGAGATAGGGCGCCTGGCCGTTGGGATTGTCGGAATAGATGTCCCACACCTTGCCGTCGGGGCGGGCGTCGGTGCTGTAGAAATCCGCCCACAATTCACCATAGTCTTCCTCTATGTGATTTTTGATGATCTGGTGCAAGGCCACCCGCAGGGCATAACCGTGCAGGTTTTCGGCAGATTGGTAGTAGTCGGTTGGAATTTGGGCAAACAGGCTGGTAGCCACGGCCATCCATAGTATGCTGAGAAAAGGTTTCATTGTGTTAAAATTGTGAGGGCAAAAATAGCAAAATATATGGTCGGAGAGATATCCCTTTTTTCGTGGTGATAGTTTTTTGCAAAAAAGCGCGAATTGTCTGATAAATTGATTATTTTTGCGCTTTCTTTTTATTGACGAAAATATGGCAGACGAAAAGTTATTTACCGAATTTCCGCCCATCTCCACGGAGCAATGGGAAGCAACCATTCAAAAAGATTTAAAAGGCGCTGATTATCAGAAAAAGTTGGTGTGGCGTACCGATGAAGGATTTCAGGTACCCCCCTATTATCGTGCTGAAGATTTGAAAGAGTTGGATTATCTGAAAACGCTCCCGGGTGAGTTTCCGTTTTTGCGTGGCTCCAAGGCTGACAGCAACCAGTGGGATATCGTGCAAACTATCGACGAGGCTGATCCCGCCAAGGCCAACGCCATTGCCATGGATGCTCTGATGCGCGGTGCCACCTGTATCTGTTTTGATGCCAGCAAGATTGATGGCCCCGAAGCCCTGGCCACGCTCCTCAACGGCATCGAGCTGACCGCTGCCGGCGTGCAGTTCAACCATGTGAAGAGCTATCTCGACCTGATGAAACTCTTCGTGGCTTATGTGGAAGAGAAAAAATATGACAAGCAGCAGATCTCCGGCCATATCAACTTCGATCCGCTGGTATATCGTCTCAAACATAACAAGTTCTACTTCTCCCAGCAGGAGGATATGCAGCAGACGCTGGAGTTGTTGAAGCTGGGCGAGGGGATGCCGAAGTTCAAGGTCATCAACGTCAATGGCGTGGTGTTGCACAACGCCGGTGCCACCATCGTGCAGGAGATGGCCTATACGCTGGCCCTGGCCAACGAGTATATCAATTTCTGCGTGGAGCAGGGAATGCCGGTCGCCAAGGTGGCTTCCCGCATCCAGTTTACCCTTTCCGTGGGTTCCAACTACTTCATGGAGATTGCCAAGCTGCGTGCCATCCGTCTGCTCTGGTCCACGATGGTGGAACAGTACAAGCCGGAATGCGATTGTGCTTACAAGTTGCGCATCAACACGGTGGCATCCACGTGGAACAAGACGCTGTATGACCCCTACGTCAACATGTTGCGCAGTACCACGGAGGGCATGTCTGCCGTGATCGGCGGTGCCGATGCCATCTCCCTGCAGCCGTTTGATGTGGCCTACAAGCCGTCCGACGAGTTCTCCCGCCGTATTGCCCGCAATGTGCAGGTCATCCTCAAGGAGGAGGCCTTCTTGGACTATGTGGTGGATCCGGCCGCTGGCTCCTACTATATCGAGAATCTTACCAATTCATTGGCCGAGCATGTGTGGAAGCTGTTCCAGCAGGTGGAAGCCGATGGCGGTGCGCTGAAGGCCATCGAAGACGGCACCATGAAGGCCGCCATCGAGGAGAGCTGCCAAAAGCGCGACATGGATATCGCCACCCGTCGCTATGTATTGCTGGGCACGAACCAATACCCGAATATCAATGAGAAGATGGCGGACAAGATCGAGCGGGTGTTCGAAGATGACGATGAGGGCCTGAAGACTTACCGCGGGGCCGCTGCCTTCGAAGCTATCCGTTTGGAGACGGAAAAATATGCCCAGACGCACAAGCGCCCCTCTGTCTACCTGCTCAAGTTGGGTAACTTGGCCATGCGCCAGGCCCGTGCAGGCTTCATTACCAACTTCTTCGGCTGTGCCGGCTACGAGATCGTGGAACCTGCCGGCTTCGCTACCGTGGAGGAGGGCATAAAGGCGGTTGCCGAAGCAAAGCCGTCCTTGATCGTGGTCTGCAGTTCCGATGAGGAGTACGCCACCCTCGGCGTGGAAGCCGTCAAGCAGGCTAAAGCCCAGTTCCCCAGCACGCCTTGCCTCATCGCCGGTAACCCGACGGAAGCTATCGAGAGCCTGAAAGAGGTGGGAGCCGATGACTTTATTCACGTAAAAACCAATCTTCTGCAAAGTTTGAAGAGCTATAATGAAAAATTGTTGAAGTAACAATGCATAAGCTCAGATTCCTTATATGGATTGTCTGCCTGGTCTCTTTGTGCGGGTGTAAACACCCACAGCAAGCCGAGCAGACAATTTTTTTAAAGTACACGGATTCCTACAACAGAGAGGTGGTGCTGCAGCAAGAACCCCAACGCATCGTCTCCCTCTCGCCCGCCATCACGGAACTGCTCTTTATGATTGGCGCCGGCGACCGGCTGGTAGGCATCTCCGATTATTGCCAGTATCCCGAGGAGACCCGCCGGATTCCCAAGGTGGGTGGAATGCAGAGCATTAACATGGAAGCCCTGGTGGCCCAACATCCGGATGTGGTGCTCATCGGATCGATGGTATCGCAGGAGGATGTGGACAAAATCGAGAAACTTCATATTCCGGTCATAGCCTTGATAGAGGAGTCGGACATCACCGGCATCTCCACGCTGATGCTGAACCTGGGCAAGATTACCCGTCACGACTCCACAGCCAAAGTGGAGGCCGAGCGATGGCAACAGACCCTTGAAAACTTCCAAAAGGAGAATACCCAGCGGCAAGAGAAGCCTAAAAGCGTCTATTATGTGGTGGGCTTTGGTGAAACGGGCGACTTCACGGCTCCCCAAGGAAGCCATATTCACCAGATCATCGAATTGGCCGGCTGCCGTAATGTGGGGGCGGAGGTCACCACTTGGAATGTCAGTCGCGAATTCCTGTTCCAAGCGGATCCCGACATTATTGTTGTGCGCAAGGAAGACCTGCAGAACTTCTGCTCTTTGTATCCCTATACGTTGCTAAGTGCGGTGAAAAACCACAAGGTGTATCCCATTGAGAGTTCGTGGATAGACATTGTCACTCCCCGGAACTTGCGCGCCATTGCTTATCTGCGGGACATCACTTCCGAATGATGGTCACAGAACCCTTGAGGGTCTCTTCTATCTGGTTTCCACTGAAGGTGAACTGGTAATAATAGACCCCGTCATGACAATTGTCCCCGCCCCAATTGTTGTCATATTGATCTGATTGGAAGACAACTTTTCCGGACCGGTCGCGTACCGTCAGCTGGCGCTTATGGCATTGTTCGATGCCCAAGATGACGAACAGGTCGTTGATGCCATCGCCATTAGGCGTGAACACATTGGGGATTTCAATTTTCAGAGGCGTCGAGAGGTTCTCTATGTCGTCAAGATGTTCCACTGCGACAGGGTCTTCTTGGGGCGTGGTGATATGAAGGACAGGGGTGGGCAAGGTGGAGGGGATAGGAGCCGCGACAGGCGCCTGGGGAGCGGGAGGCAGCGGGGTGGGAGCCTCGGGCGTCGTTGGGAACACTTCAGGCACAGGTTGAGATAAAACCTCCTCTGTTACAAGCTCAGTTGTGTTTAATTCCTTTATATACTCAGTTTGATTTTTTGGATAAGAGTCTGTAACATCGGAGGTTTCGGACAGATTAGGAAGGGGTTGATCATCGTTGTGCAGGCTGTCTGAGACAGTGCTGGAAGCGGGAACAACAGGATCGGAGGGATTTTGGCGTTTGCTCAGGGAAACCATCGTGATGGCCCCACCGCCCAGGACAAGGCCGGCAATGGCCACAATCAACTTGGCCTTGGCGGCACCTGCCAGACGGGCAACATGTTTCCCCGCCTCCTGTGCCGACAGTCCATGACCGGAACCTCCCTCCGTGGAGGTAGGCATCACCTGGTCCAAATGCTGACTGATCTTTTGCCAGCATTCTGCCGAAGGCTGCACCTCATGGCTCTCCAATATGTCCTTTATGTTGTTCATCCGTTATGGTTTTCTTCTTTCCGTATTCTTTTCTGCAGCCACTGCCGAGCCCTGAACAGATGCACGCGCACCGTGTTGATAGGTTCTTGAAGTCTCTCTGCAATTTCTTCAAACTCGTACCCCTCTATCTCCCTCAAGTTGAATATGATCCGCTGTTTCTCGGGTAGCCCCTCCATGATCCGGAGGATGTGCTCTGCATCCAGACGGGTCGTGATATCTTCCGACAGGATCGCTACCTCCTCCGCCTCTATCGCCACCTCCGCTTCATATTGCCGTTTGTGCGACCGAAAATGATCGATGGATTGGTTTACCATGATGCTTCGGATCCACGAATAAAGCGAGCTGTCGTTCTTCTTCTGGTACTGATCCAACTTCTGGAATACTTTCATAAAACCCTCCATCATGATGTCCTCCGCCTCCTCTTCTGTATGACAGTATCTGCTGCATACTCCCAACATTTTAGGTGCAAAAGTCTGATATAAAGCATATTGAGCTTTTCTATCATTCTTAAGGCAGCCCTGCAGAATGGATTCTATGTTCATATTCTCATTCACACCTCAAAGACGCAAACAGGATGGCTTTTATTACACTTGGTGATTTTTTTTGAGGGCACAAAAATACTATTTTATTATTGTCGGGTGAAAGATAACGTTTATGGGACAACATATTTTTTATATATTTGCACTTTCTTTTATAGTGTATTCAATTAACCTAATATCAATATAATATAAATCTAAAACAATGAAGAAAAATGCTCTTTTAGGCGTATTGCTGCTTGCAATTCTTTGCAGCGGTTGTGGATTTGGCAAGATGGTTACCAAATACCCCGAAGTGTCTATCACGCTGGATGATGAAAACCTGGAGACCAGAGGAGGTCAGGTTGCATATACCATCAAAGGTGCCATTCCTCCGAAATATATGAAGAAAAAAGCCACGATGGTGCTGGCCCCGACGTTGAAGGTGGACGGTCAGAACATCCCGCCCTTCACCACCATCACCTTGAAAGGTGAGAAGGCTAAAGGCGAAGGAACCACCATCAGCTACAAGAAAGGTGGTACTTTTACCAAGTCCGGTACTTTCACCTACAAAGATGAATACGACATGGCTGAGATCGTAGCTCCGGCTACGGCACAGCTCAAGAAGAAATCCACCACGCTGAATCCTGAGAAGATCCTGGGCGAAGGCATCGCCAACACCTCTTCCCGCGTGGGTTTCCAACCGAGACTGGCGGACAACAACAACAACGGAACGGCCTTCTTGTATGCTCCCCACAATTTCCAGACGGAGTTCATCGGCAAAACGGCCACCATCTTTTTCGACTTGAACAGTTCCAACATGAACTGGAGCAACAAATACAACAAGTCTGCTGCTGCCAAAGACTCTATCAAGGCTTTCCAGAAATTCATGAACGAAGGCAATATCATCAGCAAGGTGATCATCTCCGGCTGGGCTTCCCCGGAAGGTGAAGAGACCAACAACCAAGGCCTTTCCGAAAGACGTTTCGAGCAAGGTAAGAAATGGTTTGAGAACCAATATGACCAATATCTGAAAGATTATGCCAAGGCCAACAAGATCAAGATGAAAGATCTGCAACGCCCCACTTTCGAATATGTGAATAACGCAAGAGGTGAGGACTGGGATGGTTTCGAGTCTGCAATTGCCCAATCCAACATTGCCCAGAAGAATCAGATCCTCAACGTGGTGCATTCCCAACCGAACAACGACATGCGGGAGCAGAAGATTCGTGAGATGACGGATATCTATCCTGAGATTGCAGATGTCATCCTGCCTCCTTTGCGTCGCGCAGAGATGTCTTTGATTTGCCAAAAGCATGAGACCTACACCAACGAGGAGCTGATCCGTCGTGTGAAGGCCAACCCTTCCGATTTCTCCGTTAATGAGCGTCTCTATGCCGCTTCAGTATCTACCGATCTTTCCGAGCAGGAGCTGATCTATCTCGCCCTGATCAATGACCGCAACACCGAAGGTGACTGGCGTGCTTATAACGACCTGGGTGCCCTGAAACTCAACGCCTATTACAATAGTGGCGACACGAAAGATCTGGATGACGCCATCAGCTATCTGAACAAGGCTGCTGCCATCTCCCCGAACAATGGTATTATCCTTAACAACTTGGCTCTGGCTCAGTTCTACAAAGGCGATCTGGCAGCTGCCCGCGAGAGCTTCAATGCTTCTAAGAACGCTTCCACCAATGCCGTTAACCAAGACGAGGCTACGGCTGTCTTCGACATCGTGGATGGCAACTACGACGGCGCCCTTCAACTGATCGGAAGCGGTTCCTGCAACTACAATGCTGCTCTGGTACAACTGCTGAACAAAGACTATAACACCTGTCTGAACACCCTGAACTGCATTGCCAACCCGGATGCCAAGACCTATTATCTGAAGGCTGTGTTGGCTGCTCGCATGAAAGATGAGAACGCATTGTACAGCAATCTCGGATCTGCCATCAATTTGGATCCCTCTTACAAGAAGACGGCCAAAAGAGATGCTGAATTCAAAAAGTACCGTCATACCGACACCTTCAAGAATCTTGTAAAATAAAAACCTTAAAAACGTGCCCTTTGCTCCAACGTGAAGGGCACGTTTTGTCCTTTTAGCTGCATCGTCATGAAAGAAAACAGAAATATGGCCATTGCCTACGACTTTGACGGAACGCTGGCGCCCGGCAACATGCAGGAGTACAGTTTCATTCCGGATCTGAATATGGACAAGGGCGCTTTCTGGCAGGAAGCCAACGAGATGGCCAAGACTCATGATATGGATGAGGTGCTGGCTTATATGCATCTGATGCTGCTGAAAGCTAAAGAACAGAAAATCCCGCTCCGCGAGGAGGTCTTCATGAAATATGGCGAGAACATCACCTTCTTTGAAGGGGTCACCACCTATTTCGAGCGTATCAACGCCTATGCCGCCTCCAAAAACATCCGGCTGGAGCATTTCATCATCTCTTCCGGACTGCGGGAGTTTGTCCGTGGCACCCGCATCGGACATCAGTTCCGCTCTATCTTTGCCTCGGGGTTCCAGTATGATGCCGATGGCAATGCCTGCTGGCCTGCACTGGCAGTCAATTATACCAACAAAACCCAGTTTCTCTTCCGCATCAACAAGGGTATCTATAACTCTTACGACAACACCTCCATCAACAAGTCGATGCCGGAAGACTCCCGCGCGGTGCCCTTCTCCAACTTGATCTATGTGGGAGATGGAGAAACCGACGTGCCGGCAATGAAGATGGTCAACCTCTATGGCGGAACCACCATCGCTGTCTATAATCCCAACTCTGTGGCCACCCCAACCCATCCTCGTTCTTCCAAGGATATCTGCATTGACCTGATCCGCCAAAATCGCGCCGACTATATCGCGCCGACCATCTACACGGAAAACAGTGAACTGGACATCATCCTGAAGAAGATCATCGACAAAGTGGCGATGGAACAGGATTTGCTGAACATCAAATACCAAGAACTAAATCCAAATACCTGATAACGATGAAATGGTTGAGTAAACTGATCGGTGTGGTGCTGTTGTGTATGGCCTCCTCCTTATACGCCCAGAGTGTGCGCTATGATGTGGAGCCGGGCATCCGCAAGATACAGGAAGACTATATTGCCCGCTGGGGCAGGGTGCGCAACGTGGAGGGCTATCGCATACAGATCATGGCGATTTCGGGATCCAATGCCAGAACCCGCATGGAAAGCGCCAAGGCCAACATCAAGGCCGACTACCCTTCACTGCCGGTATATGCCACCTATCAGGAGCCCTATTTCCGTATCCGTGTGGGCAACTTCACGAACCGTATCGATGCCTATCGGATGCTGCAGCGGATCCTCCCACAATACCCCTCCGCTTACATCATCGCCGACCAGATCGAATATTAATCCCTAATCCCTTAAGACATGCTGCTGCTAGACGGAAAGAAAACCGCACAGGAAATCAAACAGAATATTGCAGAGGAGGTTTCCTGTCTGCAGCAAAACGGAAAGCGTCTGCCCAAACTGGCCCTGGTGCTGGTGGGCGATCGCCCGGATAGCCTCTCCTATGTCAACAGCAAAGAGAAGAATTGCCTCTCCCTGGGGATGGCTTGCGAAAAGCATCATCTTCCATCTGACACCACCGAGAAATCCCTTTTAACCTTGATTCGCCAGCTGAATGAGGATCCGGCAGTGGACGGTATTCTCGTGCAACTGCCCATCCCCGAGCATATCCATACCGATCATGTGCTGGAGGCCGTTGATTTCAGGAAAGATGCCGATGGCCTGCATCATGTCAACTTGGGTTTGATGCTGATGGGTGATCCCTATGTGTTGCCTTGCACGCCCAACGGAATCTTGCAGTTGCTGAAACGCTATCAGATCCCGATGGCTGGCAAAAAGGCGGTCGTGGTGGGCCGCAGTATGCTGGTGGGGGCTCCAACGGCCATCCTGCTCCAACAGCAGAATGCCACCGTGACCCAGTGCCATTCCCACACCCTGAATCTGGTGGAGGAGTGCCGAAATGCGGATATCGTGGTGACGGCCGCAGGCGTTCCCGGACTGCTCCGCCCGCAAGACCTGAAAGAGGGTGCCGTGTTGGTGGATGTGGCCATGAACCATGATGCCGACGGCTTGTGTGGCGACGTGTATAGCAAGACAACCGCTTCAGCGTTGGAGCAAAGACTCTATGCTGCCACTCCCGTGCCCGGAGGGGTGGGCCCCATGACCATCGCCATGCTGATGTATAATGTGCTGGAACTGTACCGGAAGCACGAACAGTAGCCAGCCCAACCGGTCAAAGTCAACAGCTAATCATCGCCAAATGTGAAGCGTTTTCTCAAAAAAAAAGCCCCACCGAGGATAACGGTGAGGCTGATGTCCTAATTGGATGAAGAGATGTTAGTAGTTGTCTTTCATCACCTCAAAATAGGCTTGCGGATGCAGACAAGCCGGACATTCCACCGGAGCGGTCTCCGATTCAATGATGAAACCGCAGTTGCGGCATTGCCAGAACACCTTGCCATCTTTCTTGAAGCAGGTGTATTCCTCCACGTTCTTCAGCAGTTTGCGATAACGCTCTTCATGGCCTTTCTCAGCCACGGCAATTTTGCGGTACATCTCGGCGATTTCCGGGAAACCTTCCTGTTCAGCCACATCTGCAAAATGCGGATATGCTTCGGTCCACTCCTCGTTTTCACCTTCGGCGGCAGCACGCAGGTTCTCGGCCGTAGTGCCTATCACACCGGCAGGAAATGAAGCCTGTATCTCTACCATGCCACCTTCCAGATATTTGAACATCCGTTTGGCGTGTTCTTTCTCTTGGTTGGCAGTCTCTTCAAAAATGGCGGCCACTTGCTCATAGCCCTCTTTCTTGGCCTTGGAGGCAAAATAGGTATAACGCATTCTGGCTTGGGATTCGCCGGCAAAAGAATGCATCAGGTTTTTCTCGGTTTGGGTTCCTTTAAGTGTCATAATGTAAGTTGTTTTTGTGTTTAAAATTCATTATTCGCAAATGGTCCTCTGGGTCACATAGCCGGTTCCGTTGATGTTGCCCAACGTGTCATAGCTGTGCATCTCGTAGGTGGTATCCACATTCATCAAGGAGCACTCCTGTCTTGATTCGACAGTGGTGGAGTCAACATTGACAATGGTTTGTCCTGGACTGATGAACTGATAGGTGCTGACGCAAGTGCATTCGTTCATGCAACTCATGCCCAACAAGGCGATGCCTGCAAAGGCTGCGATTAAGATCTTTTTCATAATATTGTTAAATTATTGATTTTCTTTGGATTGAAAAGCTAATGCATACAATTTGATTTGCTTGATCATGGAGGCCAAGCCATTGGAACGGGTAGGGGAAAGATGTTCCTTCAAGCCGATGGCATCGATGTAGGACAAGTCGTTTTGGAGGATCTCCTGCGGGGTGCGCCCTGATAAGACGAAAATGAGCAGGTTGACGATGCCTTTGGTGATGATGGCATCACTGTCGGCCGTAAAATAAAGCAGCCCGTCGCGACATTCCGGATGCAGCCAGACTTGCGATTGGCATCCCTCTATCAGATAGTCAGGCGTTTTATATTGTGCGTCAATCATAGGAAGTTCTTTTCCTAATTCAATGATATAGTTGTATTTGTCCATCCAGTCATCAAACAGGGAGAACTCCTCTATGAGTTGTTGTTCTCTTTCTTGCATGGTATTCATAATCACTGCTTTATAAATTTAGTAACCACATCTTGCCGATTCGGGGCCGATATCCGGAGGAGATAGCAGCCGGAAGATAAACGGGAGATGTCCATTTTTATTTGAAGGTCCTCACTTTTTTGTTCCAGCAGCACGCGGCCGAACAGGTCAACCACCTGGATGTTCTTTTCTGAAGCCATATCGGTCGTGATGGTCAGCATATTGCTTGCTGGATTGGGATAGAGGCTGACGTTTCGCTCATAATCTTCAATGCCGACATACTCTAAATAGTCGAACTCCATGAAAGTGGGAGGGTTGCTGGGGATATAGGAGGAGAAGTTGCCGAAGGAGACATTCACCACCGAGCTGTCAGAGAGGAAAGGATACGGGTTCGTTGTCGGGTTAAAGTCGTTATGTATCTGGTTAAAATTGGCTGCGCTGGAGTTCGTTCCGCGTCGGAAAACGTACACCTCATCCAGTACATCATCTCCGTTATAGTTGGCGTTTCCATCCCACAGAGGGTTGACGCGGTAGAAGATGAGGCCGCCTTGGGGTGTGGGGTCATACAGCATCTTTTTGTTTCGGTATTCCACGATGATATACTCGAAAGGGTTTTGAGTGGGGACACGATAGGCCAGTTGGTCTATGATGTCGCTGCCGTTGGCCCGCACAGAATATCTGCCATATTGGGACAATACAGGGATGTCGTCATAGGAGACCCAGTTGCCATATTTGGCCTTCATGTAAATGAGCATCTGTTGCGGGTAGGGATGGGTGTTGGAGCACATCAGATCCCACTGGCCAACAGGGTCCTGGTTGGTGGAGTCGCTGTAATGATAGAGGTCGGGGGCACCGAGAGTGTGGAACATCTCATGGCACAGGGTACTGTTGGCAAAATAGTAGCCGGCATCTGCCAGCTGGAAGTTGAAATCCCACACCCGCTTGCCGTGGATATAGGACTCTTCCCCATACAGAGACCAGCGGTGCGGCCACAGCAACACGTTCCAGTCACCCACGTCTCCGCGGACAATGAAACAGACATTGTCCACAAAGCCATCATTGTTGTAATCCAGATCAAGGTCTGCAGGAATCATGTTCTCCACGTAAGCGGCGGCCCGGGCCAGCAGCGAGAATTCCCGGCTTCTGCGGGCGCTATCGGTCTGGTAGCCGTTCGTGTCCGTTTCTGACCACGGCACATAGTAATCGCGAGTTAGCGAGTCCTGATACGACAAGATCAGGTCTCCGCTGGGTTGGGGAAAGAAGGATGTCTTGATGAAGAGCTGGTTGTAGGAAGCCTGTTTGAAATAGGTGTACATGGAGTTATAGGGCTCTATGGAGTCGTTGAACATCTGCTCCACACTTTCAAAACTGTTGGTGAAGTTGGTGTCATCTGCAAAACGGATGAAGATGGCGATGTTGTTCATGTGTCCTTTGTTGGTGTTTTCATCCCGCACCCTGGGGCGCTTGGCAGGGGCCAACATGCTCTCCCGCCGCTGGAGATACTCCTTTTCGGAAATCTTGAGCCAAGGGCGCAGAATGCCTTTGGAGGCTGGGTTGTCGTGGCCCGGCAACCAGGCGGTAGGCACCAGCCGACCCTTCTCCTGGGTAGCATATACAAAATAACCGGTGTGGGTATTTTGGATGATGGTATAGCCCTCGGCATCATGCAACCAGTTGTAGAATTCGTCCCCAGAGGCAAAACAATGGACCTGCTCCCCGTTGGGTTGTTTCAAGATGCGCGGGACGAAGGAAAAGTAAGCCGCCTGGACAGAAAAACAGCCGATCATAAACAAAGCAAATAGCCAAAAACGGATCTTTTTTTTCATAAATTAAGATTCTGATGATGAAGTGTTGTTCCCTAGTTCCTTTTTCCAGAGGATTATCTCCGGGACAATAGGTTCTATATGTTTGTAGGCAAGAGAATGCTCTTTGATATCTTTTTTAATAAGCATTTCATGTTGGTCCACCCGGTTGAGCAGGTAGAAGAACATGCTGAAGACCAATACCACTTTGCAGACCCCGAAGGCCAGCCCCAGAAGATGATCGATGATCTCGGGGATGGCTATTTTAACAACTTTTTGCATTGCCCGGCCCACGAGATGCACGAAGAACAGCACGATGGCAAAGGTGATGGTAAAGGCAACGGTGCCGGCTAGAGGGATCTTGAGCCAGTCTTGTAGCAGATAGGAGAAATGACGCGCCGCCCAGAAACCCAATATCAAGGCAAGGATGGTGAAAACTTCGTATATCAGCCCGTGACGGAAGCCTTTGAAGCCCCACCAGCATAAGGGTATCAACACGAGAATGTCCAGCCAGTTCATATTATAGGTTTTGTCGGATTCGTTGGGTAAGAGGTTGCGCATAGATGAAGTCGTTGAGCAGCTCGTTGTCGGAGGAAAGCACATTGTCTTTGTTGCCACGCCACTGCAAATGTCCTTCATAAATGTAGGAGATGGTCTCCCCAATGGTGATGACGGAGTTGAGGTCATGGGTGTTGACGATCGTGGTGATGTTTAGGTCATGGGTGATGTCGGTCACCAGTTCATCAATCAGGAGGGCTGTTTTGGGGTCCAGGCCGGAGTTGGGCTCATCACAGAAGAGGTACCGCGGATTACAGGCGATGGCGCGCGCAAAGGCAGCCCGCTTTTGCATACCACCACTTAACTCCGCCGGATATAACCTGTTGACATTGTGCAAATCGACCCGCTCCAGACAGAAGTTCACTCGCTCCACCTTCTCTTCCAAAGACATCTCCGTGAACATATCCAAGGGGAACATCACGTTTTCCTCAATCGTCATGGAGTCGAAAAGAGCAGAACCCTGGAAAACCATGCCCATCTCGGCACGATGGGCGTGCTTCTCCTTCTCGGGAAGATCATGGAAACTGCGCCCGTTATACAAAACAGTGCCCGAGTCGGGCGTGAAAAGCCCCACCAGACATTTCAGCAATACCGTTTTTCCGGAACCGGAACGGCCGATGATGAGGTTCACCTTGCCTTCCTCAAAGGTCGTGCTGACATCAAACAAGACCTGCTTTTCACCGAAATATTTACATACATTGTTGACCTCTATCATGTTAAAGCATTATTTGAGTGACGAGCACGTTGAGAATCAGAATGATGAAACTGGAAACGACAATTCCCTGGGTGTTGGCTTTACCCAACTCCAAAGCGCCGCCGTCGATGCGATAACCGTAAAAGGCGGCCACGGACGACATGACAAATGCGAAGATGAAGGTCTTGGTGACTGCATAGAAGATATCATAGGCGCGGAAGCAATAGGTCAGGCCATCCATAAAATGATAAGGGGTGATGCATCCGGTAATCCAGACGGTCAGATATCCGCCCAACAAAGCGAAGAAGATGCTGAAGATAATCAAGATGGGGTTGACCACCATCGCGGCCAGTACCTTCGGCAGCACCAGATAAGAGGCGGGGTTTATGCCCATGACCTCCAAGGCGTCAATCTGTTCCGTCACACGCATACTGCCAATCTCCGCGGTGATCCGGGAACCCAAGTTACCGACCAGCAGCAGACTGATGATGGTGGGACAAAGCTCCATCACAATGGAGGTACGGGAAACAAAGCCGACCGTCCAGGATGGGATCCAGCTGCTTTCAATCTGCATGGCCGTCTGGGTGGTGATGACGCTACCCATCGCGATGGACACAATGCTGACAATCAGCATGGAGCCAATCCCCATAGACTCCATCTCAAAGATAAGCTTCTTGAAGAAGATCTTGGTCTTGTCGGGTTTCGAAAAGACTTTCTTCAAAAAGATGAAGTATTCGCCGATAATGGATAGGGCATTTTTAAGCATAGGGTAAATCAAGGCCGCAAAGATACACTTTCTTTCAACACCGCGATGGGCTTCGTTTAAATTTATATATTATTGTATATATTATATAGGTAAAACACTTCCTTGCCTCCTTTGCCTGTTGGGGTTTCTCCAAATTACGTTTTTGCACGCAAGTTTTTTCTTGTTCAGCCCCATGTTTGGGCGGGGCATTTTGAACACTTTTTTGCGACTTTTTCCGAAAACTCTCCGAAATGGGGGTTTCCGGGGTGCGGAAAAGGGTCCGGAACGGCCCAAAAACGGGGTGAAAAGGGGTCGCCGGAGGCCGAAAAACGGAAAAAACGAAATTTTTTCTCGCTGGTTATCAATGAGTTGGCAAAAAAGTGATTTTTTTTTGGCGGGAGGGGGTACAACATATTGCGAAAAACACTATTTTTGCGGTCCCAATTGAGAGGGAAACAGAGGCGAAGGGATTGGGGAGAGTTCATTGGAATAATGAGGAAAGATGTAGCAAATACTCAAGGAAAATTTCTTTGGAGATTCGCAA
>JAGCGA010000020.1 GCA_017649855.1 Bacteroidales bacterium
CTACAACTACACCGAAGGCCATACCCAGTTCCATCCCAAGGGCCGGGACAATGGCTTTGTCCTCACAGTGGACGGCCTTAGGATTTACGTTGCGGGAGACACGGAGGACATTCCGGAAATGGCCGCCATCAAAGATATCGACGTAGCATTCCTGCCGGTGAACCAGCCCTACACCATGACGGTAGAGCAGTGCCTGAATGCTGCAAAAGTCATGATGCCCAAGGTGCTCATCCCCTACCACTTCTCCCAGACAGAACTCTCGGAACTTCCTAAGCTTCTTTCCGGAACCGGCATCGATGTGCGCATCAGGGATATGCAGTAGTTGGACGGTTCGTTTAGGCGGCCAAAAAGGAACGTCCCGTAACACATTTCACGCCCAAAATGTGCTATGCGAAGTTCCACGGATTCCCGCGCAACACGAAAAACGCCATTTATGTGTAATGGGACGTTCCATGACGCCGACAGCGTCAATTTCGACTACTGCCAGTACTGCAATCAGTCTAACTAATTAAAAACGTTATGAAGAAGTTTAGTTATATCCTCGCCGCACTCATTCTCTCGGCCTGCGGTACCACCAATAACTCATCCGTCAAGGATGGCAACAAGTATGTCCCCTACGGACAGCGGGACGGAGAAGAAGCCGTGGTTTACTTTACACGTAATCTGTCGGCCGAAGGACTGATTGCCGCTTATGAGAAAGTGAACGGTGATATTAGCGGAAAGGTTGGGGTAAAACTCCACACTGGCGAGCAGAATGGCCCCAATATCATTCCCCGCGAATGGGTGAAGGCCTTGTTTGAAAAAGATCTTCCGGATGCAACCATCATTGAAACGAACACCTACTATAAAGGGGACCGTTATACCACTAGCGCCCACCGCAAGACCCTTCAGGTGAACGGGTGGACCTTCTCCCCCGTCGATATTATCGATGAAGAGGACACACTTACCTTTCCTGTCAAGGGTGGTAAATGGTTCAAGAAGATGTCGGTCGGCAGCCACCTCATCAACTATGACTCTATGGTTGCGCTTACCCATTTCAAGGGCCATACGCAGGGAGGCTTTGGCGGCTCCAACAAGAACATCGGCATCGGTTGTGCCGACGGGCGCATCGGCAAGGCCTGGATCCACACCACGCCCGGGCAGCCCAACCAATGGGATATCAAGGAGGAGGAGTTCATGGAGCGCATGACGGAGAGTACCAAGGCCACCATCGACCATTTCGGCAAAAAGGTCACGTACGTGAATGTGATGCGCAATATGTCGGTTTCCTGTGACTGTGAGGGACTGGGCGCCGCACCGGTAGTCACGCCCAATGTCGGCATCCTTTCCTCGACGGACATCCTGGCCGTGGATCAGGCCTGCATCGACATCATCTACGCCATGACGGCCGAGGAACACCACGACATAGTAGAACGTATCGAAACGCGCCATGGCCTTCGCCAGCTCTCCTATATGAAAGAACTGGGCATGGGACATGACAAATACATCCTCATTGACCTGGATAACGGTGGCAAACAGATTACCGCGGCCGATGCTGTCAAAGGCTTGAAGCCGTTTGTGAAAGAGTAGCCTCAATGGGACCCTATGAAGAAACTGATAGTGTTATTGACTTTGCTGTTCTGTTTGTCTCTTTCGGCAACAGAATACATCGGAACACTGCAAATGGCAAGCGGCTACACGCTGAAAGATGTGCGCGTCTGCTTGGATGAGCAAGGTAACCTGACGCTCTATCATGTCAAGTTCGCGCGTATGATGCCGATGCGGGTGGATGTGGTTCTTCCCACAGTAACACTCCGGCAGGACGACAGCGTAACCGTTTTGTCTGGGGATGGCATCGTTCCCACGATGTACGGCAAACCCAAGCCCGAACGCATTGTCACGCAACTGCAAGGCAAAGCCGACGGCTCTGCCATCTCCGGATTCGTATTTGAGGTAAAAGTGTTAACTTTAGGCCGATAAAATCGGGATTCGTATATGAATAAGAGACAAAAAATGCAAGTGACCCTGGGGATACTGTTTGCCATCCTCCTCGTTATCTGGTTAATCCTCCCGAGCGAAATTCACACCAGGCTACTTGGGATTATATCCACTGCTCTAGGAATACTCAGCATGGTTCTTTCATATCGCGCCGAAGAAAAGAAAAAGAAGAATTTGTCGAATAACAGTAACAATCAACCATATGACCAAAATCACTAAATCCATTTGCCTTGGTTTCTGCCTGCTCGCAGTTGCTTGCGGAAACCCGTCACAGAAAGAGTCTGAAGCTGAATTCACCGACAGTGTGGCCGATGCACTCGCTAACGGCGGACAAATTGACCTTGAGCAGATGCGGTGGACCAGAGAGCCTGCTGCCTGTGAAATCAAGAACGATGTCATCTCTATTACTACGGCTCCTCACACGGACCTTTGGCAGCGGACTTACTATCATTTCCGCAATGACAACGCTCCCGTGTTACAGATGCAGACCGCAGAGAAGTTTTTCAGCTTTGTTGTCAAGACGGACTTCACGCAGAGCCACCAGCGCTTTGACCAGTGCGGTATTGTAGTGTATCTGGATAGCGAGAACTGGCTCAAGGGCTCCGTGGAATTCGAGAACGAGGAATTCCAACACCTTGGTAGCGTTGCCACCAACAACGGCTATTCCGACTGGGCCACTACGGCCATCTCGGCAGACGTAAAAACCATGTGGTACCGCCTCTCCCGCCGGGAAGACGACTTCTGCATCGAATGCTCTGCCGATGGCATCAACTTCAGCCAGATGCGGGTGTGCCATATGTACGCTGCCACGGGTGAGATCAGCTTCGGCATTTATGCCTGCTCGCCGGAAGAGTCTTCCTTCACGGCCGTGTTCACTGATATGAAGATTACCGAATGCGCCTGGAAGGCCCACGACGGGCAGCAACCGGATGAATAGAATCAAAAAACGTTTATAACCTATAATAAAGAATACAACAAATAGTTAATTTAATGAATATGACAGAATGGGATAAGATGCAGGAGCATCAGATATACAATGATTTTGATGCAGATTTGTTCGACCTGA